>JAYRDH010000010.1:0-66552 GCA_041909515.1 Novosphingobium sp. | reverse complement strand
GCCCTGATGGCCGGGGAAATTGCCGAAGTGGGCGAATTCTTCAGCTTCGGAACCAACGATCTCACCCAGACGACGCTGGGTGTCAGCCGCGATGACGCCGCCAAGTTCCTCAGCCCCTACGTCGAACAGGGCATCTACCCGCGTGATCCGTTCGTTAGCCTCGACATCGAAGGCGTCGGCCAGCTGGTCGAACTGGCGGTGGAACGCGGGCGCAAGACCCGGCCTGACATCAAGCTGGGGATTTGCGGCGAACACGGCGGCGATCCGGCATCGATCGCATTCTGCGAGCAGGTTGGGCTGGACTACGTCAGTGCCTCGCCGTTCCGCGTGCCGATCGCGCGGTTGGCAGCTGCACAGGCAGCGCTGCGCTAGCGGCGCCATCCGGATAGCGTCAGGATCTCGAATCGCTCCACCGTGCGTACCCCGAACGCGGTACGTGCGGTGGAAAGTGCCTCGCGGGTCAGGGCTGGGCCAGGTCGGTTGAGAACATTGGTTAGCCCCTGTGCCCGAAGGTCTGCGACCAGGCTATCAAGCGAGCTAAAGCGAACGTCGAGCGGGCGGCTGTCAATTACCGGGTCTGACCATCCCGCGCGCTGCAACAGTTGCCCGCCCGCCCGCACATCAACCATTGGGTGGAGCCGCGGCGCAGGGCGATCGCCATCGGCGGCGAGCATAGCGGCCCGCAAGTTGGGCAGACAGCCAGCACCCATCAGGCTGGCAATGGCCAGTCCGCCCGGAGCGAGCGCGTTGCGGATGTGGATCAAAGCACCTGGCAAATCGTTGACCGTATCCAGTGCACACAGGCTGACAATCAGGTCAAATCCGGCTTCCGGAAGCGGCAACTCCTCGGAGAAATCGGCAGAGGGTTCGGCTTCGCTCACGGAACCGCCCGCCGCGCGTAAAGCCCCTGCCAGCACCCCCGTCCAATCCCCGATGATCAAGGCTCGACGCGGCTCGGTTCGCAAGAATGCCAGACGTTCAAGTACATCCTCTACCATGTCGTCCAGCAGATAGTGTGCGGCAGCTGGGCGCGTTTGCAGCAAGCGCCCCCGCTGGCGAACTGCATTGCGGCGTCTGGCAGAGAAAACGTGTGGAGGGGTCTGGCGGTTCATGCCGCGTTCCTGCCTTGCGGGCGACACGGGCGCAAGCGATAGAAGGTTGCGATGCGTATCCCTCCAGCCTTGGTTCCGATCGTCGATCTGGTGTTTCCTCCGCGCTGTCCGCTGTGCGGCAACGGGATAACTGACCAGTCGGGCGTCTGTTCCGCGTGCTGGAGCGAACTGGCAATCCCCGGTGAACCGTGCTGTCAATCATGCCAACGACCGTTCAGCGCCAACATTGCGGAAGGTGCAATCTGCGCCCCATGCCTTGCGAATCCACCGCGCCATCATGGGGTTGCCGCCGGCACGCTTTATAACGCTGCGTCGCGCAATCTGGTGCTGGCATACAAACACGGCGGGCGTATCGCGCTTGCCCCGTTGCTGGCCCGGTTCATCAACGCCCGGTTGCCGGAACGAGTGGGTCCGGAGTGGATCATCATACCGGTACCGTTGCACCGGTGGCGGCTTTGGCGGCGCGGTTACAACCAGGCCGCCTTGCTGGCGAGCAGACTGGCTGCGATCCGGCATGCCGGCCTGATGGTTGATGGCCTGGTGAGGCATAAGCTTACGCCGCCATTGGGCGGATTGGGCAGGCGGGCCAGAGCGCGGGTCATGTCCGGCGCGATTGCCGTGAATCCGCGACGGGCGATGAGAATCAAGGGTGCCCGTATTGTTTTGGTGGATGACGTCTTGACCAGTGGGGCAACAAGCGATGCTTGCGTCGGCGCGCTACTTCGCGCCGGGGCTCAGGAAGTGGTGATCGCGTGTTTTGCCCGCGTACTGGATGAAGCGCTGGATGTTACCTGAAAACAAAGGAAAAGCGCCCGAAGCATAGCCTCGGGCGCCCTCGTGACGAAACCGCTGAGCCCTGCTTGCGCAGTTCGGCGATCCCCCTCGATCGCCTAGCCCAATCCCTCATGCGGCAGTCCGATGTTTCGGACTGTGGTCTAACCCTGAACCTGAGCCTATGGCGCTGTTATGCCGATTGACTGTCCAGCGGATGCATACCGCGTCACCTCAATCGGTGAATGGCGTGCAAATTGAAAGCACGTTGCCATCGTGCGGCAGATTTTGGTCGACACATGTGGTTATCGTGCAACAAAGGGCCATCATGGCCAATTCCGATACACTTGAGCGAGAGCAGGGCAGGGCGTTCCTGCCAAAATTCGATGCCCATGGGCTGCTGACGGCGGTTGCCTGCGATGTTGACAGTCGTGAAGTCCTGATGGTGGCATTCATGGATGAGGAAGCTCTGACGAAGACCCGCGAAACCGGGCTGGCGCATTTTCATTCACGGTCGCGCGGCAAATTGTGGTGCAAAGGCGAGACATCCGGTCATTTTCTTCGCGTGCGCGACATTCTGGTCGATTGCGATCAGGATGCCCTGGTGCTGCTGGTCAAGCCGGAGGGACCAGCCTGTCATACCGGAGCGCCGACCTGTTTTTACCGTCGCCTCGATGGGGATACTCTCGTACCCGTCAACGATTGACGCTTACGTAAAGGGAAGTTATTCCCGACGCCATGGAACAAGCTGGCGCAACCACCGCCGCGCATGATGGCGCACACATTGATCGTCCCGATGCCCTGCAGCGTGAGCAGTTCTCGATTTCCGACCTGACGGCGGAGTTCGACGTGACGGCGCGCGCGCTGCGGTTTTACGAGGACGAGGGGCTGATTGCCCCGGCGCGGATTGGCCTGACCAGGGTCTATTCCAAGCGGGACCGGGCGCGATTGGCCTGGATCATGCGGGCCAAGAACGTCGGGTTCAGCCTGACCGAGATCAAGGAGATGATCGATCTCTACGATCTGGGTGATGGCCGGGCCGAACAGCGCCGGGTCACCATCCAGCGGTGCCGCGACCGGGTCCAGCGTCTGCAGGATCAACGGGCAGACATCGATGCCGCGATTGCCGAGCTGTCCGATTTCATCAAGCTGATCGAAAACCTCGAACCGGCCGCCCGGCGCGGCTGATTTCTCTCCAGCATCAAGGATCTACCCATGCCCGTTTACAAGGCACCAGCCCGCGACACCCGCTTCGTCCTCAACGAAGTGCTGAAGCTGGAGCAATATGCCCACCTGCCGACTTTCGCGAACGCCGGCCCGGAAATGGTCGACACAATCGTCGAGGAATGCGGCAAGTTTGCCTCCGAAGTGCTCGCCCCACTCAACCAGTCGGGCGACCAGCAGGGCTGCGTGCGCAATCCGGACGGTTCGGTCACCACGCCGGACGGGTTCAAGGAAGCATTCGCCAAGTACCGCGAATCGGGCTGGGGCACGCTGGCCTCGCCAGAGGAGTGGGGCGGGCAGGGCCTGCCGCACGTGCTGGGCTTCGTGGTCGAGGAATTCGTCGCCACCGCCAACCATGCCTTCGGGATGTATCCGGGGCTGACCCATGGCGCAGTTTCGGCGATCCTGGCCAAGGCCTCGCCTGAATTGCAGCAGAAGTATCTGCCCAAGATGGTGACCAACGAATGGCTGGGTACCATGAACCTGACCGAACCGCACTGCGGCACGGACCTTGGCCTGATCCGCACCCGTGCGGTGCCGAATGCCGATGGCAGCTATGCCATCACCGGCACCAAGATCTTCATTTCGGCGGGCGAACATGACCTGACCGACAACATCATCCACCTCGTGCTGGCGAAGACGCCGGGCGCGCCGGAAAGCAGCAAGGGCATTTCGCTGTTCATCGTGCCCAAGGTCATGGTGAACGACGACGGCTCGCTCGGAGCGCGCAATGCGGTGTCGTGCGGCAGCCTGGAACACAAGATGGGCATCCATGGCAACGCGACCTGTGTGATGAACTATGACGGTGCGACCGGGTTTATCGTGGGTGAGGAAAACAAGGGCCTCGCCGCGATGTTCATCATGATGAACGCGGCCCGGCTGGGCGTGGGCATTCAGGGGCTGGCGCAGGCCGAAGTCGCGTACCAGAACGCGGTCAAGTATGCGCAGGAACGCCGTCAGGGCCGTGCGCTGACCGGCCCGGCCGAGCCGCAGGAAAAGGCCGACACGCTGTTCGTCCACCCGGACGTGCGGCGGATGCTGATGGACGCCAAGGCGTTCACCGAGGCGATGCGCGCGTTCTACCTGTGGGGCGGGCTGCTGGTCGACCTGAGCCACAAGGCCGAAACGCCTGAAGATCGCGCGCTGGCCGACGACATGATCAGCCTGCTGACCCCGGTGCTGAAGGGTTACGGCACCGACAAGGGCTTCGACACCTGCGTCAACATGCAGCAGGTCTTCGGCGGGCACGGCTACATCGAGGAATGGGGCATGAGCCAGTTCGTCCGCGATGCCCGGATCGCCCAGATCTATGAAGGCGCGAACGGGGTGCAGGCGATGGACCTGGTCGGCCGCAAGCTGGCGCTGAACGGCGGGCGCGCGGTGCAGGCGTTCTTTGCCGACGTCGATGCCGCCTGCACAGCGGCCAAGGCCGATCCGGCGCTGGCGAGCCTCGCCGCCGGGGTTGAAAAGGCCAATGGCGAACTGAAGGCGGCGACGATGTGGTTCATGGCCAATGGCATGACCAACCCCAACAACGTCGGCGCCGGTGCGCATCATTACATGCACCTGATGGGCATCGTTGCGCTGGGCTTCATGTGGCTGAAGATGGGCACGGCCGCCAGCGCGGCGCTGGCTGCGGGCGCGGAAGACACGGCGTTCTATGAGGCCAAGCTGACCACCGCGCGCTATTATGGCGAGCGGTTTACCCCCGATGCCGGGGCGCTGCGCCGCAAGATCGAGACCGGGTCGGACAGCGTCATGGCGCTGCCGGTGGAGGCGTTTGCCACCGCCTGATTCGGCTCGATTCGGGGGGTTAGTTGATAAAAGTCATGCGCGGGGCGTGCTTTTGGGCGCGTCCCGCGTTTGCGTGAGGGGTTTACGGTTTGAAAGAGCCGATGCGAAGGTAGCAAGCGGCGGCGATGTAGGAAAATCGGGGGTCGGAGCGCCCTAATCCTCGGCATTGCGCGCGGCGATCAGGGCATCGCGGTGGCGGCCCCAGGACCAGCCGGTTACGCCGCCGCCGAATGCGCCGATCAGCGCGAAGAAGAAGAGCGCGCCAGCATCTAGCCAGAACCAGAGGATGGCGAAAGGTAGCCCTCCGCACAGAGCACCTGCCGCGACATAATGTTTGCCTTGTTCGCGTCTGATGCGGCTGAGTAGGTAGGTGAGCGGCAAACCAATCAGGATGCTCGCACCCAGCACGATTGGCAGGGTGATGATCAGCGGGTAAATCACCACAAGGGGAGCATACAAGCCGTCCCGAGGATCATCAAAATCGATTAGTATCTTGAGGCCAAACCCTGCGCTTAACGGCAAGAATGGCGCCGCAGCGGCGAAGGCTCCGGTCAGCACCGCCTTCGTAAAGGCGATCACCGCGTCCCGATCAACCGCCACGCTCAGCCCGTAACCTCGTCCAGCAGGCCCATCAGCGCGGCCCAGCTTTGGCGGTCGGCGCTGGGGTCATAGGCGATGGCGGGCAAGCCGCGCGCGTCGCTGCCGGGGTCGGTGAAGCCGTGCTTGACGCCGCTGTAGCTGTGGAAGTGCCAGTTCGCGGCGACGGCGTCCATTTCCTGCCAGAACGCCATGACCGCTTCGCGCGGGGCCATCGGGTCGGCGTCGCCGTGGCAGACCAGAATGCGCGGGGTGATCGGCGCGGCGGCGGGGCGCTGGGTATCGAGCAGGCCGTGGAAGCTGGCAACCAGCGCCAGATCCGCGCCCGCGCGGGCGAGTTCCAGCACGGCCTGTCCGCCCATGCAGAAGCCGATGGCGGCGAGTGGCAGGCCCTGCGCCGCGTCCAGCCCGCGCAGGGCGGTGAGCGCGGCGGCCAGCCGGGTGCGGTAATGATCGACATCCGCGCGTAACGCCTCGGCCAGCGGGCGGGCTGCATCAAAGCTGGGGACCGGCGCGCCATAGAAATCCGCGATCAGGGCGAGATAACCGGCATCGGCCAGCAGCGCCGCGCGGCGTTCGATGGCCGGGGTCATGTTGGCGATGGTCGGGAACACCAGCACCGCCGCGCGGGGGGTGCCGGACGGGCGGGCGAGCCAGCCGGTCAGCGCGGTGTCGCGGTCGGTGTAGGGGATGGGTTCAAGCTGGGTCATTGGTTCAGTTCCAAAGCCTCCAAAACCTCCAAAGCCGTCATCCTGAACTTGTTTCAGGGTCCATCGTGCCGCAAGGGCGGCGCTTGCCGGTCGTTAGCCGTGCGGCACCGTATGGTTTCGACCCCACAAACTGAACCAACGGCCCGATGGACCCCGGATCAAGTCCGGGGTGACGAAGTGGTTGGGGAAGGGGAGGTGTTAAGCTGCCCCACCGCCAACCTCATTCCGGCAGGAAATCCGGCACCGAGAGGTAACGTTCACCGGTGTCATAGTTGAAGCCCATCACCCGGCTGCCGGCGGGCAGATCGGCCAGCTTCTGGGCGATGGCGGCCAGCGTCGCGCCGGAACTGATGCCAACCAGCATCCCTTCCTCGCGCGCGCAGCGGCGCGCCATTTCCTTGGCGTCGGCGGCATCGACCTGAATGGCCCCGTCAATCGACTGGGTGTGCAGGTTGCCCGGAATGAAGCCCGCGCCGATGCCCTGGATCGGGTGGGGGGAAGGCTGCCCGCCGGAGATGACCGGGGACAGCGCCGGTTCCACCGCAAAGGCCTTCATCGACGGCCAGTGGCGCTTCAGTTCCTCGGCGCAGCCGGTCAGGTGGCCGCCGGTGCCGACGCCGGTGATCAGCGCATCGATGGGCGTGTCACGGAAGTCGTTCAGGATTTCCTGCGCGGTGGTGCGCACATGGACGGCGATGTTGGCAGCGTTTTCGAACTGCTGCGGCATCCATGCGCCGGGGGTGTCCTGCACCAGCTGGTGCGCACGTTCCAGCGCGCCCTTCATGCCCTTTTCGCGCGGGGTCAGGTCAAACGTCGCGCCGTAAGCCAGCATCAGGCGGCGGCGCTCGATCGACATCGATTCGGGCATGACGAGGACCAGCTTGTAGCCCTTGACTGCCGCCGCCATGGCAAGGCCGATGCCGGTGTTGCCGCTGGTCGGCTCGATGATGGTGCCGCCCGGCCTCAGGCTGCCGTCGGCTTCGGCGGCTTCGATCATGGCCAGGCCGATACGGTCCTTGATCGACCCGCCGGGGTTGGCGCGTTCAACCTTGACCCAGACTTCGTGGTCCGGGAACATCCGCGCCAGGCGGACGTGAGGGGTGTTGCCGATGGTGGCGAGAATGCTGTCGGCCTTCATGGAACCTGCTCCTTCTGGCGGTATTGGGGCGCAAAGGTTTTTGCCCTGCGCAGTTCTGGGAAAACAACGGTCCAGATCGCGGTGACCACGATAGCCCCCGCGCCGCCCAGCGCAACCGCCCAGACCGGGCCGAGCAGCGCGGCGGCAAGGCCGGCGCGCATCTCGCCCAATTCGTTCGAGGCGGAAATGGCGAGGCCGGAAATGGAAGAGACGCGGCCGCGCTTGTCGTCCGGGGTATTGAGCTGGATCAGCGTGCTGCGGATAAAGACCGAAACCTGATCGGCCGCGCCGAGCAGGGCCAGCATGGCCAGCGACAGCGGAAAACTGGTGGAAATGCCGAATATCAGCGTGCCCAGCCCGTAAACCGCCACGCCCCACAGCATCTTGGGGCCGACATTGCGGTGGATCGGAAAGATGCCCAGCCAAAGCGCCACAAGCGCCGCGCCCAGCCCGGACGCCGCGCGCAGCAGGCCCAACCCTTCATCGCCGACGTGCAGCACGTCATAGGCAAATGCTGGCAGCATTGCGGTTGCGCCGCCCAGCAACACAGCAAACAGGTCCAGCGTGACACACCCCAGCAGGAACCGCTCTCGCCAGACGAATTGCGCGCCTTCAGCCATTTGCCGCACGGGGTGCAGATCGGATCGGGACGGGATGGCGATCGGCCGGATCGCCAGAACGGCGAAAATGCCCAGCACCAGCAGGATTGCCGCATACCAGTATGGCAGGGCCGGATCGACCGCGAGCAGGAATCCGGCGACCGTCGGGCCAATGACCGATCCGCTTTGCCAGGCGATCGAGCTGAACGCCACCGCGCGCGGCAGGCTCACTGCCGGGACGACATTGGGAATGATCGCGCTGACCGAAGGACCGATGAACACCCGCGCGCCGCCGTGGCACGCCGCCAGCGTGAACAGCAGCGGCAGGCTGAGAAATTCGAACGTATTGGCCAGCGCCAGGGTCAGCGCGATGGCCAGATCGACCGCAGTGGACGCGGCCGCGACAAACCGCCGGTCAAGCCGGTCGGCCAGCAGCCCGGCCACCGGAGTCAGCAGCAGGAACGGGATGAACTGCGCCAGCCCCAGCAGGCCCAGCAGGAACGCGGCCTCTTTCGGGGCCATGCCTTCCACGGTGCGGGCATATTGATAGACCTGCGCGCCGATGATCACGACCACCGCCACGGTGGCGTTGACGGACAGGAACCGCGTCAGCCAGATCAGGCGATAGTCGCGGATGCGAAGGGGATGGACAGCTTCACTCACGCCGTGGGCATGGCAGCGCGCCCGCGGCTTGCCAAGCGGTCAGATACTTGGGTTGTGTAAAGTTGCGCTGTGCCGCGCGGCAACCGTGCGCCTCAGCGCTTGCGGCGCAGGCGCGGGTTGGGTTGCAGCGTGTCGATCATCCGCATGAAATCATCCAGGCGGATGATTCGCTCGAACTGGAAGCCGGAACGATCTTCGGTCGCCCAGATCAGATGCGCCTCGATCCGGCCAACTTCGGGCAGGCGAATCACGATGCGCTCCCCGCGCGACAGGTCCAGCGGACCGTCGGCCATGAAACCGTGCGCGGACAGGTTGACGATATGGATATGCACGTCGCCCAGACGCCGGTGCTCGCCGATTACGTTGTAATCGACGGGATGCCGCGTGGCGCGGCGCATATCGGTGACGGTCAGTTGAGCTCCGGCTCCCATGCCCGCAGGGCCTCCATGCGTGGTTACAGCAAGGGTCCTTGTGCCGGGGAAAGCACAACAAAGGGTAAAGCGGACGGGAACGGTCTGTTTACCACAATTGCGGGCCACCAGCTTGATGGGCCGTTCCCGATACCGGTCAGGGGCGCAGCACGCCGTGCTTTTTCTTCCCCGCCGAAATCCGCACTTCGCCGCCGCCGGGGATGTGCAGCGCCTCGTCGCTCACCGCCTCGCCGTCGATTCGCGCGCCGCCGCCCGCGATCAGGCGCTTGGCCTCGCCCCGGCTGGCGGCAAAGCCGATGCCGACCAGCGCGTCGATCAGGCCGATGCCATCGGCGGGCAGCGCCAGCACTGGCAGTTTCTGCCCCACGCCGCCACCCGCGAACGTGGCGGACGCGGTCGCCTCGGCAGCCTTGGCGGCTTCAGGGCTGCGGCACAGGCTGGTCACTTCATTGGCTAGCACGATCTTGGCCGCGTTGATCTCGCTCCCCTGCAGGCTTTCCAGCCGGGCGATCTCGTCCAGCGGGAGGTCGGTGAACAGGCGCAGGAACTTGCCGACGTCGCGGTCATCGACGTTGCGCCAGTATTGCCAGAAGTCATAGGCCGGCAGCTGATCCTCGTTCAGCCAGACCGCGCCCGCCGCCGTCTTGCCCATCTTGCCGCCGTCAGCCGTGGTCAGCAGCGGCGTGGTCAGGCCGAACAGCTCGGTCCCGTCCATCCGGCGGCCCAGTTCCAGCCCGTTGACGATATTGCCCCACTGATCCGACCCGCCCATTTGCAGCCGCACGCCCATCGTCTTGGACAAGTGGCGGAAGTCATACCCTTGCAGGATCATGTAGTTGAATTCGAGGAACGTCATCGGCTGTTCGCGTTCCAGCCGCAGCTTGACCGAATCGAACGTCAGCATCCGGTTGACGGTAAAGTGCGTGCCGACTTCCTGCAGCAGTTCGATATAGCCCAGCTTGCCCAGCCAGTCGTGGTTGTTGACCATCACGGCATCGGTTGGCCCGTCGCCGAACTTCAGCAGCTTGGCAAAGATCGTGCGGATCGAGGCGATGTTGGCCTCGATCGCTTCATCGGTCAGCATCTTGCGGCTTTCATCGCGCCCGGTGGGATCGCCGATCCGCGTGGTGCCGCCGCCCATCACCACGACCGGCTTGTGCCCGGTCTGTTGCAGACGGCGCAGCATCATGATCTGGACCAGACTGCCGATATGCAGCGATGGCGCGGTCGCGTCGAACCCGATATACCCCGGCACAACCTGCTTCGCCGCCAGGGCATCCAGCCCTTCGGCATCGGTCAGCTGATGAATGTAGCCGCGTTCAGCAAGCAGGCGGAGCAGCGAGGAATTGTAAGTCATGGGTGCCTTTTCGGTTACGGGCGCGCGCCTAGCACGAAAGAACCGCGTTTGGAAACGTATCGCCTGATCCCCCATCCCGATCATCCTCCCGCCAGCGTCAGCGCGATCACCGCCCGGATCATTTCGGCGGCAGGAAATTGGCTGCAACTGCGCTTTTCGCTGGAGGGGACCGCCGATCTGATCGTGCCGCCGTTCGCGGGCAAGGGCCGGGCGGACGGGTTGTGGCAGACCACGTGCTTTGAACTGTTCGTGCGCCAACCGGGCAGCGCGGCTTATGCGGAGTTCAACCTCTCGCCATCCGAGCGCTGGGCCGCGTATGACTTTAGCGGATACCGCGCGGGGATGAGCGAGCGCCCCATGCCGCGCGATCCGGACTGCACCCTGCGGCGCGGGCGCAGCATGGCGATCTTTGATGCGGCAATTCCGCTGGCCGCGCTGCCGCCGCTGCCGTGGGACTATGCCCTGACCGCCGTGATCGAGGAGGCTGGCGGGTGCAAATCCTATTGGGCGATGCAGCACCCTGACGGCAAAGCCGATTTCCACCATCCGGCTTGCTTCGCGGGCACACTTGCGGCACCGGAAGCGGCATGAAATTCGGTATCGACCGCCTGCTGGCGGACCCCACCTTGCGCGCGCCGCTGACCGGCAAGCGCGTCGCGCTGATCGCCCATCCGGCCTCGGTCACGGCGGACCTGACGCACTCGCTCGACGCGCTGATCGCGGCGGGGGTGAACGTAACCTCCGCGTTCGGGCCGCAGCACGGGCTGAAGGGCGACAAGCAGGACAACATGGTGGAAACGCCGGACGAGCTGGACCCGCTCTACCAGATTCCGGTGTTCAGCCTCTATGGCCAGGTGCGGCGCCCCACCGCCGCGATGATGGACACGGCAGACGTGTTCCTGTTCGATCTGCAAGACCTGGGCTGCCGGATCTACACCTTCGTCACCACGCTGCTCTATCTGCTGGAAGCCGCCGCCGCGCAGGGCAAGGCGGTGTGGGTGCTCGACCGGCCCAATCCGGCGGGCCGCCCGGTGGAGGGGCTGACGCTGCGCGCGGGCCAGGAAAGCTTCGTCGGGGCTGGCCCCATGCCGATGCGCCACGGGCTGACGCTGGGCGAAATGGGCCACTGGTTCATCCGCCAGTTCAACCTGAACGTTGAATACCGGGTGGTGGCGATGGAGGGGTGGGAGCCGGATGGGCCGGGCCTTGGCTGGCCGCAGGACCGGATCTGGATCAACCCCAGCCCCAACGCCGCCAATCTCAACATGGCCCGCGCCTATGCCGGGACGGTGATGCTGGAAGGCACCAACTTGTCCGAAGGGCGCGGCACCACCCGCCCGCTGGAAGTGCTGTTCGGCGCGCCGGACGTGGATGCGAAGGCCGTGCTGGCCGAAATGCGCCGCCTTGCGCCGCACTGGCTGGCGGGCTGCGCGATCCGCGAATGCTGGTTTGAGCCAACCTTTCACAAGCACGCGGGGCAGCTCTGCAACGGGCTGATGATCCATGCCGAGGGCGGGTTTTATGACCACCACGCCTTCCGCCCCTGGCGCTTGCAGGCACTGGCGTTCAAGGCAATCCGCGCGCTCTATCCCGATTATCCGCTGTGGCGCGACTTTCCCTATGAGTACGAGTTCGAGCGGTTGGCGATCGACGTGATCAACGGCGGCCCGGCCTTGCGCGAATGGGTCGACAATCCCGCTGCCACCCCGGCCGATCTGGAAGCGCTGACCGCGCCCGACGAAGCGGCATGGCGCACGGAATTCGCCTCGCTGCTGCTCTACTGAACGGGCGTCGATCCGCCCCCCCGTCGATCAGGATCGACGGCTGGTCCGATTGCGCGCTTGACGCCATGCGCGTGTCCGGTGACACCAGCGGCCGATGACAAGGCGGAAGATGCCGCCAGCCCAGGAGGATACATGCCAGCGAGTGCCACGACCGCAACCGACAATCGGGCTACCCGCCTGATGCTATGGACGCTGCTGGTCGTCTATGTGTTCAACTTCCTCGACCGGCAGATCGTCAACATCCTGGCTGAACCGATCCGCAAGGACCTGAACCTGTCGGATACCCAGATCGGGTTGATGACGGGGCTGGCCTTCGCGCTGTTCTATACCGTGCTGGGCCTGCCGATTGCCCGCTATGCCGACAAGCCGACGACTGACCGGGGCCGCCTGATCGCGGTCGCGCTGGCGATCTGGTCGGCGATGACGGCGCTGTGCGGGCTGGCGCAGAACTTTGCGCAACTGCTGCTCGCCCGCATCGGCGTGGGCGTGGGGGAGGCCGGGTGTACTCCGGCGGCGCACTCGCTGATCGCGGACCGGGTTCCGGCCGAACGCCGCGCCAGCGCGATGGCGTTCTATGCGCTGGGCATTCCGCTGGGTTCGTTGCTGGGCATGGTGATCGGCGGGTATCTGGCCGACGTACTGGGCTGGCGCAAGGCGTTCATGCTGGTCGGCGCACCGGGCGTGCTGCTGGCGCTGTTCGTGGTGATGCTGGTGAAGGACAAGGGCCGTCTGGCCGCGGCCGCGGGCAAGCCGGTCCACGCGCCGGAAAGCATGGCGGTCACGCTGAAGTCGCTGCTGTCCTCGCGCACGTTCCTGATCCTGCTGGCGGCGGCATCAGCCTGCTCGTTCCTGTCCTATGGCAAGACGACCTGGACCACGATCTTCTTTCAGCGCACCCACGGCATGACGCCGGGCGAGGTGGGCTTCTGGTTCGGCCTGTGGGGCGGGCTGGCCGGGATGCTGGGCACGTTCCTGGGTGGCTGGCTGGCCGACAAGTTCGGCAAGATCGACCGCCGCCACGTGATTACCGCGCCGGCCATCGGCATGGCGATCGCGGTGCCTATCGCGATTTCGGCCTATTTCGCCACCGACTGGCGGATCGCGCTGGTGCTGCTGATGCTGCCGACAGTGCTGAACTCGCTCTATTACGGCCCGGTGTTCTCCTCGACCCAGGGCCTCGTCCCGCTGCGCCACCGGGCGATGGCCAGCGCGGTGCTGCTGTTCTGCCAGAACCTGATCGGGCTGGGGCTGGGGCCGCTGTTCTTCGGGATGCTGTCGGACTTCCTGAAGCCGGAATTCGGCGCGGAATCAGTGCGCTACGTGCTCTACGGCGCGGCCTGTCTGGGGTTTGTGCCCGCCGTACTGTTCTGGATGCTGCGCCCGCGCCTGCATGCCGAGCTGGACCAGCAGGGATAAGGATGGGTCAGGGGCTAGGCAGCGCCGATTTCCAGATCTGCGCTTGCCGCCAGCGCCGCCGTGTCGCCAATCACATAGCTGGTCATCGACAGCGCCCCGCTGACCGTGTCGTTGAACGTGCCCACCGCATCGCCCGGCAGCCGCGTCCCGACCACGTAGAGCAGCGGCAGGTAATGCTCGGCTGAATTGATTGCGGCGGCGGCGGCCTGATCGTCCGGCGCGAACTGGGTGAGCGCGGCGTGGTCGTCCGCGATGACCGCCGCGTTGATCCGGCGCTGGAATTCCACCGCCCATTCGGGCTGGGTTCCGGCATATTGCCGCCACAGCGCCAGATTGTGGATCACGTTGCCACTGCCGACGATCAGCACGCCTTCGTCGCGCAAGGGGGCCAGTGCGCGGCCCAGCGCGATGTGCGCCTCCGCGTCCAGCGTGCGGTCCAGGCTGATCGCCACCAGCGGGATGTCGGCGGCCGGAAACATCGGCTGGAGCACACCCCACGCGCCGTGGTCAAACCCCCAGCTGTCGTCACGCGCCACACGGTCCGGGCCAAGCAGTTCCTCGATCCGCGCCACCAGCGGGTCCGATCCGGGGGCGGGATATTGCATGGCGAACAATTCGTCCGGGAAGCCCCGGAAATCATGGATCGTGCGCGGCTGCGCGCCGATGGTGACGTGGGTCTTGCCCTGTGTCTGCCAGTGCGCGGACACCACCACTATTGCCCTGGGCCGGGGCAGGGCCGCCCCCAGCGCCGCCCACGCGGCGCGTTCGGGAACGTCGGAAATCACGGTCATGGGCGAACCATGACCCACGAACAGGGCGGGAAGGCGGTTGGTCATGACCGCCATATGGACCCCGCCGCGCAGCGATCAAACACAGGAAATCTTCGGCTGGTCGATGGCATGCCTGTCATTGGTCGAAAACAGCTATGCCTGGCGCGTGGCCAAACCTAGCGGGAGACGGAATTTGTGATCCACAACCAAGAGGGACTTTTGATGCTGGCTGACCGGCACATCACGCGCGACCAGCGGATCGCGATCGCCATCGGGCTGGGCCTGATGCTGGCGACCTATCTGGTGTTTTCGGTGCGGTCGCTGCTCAATCCGGTGTCGCCGGGCGAACTGCTCAGCTTTAAGCGGCTGATGACCACTGTGCTGGGGGCGGGCCTGTTTCTGTTCGTCGCCCATCGGGCCAGCCGGACGCTGCGGCGCAATCCGGCGCGGATCGGCCCCGTTCTGGCGTTGAGCGCGCTCAGCCTGCTGATCCTGCTGGCCACCCGCGTCGCCTATGACCTGTTCATCGCGGGCGTTTCCGACCGCGTGCTGGCGGTCAACGTGCGCTGGATGATGACCTGGCTGGGCTATTTCGGGGCGGCACTGGCCACGTATTATGCGGTCCTGCTGGCCCGCCGCGCCTTGCGTCGGCAGAGCGTCAAAACCGGGCTGAGCCACGACGAAGCCGTGGCGATGGTCGTTGCCGAAGTATCGGACTGGACCCTGGCCGAGCGCCGCGAACTGATCGCCGCCCTGTCGCGCATTCCCGATTATGAAGAGGCGGACCCGGCCGCGAAAGCGCTCGCCGCCGGGTAAGCTGCCGCCCGCCTCAATGCTTCTTGCGGGTCAGCTCGCGCATCGCGTTGTCCAACCCTTCCAGCGTCAGCGGATACATCGACCCGCCGACCAGTTCCTTGATCATCTTGGTCGACTGCGAATAGGACCACTGCTTTTCCGGGACCGGGTTGATCCACACCGTCGCCGGATAGACGCTGGCGACGCGTTGCAGCCAGGTGGTGCCGGATTCCTCGTTGAAGTGTTCCACCGAACCGCCCGGATGGGTGATCTCGTACGGGCTCATCGCCGCGTCGCCCACGAACACGACCTTGTAATCGTGGCCGTACTTGTGGAGAATGTCCCAGGTATTGGTCCGGTCCGACCAGCGGCGCTTGTTGTCCTTCCACACGCCTTCGTAAAGGCAGTTGTGGAAATAGAAGAATTCCAGGTTCTTGAACTCTGTCGTCGCCGCGCTGAACAGTTCCTCGACCAGCTTGATGAACGGGTCCATCGATCCGCCCACGTCGAGGAACAATAGCAGCTTGACCGCGTTGTGCCGTTCCGGCCGCATCCGGATATCCAGCCAGCCCTGCCGCGCGGTGCCTTCGATCGTGCCTTCCAGGTCCAGTTCGTCCGGCGAACCTTCGCGCGCGAAGCGGCGCAGGCGGCGCAGCGCGATCTTGATGTTGCGGGTGCCCAGTTCGCGGGTGTTGTCGAGGTTCTGGAACTCGCGCTTTTCCCACACTTTCAGCGCGCGCTTGTGCTTGCTTTCGCCGCCGATCCGCACGCCTTCCGGGTTGTAGCCATCGTTGCCGTAAGGGCTGGTGCCGCCGGTCCCAACCCACTTGTTCCCGCCTTCGTGGCGCTTCTGCTGTTCTTCGAGGCGCTTTTTCAGCGTCTCCATGATCTCTTCCCATGACCCCAGCGACTTGATCGCTTCCATCTCTTCGGGCGTCAGGAACTTTTCGGCGACCGCTTTCAGCCAGTCTTCCGGAATATCGACCGGGTTCTGGCCATAGTTGGTCAGGATGCCCTTGAAGACCTTGTTGAACACCTGGTCGAATCGGTCGAGCAGGCTTTCATCCTTCACGAAGGTTGCGCGGGAGAGGTAATAGAACGCCTCCGGCGTCTGCTCGATCACGTCCTTGTCCAGCGCTTCGAGCAGGACCAGATGCTCCTTGAAGCTGGCCTTGATCCCGGCAGCGCGCAGCTCGTCGATGAAATTGAAGAACATCTTAGCGGACCTTTTCCTGCGGCTTGTGGAGCGCCGCGACGAGGATGAACGAGATATACATCAGCAAATACCACGCGCCCAGCTTGCGCAAGTGACAGCGGGTGTTCGCGACGGGGGCGGGTGGGCGCTCATCGGCAAACGTACTTGTATGCATTACATACAATTGATAGCCTGTCCGCGATAACAGAGGATGTCCCCCGAAATGCTCAAACTGTACAGCTTTGGCCCCGGCGCCAACTCGCTCAAACCGCTGCTCACGCTCTATGAAAAGGGCTTGCCGTTCGAAGGACACCGGCTGAACCCGGCTACGTTCGAACACCACAGCGACTGGTTCAAGGCGATCAACCCCAACGGGCAAGTCCCCGCGCTGGTCGACGGCGGCAAGGTCATCACCGAATCCACCGTGATCTGCGAATACCTTGAGGATGAATATCCGACCGAAGTGCGCCTGCGCCCCGACAATTCCTATGACCGCGCGCAGATGCGGGTCTGGACCAAGTGGGTCGATGAATACTTCTGCTGGTGCGTGTCCACCATCGGCTGGTCGCGGATGGTCAGTCAGATGGCACGCGCAATTTCGGCGGAAGAGTTCGAAGAACGCGTGAAGGCCATTCCCATCCCCGAACAGCAGGTCAAATGGCGCCGCGCACGCGACGGCTTCCCGCAGGATCTGCTGGACGAGGAAATGCGCAAGATCGGGGTTTCCGTCCGCCGCCTGAACGATCATCTGGCCCATAACGAATGGCTGGCGGGCGGGATGTATTCCCTCGCCGACATCTGCAACTATGCCATCGCGGGCGGCATGCAGTTCGGCTTTGCGGAGCTGGTCAACGCGGCTGACACGCCCCACCTGCTGCGCTGGATCGAACAGATCGCCGCACGCCCTGCCGTAAAGCGGATGGTCGCCGAAGTGCCGATGGAAAGCCTGAAGCCGCAAGACTGATCCCTCTTCAATGCCCCCTCCTCTTCAGAGGAGGGGGTTGGGGGTGGTGTAGCGAACCCATACTATCGCTGCGCGAGCGCTGCCTGCGGCATCGCCACCACCCCTTGCCCCCCTCCTCTGAAGAGGAGGGGGAGATTGGATCAGTTCTGGCGCCGCGCCATGAAGGCCAGGCGTTCGAACAGCATCACGTCCTGCTCGTTCTTGAGCAGCGCGCCGTGGAGTGGCGGAATCGCCTTGGTCGGGTCCTTCTGCTGGAGGACGTCGAGCGGCATGTCCTCGTTCAGCAGCAGCTTCAGCCAGTCGAGCAACTCGCTGGTGCTCGGCTTCTTCTTCAGGCCCGGCACTTCGCGCACTTCGTAGAACACGTCCATTGCCTTGGACACCAGCGTCTTCTGGATGCCGGGGAAGTGGACATCGATGATCGACTGCATCGTCTCGCGGTCGGGGAACTTGATGTAGTGGAAGAAGCAGCGGCGCAGGAACGCGTCGGGCAGTTCCTTTTCGTTGTTCGAGGTGATGACCACGATCGGGCGTTCCTTCGCCTCGATCCGCTCACGCGTTTCGTAAACGTCGAAGCTCATCCGGTCGAGTTCCTGGAGCAGGTCATTCGGAAACTCGATGTCGGCCTTGTCGATTTCGTCGATCAACAGCACCGGCAGCTTGGGCGCGGTGAACGCTTCCCACAGCTTGCCCTTCTTGATGTAGTTCGAAATGTCGTGGACGCGCTCATCGCCCAGCTGGCCGTCGCGCAGGCGAGCGACCGCGTCGTATTCATAGAGGCCCTGCTGCGCCTTGGTCGTGGACTTCACGTGCCATTCGATCAGCGGAGCATCCAGCGCCTTGGAAATCTGGTGCGCCAGCACGGTCTTGCCGGTGCCGGGTTCGCCCTTCACCAGCAAGGGCCGCCGCAGCAGCACGGCGGCGTTGACCGCAACCTTCAGATCCTCGGTTGCCACATATTCGCTGGTGCCTTCAAAACGCATGGGAACTCCCCGCCGGTTGTTTAATCGTTCGGTTAAGCGGGATAAGTCGCGGCGCCAAACGTGGCAAGCGGGATTTGTGTCCTCACGCGTCGATCATTTCCGGATCGAGTTCCCCAGCGCGGTTCTGGATGAACATGAAGCGTTGGGCGGGGTCGCGGCCCATCAGGCGGTCGACCAGGTCCTTCACTGCCGCGCGGCCTTCGTATTCGGGGGGCAGGGTGATGCGGATCAACCCGCGCGTGGCCGGGTTCATCGTGGTTTCGCGCAGCTGCTGGGGGTTCATTTCGCCCAAGCCCTTAAACCGGCCGACTTCAACCTTCTTGCCCTTGAACACGGTCGCTTCCAGTTCGGCGCGGTGTGCGTCGTCGCGGGCATAGGCGCTCTCCTTGCCGGCCGTCAGCCGGTAAAGCGGCGGCTGGGCGAGGTAGAGGTGGCCACGCCGGACGATCTCGGTCATTTCCTGGAAGAAGAACGTCATCAGCAGCGTGGCGATATGCGCGCCGTCGACGTCGGCGTCGGTCATGATGATGATGCGGTCATAACGCAGGTTGTCAGGATTACAGTCCTTGCGCGTTCCGCAGCCGAGCGCGAGGCCGAGATCGGCGATTTCGGCATTGGCGCGGATCTTGTCAGCCGTGGCGCTGGCCACGTTGAGGATCTTGCCCCGGATCGGCAGAATTGCCTGCGTCTTGCGGTCGCGCGCCTGCTTGGCGCTGCCGCCCGCCGAATCGCCTTCGACGATGAACAACTCGGTTTCGCCGCTGCCTTCGCCCGAACAGTCGGTCAGCTTGCCGGGCAGGCGCAGCTTGCGGGCGTTGGTCGCGGTCTTGCGCTTGACCTCACGCTCCGCCTTGCGGCGCAGGCGGTCATCCATCCGCTCCATCACATGGCCCAGCAGCGCCTTGCCGCGTTCCATGTTGTCGGTCAGGAAATGATCGAAGTGATCGCGCACCGCATTTTCCACCAGCCGCGCGGCTTCGGGGCTGGTCAGGCGGTCCTTGGTCTGGCTCTGGAACTGGGGGTCGCGGATGAAGACCGAGAGCATGATTTCACTGCCGGTGACGACGTCTTCCGGCGCGATGTCCTTGGCCTTTTTCTGGCCGACCAGATCGGCAAAAGCACGGATGCCCTTGGTTAGTGCGGCGCGCAGGCCCTGTTCGTGGGTGCCGCCATCCGGGGTGGGGATGGTGTTGCAATAAAAGCTGTAGGCCCCGTCCGACCACAGCGGCCAGGCAATCGCCCATTCGACCCGGCCCATTTCCTCGCCCGCGTCATTGGCGGGAAAGTCCTGCGATCCGGCGAAGAACTGGGTGGTGACACATTCCCGCGCGCCGACCTGTTCCTTCAAGTGATCGGCCAGACCGCCAGGAAACTGGAACACGGCTTCGGCCGGAACATCCTCGCTCGCCAGCGAGGCGGCGCATTTCCAGCGGATTTCTACACCCGCGAACAGATAGGCCTTGGACCGGACCAGCTTGAACAGGCGCGAGGGTTTGAACTTTGCATCCTCGCCGAAAATTTCCGGATCGGGGATGAAGGTAACACTGGTGCCGCGCCGGTTGGGCGTGCCGCCGAGGTGCTGGAGCGGGCCGAGCGGTGCGCCGCGCGAGAATTCCTGCGCGTAAAGCTCCTTGTTCCGCGCCACTTCGATCCGGGTGAGGGTGGACAGCGCGTTGACCACACTGACGCCAACGCCGTGCAGGCCGCCCGACGTAGCATAGGCCTTGCCCGAAAACTTGCCGCCCGAATGGAGCGTGGTCAGGATCACTTCGAGCGCCGACTTGCCGGGATATTTGGGGTGTTCATCGACCGGGATGCCGCGCCCGTTGTCGACGATGGTCAGGCGGTTGCCTTCTTCCAGCGACACTTCGATCCGGTTGGCGTGGCCCGCAACGGCTTCGTCCATCGCGTTGTCGAGCACTTCGGCGGCGAGGTGGTGGAACGCGCGTTCGTCCGTCCCGCCGATATACATGCCGGGGCGGCGCCGGACAGGCTCAAGCCCTTCCAGCACTTCGATTGCGGAACCATCGTAGCTTTCACCGCCCGCCAGGGGCAGCTTCTCGAACAGGTCATCTGCCATGAGAACGCCTATAGAACACGGCGAATCCCCCGCGCAAGCGCAGGACGGGCGTTATTGGGGGTTATCGTCAGTCTGCGAACTTGTCGGGCGCGGGGCTGACGATGGCAATGGTCCCGGCGCGGGCCTCGCGCACTTCCAGCGCGCGTTCGATCACGCCGTTCGGGGCAAACCGGAACGGACCATCCAGCCCCAGGAACCCGCCCCGGTCGGACAGGCGGGCAAGCGGAAACGCCGTCCCCGGCTTCCAGTCGCGCGCGATCCGCACGGCCAGCAGCACGCTGTCATAGCCGAACGTGGCAACGCGATAGGGCGCGGCTTCGAAGCGGGTCTTGTAGCTGTCGGCAAATTGCTTGAACCGGCCATCGGAAATCGCCGCGAACCACGCGCCGCGCAGGGCGGGGGTAGTGCCGATAACCGCTTCGCCGCTCCACAGCTCGGTTCCCAGGATGCGCGGGGTAGCCGCGCCAGCTGCCTTCAACTGCGGCGCGGCCAGCGCGGCAAAGCGGGCGCCGTCCGCGATCAGCACGGCATCGAACCCGCCTTTCGCCTTCAGCCGCCGCGCGGCGCTGACGATCGAGGTGTTGGAGCGGTCATACCCCTCGGTCTGGGTCAGGGTGCCGCCTTGCGCGGTGATCGCTTCGGCATAAGCACCGCTGGCGCGGGCGCCGTAATCGCCGCCGGGGGCCAGCAGCGCGAACCGCGCCGCGCCCCTGGACCGGGCATAGCGCACAGTGCGGTCAATCGAATTCGCGGGCAGGGTGCCCATCACAAACACATCGCGCGCGGCGACGGCGGCATCGCTGGTATAGCTGATCAGCGGCACTTTGGCGGCGCGGGCTACCGTGGCGATCGGGGCCACATCCTCGGCCTGGACCGGGCCGAGGATCAGCTTGTTGCCGTCTCGCACCGCCTTGGAGGCGGCAGCGGCGGGGCCGCCAAAGGTGTCATACGTGGTGATGCGGATCGTCTGGGCGTTGGTGTCCAGCAGCGCCATCGTGGTGGCGTTGGCGATGGACTGGCCGACGGCGGCGTTCGGCCCGGTCATCGGCACCAGCAGCGCGATGCGGTGGCGGGCCTGATCGGCGGGCAATGCGTCAGTCGGGGCCGGGGCGGGGGGCGGAGCCACTTCGGGCGCACCCTGCGGGATCACTTTACACCCTGCCAACAGCACCACCGTGCCGAGCATGACGATCCTGCGCCGATCGATCCTGCCTTCGAACATGACTTGTCGCTCCCCTCTGGCGCGTCCAATAAGCCGTGATGGACACGCCGCTTTCTCCTGGGCTCTACATTGTCGCAACGCCGATTGGCAATCTTGGCGATATTTCCCACCGTGCCGTAACGACACTGCGTGGCGTGGCTGCGGTGGCCTGTGAGGATACCCGCGTGGCGGGCAAGCTGATGCAGCACATCGGGCTGAAGCAGCGCCTGATCCGCTATGACGACCACGCGAGCGAGGAAACCCGCGACCATATCCTGGGGCTGGCCGCGCAGCAGCCGGTGGCTTTGGTCAGCGATGCGGGGACGCCGCTGATTTCCGATCCCGGCTACCGGCTGGTGCGCGCCGCGCGTGAGGCGGGCATTGCCGTGACCAGCATTCCCGGCCCCAGCGCCGCCATCGTCGCGCTGACACTGGCGGGCTTGCCCAGCGACCGGTTCCTGTTCGGCGGGTTCCTGCCGAACAAGGCCAAGGCCCGCGCCGATGTGCTGGCCGAACTGGGCGCGGTGCGCGCGACGCTGATCTTTTACGAAACCGCGCCGCGGCTGGCCGATGCGCTCGCCGCGATTGCCGAAGTCCTGCCGGGGCGCGAAGTGGGGGTGGCGCGTGAATTGACCAAAAAGTTCGAGGAATGCCGCACCGGCCTGCCGGACGAACTGATTACGCATTATTCCGCGCACCCGCCCAAGGGCGAGATCGTGCTGCTGGTGGCGCCGCCCAGCGATGGCCCCGCCGCCGGGCTTGATCCCGATGCCTTGCTGGCCGAAGCGCTCAAGACGCAGAAAGCCTCGCAAGCTGCGGCCGAAGTGGCGAAGCTGACCGGGCTGGACCGCAAGACGCTCTATGCGCGGGCGCTGGAACTGAAGTGAAACCGCGCGCGGTTCGTGAAGCCCAGGGGCGGCGCGGCGAATGGCTCGCGGCGTGGTTCCTGCGGCTGAAGGGCTGGCGCGTACTGGCCAGCCGCGTGAAAACCCCGCGCGGCGAGGTGGACCTGATCGTGCGCCGGGGCCGCACGCTTGCCTTCGTCGAAGTGAAGTGGCGGGAGCGCGCGGCGGACCTCGATCACGCCGTTGATGCCTACCGCCTGCGCCGGGTCGCGGCGGCGGCCGAGGCGCTGGCCCACAAGTATGCCAGACCGGGCGATGTGCAGCGGATCGACGTGCTGCTCCTTGCGCCGGGCCGCTTCCCGCGCCACATGGCGAATGCCCTGATGCTGTGATTTTGGAATGGATAATCGATGAGCCTGCGCGTTGCCGTCCAGATGGACCCGATCGAAACCATCAACATCGCGGGCGATTCCAGCTTTGCGCTGATCGAAAGCGCGCAAAAGCGCGGGCACACGGTCTATCACTATGACGTGAAGTCGCTGGCGCTCGACGAAGGGCGGCTGACCGCATGGGCGGCGCCCGTTACCGTGCAGCGGGTCGTGGGCGCGCATTTCACCAAGGGCGAATACCGCAAGATCGATCTGGTACAGGACGTCGACGTCGTGCTGATGCGGCAGGACCCGCCGTTTGACCTCAGCTACATCACCGCCACCTTCCTGCTCGAACGGCTCAAGGGCCAGACGCTGGTCGTCAACGATCCCGAAAGCGTCCGCAACGCGCCGGAAAAGGTGTTCGTGCTGGATTACGCCCGGTTCATGCCGCCGACGCTGGTCGCCCGCCGGATCGAGGATGTCCGCGAATTTCACGCTCGCTATCCGGGTGATCTGGTGATGAAGCCGCTGCACGGCAACGGCGGCAAGGCGGTGGTGCGCATTCCCGCCGATGGCAGCAACCTGGGCGCGCTGATCGAACTTTTCGATGCCGCCTGGGTCGAACCGCACATGTTCCAGCCGTTCCTTCCCGACATCAGCGAAGGCGACAAGCGGATCGTGCTGGTCGACGGCGTGGTTGCGGGCGCAATCAACCGCCGTCCGGGCGAAGGGGAGTTCCGCTCCAACCTCGCCGCCGGGGGCTATGCCGAACCGACCACGCTCAACGCGCGCGAGGAGGAAATCTGCGCCGTGCTCGGCCCGGAACTGAAGGCGCGCGGGCTGGTGTTCGTCGGCATCGACGTGATCGGCGGCAAGTGGCTGACCGAAATCAACGTGACCTCGCCCACCGGGATCATGGCGATCGACAAGTTCAACGGCACCGACACCCCCGGCATGATCTGGGACGCAATCGAAGTGCGCCATGCTGCAATGCAGCGCAGTTGAACTGGCGCGCGATCCAGAATAGAACTGGCGGGCATGACTGAACTTATCATTCGCCTGATCGAACAGGGCGGCTATCTGGGCATATTTGTCCTGATGGTTGTGGAGAACATCTTTCCCCCGATCCCGTCCGAACTGATCATGGGTATGGGCGGCGTCGCCGTTTCACGCGGGTCGATGGATTTCTGGCCGCTACTGGTGGTGGGGACGCTGGGTTCCACGCTGGGCAATTATGCGTGGTACGTGGCGGGTGAGAAGCTGGGCTATCGCCGGTTGAAACCGCTGATCGACCGCTGGGGCCGCTGGCTGACGGTGGACTGGGAGGACGTCGAGAAAGGCACCGCCTTCTTCCAGCGCCACGGCCACTGGATCGTCTTCGCGCTGCGCTTTTCGCCGCTGCTGCGCACGATCATCTCGTTGCCCGCCGGGCTGATCCATATGCCGCGCGTCAAGTTCCTGGCCTTCACTCTGGTTGGCACGGCGGTTTGGAATACCGGGCTGATCCTGGGCGGGCAATGGGCGGCGGGCTTTTTCGAAACGTCGAAAGCGGTGGCGGAATGGGTGGTCGGCGGAATGCTGGCGGTAACGCTGATCGCCTATGTTTACCGCGTGGTCACCTGGAAGCCGCGCGTCTGATCAGCCCTGCTCGCGCGGGTGCGCGTTGCGGTACACATCCAGCAAAGTCGCCGCATCGACGCGGGTGTAGATCTGGGTGGACCCCAGGGTGGCGTGGCCCAGCAATTCCTGAAGTGACCGCAAATCCGCGCCCGCCCCAAGCAAGTGCGTGGCAAAGCTGTGGCGCAGCGCGTGGGGCGTGGCCGATGGCGGCAGGCCCAGCACGGTGCGGGCGCGGGCGACGGCTTTTTGCACCATGCCTTGTGATAGCGCGCCGCCCTTGGCCCCGCGAAACAGCGGCCCCTCGCGGGTGAGCGGCCAGGGGCATTTCGCGGCATAATCGTCCACTGCGGCGGCGACCAAGGGCAGGACCGGCACCGCCCGCTGCTTGCCGCCCTTGCCGGTGACGACCAGCACTTCGCCCAGCGGCAGCGCGGCCCCGGTCAGCGCCAGCGCCTCGGCAATGCGCAGCCCTGCGCCATAGAGCAGCAGCAGGACCGCCCGGTCGCGCGCGCCGATCCATTCTTCGGCTGCGTCATCGGCCACCATCGCCGCCAGATTGACCGCCTCATCCGGAGTGACCGGACGGGGAATGCCTTTCTTGACGCGGGGGCCGCGCATCCGGGGCGGGGCGGGGTCGGGCATCCCCGCCTGTTCGCGGGCAAAGCGGATGAAGGCTTTCAGCGCGGAGAGTTCCCGCGCGGCGGAGGCATTGCCCAGCCCTTCGGCCCGCCGCCGCGCCAGCTGGGTGCGCAGCGCCCCCGCGTCAAGCCGGGCGAGCGCGCCCCAATCGCCAACGTCCAGACTGTCGAGCAACCGCGCCGCCGCGCCGCCATAGGCCCGCACGGTATGTTCAGACCGTCGCCGCCCTTGCGCCAGATGCGTGTGCCAAGACGCCAGCAGGTCGGCGCGGGTCATGGTGAAACCAGTTCGGCAGGGACCAATTCGCCCAGCAAGGCTTCGAGCAGCGGCATCCCGTCCGCACTCGCCCCGATCCGCGCGCCGCGCTGCCAGACCAGCCCTTGCCCGGTGTAGAACTCCAGCTTGGCCGGATCGCACAGCTGCGCCTCGGTCAGAGCGAACCGCGCGCCCAGCGCCGCCAGATCGACCCCTTCGGCCAGCCGCAGGCCCATCAGCATGGCCTCTGCCGCCTGTTCGCGCCGGCCCAGATCGCGGGTTTCTGAGATGCCGTGGCCATTGGCGGCCAGCCCTGCCAGCCAGTTTTCCGGCTTCTTGTGCCGCACCGTCGCCACGCCGCCGCGCCGTCCGTGCGCGCCGGGGCCGATCCCGGCGTAATCCTGGTAGCGCCAATAGGTCAGGTTATGGCGGCTTTCCTCGCCGGGGCGGGCGTGGTTGCTCACCTCATAGGCGGGCAGGCCCGCCGCCTCGGTCAGCTCGCGGGTCAGCGCAAACAGGTCGGCGGCGGCATCGTCGTCCAGCGGCTCAAACTGGCGCTGCCGCACCATCGTCGCGAACTTCGTCCCCGGCTCGATCGTCAGTTGATAGAGCGAGAGGTGGCCGGTGCCGAACCCCAGCGCGCGCTCCAGTTCGCTTTGCCACTGCTCCGGCGTCTGGCCGGGGCGGGCATAGATCAGGTCGAAACTCACCCGGCTGAACAGGCGCTGCGCCATGTCGAGCGCGGCCAGCGCCTCATCCGCGTTGTGCAAGCGCCCCAGAAACCGCAGCACGTCATCGTCGAGCGATTGCACGCCCAGCGATACCCGGTTGATCCCCGCCGCGGCCAGTTCGGTGTAGTTGCGCGCCTCGATCGAGGAGGGATTGCCCTCCAGTGTAATCTCGATTCCGTCCGCAAAGCCCCAGTGCTGCTCGGCCCGGTCCAGCAGCTTGGCCACCAAAGCGGGCGGCATCAGCGACGGGGTGCCGCCGCCGAAGAAAATGCTGTCCAGCGGCTCTCCGCCCGCAACGTCCGCCTCGAACGCCATGTCGGCCAGCAGCGCATCTTGCCACTGGGCGTGGTCCACGGAATCGCGGACGTGGCTGTTGAAGTCGCAATAGGGACACTTCGCGAGGCAGAACGGCCAGTGGATATAAAGCGCGCGGGCCATGGGCCGCTCTTACCCGCCGAACTGCTCGGCGACCAGCTTGGCAAAGGCATCGGCGCGGTGACTGATGCGGTGCTTCTCTTCGGGGTCGATTTCGGCAAACGTCTGCGTCGCCCCCAGCGGCACGAACACCGGGTCATAGCCGAACCCCAGTTCCCCGCGCGGCGGCCAGGTCAACGTGCCATCGACGCGGCCTTCGTACACGGCGCTGTCGCCATCGGGCCAGGCAATCGCCAGCACGCAGGCGAAATAGCCGCTGCGGTCGACGTCCGGGCCTTGCTCGGCCAGCAGGCCTTCGACTTTGCCCATCGCCATGTACCAGTCGCGCCCCGCCGGACCTTCGAACCACTGCCGTTCCGCCCAGTCGGCGGTGTAGACGCCGGGCCGCCCGCCCAGCGCCGCCACGCACAGCCCCGAATCGTCCGCCAGCGCGGGCAGGCCCGATGCCTCTGCCGATGCCCGCGCCTTGATCAGCGCGTTCTCGACGAAGGTCGTGCCGGTTTCCGCCGGTTCGGGCAGCCCCAGCGACCCGGCGGAAATGCATTGCAGCCCATAGGGTGCCAGCAAGGCCCCGATTTCCTTCAGCTTGCCCGCGTTGTGCGTGGCAATCACCAGCGTTTCGGAGCCTAGTCGCCGGGTCACTTGGCCACAGCCTCACCCTGCGCGGCGAAAATGCCGTCGCAGCCGATGCGGGCCAGACGCAGCAGACGCAGCAGGCCTTCCTCGTCATAGGTCGCGCCTTCGGCGGTGGCCTGGACTTCTGCGATCTGGCCGCCTTCGATCAGGACGAAGTTGGCATCGGCATCGGCTGAGCTGTCTTCATCGTAATCAAGGTCAAGCACCGGGTTGCCCTTGAAGATGCCGCACGAAACGGCGGCGACCTTGCGGGTCAACGGGTCTTCGGTGATCGCGCCAGCGGCCATCAGCTTGTCTATGGCGATCCGCAGCGCCACCCATGCGCCCGAAATCGCCGCAGTCCGCGTGCCGCCGTCAGCCTGAATCACGTCGCAATCCAGCGTGATCTGGCGTTCGCCCAGCTTTTTCAGGTCGGTCACCGCGCGCAAGCTGCGCCCGATCAGGCGCTGGATTTCCTGCGTGCGTCCGCTCTGCTTGCCCTTCGCCGCCTCGCGGCTACCGCGCGTGTGCGTGGCGCGGGGCAGCATCGAGTATTCCGCCGTGACCCAGCCTTCACCCTTGCCGCGCAGCCATGGCGGCAGACGCTCTTCCACGCTGGCGGTGCAGATCACCTTGGTGTGCCCGAACGAGATCAGCACCGACCCTTCGGCATGCTTGGTGAAGTGGGGTTCAAAGCTGATAGCGCGCATTTCATCAGGCGCGCGGCCGGAAGGTCGCATGGGTAATCCTTTACTGTTTCAATTCGCGCGTTAGGCGCATTGGGCTTGAGCCTGCAAGAGCGCGCCTTAAATTGGATGCCCATGACATCGCTGCCGATCACCGAACTCAACGCCCGCGCCCGCGAGATTTTCCGTCTGGCGGTGGAAGGCTACATCGCGTCGGGTTTGCCCGTGGGGTCGCGCACTTTAGCGGGGGCGGGGGGGCTAAACCTCTCGCCCGCCTCGATCCGTTCGGTCCTGCACGAGCTGGAAGGGCTGGGCCTGCTCGCCGCGCCGCATACCAGCGCGGGGCGGATGCCGACCGAACTGGGGCTGCGCCTGTTTGTCGACGGCATGATGCAGGTCGCCGAACCCACGGCCGAGGAACGCGCCGCGATCGAGCGGCAGGTCACCCAGCCCGGTCCGATCGAGGCGGCGCTGGCGGCGACCAGCGCGATCCTGTCGGACCTGTCGGCCTGCGCGGGCGTGGTGATGGTGCCGCGCCGCGATCCGCGCCTCGCCCAGTTGCAACTGGTCCCGCTGGCCCGCGACCGGGCCTTGGCAGTGATGGTCGGGGTCGATGGTTCGGTCGAGAACCGGGTGGTCGAGATCCCGCTGGGCATTCCCCCCGGCGCGCTGGAACAGGCATCGAACTATATCTCAGCGCATCTTGGCGGGCGCACCTTGGCCGAGGCGGTGCAGGCGATTGCCGCCGAAATCGCCTCTGGCCGCAGCGCGCTCGATGCCGCCAGCCGCGATCTGGTGGAGCGCGGGCTGGCCGTGTGGAGCGAGGACGCCGCGCGCCGCCCGGTGCTGATCGTGCGGGGCCAAGCCAACCTGCTGGATGAAACGACCCTGACCGATCTGGAACGGGTGCGGCTGCTGCTGGAAGATCTCGAAAGCAAGCAGTCGGTCGCCGACCTGCTCGATTCCGCGCGTGAGGCCGAGGCGACGCGCATTTTCATCGGCGCGGAGAACCGCCTGTTCGCGCTGTCGGGCAGTTCGGTGATCGCTTCGCCGTACCGTGACCGCGATGGCCGGGTGGTCGGCGTGGTGGGTGTTATCGGCCCCACGCGGTTGAATTATGCGCGCGTAGTCCCCATGGTGGATTTCACCGCCCAGTCGCTGGGCAAGTTGATCGGATAACCGGAACTTTTTTGAACATGAGCGAAGATACCAAGCCGCAGGGCGATCCCGCGGTCGAAGCCGAATTGAAGGGTGTGCCGGAAGACATGATCGACCGTGATGAAACAGACGCTGGCGATTCGCTAGGCGATGCGCTGGCGCAGTTGCGCGGCGATCTGGAAGCGGCGAAGCAGGACGTGCTCTATGCCAAGGCCGAAACGCAGAACGTGCGCCGCCGCCTGGAAAAGGACATTGCCGACGCCCGCGCCTATGCCGCGACCGGCTTTGCCCGCGACATTCTCTCGGTCGCTGATAACCTGTCGCGCGCGCTGGAAGCCATTCCGGCTGAACTGCGCGAGGATGACAAGCTGAAAAGCCTGATCGCCGGGATCGAGGCGACGGGCCGCGAGATCGAGAAAGTGTTCGGCAACCACGGGATCACCCGCATTGCCGCCAAGGGCCTGCCGCTGGACCCCAACCAGCACCAGGCGATGATCGAAATGCCCTCTGCCGACGCGGAACCGGGCACTGTGCTGCAGGAATTGCAGGCCGGTTACATGATCAAGGACCGCCTGCTGCGGCCCGCGATGGTGGCGGTGGCGAAGAAGCCGGATTGAAAGCGCGGCGGGTTATGCCGCAGCCAGCATCGCATTACGCCTAATCCGTTCGTCCTGAGCTTGTCAGCCAGATGGGGCTAGCAGGTCATCGACTGTCCTTCCGTTTTCGTCACCCTGAACTTGTTTCAGGGTCCATCTCTCCGCTGGCGCAGGCAGTTCCGGCCGAGAGATGGATGCTGAAACAAGTTCAGCATGACGGGATGTGTTGGACGGACGATGGATCAAGAAAGCAGTCCTACGAAAAACTCAGGACAAGCGGGGTATGGGGTTGAGGTTTGAAGTAACGCCGGAGGGACAAAACGGCCCCGCTCAATAATCCGCCCCCGGAAAGTTCACCAGCAAGTCATAGGCGCGGGCGTCCGATATGCCCGCCACGGCATAGCCTCGCCGCAGCAGGAAGGCATGGCGGACGATCTCCGCCTGTTGCTCGATCCCGTACCGTTCCAGCGGCCAGCCGGGTTTCAGCGTGTAGTCATAGCGGCACAGCGGATGGCGGCGTAGCATCAGGTGCCAGCGGCCGCGCGTCTGGGTCTGCCAGACGTGGGTCATCTCGTGGATGAAATGCCCCTGCAGATCAATCCCGGCAGCGCTGAAATCGTCGCAATAGCTGTCTGACGCGGGGTGAAAGTGCAGGTGGCCCATCGGCGCCATTGTTACATGGCGCGGCTGAAACGGCAGCCAGCGCCGCCGCCGGATCCGCACAGGAGCGGTTTCCAGCGCGGTGCCGAATACCGAACGGACCAGCGCGGCCTCTCCGTCGGTCAGCGGCCGCTCGCCGCCGACCGGGCAGTACTCCTCCGAGTGGATCAGTGACCGCTCCCGTGGTCCATTCCAGCCATGCCGTCACCGCCAGTGCGGCTTTCGATCTTGAGCGGGGCGGACAGCTTGTCGCCATCGGCAAAAGTCAGCGTCATTTCCGTCGTCCCGCCCGCAACCAGCTTGGCATCCAGGTCAAACGCCATGACGTGCAGCGCGCCGGGCTCGAACTTGATCGTGCCGCCAGCGGGCACTTCGATCTGCGGGACCGGGCTCATCTTGCCACCCTTGGTTTCGTGCATTTCCGCCTTGGCCGCACCGTCAATCGCCACGGCAGCCAGGGTGCCGGGCTTGTCGCCGGTGTTGGTCAGCGTGAAGTAGATCCCCGCCGGGTTGCCGCCGACCACCGGCAGGATCAGCCGCCCTTCCGCCACGGCCAGGCCGGGCTTGGCTTCAGGGGCGGCGGTTGCATCGGCGGTTTCGGCCGGCTGCTGCTGGCAGGCGGACAGCGACAGGGCGGCCAGGCCCAGCATGGCGGGGGCGAGAATCAGACGGACAGGAACCACTGTTTTCAATCCTTTGCGACACATCGGAAAACCAGCACACAGCTAATGCCGCGCTGCCCTTGTGCCAAGCAAAACCGCACCTATATCCGCCCTTGTCATAGAGCCGCCAAGGCGCTTCGCCGGGACTGGGAAGCGCATCCGCGGTGTCACACACGACCTAAGGATGGGTAAGAGATGGGTAAAGTTATCGGTATCGACCTGGGCACCACCAACAGCTGCGTTGCGGTGATGGATGGCGGCAAGCCGAAGGTCATTGAAAACTCGGAAGGCGCGCGCACCACGCCGTCGATCGTCGCCTTCACCAAGGACGGCGAACGCCTGATCGGCCAGCCGGCCAAGCGCCAGGCCGTAACCAACGGTGACAACACGATTTTCGCGGTGAAGCGCCTGATCGGCCGCCGCTTTGACGATCCCATGACCAAGAAGGACATGGAACTCGTCCCCTACACGATCACCAAGGGCAAGAACGGCGACGCCTGGGTCACCGCTGGCGGCGAAGAGTATTCGCCCTCGCAGATCAGCGCCTTCACGCTCCAGAAGATGAAGGAAACGGCGGAAAGCTATCTGGGTGAACCCGTCACCCAGGCGGTCATCACCGTTCCGGCCTACTTCAACGACGCGCAGCGCCAGGCGACCATGGACGCCGGCCAGATCGCGGTCCTCGAAGTGCTGCGCATCATCAACGAGCCGACCGCGGCGGCGCTGGCCTATGGCCTCGACAAGAGCGACGGCAAGACCATCGCGGTCTATGACCTTGGTGGCGGCACGTTCGACGTGTCGGTGCTGGAAATCGGCGACGGCGTGTTCGAAGTGAAGTCGACCAACGGCGACACCTTCCTGGGCGGTGAAGATTTCGACACGCAAGTCGTCGAATACCTCGCCGAACAGTTCAAGAAAAAGGAAGGGCTGGACCTTCGCACCGACAAGCTGGCCCTCCAGCGGCTGAAGGAAGCCGCCGAAAAGGCCAAGATCGAACTGTCGAGCGCGCAGACCACCGAAATCAACCTGCCGTTCATCACCGCCCGCATGGAAGGCGGGGCGACTACCCCGCTGCATCTGGTCGAAACGATCTCTCGTTCCGATCTGGAAAAGATGGTGGCGAACCTGATCGAACGCACCAAGGAACCGATGCGCAAGGCGCTGGCTGACGCTGGCCTCAAGGCGTCGGACATCGATGAAGTGGTGCTGGTCGGCGGCATGACCCGTATGCCCAAGGTGCGCGAAGCCGTGAAGGAGTTCTTCGGCAAGGAACCGCACACCGGCGTGAACCCGGACGAAGTCGTGGCGATGGGCGCGGCCATTCAGGCGGGCGTCCTTCAGGGCGACGTCAAGGACGTGCTGCTGCTTGACGTGACCCCGCTCTCGCTCGGTATCGAAACGCTGGGCGGCGTGTTCACCCGCATGATCGACCGCAACACCACGATCCCGACCAAGAAGAGCCAGGTGTTCTCGACTGCCGAGGACAACCAGCAGGCTGTGACGATCCGCGTGTTCCAGGGTGAGCGTGAAATGGCCGCGGACAACAAGATCCTGGGCCAGTTCGACCTGGTCGGCATTCCGCCCGCGCGGCGCGGCGTGCCGCAGATCGAGGTGACGTTCGACATCGACGCCAACGGTATCGTGAACGTCAGCGCCAAGGACAAGGGCACCGGCAAGGAACAGCAGATCAAGATCCAGGCTTCTGGCGGTCTGTCGGATGCGGACATCGACCAGATGGTCAAGGACGCGGAAAAGTTTGCCGAGGAAGACAAGAAGCGCCGCGAACTGGCCGAGGCGAAGAACAACGCCGACAGCCTGGTCCACGCGACCGAGCGGCAGCTGGAAGAAAATGGCGACAAGATCGACGCCGGCCTGAAGGCCGAAATCGAAGCCGCCATTGCCGAAACCAAGATCGCGATCGAAAGCGGGGATCCGGCTGAAATGACCGCCAAGACCCAGGCCCTGACCGAAAAGGCCATGAAGATGGGTCAGGCGATCTATGAAAAGGAACAGGCCGCTGCGGCCTCGCCTGGCACCGATGGCCCCGCCGCCGATGGCGACGATGTGGTCGATGCCGAGTTCTCGGAAGTCGACGAGAACAACAAGGGCTGATGAGGCGTTGAAACAGGCCGCCGCCGTGCCACCCCGCGCGGCGGCGGCCTTGTTTTTGAAGGTGGGCCATGTCTCTGGATATCGACTTTTACGAGCTGCTCGAAGTCGAGCGCGGCGCGGACGACGCGAAGATCAAGTCATCCTATCGCAAGCTGGCGATGCGCTGGCACCCGGACCGCAACCCCGGCGATGCCGACGCGGAGGCCCGGTTCAAGGCGATCAGCGAAGCCTATGAATGCCTGAAGGACCCGCAAAAGCGCGCGGCCTATGACCGGTACGGGCATGAGGCGTTCAAGAACGGCGGGATGGGCAATCCCGGCGGCGGGAGCGGCGGCCACGCGGGTGGCTTTTCCGACATTGGTGACATTTTCGAGACGATCTTTGGCGGCGGTTTCGGCGGCGGCGGGCGGCAGCAGGCCCGGCGCGGCGCGGACTTGCGCTATGACATGGAAATCAGCCTCGAAGACGCGTTCCACGGCAAGGCCGCCGAGATCGAGATCGACGTCTCCGCGCGGTGCGAGCCGTGCGACGGGTCCGGCGCGGAACCCGGCACCGGCACCCGCCGCTGCAACTTGTGCGGCGGCCACGGCCAGGTCCGCGCGCAGCAGGGCTTCTTCATGGTCGAGCGCACTTGCCCGACCTGCCACGGGCGCGGCGAGGTGATCGAAAAGCCCTGCCGCGCGTGCGGCGGGGAAGGGCGCGTGGACAAGCCGCAGACGCTGGAAGTCAACATTCCTCCCGGCGTCGATACCGGCACCCGCATCCGGCTGGCCGGCAAGGGTGAGGCGGGGCCATTCGGCGCGCCCGCAGGCGACCTCTACATCTTCATCCACATCCGCCGCCACGCGATGTTCGAACGCGACGGGACCACGCTGATTACCCGCGTGCCGATCACGTTCACCACGGCGGCACTGGGCGGCGAGATCGAGATTCCCGGCCTCGACGGCGAGCATCACACCATCTCGATCCCGGCGGGCATCCAGTCCGGCAAGCAACTGCGCAAGCGCGGGGCGGGGATGCCCGTGCTGCAGGCGCGCGGGCGCGGCGACATGGTGATGGAAATCATGGTCGAAACCCCGACCAAGCTGACCAGCCGCCAGAAGGAACTGCTGCGCGAGCTGCAAGCCACCGAAACCGGTGAGGAATGCCCCCAGTCCAAGGGCTTCTTCGACCGGATCAAGGACGTGTGGAACGACCTGACCGAGTGATCCGTCGGCCTGATCCGTCGGCCTGATCCGTCGGCCTGATCCGTCGGGCCGACCGTCAGGTCGCCCCCGTGGCGAGCACTTCGGCTCTGATCCCGGCGACCAGCGCCGGATCGGTGCGCAGCCGGGTTTCCTCGGCATCCAGGATCGCGAGGAACGCCTCGTGCTTGAACCGCGCCACTTCCGCCGGGTCAAGTTCTTGCCCCGGCGACAGGGCGGACGCGAGCAGGTCGATCATCCGTTCCGCGCCGTGGAGCCGCCCCCACAGGTAATCGTTCTCACGATAGGCGCGGCTGAAGAACGCGCCGAAGTTGTAGAACTCCACGCCGCGCAAACTGGTCTGCGCGCCGCCTTCGCGGATGGCGTTGCAGTCCTCCGGCGAAATCCGGTCGACCTTGGCCGGTTCCAGCTCGCTGCTGCCCAGCCCGCGCAGCAGTGGCAGTGTGACCGTGTCGTAAAAGGGAAAGCCCAGGTAGGTCAGCAGGATCCGCCGCCGCAATTCGCGCGGCAGCGGGGCAATCGCTTCGACCAGCAGGGCATCGACCACCAGGTCGGTCGCGGCCAGCTGGCGACGGGTGGCCATCGTTTCCAGCACCAGGCCCGGATGCTCGAACACCTGCCGCGCGATGGCGTGGAAGTCGCGGCCCAGCGCGCTCGTCGCCTCGCGGTCGAAATAGAGCGCCAGCGCGCGGTACACCGCATCGCGGGCCGCCTCGCGCGCGCCGGGGGAACTCGCCTCGATGTCCTCCCAATCCTCGGACAGACGCCGCGCCAGCAGGCGCAGGCGGCGAACGCGATAGCGCAAGTCATGGTCGCGGAAAAAGTCGATGGCCTGCGGTGTCGCCCCGCGTGACAGCGCTGAAATCCGGTCCAGCCCCTGCACCGCCAGATGCGCCGCCAGCCGCTCCGCGATCGGCGCGGCGCCGTGCGGATGCAATTCCGGCGCGGCAGCGTGAATGTCCTCGGCCAGCGCATCGATGATCCCGGTGAACTTGACCTGGCCATAGGCGTGATAGGCAAACCCGGCCCGCTCCGCCGCCGCCTGCTGCGCCTTGGCCCGCCACGCGCTCAGGCGCTTCACCGTCGGCCGGTCCAGGAACAGGGTGCGCCCGAACAGGCGCTCGACCGCCTCTTCCACTTCAGGGCGCAAGGCATCGATCATCTGGCGCAGCGCGATCAGCTCGCGCGAGCGGCGCTCGATCTCCTCCAGATTGTCGCGCACCGGCTGTTCACGCGGGATCGAGGAGAGCGAGCCGAAGATCACGGGGAAGAACCCCGGTGGGCGCGGATCGCCCCGGCGCAGGCCGCCCACCCGGTCTGGCCGGGGGTCGATATAGACGAAGCGGCGGTCCACCTCGCGCTGGGCGGGCCGGTCGCGCAGCACGTGCATGGCCTCGGCGAAGGGGGCGTTGACCAGCACCGACCCGTCAATCAGCGCGACCTGCTCAGCCTGCCCGCTGTGGCTGTGTTCGGGCATGACCCGCTCGATAAAAGCCGTGCGGCTGGGCCAGGTCAGTCCGCGCTCCTGCGCCAATGCGTCGATCTCAGCCAGTTGCAGCGCCGGGAACGCGCCCGGAAAACTGGCCGTGGCGCGCGCGGCGAACACCAGTTCCAGCGGCGCGGCCAGCTTGCCGCCGGGATGCTCTGGCGTGTCGGCGCGAAAGCCGATGGACAGGCGGTGCTCGCTTTCCTCCGCCACGGCAGGGCTGTGCAGGCGCAGCTTTTGCAGCCGTCCGCGAAAATCGGTGGCGGTGACGAACAGGTCCAGCGGATGGCCCGGCGGCAGCAGCGGCGCGCCCGCCGGGTTGCCGGCCATCGCCTCCAGCGCCTCGGCCAGCAGGCGTGAGAAGCCCAGTCCGCCGAACGGCGGTTCAAACCAGCGGGAGCGGATCAGGCGCGACAGCTTGGCGCGCACTTCGCCGCGCGTTTCCGGCGCGACGCTGGATGACACCGCATTGCCGGGGCGCTTCAGCATCCAGTACACCAGCGGCATCGCCCAGAACTTGGTAATGCGCGAGAGGGGCCGGGCATCCGGATCGGTCAGTACGTCGACGTCGGCGCGTTCCAGCCAGAGGTCGGTGAGCGGCTCCAGCGACTGGCCGGAATGGATCGCCTGGGCCAGAAACACCCCGTTGATCCCGCCCGCGCTGGCCCCGGCGACAATGTCCGGCAGCACCCGCAGGCGCAGGCCGTGGTGCTGCTCGATCGTGTGCAGCAAGCGGCAATAGACCGCCTCGGTATCGCCTTCCGGCGGCGGCGCGGCATCATGCAGGGCGCGGCTGGCGCGGGCCAGCTTCCACAGCTCCTTGGTGACGCCATGCATATAGACAGCCAGGCTGACCCCGCCGTAGCACACCAGAGCGATGCGAAGTTCCTTCTGCCGCATGGACTTGCTTGTGGCAGATAAAGCTGATCCGCGCCAATCCATCGCGTGCGGGAAAATGCGCGGTGGCTGAGGAAAGTGCGGTCAACGGGCTTGCGTTCCACTTTCGTTCCAATTATCGCGGGCCGATGGCCAAGCCCAAACGCCGATATGTCTGCGCCGCCTGCGGCAGTGAAACGCACCGCTGGCAGGGGCAATGCCCTGATTGCGGGGAGTGGAACTCGCTGGCGGAGGAAGCGCCGCAGACGGTGTTCTCGCAAAAGCATGACCTGTCCTCCGGCGGGCGCGCGATCCGGTTCGAACCGCTTGACGCGCCGGGCGAAACCCCGGTGCGACGCACGACTGGCCTGCCGGAATTCGACCGCGCGCTGGGCGGCGGGCTGGTGCCGGGATCGGCGATCCTGATGGGCGGGGAACCGGGCATCGGCAAATCCACCCTGCTGCTGCAAGCCACCGCGAAAGTCGCGCTCAGCGGCGGCGCGGCGGTCTATATCAGCGGCGAAGAAGCCGCCGGCCAGGTGCGGCTGCGGGCCGAACGGCTGGGGCTGGCGAAAGCGCCGATCCAGCTGGCGGCGGCAACCTCGGTGCGCGATATTCTGACTACGCTGGGACAGATGGAGCCGCCTGCGCTGCTCATCATCGATTCGATCCAGACGATGCATTCCGACCAGATCGAGGGCGCCCCCGGCACGGTCAGCCAGGTGCGCGGCTGCGCGTTCGAGCTGATCCGCTATGCCAAGGAAAACGGAGTCGCGCTCGTGCTGGTTGGCCACGTCACCAAGGATGGCAACATCGCTGGCCCGCGCGTGCTGGAACACATGGTCGACGTGGTGATGAGCTTTGAGGGTGAACGCAGCCACCAGTACCGCATCCTGCGCAGCCTGAAGAACCGCTTTGGCCCGGTCGATGAGATCGGCGTGTTCGCGATGGAAGGGCAGGGGCTGACCGAAGTCGGCAATCCGTCGCTGCTGTTCCTGTCCGGCCGGGAAAACCCGGTGGCGGGCAGTGCGGTGTTTCCGGCGATGGAGGGCACGCGGCCCGTGCTGGTCGAAATCCAGGCGCTGATCGTGCGGCTGGCCAGCGGGGCCACCCCGCGCCGCGCGGTGGTCGGCTGGGACAACGGGCGCATGGCAATGCTGCTGGCGGTGCTGGAAGCGCGCTGCGGCCTCAGCTTCTCCAGCGCGGAAGTTTATCTCAACGTTGCGGGCGGTTACCGGCTGGCCGATCCGGCGGCGGATCTGGCCGTGGCCGCCGCGCTGATCTCGGCGCTGGCGGACAAGCCGCTGCCTGCCGATGCGGTGTGGTACGGCGAAGTCTCGCTGGCGGGAGAAATCCGCCCGGTCGCGCATTCGTCTATCCGCCTGCGCGAATCCGCCAAGCTGGGCTTCGCCCAGGCGTTCGGGCCGGGCGATCCGCCGGAGCGGCTGGACGGCGCGCGCTACAAAGGCCTGGCCGTGCTGCCAAATCTCGTTGACCGGATCATGGGCGGAACCTAGATTCGCGGGCATGACGGGTTTTGACATCGCCGTGCTGGTCCTGATCGGGATGGGCGCAATCACCGGGTTCCTGCGCGGCTTCGTGCAGGAAGTGCTGGCGCTTTCCGCCTGGGTCGTCTCGATGGTGGCGATCCGCAACCTCCACACCCCGTTGGCAGAGGGACTGATTCCCCATGTCGGCACCGAATCCGGCGCGGCGGTGCTGGCCTTCGCGTTGCTGCTGCTGGTGCCCTTCGCGATCTTCAAGCTGTTGGCCAACCGCATGGGAGAGGCGAGCCGCAATTCCATGCTCGGCCCGATTGACCGGCTGATCGGCTTCGGGTTTGGCGCGATCAAGGGCGCGCTGATCACGGTCGTCGGTTTTTCGGTGCTGGTGCTGGGCTATGACACGGTCTGGGGGCCGGGCGGGCGGCCTGACTGGATCAAGCTGTCGCGCAGCTATCCCTTCGTCAACGCGGCGAGCGAGGAACTGGTCCAGATGATCGCCGAACGCCGCAAGGCCGCGGCCGAGGAAGAGGCCCGCCAGCTGAAGGAAGAAAACGCCCGCGCGGACCGGCGGGACTAAGCGATGGCCAGCGCCGCGCGGCTTTATTCCGGCGACGTGCTGGCGCTTGCCACCGGCCTCGCCAACTGGCCCCTGACCCCTGATCTGACGCTGACCGGCAGTGCGCGGTCCCCCGCCTGCGGCAGCACGCTGACCGTCGGGCTGGACCTTGCCGCAGACGGCCGGATCGCCCGGATCGGCCTGCGGGCCCAGGCCTGCGCCATCGGACAGGCCGCCGCCGCGATCTTTGCCGCCCACGGTGTGGGGGCGGACCGGGGCGCCATCGCCGCGATGCTGGCCGCGCTGGAGCAATGGCTCATCGGCAATGGCCCGCAGCCCGATTGGCCGGGACTGGACGCCATTGCCCCCGCGCGTGATTTTCCCGGCCGCCACGGCGCGATGCTGCTGCCGTGGCGCGCCGCGCTGGAGGCGCTTCCCACGGCCTGAAACCCTCGCTAGAGCAGGCGCAAAGCGAACTTATCGGGGGAATCCATGGCCGAACCGGCGCAGCACGTCGAACCAACCGCATCGGACATGCGGCTGGTCATCACCGCCTCGTCGATGGGGACTGTGTTCGAATGGTATGATTTCTTCATCTACGGCACGCTCGGCGCGATCCTCTCGAAGACGTTCTTTCCCACCGGCAACGCCACGCTGGAAATGCTGCTGTTCTGGCTGGTCTTCGCGGTCGGGTTCGGATTCCGCCCGCTGGGTGCGGTGCTGTTCGGCTATCTGGGCGACAAGCTGGGCCGCAAGTACACCTTCCTGGTCACCGTCGCCCTGATGGGGATCGCGACGGCGGGGGTCGGGCTGGTGCCGTCGGCGGACACGATCGGCTATTGGGCGCCCGCGATCATCATCATCCTGCGCATCATGCAGGGCCTTGCACTGGGCGGCGAATACGGCGGCGCGGCGATCTATGTCGCGGAACATGCCCCGTTCGAAAAGCGCGGCTATTTCACCAGCTACATCCAGGCCAGCGTGGTCGGCGGGTTCGTGCTGAGCCTGGTCGTGGTGCTGGGCTGCAAGGCGGCGATGAGCCCGGAAACCTGGAACGAATGGGGCTGGCGCGTGCCGTTCCTGCTCAGCCTGGCGCTGCTGGCAATTTCGCTGTGGATGCGCTTCAAGCTGTCGGAAAGCCCGGTGTTCCAGGCCATGAAGGAAGAGGGCGAGATCGCCGGCAATCCCTTCGTCGAGAGCTTTACTTATCCCGGCAACAAGAAGCGGATCTTCATCGCCCTGTTCGGCATCGCCGCGGGCCTGACGGTGATCTGGTACACGGCGATGTTCAGCGGACTGTCGTTCCTGAAATCGGCGATGCACGTGGAAGATACCACCGCCGAAATCATCGTCGGCATCGCCGCGCTGCTGGGGATGCTGTTCTACCTCTATTTCGGGCACCTGTCGGACAAGGTCGGGCGCAAGAAGCCGATCGTGGTGGGCTATGCGCTGACCCTGCTGCTGCTGTTCCCGACTTACTGGTTCATGGGCCATGTCGCCAAGAACCCGGCGCAGAACGCGGCGATCGAATGGACCATTCGCGGCCCGGACTGCACCTACAACCCGTTCGCGACTGTGCAGGAAACCAACTGCGGCAAGCTGATGGGCGATTTCGCCGGGGCCGGGGCGACCTATCAGCTGGAATCCGGCCCCGCGCTGGAACTGGTGACGGCTGAGGGCAAGGCCTATCCGCTCGATAATCTCGACTGGGCCGATGCCAAGGCGCGCAAGGCGCAGATCGAGGAGCTGGTCGGCAGCACGGTGTTCAACTTTGAAAAGCACAAGCCATCCTTCACCCAGTCGGCCCTGATCGTGGCCGCGCTGCTGGTGCTGATGGCGCTGTCCGCCGCGACGTATGGCCCGGTCGCCGCGCTGCTGGCGGAAATGTTCCCGCCGCGCGTGCGGTACAGCTCGATGTCGATCCCCTATCACATCGGCACCGGCTATTTCGGCGGGTTCCTGCCGTTTATCGCCAGCTATATCGTCGCGCGCACCGGCGATCCCTATTCGGGGTTGTGGTACACCTGGGCGGTCGTGCTGATGGCGCTGGTGGTGGCGATGTGGGGCCTGAAGGGCGGATTGCCGCGCGACTATGCCGACGATGCAGCCTGACGCGCCGGCCTCTCCGCTGCGGCTGGCAATCGATGCCGACGCACTGGCCGCCAACTGGCGGGCGCTGAACCGGCGGTCCGGTCCGGCCCGCGCTGGCGCGGCGGTGAAGGCGAACGCCTATGGCGTGGGCGCGCGGGCGGTGGCGCCGGTGCTGCGGGCGGCGGGGTGCGACGATTTCTTCGTCGCGCACTGGGCCGAGGCTGCCGAATTGCCGGACCTTGTTCCGCCCGCACGGATTGCCGTGCTGCACGGTCCGCTGACCGCAGCAGACGCAGCATATGCGCGCGCCGTGGGGGTGCGGCCCGTGATCAACTCGCTGCCCCAGGCGCGGCTGTGGCATGAGGCCGGGGGCGGGCAGTGCGACCTGATGGTCGATACCGGGATCAACCGGCTGGGTGTCAGTCCGGGCGATCTGTCCGACCCGCTGATTGCCGCCCTCGATATTGACGTGCTGCATTCGCACCTTGCCGCGGCAGAGGAGCCGGACAATCCGCTCAACGCCGCGCAACGGGAGCGGTGGCAGGCCGCGCGGGGCCTGATCCGCCATCGCCGCGCCGCGCTGGCCAACAGTGCCGGGATCGCGCTGGGCGGCGCCTATCTGGGCGACCTGACCCGGCCCGGCCTCGCGCTCTACGGCGGGGTGCCGTGCGCGGCACTGGCCGAGGACATCCGGCAGGTGGTCCGCCCGCAGGCGGCAATCATGCAGGTTCGCCAGCTGCGGGCAGGGGACAGCGTCGGCTATAACGCCACTTTCACCGCCACCGCGCCCATGCGTGTCGGCGTGGTCAGCATTGGCTATGCGGACGGTTATCTGCGCTGCTGGTCGGGCAAGGGTCTGATGCGCGGCGGCGGTGTGGATGTGCCGGTGCTGGGCCGGGTGTCGATGGACATGACCGTGGTCGACCTGACCGGCGCGCCGGACCTGCACGAGGGTGACTGGCTGGACCTGGTCTATTCCCTGCCGGAAGCCGCCGCTACCAGCGGGCTGTCCCAGTACGAGTTGCTGACCCTGCTGGGCCGCCGCTTCACCCGCTAAGGCCCGCGGATCACACCGCGCCGCAAAGCTTTTGTTGCAACGCCGTTGCTGCAGGTGCTAACGTGCACAAAACGGGTCCTGTGGGAACAGGCATGAGCGAGGGTCGGGCATGAGCGAGGCGAAGAGCGAAACGGTCGTCATCAAGAAATACGCCAACCGGCGGCTCTACAACACGCAGTCGTCCAGCTATATCACGCTTGACCACCTGGCCAAGATGACCCGCGAAGGGGTCGATTTCAAAGTTGTCGATGCGAAAAGCGGCACTGACATTACCCACCAGATCCTGACCCAGATCATCATGGATGAGGAAAGCGCCAGCGGCGAACAGATGCTGCCGGTCAATTTCCTGCGCCAGCTGATCTCGATGTACGGCAATTCGATGCAGGGACTGGTCCCGCACTACCTCGAAGCGTCGATGGAAAACTTCCGCTCGAATCAGTCCAAGCTGCGTCAGGCGTTCGAGGATAGCCTGGGCAACAACCCGCTGGCCAAGCTGGCGCAGCAGAACATCGCGATGTTCAAGGCCGCCGCCACCGCCTTCATGCCAGCGCTGGGGGATGACAAGCCCAGCACCCACGACAAGGAGCAGGACGACGAGATTGCCGCCCTGCGCGCGCAGATGGCGGAAATGCAAAAGCAGCTCGACAAGCTGGGGAAGTAGGCGCGACCGGTGCGGTTTGCGCGCCATAGCGTTTGAACCCGGCGCCATGTGCCGCTAACAGCGCGGACATGACTCAAGCCAAAATTCGCCACGCCCTGTCCGTCACCCGCGAAGCCGATTTCGCCGCCTGGTATCAGGAAGTTATCGCAGAAGCCGAAATGGCCGAGGAATCGGGCGTTCGCGGCTGCATGGTGATCAAACCGTGGGGCTATGGCATCTGGGAACGCATCCAGCACCTGATGGACACCCGGATCAAGGCCGCGGGCGTCCAGAACTGCTATTTCCCGCTGTTCATCCCGCTGTCCTACTTCGCCAAGGAAGCCGAACACGTTGACGGCTTTGCCAAGGAAATGGCGGTCGTCACCCATCACCGCCTGATTCAGGACGGCAAGGGCGGGCTGGTCCCCGATCCCGAAGCCAAGCTGGAAGAACCGCTGATCGTGCGGCCAACCTCAGAAACCGTGATTGGCCAGGCGATGAGCCGCTGGGTCCAGTCGTGGCGCGATCTGCCGCTACTGACCAACCAGTGGGCCAACGTGGTGCGCTGGGAAATGCGCACCCGGATGTTCCTGCGCACCAGCGAATTCCTCTGGCAGGAAGGCCACACCGCCCACGCCGACCGGGCGGACGCGATGGCCGAAACGCTGCGCGCGCTGGAAATGTACCGCGACCACGCCGAAAGCGATCTGGCGATGCCGGTGATCGCCGGCGAAAAGCCCGAAAATGAACGCTTCCCCGGCGCCGTAGCGACCTATTCGATCGAAGCGATGATGCAGGATGGCAAGGCGCTGCAGGCCGGCACCTCGCACTATCTGGGCACCGGTTTCGCCGAGGCGGCGGGCATCCGCTATCAGGACAAGGAAGGCGGCCAGCAGCTGTGCCACACCACCAGCTGGGGCGTCTCGACCCGGCTGATCGGCGGCGTCATCATGACCCACGGCGATGACGATGGCCTGCGCGTGCCGCCGCGCATTGCCCCGCAGCAGATCGTGATCCTGCCGATGCTGCGCGAAGACGAGGGCGATGCCGCCTTGCTGGCCTATTGCGAGGAACTGCGCGCGGCGCTCGCCAGCCAGTGGGCACTGGGTGAGCCGGTCCGCGTGCTGCTCGACAAGCGCGCGGGCAAGGCCACGCAAAAGCGCTGGGGCTGGGTCAAGAAGGGCGTGCCGCTGATCCTCGAAATCGGCGGGCGCGATGCCGCTGGCGGGCAGGTTTCGGTGGTGCGCCGCGACCGCCTGTGGCGCGAGGACGGCAAGGTCAATTTCGTCGCCCAGTCGCGGGAGGATTTCCTCGGCGCGGCCGTGGGTGAGCTGGAATCGGTCCAGGCCTCGCTCCACGCCGAAGCCACCGCGCGCCGCGACGCGCAGATCCATCGCGGGGTGAGCGATCTGGCCGGGCTGGAAGCCTTCTTTGCCGAAGACAAACGCTATCCGGGCTGGGTCGAGCTGGGCTGGTCGCGCCCGACCGGGGCCGCGCTCGACGCCGTGGTGGCCACGCTCAAGACCCTGAAGCTGACCATTCGCAACACGCCGATGACCGCTGAGCCGGTTTCCGGCACCTGCCCGTTCACGGGCGAACCTGCCGTGGAGCGTATCTATGTCGCCCGTGCGTACTAAACTCGCCGCACTGCTGGCGCTTTCGCTGGCCAGCCCGCTGGCCGCCGCCGCACCCGAAGTGTCGGAAGCCCGGCTGCGGGCCGATGTGGAACGGCTGGTCTCGTTCGGCACCCGCCACACCATGTCGGTGCAGGACGATCCCAAGCGCGGGATCGGCGCGGCGCGGCGCTGGGCTGAAGCGGAATTTCGCAAGACTTCAAAGGCTTGCGGCAATTGCCTCGAAATCGCCTTGCCGGAACGCATGGTCACGGCAGAGCGCGTACCGGTGCCGACCCGGCTGGTCAATGTCGTTGCGATCCAGCGCGGGACCGAGCGACCCAATGAAGTGGTGATCATTCAGGCCCATATCGACAGCCGCGCGTCCGACGTGATGAACGCCACCATCGACGCGCCCGGCGCGAATGACGATGGCTCCGGCACCGCACTGGTCCTGGAAGCCGTGCGGGTACTGTCGCAGCGCAAGTTCCCGACCACAGTGGTCTATGCCGCTCTGTCGGGTGAGGAGCAGGGCTTGCTCGGCGGGCGGCTGCTGGCCGATTACGCCAAGCAGCAGGGCTGGACGGTCAAGGCCGTACTCAACAACGACATCGTCGGCAATTCGCGCGGCTCGGACGGGCTGGTGGATGATGGCAACGTGCGCGTCTTTTCCGAAGGCCCGCGCGCCGATGGCGATGACAAGCTGCGCGCCCAGGCCCGCCGGTTCGGCGGTGAGAATGACAGCCCCAGTCGAAATCTTTCGCGATATATCAATGATGTGGCCGGAATTGTTCCGACCGGGCTGAATGTCCGGCAGGTCTGGCGTGCAGACCGGATGGGCCGGGGCGGGGACCAGTTGCCGTTCCAGGAAGCGGGCGTTCCGGCGATCCGTTTCTCGGTCGCCATCGAGGATTATGACCACCAGCATCAGGACCTGCGGACCGAACACGGTACCGTCTATGGCGACACCATCGACGAGATGGACTTTCCCTATCTCGCCCGCGTTACCCGCCTGAACATCGCGGTCGCGGACCGACTCGCCCGTGCGCCGCTGCCCCCGGTCGCCACCGCGGAGGCCGCCGTGCAGACCTTCACCACGGTGAAGTGGCAGCCCGCCGCCGGAGCAATAGCCTACCGCGTCTGGCGCCGCCGCACCGATGTGCGCGACTGGGGTGAGCCGGTGCGGATTGACGATGCAGCCGCAACCTCGCTCAAGCTGGACGGCGTGCGCGGTGATGACTGGCTGTTCGGGGTCAGCGCAATTGGCGCGGACGGCACCGAAAGCCCGGTATCCTCGGCAGTCCCCGGCGGCCCCTTCGTACCGCGCGCAGGCTGAGCGGGTGGCGCGCTCCAGCACTCCGAAGGGAAAGCTCATCCAGGGTCTGCCGACTCGCCAGCAGGTGCTTGATTTCATATCGAATTCCGCCGAACCGGCAGGCAAGCGGGAAATCGCCAAAGCGTTTGGCCTGAAGGGGCAGGAAAAGATCCAGCTCAAGGCCTTGCTGCGCGATATGGCCGACGAAGGCCTGATCGACGGCAACCGCACCGCATTTCACCGCATGGGCGGCGTGCCCAAGGTTACGGTGCTGCGCGTGGTTGATATCGACGAGGGTGAGGCGGTGGCCGTGCCCGACAACTGGCAGCCCGACGACGCCACTCCTCCGCCGCGCGTGCGGCTGATCGAGCGGGTGCGCGGGCAGAAACCGCGCGGCAGCGCTGCCGTCAAAAAGGGCGATCGCGTGCTCGCGCGGACCGAGGAAACCGCCACCGGGTGGATCGCCTTCCCGATCAAGACCCTGCCCACCATGGCCGATCAGGTCATGGGCGTGATCGAGATCGACGGCACCGGCAAGGGCTGGCTCGCCCCGGTCGACAAGCGCGAACGCCACGCCGCCCCCATCGCCGACCTCGGCGGGGCGGAAGCCGGGCAGCTCGTGCTGGCAGAGCCTGCCGGGCGCAGCCCGCGCGCGGGTGTGAAAGTCACCGCGATCCTGGGCGATCCGCTGGCGCCCAAGGCGTTCAGCCTGATCGCAATTCACAAGCACGGCATCCCCAACGTGTTTTCCGGCGAAGTGCTGGAGGAAGCCCAACTATCCTCCAAACTGCCGCTCAGTGAAGACCGGCGCGAGGACTTGCGGCATCTGCCCATCGTCGCGATCGACCCCAGCGACGCGCGGGACCATGACGATGCGATCTGGGCCGAACCGGATGGCGCGGGCGGTTACCGCGCGCTGATCGCGATTGCCGACGTCAGTTTCTATGTCCGCCCCGGCAGCGCGCTGGACCGCGAGGCGCGCAAGCGCGGCAACTCGGTCTATTTCCCGGACCGGGTCGTGCCGATGCTGCCCGAAGTGCTGAGCGCCGACGTCTGCTCGCTCCGCGCGGGCGAGGACCGGGCGGCAATGGCCTGCCATTTGGCGTTCGATGCAGACGGAAAAGTAACGTCATGGCGCTTTACCCGCGCCATTGTCCGAATTGCCGAAGTCGTGGCCTATGAAGAAGCCCAGCGCCGGATCGACGCAGGCGAGGCGGCGGACAACTTGACGCATCTCTGGGCCGCATGGGGCGCACTCGAAACCGCGCGCAAGGCGCGTGAGCCGCTCGACCTCGATCTGCCGGAACGCCGGGTGGTGCTGGACGAACACGGCAAGATCACCCAGATCGCGCTGCGCGAACGGCTCGATGCGCACCGCGTGGTTGAAGACTTCATGATCGCGGCCAACGTCGCGGCGGCGAAAGCGCTGGAAAGCAAGGTCGCCCCGGTGGTCTATCGCATCCACGAAACCCCGAACCGGGAAAAGCTGGTCGCGCTGAAGGACTATCTGGCCACGTTTGACCGCAAGCTGGCCTTGGGTCAGGTCATAACACCCAGTATTTTCAATCGCTTCATCAAGGATATTGCGGACGAATCCGAAAAGGCCCTGATCATGGAGGCGGTGCTGCGCAGCCAGACCCAGGCCTATTATGGACCCCGTAACGCGGGCCATTTCGGGCTGGCACTGGGCAGCTATGCGCACTTCACCTCGCCGATCCGCCGCTATGCCGACTTGCTGGTGCACCGCGCGCTGGTCGATGCGTTCCATCTGGAACAGCCCGCGCCGCAGGGGGATCTGCCGCCGTCGTCCGGTCTGTCCGACCGCGACCGGGCCGATCTGGGCCGGGTGAGCGAGGCCATCAGCGCCGCCGAACGCCGCGCGATGGAGGCAGAGCGCGAGACGATCGACCGCTACGTCGCCGCCTGGCTGGCCAGCCGAGTCGGCGAAGTGTTCGACACGCGGGTGTCGGGCGTCCAGAAATTCGGCCTGTTCGCGACGATCATCGGGCTGGGCGGGGACGGACTGGTGCCGATCTCTACCCTGGGTGACGAGCGGTTCTCATATGATGAGAAGGCGCAAGTGCTGATCGGCGATCAGACTGGCACGCGCTATGCGATGGGGGATATCCTGCGGCTGCGACTGGCAGAGGCCAACCCGCTGACCGGTGCGCTCAAGTTCGAGCCGGAGGACAGCCATGCCATCGAACCGCGCGGGCGCAAGCCCCTGCCGCTTCGGCACAAGGGCAAGCACATGGCCGGTCCGCGCGGCCGCCCCGCCAACATTCGCCACCAGGGAAAACGTCGATGAAATCAGCCTCGCTCGTCCTGCTGTCCGCTTTGGTGCCGGTCACCGCGGTGGCCGCTACGCCGTCGCCAGCGGAAGACAACTACGACCGGCTGGGCGTGGCCGTGGCGCTGGAAAACACCTGCGGCATGATGCGCGGGTTTGAAGGCTGGTTCCTGCACAAGGCGTGGGCGGCGCAGCTTAATGGCTCGAACGTGGACGGCGAGATCGAGGCCGCGCGCAAGGCTGCCGGGGGGCTGAGCAACATCACCGCGTCCGTCGCAGCAGGGGAAAAAGCCCGCGCCGCCGCGCACCAGCGCTATGCCGACAAGGCCCGCACGCTGGGCTGCCAGGGCGGCATGGATTACTTGCGCGATGGCAAGATCGCCGCGACGACGATGTTCGGCAGCGCGATGCTGACCGCCCAGCGTAACCGCGCCAGCTCTCCGCCCGCCACCGGGCTGACCGCGCTGAGCGACGAACAGCGCGGGTTGCATTCCGCATTCGTCGCGCTGGTTTCGGCCGAATTCGGGCCAAATCTGCCGGTCCTCGAACAGCAAATGGGTCGGCTCGCCGACCAGCGCATGGCGCAGTATAGCGGCCAGCATCTGGTCATGGCGAAAATGCTGCAGATGCAGGACCATGACGAGGCGTTCGGGTTGCTCCGGCTGGAATCGCAGGCGCAGGGGGCAGGGTATCAGCCGCGCCTGAGCGCGCTCAAGCAGGCGGCCCCGTTGGACCTGCCGGTGGTGGAATGGCGCAAGGCCGGCAGCGCCCCGGTGCGGTTCGGGCAAGTGCCGGTGCGGCTGCGGTTGGCCGATGGCGGCGTGCTGAAATGGCAGGCCTATTCGGTACTGGCCGTGCGCCCGAATGGCGGCGACGCGGTGCTGGGCCTGTTTGGCGAGGATGCCAAGGCGCTGGCCGGGCGGTTCCAGGCCAAGTTCATGAACCACGGAGCGAGCACGTTCGTCGACCTCAGCCGTCAGACCACCGATTGCCTGTTCGACGCCTGTTTCACGGTGCCCGCTGCGCTGCTGGCCAACACCCGCGCGACCAAGGCGATGGCCGTCGTCACGCTGGAACAGCCGGTCAAATCCTATGCCGACGAGAGCAACGTGATGCGGATCGATCTGGTTCCGCTCTGGACGGTTATGAAACCTTGAATTTCAATCGTATAGCGCGGGAACTATCGACCAGTTCGAACTAACAGAGCCGCTCCAGCTCAGCCTCCCCAATGCTACCGGGGATGACGTAGAGCGGGCAGGGCAGTTGCCCCGCCGTACCGGTGAAGTGGAGCACCAGCGGGCCAGGGCCGCCACTGCTGGCGGCCCCCAGCACGAGTGCGGAGACTTCGGGATGCTCGGTCAGGTATTCGCGGATCACCTGCACCCCGTCACCCTGGCGCACCGCGATGGCGGGCGGATTGGGTGCTTCGCCCATCAGGCTGCCAGCGGCAGAGGTGACCAGCGCTTCGGCGCGGGCGCGGGCTTCTTCCTCGATCGTGGCCTGCACGCCGCTGAACGCCACGAACGGCTGGCGCGGGACAAGGGCCAGCAAATGTACCGTTCCCCCGGTGCGTGCGGCTCGGCGCGCGGCAAAGCGCAAGGCCACGCCCGCCTCGTCGGTTTCGTCCATAATGACCAGATAGACGCGCATTCCATCTCCCCCTGGGATTGACATATCCGATACAAACGTATTCGGCGCAAGCACCTTGCCCTGAGCGCCCAATTTGGCCAGAGACGTAGCGTCAAACGCGCCCCCTCAAGAGGACCGGAACGAAAATCCATGCCGATCGAAATCAAGATGCCCGCGCTGTCGCCGACCATGGAAGAAGGCACCCTCGCCAAATGGCTGGTTAAGGTGGGTGACAAGGTGTCGTCCGGCGACATCATGGCCGAGATCGAGACCGACAAGGCGACGATGGAATTCGAAGCGGTGGACGAGGGCGTGATTACCGCCATCGCCGTGGCTGAAGGCAGCGAAGGCGTGAAAGTCGGCACGGTGATCGCCACGCTGGCGAGCGACGACGAGGACGCCGGTCCGGCTCCGGCGGCCAAGCCTGCGGCGGCGGCGGCGCCTGCACCGGCTGCGGTCGTGGCTGCCCCGGTCGCGGCCGCGCCGGTTGTCGCTGCCCCGGTCAAGGCCGCGGGTGAGCGCGTGGTTGCCTCGCCGCTGGCCAAGCGGATCGCGGCGACGAAGGGTGTGGACCTGACCGGCATGACCGGCAGCGGCCCCGGTGGGCGGATCGTCAAGGCCGACGTCGAAGCGGCCACGCCGGGTGCAGCGCCCGCGCCGGTTGCCGCCGTAACCGCCAGCGCAGCGCCTGCTCCGGCAGCGGCAGCGGCAACGCCGGACTTCGGCATTCCCTTCGAGGCGGAAAAGCTCAACAATGTGCGCAAGACCATCGCGCGCCGCCTGACCGAGGCGAAGCAGACGATCCCGCACATCTACCTGACCGTCGACGTCCGGCTCGACGCGCTGCTGAAGCTGCGCGGCGAACTGAACAAGGCGCTGGAGGCGCAGGGCGTCAAGCTGTCGGTAAATGATCTGCTTATCAAGGCCTTGGCCAAGGCGCTTGAGATCGTGCCGAAGTGCAACGTCAGCTTTGCCGGGGACGAATTGCGCAAATTCAGCCGCAGCGACATTTCGGTCGCGGTGGCCGCGCCGTCGGGGTTGATCACGCCGATCATCGTTGATGCCGCCGCCAAGACGGTCTCGCAGATTTCGAAGGAAATGAAGGTGTTGGCCGACAAGGCCCGCGAAGGCAAGCTGATGCCGCATGAGTATCAGGGCGGCACCGCGAGCCTCTCCAACCTCGGCATGTTCGGGATCAAGCAGTTCGATGCCGTCATCAATCCGCCCCAGGCGATGATCCTGGCGGTCGGCGCGGGCGAGCAGCGGCCTTACGTGGTCGACGGCGCGCTGGCAGTGGCCACGGTGATGTCGGTCACCGGCAGCTTCGATCACCGCGCCATCGACGGGGCGGACGGGGCGCAACTGATGCAGGCGTTCAAGACCCTGGTCGAACAGCCGCTCGCGCTGGTGGCCTGATCCGGCGATGGCAGAGGAACTGGTCATCCGCGTCACGGCCATGCCGACCGACCTCAACCCCTATGGGGGCGTGTTCGGCGGCTGGCTGATGAGCCAGCTGGCGCTGGGGGCGGGCTCGCTCGCGTCGCGGCGCGGGCGGGGCAAGGCGGTGGTCGTCCATGCCACCGATTTCACTTTTCCCGGCGCGATGGCCGTGGGCGACGAGCTGTCGGTCTATGCCGAGATCGTGGCGACCGGGACCACCTCGCTGACCATCGCTGCGCGCGGGGTGGGGCGGGAACGCAATGGCGAGGCCACCGTCGATGTGGCGCGCGGTCTATTCAAGTTCGTGCTGCTGGGCGACGATGATCGTCCGCGCACGGTTACCCAAGCGGAGTAGGTATGGCTGATCAATACGATGTCGTGGTGCTGGGTTCCGGCCCTGGCGGGTATGTCGCGGCGATCCGCTGCGCGCAGCTGGGGCTGAAGACCGCGATTGTCGAGCGGGAGAACCTGGGCGGGATCTGCCTCAACTGGGGCTGCATCCCGACCAAGGCACTGCTGCGCTCTGCCGAAGTGTTCCACCAGATGAAGCACGCCAAGGACTATGGCCTGGCCGCAACCGGGATCAGCGCGGACCTGAACGCGGTGGTCGCCCGCTCGCGCGGGGTGGCCAAGCAGCTCAACCAGGGCGTCACGCACCTGATGAAGAAGAACAAGATCGCCGTCCATATGGGCGAGGGGCGGCTGACGGCCCCCGGCCAGCTGGAAGTGACCGGCGCGAAGGGCACGGAAACGCTGAGCGCCAAGCACGTGATCATCGCCACCGGGGCACGGGCGCGCGATCTGCCGTTCGCCAAGGCCGATGGGCAGCGGGTGTGGACATATCGCCACGCGATGACACCGAAGGAAATGCCGACCAAGCTGCTCGTGATCGGTTCGGGCGCGATCGGGATCGAATTTGCCAGCTTCTACAACGATATGGGGGCGGAAGTTACTGTCGTTGAGATGATGGACCGGATCGTGCCGGTGGAGGACGCGGACGTTTCGAGCTTCCTCGAAAAGGCGCTGGTCAAGCAGGGCATGACGATCATGACCGGGGCCGGGGTAGAGGCGCTGGACGTTTCTGCCACGGGCGTGAAGGCCAAGCTGAAAGGCAAGGACGGCAAAGTCAGCGAAGCAGAATTCAGCCATGTGATCGTCGCGGTCGGGATCGTCCCCAATACCGAGAACATCGGGCTGGACCAGCTGGGGATCAAGGCCGAACGCGGGATCATCGCGATTGATGGCATGGGCCGGACCAATGTGCCGGGCGTGTGGGCCATCGGCGATGTCACGCCGGGACCGTGGCTGGCGCCCAAGGCCCGCCACGAAGGCGTGATCGCGGCCGAAGCCATCGCGCAGGCGCTGGGCAACCAGGATGTCCACCCGCACGCGATGGACAAGCGCAACATTCCGGGCTGCACGTATTGCCACCCGCAGATCGCCAGCGTCGGCCTGACCGAAGCGAAGGCCAAGGAAGCGGGCTATGCCGTCAAGGTCGGCAATTTCCCGTTCATCGGCAACGGCAAGGCAATTGCGCTGGGCGAGCCGGAGGGTTTCGTGAAGACCGTGTTCGACGTCGCCACGGGCGAACTGCTGGGCGCGCACATGATCGGCGCGGAAGTGACCGAGCTGATCCAGGGTTATGTCGTGGGCAAGACGCTGGAAACGACCGAGGCCGAACTGATGGCCACCGTGTTCCCGCATCCCACGCTGTCGGAAATGATGCATGAAAGCGTGCTGGCGGCCCACGGCCGGGCGCTGCATATCTGATCCCGCCGAACGGGCCAGCCCCGCTTTACCAGCTGGGGTTGGCCTTGCGGACGAGGTGTTCGAACACGGCGATGTGCAGCGGCTCGCTGAAGGCGCAGCCAGTCGCCGCGTTGGACTGCCAGCGGATATCGGCGGACAGCAACTGCATGCCGGGAATCCGGAGCCGGATCGGCAGTTCGGTGCTGACGTTCGGGAACCAGGCGATCCGGAAGCCCTGGGGCGAAAGATCCTCCAGCCGCACCATTCGCCAGGGGCGCGTGCCCTGGCGCACTTCGCATAACAGCGTCAGCGCGGCGCGCAGGTGGCGCTCACGCGGCAGGGCGTCGGCGTGGTCGGCTGGACCGCTGGACAAGGATGTCTCCTGAGATTGTGTGGACCCGATGCGGAACCGCTGCCGTGCGATTCTCGTTTCGACCGCTATGGCGCGCCTGGGGTTAACGATTTTCCAAGATCGCGGCGGTGGGAAAAATCGGGTCGCACGCCCGCTCCGCTGGGCGTTCTGGTTGGCAGCCTACCGCCGAAGTTGCTGATTTTTGTTACGTTTAACGCCGCATTTACCCTTATTGTGCAGTTAACCGCGACATGAGGTCGCAACCTTTCTCCACGCCCCGTGCTGTGTCCAGCTGGTGCGCCAGTCTGTTCCGGCTGTTGCTGGCGCTGTTCGCCGTGCTGGGGTTCGGTGTGGCCGCCGGTGCACAAACCGTAACCCGTTACACCAACAGCACCGACAGCGCCGCGAACGCCATCAACAGCACGACAACGCCGTGCACCAACACGTTCAAGCGGAACTTTTCCGTCGGCGCGAACTACGTCGTCGCCGACGTCAATGTCGGTGTCCTGCTGGCCCATGCTTATCGCGGCGACGTGGTCATCTATCTGCGTTCTCCTGCCGGAACGCGGGTACAGTTGACCGATGGTGCGACAGCGGGCGCCGCGCAGAATTTCAACGCCCTGCTCGATGACGAAGCGGGCGCGGGGATTGCCAGCTACACGGCCAATTCCGCCGCCACCGCCAGCACCGCCGCGCCGCCCTACGCCGCCAGTTTCCGTCCGCTCAACGGACTGAATGCGTTCGACGGGCAGTCGTCATCCGGCACCTGGGTGCTGGAAGTCTGCGACCAGTACGCGGGCGATTCGGGGACCTTCTATCAGGCCGACCTTTACCTGACGCAGGCTCCGGCCAGCTATGCCGACCTGTCGCTGGGCATGACTGCCAGCAACACCGCGCCCACGGCGGGGTCGAACGTGACCTTCACGCTGACGGCGACCAACGCGGCGGGTTCACCCAGCTCCGCCAGCGGCGTTAGCGTTTCCAGCCTGCTGCCCCCCGGACTGACCTATGTCAGCCATACCGGCGCGGGCACCTACAACAGCGCAACCGGCCTGTGGACCGTGGGATCGCTGACGCCGGGGCAGAGCCGGACGTTGAGTATCGTCGCGACGGTCAATGTCGGGGCGGGGAGCAGCATTGCCCACAGCGCGGAAATCAATGCCGCATCGCCCGTCGATCTCGATTCCACGCCGGGCAATGGCTCCACCAGCGAGGATGACGATGCCGGCGTGACACTGACCGTGCCGGGCAGCCGCACCGCCGGGACGCCGCCGCTGCTGATCTGCCCGAACGGTTCGAGCCTGTTCGACTGGGACAGCCAGAGCTGGTCCGCCGGCAGCACGACCAACAGCTATAGTCTGCCCGGCTTCGGGTCGGTCGGATTCACGATCACCAATCCTGGCAGCTTCCTCAATAACGCCACGTATGGAGGCCAGTCACCGGCCCTGACCAATGCCATCACCGGCGGCCTGGCCGCGCCGCAACAGGCGCTGATCCAGCTGGTCGACCTGCCTAGCCGCAGTTCAGTGGTGACGACGACCATCGCGCTGGGCAACACCGCCGAAGCCGCGCAGTTCACCATCTTCGACGTCGACTATGCCGCCAACCAGTTTGCCGACAAGGTGACGGTGACGGGCCGCCTGACGGGCGCGGTGGTGCAGCCCACGCTGACCAATGGCATTGCCAACTATGTGGTTGGCAACACCGCCTATGGCGATGCGCTGTCGACCGATACCCAGGCAAACGGCAACGTGGTCGTGACCTTTACATCGCCGATCGACACGATCGTACTGGAGTATGGCGATCATGCCCTGGCACCGGGTGATCCCGGCCAGCAGGGGATCGAACTTCACGACATTACCCTGTGCCGCCCCAATGCGAGCATCAGCGTGACCAAGGTCAGCGCGGTAATCAGCGATCCGGTCAACCTGACGGCCACGCCCAAGGCCATTCCCGGCGGCGTCATGGAGTATTGCATCCTGGTCACCAACACCGGCAGCGCCACGCTGTCCAACCTGGTGGCCACCGATCCCCTGCCCGCGAACGTGGCATTCATCGCTGGCAGCATGACATCCGGCCCGAACTGCGCCGCCGCCGCGACGGCCGAAGATGACGACGCGGCCGGAGCGGACGAGACCGACCCGGTGGGCGCGGCAATCACCGGAACCACGATCAGCGCCACCGCGGCAACGCTGAACGGTGGATCGGGCTTTGCCATCAAGTTCAGAACCATCATTCAATAGTTCAATATCAATTTGTTAGATCAAATAACTCAATGCAATTCGAGCCTGATGGGCGGGTCAATAGCCGCCTGACCCCAAGGGCAGGCCGGCACGAATCCCGCTTTCACCCTTAATTCCCCCACATCCAGCCGTTCTTTGAATGATTTAGCGGCGAAATTGGGGGGTCGTTAACCATTTAACCCTATGGGAAAATACATGACACAGGGCCACATCACCATCGTTCGCCTAACCTCTGCGGTTACCGCCGGGTTAACCCTTGCCGTTGTCCCCCAGGCTGCACAGGCCGCGGGGGTGCTGGCCGGCACGTTGATCGAGAACACCGCTTCGGCGACGTATTCGTCGGGCGCGGCCAGCGGTTCGGTTTCGTCGAACACCGTCACCGTCAAGGTGGACGAGCTGCTCGACGTCGCCGTTGCCGGATTGACGACCACGCCGGTCACGGCGGGTTCGACCAGCGTGGTGCTGGAATATTCCATCACCAACACCGGCAATGGCGGCGAGGCGTTCAACGTTACGGTCGATCCGGCCGTGGCGGGTAACGGGTTCGACGCGGTGATCCAGACCATCGCCTATGACAGCAACGGCAACGGCAACTATGACGCAGGCGTCGATACGGTCATCACCAATGGCGGCGCGACGTCCAGCCTGGCTGCGGACGCATCGCTGAAGGTGTTCGTCATCGTCACGCTGCCCGCCGGCGCGACCGATGGCCAGAGCAGCCAGGTTCGCCTGACCGCCGACGCGGTGACCGGCACCGGCACGCCGGGTACGGTCTTTACCGGGCAGGGCGAAGGCGGCGGCGATGCCGTGGTCGGCGCATCCGGCGCCAGCGACAACGCCACCGACCAGATGATCGCCAGCCTGGCGACCGTCGCGCTGGCCAAGTCGGCCACGGTGCTTGATCCGTTTGGCGGTTCGCAGCCGGTTCCCGGCGCGGTCATCACGTACACTCTGGTCGCGACCGTCAGCGGTACGGGCCAGGCCGATGACCTGCACGTCACCGACGTCATCCCGGCGGGCACGACTTATCAGCTCAGCAGCCTGAAGCTGGACGGCGCGGGCCTGACCGATGCGGCCGATGCCGACGCAGGCGTGGCCGGTGCCAGCGGCATCGACGTGAACCTTGGCACCGTTGCCGGGGGCACCACCAAGACCGTCAAGTTCGACGTCAAGATCAACTGAGGAGCAGTGCCATGAAGGCCAACTGGATCGCTTCGATTATCGGCATGACCGCGTTCGCGGCTTGCACCCTGGCCACTCCGGCCCTGGCCAACCCGCAGCCGGTCGAACTGATCGGCGACGTGAAGGTCGAAAAGGTCGTGGTCGAAAACGGCAAGGAAACCCGCAGCTGGATCAAGCCGCAGGTCGTCGTGCCGGGCGATCGGCTGACCTTCTCGACGCAGTACCGCAACACCGGCGCGAACAAGATCGACAACTTCGTCGTGACCAATCCGATCCCGACGGGCGTGATGCTCGCCCCGGACGGGGCGGCCGCGCTCGACGTCTCGGTCGACGGCGGCAAGACCTGGGGCAAGCTTGGCGCGCTCCAGGTGGCCGATGGCAAGGGCGGCCAGCGCGCCGCGCTCCATGCCGATGTCACGCACGTCCGCTGGACGCTGCCGGTGCTGAACCCCGGCACGACCGGGACGCTTACCTACAACGCTATCGTCCGCTGACCAGCGGTTGAACCGCCGCGACCCCAGGGCGGAAGGGAACGGGGTCGAAACTGAACCATGGGGACCATGCAATGAATAAGTCAGTGAGACTGCTGGGCGGAGCCGGGGCAATCGCCCTTGTTGCCCTCGGCGCGAGTCCTGCGCTGGCGTCGGGTACGCTGGCAGGATCTTCCATTACCAATACCGTGACCGTCAACTATCAGGTTGGCGGCTTTAGCCAGACTGCGGAAAGCGCGGGCGACACGTTCACGGTCGACCGCAAGGTGGCGTTCGTGGTTGCCGAAACCGGCGACATGACCACCACCACCGTCTCGCCCGGCCAGACGGCTGCGGTGACGACGTTCCAGGTGACCAACCAGTCCAACGCCACGCTCGATTTCGCGCTGGCGGTGGCCCAGGTGGCGAACGGCGGTTCGGGCGCCCACACCGGGACTGACAGCTTCGATACGTCGAACGTGACGATCTATGTCGATACCAACAACAACGGCGTCTATGATTCCGGCACCGACCAGGCCGTCACCTACCTCGACGAACTGGCCCCGGATGCGAGCAAGACCGTGTTCGTGCTGGCCGACATCCCGCTCAGCCTGACCAACGGCGCGTTCTCGGCGCTGACGCTGACGGCGACGGCCCATGGCAGCGCCACGGCATCGAGCGGCACGGTCGGTTCGCTGGATGCGGTGCTGGCCGAAACCACCGGCGCCAACACGTCGGGCATGGATACGGTGTTCGCCGACGCCCAGGGCGCGACCGACGCGGAAGGGGACGGGGTGCATTCGGCGAAGGACGATTTCACCGTCTATACCGCGTCGCTGACCATCACCAAGACCAGCCGCCTGATCAGCGATCCGGTGAACCTGACCACCAACCCCAAGGCCATTCCTGGCGCGACGATCGAATACTGCATCGTCGTGGCCAACGCGGCCAGCAGCCAGACTGCAACCGACGTGGCCATCTCTGACCCGCTGCCCAGCACGGTGACCTACATCACCAGCAGCACCTATCTGAACGGATCGGTGACCGGCGGCAACTGCGACGAAAACGGCACCGCTGGCGGGTCGTTCGCGTCCAACACTGTCAGCGGCACGCTTGCCAGCGTGGCCGGCGGTGAAACCAAGACGCTGCGCTTCCGCGCAACGATCAACTGATAAGGACGACGGGGCGGCACGGCACAAACCGGCCGCCCCGCCACCCACCGAAACAATCATGGTCGCAGCCAAGCATATCAGTTCAGTCCTCACCGCGCTTCTGCTCGCGGTGCTGCTGCTGATCGTGCCGGCCACGCAGGTGCGGGCGCAGACCATTACAAATATCGCGGGCGCCAGCTGGACCGGGCAGGGCCGCGATTTCTCCGTCCGTTCCAATCCGGTGGCGATCGAGCTGGCCAGCATTGGCGGCGGCACCATTGACACCTGGGTGCCCAAGGGCAACGGCGGCCAGCAACTGGCCTTCAACCCGTCGCGCTGCGGCGGCGCCATGATCGCCGTGCCGGGCGGGCTGGATGGCAGCTCTGCCGTCGCCTCGCTCGAACAGTCGACCACGCTCAAGATCGGGACCACGCTGTTCTTCCGCCTGATCGCACCGGCTGCCAACACCAACCCCAATGCCATCGACAGCGTCACTGCGACCCTGACCACCGCGTCGGGCGACCGCGAGCAGTTGCAGGTGTTCGAAACCGCGCCCAACAGCGGCGTGTTCATCGGCGCGATCCCGACCGCCGCGATCCCGCCCAGCCCGGTGCAGGGCGATTGCCGCCTGAGCGTTTCGCCGGGCGATACCATTTCCATCGAATGCGTGAAGACCGGCAACACCAATGTGCTGGCCACCGCGCAAGTCGAAGTACTGGCCGATCCGTTCGGGCTGGTGTTCGACAGCGAAGACGGCCGCCCGGTTGACGGTGCGCGCGTCTCGCTGGTCGATGCCGCCACGGGCGCTCCGGCCCGCGTGTTTGCGGATGACGGGGTAACCCCCTGGCCGTCGAGCGTCATTTCCGGCCAGCCGATCACCGACGGCGCGGGCAATGTCTGGCCGATGCTGCCGGGCGAATACCGCTTCCCGCTGGCGCCGCTGGGCCAGTATCGCCTGATTGTTGCACCGCCCGCGCCCTACAGCGCGCCCTCGGCGACCACCCTGCCGCAACTGGCCGGGCTGCGCCGCCCGGATGGCGGGCCGCTGGAACTGTCCGGTGCGTCATGGGGCAATGCCTTCGCACTCACCAGCCCGGCACCGGTGCGGGTCGACATTCCGGTCGATGCGCCGCCGGTTTCCGTCGCCCTGACCAAGACCGTCTCGCGCCCGCTGGCGCTGCCGGGTGACGTCGTGTTCTACACGGTCACCGCCCGCAACCCTGACAGCCGCACCAAGCGCGCGGTCACGCTGGTCGACACCCCGTCTGACCTGCTGCGCCTGCGCGCCGACACCGTCCGCCTTGACGGCACCGCCGCGCCGGGCGCGGTGCGGGTCAGCACCGATGGCCGGACCCTGACCGTCGCGCTGGGCGATGTTGCCCCCGGCGCGGTGCGGACGGTGACGTATGCGATGACCGTGCGCGCCGATGCCCCGGCGGGCCAGGCCCTCAACCGCGCGGTCGCCACCGATGCGCTGGGCCGCAGCTCCATCGCCAGCGCGGTGCTGCGGATCGCGCAGGACAATCTGGCCGCGCGGATGACGCTGATCGGGCGGATCACCGATGGCGGCTGCGATGTTACCCGCGAGCCAGTCGGCATCCCCGGCGTCCGGCTGGTGCTGGAAGACGGCAGCTTTGCCGTGACCGATGCCGATGGCCGCTATCACTTTGACGCCCTGACGCCCGGCACGCACGTGGTGCAGGCGCTCAGCAACACGCTGCCCAAGGGCGGTGAGTTCACCGATTGCGCCCGTTCGACCCGCAGCGCGGGCAGCGCCAGCTCGCGCTTTGTGATCGGGCAGGGCGGCAGCCTGGTCGTGGCGGACTTTTCCGTGACCCTGCCTTATAAGTTGGCCGCAAAACCCTCTGCTGAAACGAAACAGCAGGACGATAAGGCTGCTGTCTCCGAAGAACGCGCTGCGGCGGGCGGGGATACCGACTGGCTGGCGCTGGGCGATGGCCCGACCGAGTTCCTGTTCCCCGCGCTGGACCACAACCCGCGCGCGCCCGCCGTCCGCGTCGTCGTGCGTCACCGCGCCAACCAGACGGTCGACCTGCTGATCGATGGCCAACCGGTGGACAAGGTCGCGTTCGATGGCCTCAAGAAGTCCCCGCGCGGCTATGCCGTCAGCGTGTGGCGCTCGATCCCGCTGGGCGGCGACCTCACCCGCCTGACCGCGCGCGTCCGCAATGCCGATGGCTCCATCGCCAGCGAGTTGGCCCGCCCGGTGCATTACGCTGCCAAGCCCGCACGCGTCGAACTGCTGCCCGATCAGTCGCGCCTGATCGCCGATGGCTCCAGCCGTCCGGTGCTGGCGCTGCGCATTCTGGATCGCAGCGGCCGCCCGGTCCACGATGGCATCTCCGGTGAATTTGCGCTCAGCGCGCCTTATGAAAGCGCCGAGGCGCTGGACATGATGCAGTCGCGCGCGCTGTCAGGGCAGGGCCGGGCCGCGCCGCGCTGGGTGGTGAAGGGGGATCAGGGCATCGCGCTGGTCGAGCTCGCCCCCACCATGGTCAGCGGCAAGCTGCATCTGGACTTCACGTTCACCGACGATACCCAGCGCCGCCGCCAGCAGCTGGACGCCTGGGTCGTGCCGGGTGAGCAGCCCTGGACGCTGGTCGGCCTCGCCGAAGGTTCGGTTGGCGCGCGCACCGTGGCCGACAACATGCAGCGCAGTGGCCGGTTCGACAGCGATCTGGGCCAGAACGCGCGCGTCGCCTTCTATACCAAGGGCCGGGTGCTGGGTCGCTTCCTGCTGACCGCCGCTTATGACAGCGCCAAGCAGCGCGACGATCAGCGGCTGGCCGGGACGATCGATCCCAAGGCCTATTACACCGTGTTCGCCGATGGTTCGGACCGCCGGTTCGACGCCGCCAGCCGCGAAAAGCTTTACGTCCGGATCGAAAGCGCCGCGTTCTATGCGCTCTATGGCGATTTCGACACCGGCTTCGACCAGACCCAGCTGGCCCGCTATCAGCGCGCCGCGACCGGGTTCAAGGCCGAGGCCAACGTGGGCGGGTTCCACGCGCAGGGCTTTGCCGCCAAGATCGCCTCGACCCACCGCCGCGACGAGATTCAGGGCGGCGGGATCAGCGGGCCGTACCGCCTCTCCAGCCGCGCGATCATCGCCAACAGCGAACAGGTCAGCATCGAAGTGCGCGACCGCTTCCGTTCCGAAGTGCTGGTCAGCCGCCGCACGCTGACGCGCTTCATCGACTATGACCTTGATCTGCTGGCCGGGACCATCACTTTCAAGGAACCGGTGCTGAGCCGCGATGAAGCGCTGAACCCGCAGATCATCGTGATCGACTACGAACTCGATGAAACGGTGCGTGGCGGCGAGATCAACGCCGGCTTGCGCGCGGACTACACCGCCGCCAATGGCAAGCTGCGGATCGGCGCCAGCGCGATCACCGATACCGGCGCCAGCACGGGCAACACCGTGCGCACCAATCTGGGCGCGGTCGATGCACGGCTGCGGCTGGGCGAAAACACCGAACTGCGCGCCGAAGCGGGGATGAGCTTTGCCAATGGCGGCCATGCCAGCGCCTGGCTGGTCGAGGCCGAGCACCATGACGGCAAGCTGGACGTGATCGCCTATGCCCGCTCTGCCGATTCCGAATTCGGGGTGGGCCAGATGAGCGGCGCGGAACGCGGCCGCCGCAAGGTCGGCGTCGATGCCCGCTATCAGGTCAGCGAAGCGCTCGCGCTCACCACCAGCAGTTGGCACGATGACAGCCTGACCGACGCCGCCAGCCGCACCGCGGTGCAGCTCGGCACGCTCTATCGCTCGCAGAAGACCGATGCGCGGCTGGGCGTGGCGATGATGCGCGACCGGCTGGCCGATGGCACCACTGCCAACTCGACCGTACTGGAAGGCGGCGTGACCCAGCGGCTGTTCAACAACAAGCTGGAAGTCACCGGCTCGACCAGCATCGCCCTGGACAGCGCCGAATCCATCGACCTGCCCGAACGCCACCGCCTGACCGCGCGCCTCGCGCTGACCAGCGCGGTCAAGCTGGTCGGCAGCTATGAAATCGCCAAGGGCGCGGATCTCGATGCCCGCACCGCGCGGGTCGGGTTCGAACTGATGCCCTGGCACGGCGCGCGCGTGCTCTCCAGCGTCGGCCAGCAGGCGCTCAGCGAGTATGGCAAGCGCAGCTTCGCCGCGTTCGGCCTCGCCCAGTCGCTCGAAGTGACGAAGAACCTGACGATCGATGCCACGCTGGACAGCAGCAAGACCATCGGCGGGCTTGATGCCACCAAGCTGGTCAACCCCGCGCACCCCGCCTCCAGCGGCGGCGCGCTGGGCGAAACCGGGACCGTGGCCGAAGACTTCACCGCGATCACGCTGGGCGGGTCGTGGCGCAAGGATCGCTGGACCAGCACCCTGCGCGGCGAATGGCGCGATGGCCAGCTGGCTGACCGCAAGGGCGTGACCTTTGGCACGATCCGCCAGCTGGGCGAGGGCAGCATGGTCGGCTCCGGCGTGATGTGGACCCGCGCCAGCACTGCCACCGGCATGAGCAGCGAGATCCTCGATGGCGCGGTTGCCGCCGCGTACCGCCCGGCCGATTCCGCGCTGGCGTTCCTCGCCAAGGCCGAATTCCGCAGCGATGCCGTGACTGGCGCGGTTGCGGGCGAAGCTGGCCCGGCTGGCCGCAGCGCGCTGACGGTCGATGGCGATGCCAAGTCCCGCCGGGTGATCGGCGCGCTCTCGGCCAACTGGTCGCCCAAGGGGGCCGTCGATGGCCAGCGCGTCGCCCGCCACGAGTTCGGCCTGTTCGCAGCCGTGCGCCACAACTTCGACCGCTATCAGGGCTTTGACCTGGCGGGCACGACCCTGATCGGCGGGATCGACGCGCGCATTGGCCTTGGCGAACACGTCGAAATCGGCGGGCAGGCCACCGTGCGCCGCAACCTGTCCGACCACACCACCAGCTTCGCGTTCGGTCCGCAGATCGGCATCAGCCCGACCAAGGACGTGCTGCTGACCGTCGGCTACAACATCAGCGGTTTCCGCGACCGCGACTTCTCCGCCGCGCGCAACACCGACAAGGGCCTGTTCGCGACCCTGCGGATGAAGCTGGATACCGATACGCTGGGCCTGCTGGGGCTGGGGCGGCGGTAAACGCAATATCGGCTGATCCCGATTGCCTAACCACCGCCATGCCTCTAGCTTTGCTGCCGAAGGCAACCAGAGGAGGACCTGTGATGCGTATTCGACTGTTCCTGGCCGCACCGCTCGGCGCACTTGCTCTTGCCGCGTGCGGATCTCCGTCCGACACGGGCGAAACCGCCGACAATGCGATGACCGCTCCCGAAGCGGCGCAAACCGATCTGGCGGTAGAACCCGCTGGTCCCAAGGTTGACGTGAACCTGCCGGAAACGCCGATGACCAACACCCCGGTCGAGGCACCGGCCAAGCCGTAAGCCTGACCGGCCGGCTGACAAACGGCGACGGGGCGTAACGCGGTTACGCCCCGTCTTGCTGTCCACGCCCCACGGGCGGCGTAGCCGGGCCAGTGCGCGCTACGCCTACTCTTGCGTCACCGCGATGATCCGCAAGGGACGGTTATGGCCGGCGCGGTCGGGCCAGCTGATCGACTGTCCGGTGCGCAGGCCCAGCAAACCCGCCCCGACCAGCGACAGGATAGAGACTTTACCCGCCTCGATGTCGGCTTCGGGTGGATAGACCACCTGCAACGTGCGTTCGACGCCGCTGGCTTCGTCAACGAACCGGACGGTGGAGCGCATCGCCACCACATCGTCGGGCAGGCGGCTATCCGGCACCACCTTGGCGCGGCCAATCTCGGTCAGCAACAAGTCCGCGACTTGCGGCATCCGCCCTTCGGCACCAAGCGCCAGATTACCGATACGCTCTGCGTCCGTTTCACGAATCAGGATGGGCGGGCGGGCCGTGGCATTGCGCTGTGCAGTCATAAGTATCTCTCCAGTCGCGCCCACACGCGGGCGCGCGGCCGCAAGTGCGACCAATCAAGGGGTGGGTATTGGTGATGTGGCCCCGGACCGCGCCGGACGAATCAATCGCTGTCCGGGGCTAATGGCCCACGAGCAATGAACCCGCATGATAACAGCGGCGCTGGAGAGTATTCGCGCATTTCACATCGTAGAAGATGGCGCTGCTCTGCCAAAGAGTCAAAGGGCCAAAGAGTCAAAGGGCCAAAGGGCCTCAAACTCAAAAGCATACCGCCGCCGGATCGTTCGCGTGGCTATGTCTGGCCCAGGCCATCCGCCAGCGCATCGCGGAATCGGGGGTGGGCCAGGGCAATCAAGGCGTCGGCCCGCTGGTGGACCGATTTGCCGCGCAGATCGGCCCAGCCATATTCGGTCACCACGATGTGCGTGTCGTTGCGCGGCGTCGTAACCGGCCCATCCAGCGTCGGCACGATCCGCGACACTGTGCCGCCGCACGCGGTTGACTGGCAGGCGATGATCGACTTGCCCCCGCGCGATGCGGTGGCCCCGCGCACGAAATCCAGCTGGCCGCCCGATCCGCTATACTGCCGCCCCAGCAGGTGTTCCGAATTGCAGGCCCCGCCCAGATCGATCTGGAGCGTGCCGTTGACCGAGACCACGTTGTCGTTCTTGGCGATGTGGCGCGGATCATTGACCAGATCGACCGGCAGCGAATGGAACGCTGGGTTGTCATCGATGAAGTCATAGAACGGCGCATCGCCCATCGCGAACGTGAACACGCTGCGCCCGCGATAGGTCGTCTTGGCCTGATTGGTCACTGCGCCGCAACGGATCAGCCGGACCAGCGCCGGGGTCAGCAACTCGGTATGGATGCCCAGGTCGCGGCGGCCTTCCAGCCGGCTGCACACGGCGGCGGGCAGCGTGCCAATCCCCATTTGCAGGCAGGCGCGATCATCGATCATGTCGGCGATGATCGCGGCAATCGCCTCCTCCTCGGCGCTCGGCTGGCCGGTGGAGATTTCGGGCAGCGGCTGATGATGCTCGACGATGGCGTCCACTTCGGAGACGTGCAGGAGCGATTCCCCGAACACGCGCGGCATTGCCGGGTTCACTTCCACGACCAGCCGCCGCGCGCTGCGCGCCGCGGTGGAGGTGTAATCGTTGCTGGTCCCGAAGGTAAACCAGCCGTGCCGGTCCATCGGCGAAACGGTGGTGATGCACACGTCAAGGTCCGCCTGCTCCGCCAGCACGCGGGGCGAGGCGCTGAACGCCACCGGCACGAAATCGATCGGCCCATAGCCGCTGCGCCCCGGATCGCCCTTGATCAACGCGCGCTCGATCCCGCTCAGGAACATGCAGCGCGGCGTGACCCGGTCCAGCAATTCCCGCCGCAGCACGGTCTTGCCGGCCGCCTCCAGCGAATGGAAATACCACAGCTTCAGATCGCCGATCCCCGCCCCCTCCACCCGCCGCGCCAGCGCGTCCAGCAGGGCCGGAGGCTCGGCCACGGCCATGCCCATGGCAACGTTCATGCCCGATCCGATCGCCTCAACGGCCGCATCGGGCGTGGTCAGCTTCGCGGCGTAGAGATCTTGCGGGGTCATGAGGCTTACTTCCAGATCGCGTGGCATCGACGGCGGGCGCATCGCGGCTGCAACGCTAGTCGTAAGCCACATCGCTGCCAACTGGGCGGCTGCGACGACAACTTGGCCATGCATTAGCGGATAACACTCGCCGAGTGGGCGACAATTCTGAAACCGTGTTCGTTTGAACCAGGCCTCATTTCATTCGGCCAGTTCGTTGAAGAACAAATCTTCCCCGGGGCTTAAAGGGAGCGCGGCACTTCTAGGACACTGTTGGCGTTGTGGCCGAACCGCCAAACTGGAAGCAATGCGGAACAGGGGGGGCGCCGCCGGTGGAGCTGCCAGCGCTTGACCATTGCCATACACTTGGCATTTATAACGAAATGAGCACCTTAAAACAGCTTGCCAAAGAATTTTGGCTTCCATTCATCGTCGCATCGACTTGGACGGGATTCAATTATTATAATTCCAATATGGATATTAAAATCTTCACGGTGGTTGCCGATTTTTCAGCCTCATTTTTTCTTGTTTCATGGGCAACCGGTCAATTTGTGAGGGTCAGCCGCCAAGCGAGGGCAGAGCGAGGGCTGGCGACTGTTGAAAATCGAATAATTGAACTTACCGGAAAATTGGACCACGCCTCAAATCGCCTCATATCCACTATAACTGGCGGAGATTCATTTGCTCATTTTGCGATGTCTCCAGTAGGTCCAGATAAATTTTCGCTCGTTGCTCTCCATTCAGGGGGTCATCCTCTGGCGAACTTGAATGCTAGAATTTGCGACTTGTCCCTATTCAAAATAAATATGGCAGCAGGAGATCCATTCGCGTCTGATATCAACGTGAATATCGGAGATTTAGCTCCGCAATTAGCGACCTTTTCTGGTGTTACGTTGAAAGCATCCAGACCTATGCACGACTGGAATGTATTTTTCTCTGCGCGCAACGGACTTTGGACACAGCGGATTCGTGGTCGAATCGTTAATAATGAATGGAAGTTTGCCCACGTTGTAACGCGTCACGAGGGGGCGAACACAAAGACACTAATGGTAGCTGTGCCGAATGGATTTCCATTAATCGGGGAGGTGGAATTCGACCATGCGGAGCGGGAAGCTCCTTTAACGAAGCAGCCTTAATCAGCCATCTGGCGGACAGGGTGGGATTCGAACCCACGGTGAGCTTGCACCCACGGCGGTTTTCAAGACCG
>JAYRDH010000009.1:0-68941 GCA_041909515.1 Novosphingobium sp. | reverse complement strand
ATCGTCTTGGCAAGTGCTTTCATGGGTTAGGCCCCCTTCTCGTCATCGTCGGACTTCATGGCGGCGATGAGCTTCAGCAGGCGGTCAAGGTCATCGGGCTTGAGTTTGCTGAGCTCGCGGGCAGCGAGTTGCAGCTTGGGATCATCAGTCGCGGCACGCTCGGGCGAATCGCCCAGCAGCCAGGACAATTTGGTGTCATACAAGTCGGCAAGCTTGGCGAGTTCGTCCGCCGTGATCCTGCGATTGCCGGCTTCCATTTCCGAAATTGTCGGCCGGTGCATGTTCATCATTTTCGCGACCTGTCCTTGCGAAAGGCCAGCCGCCTCGCGCGCGGCGCGCAGGCGCGTGGGGATCGTCGCTGCCTTGTCCGAAGGAGTGTCGTTCATTCCGCTCCGACCTCTTCGGCTTCGTTGGCGTCCTGCGCTTCAAGGATCTTAAGGACGAGCGCGACGGTCTGGTTTATCGCGAGCGGCACTTTAGTGTCCTCGTCAATGAAGATATTGGCTTCGCACGGGATGGACTTGCCGAGCGCGATACCCAGCATGCCAGCGGCGACCGGCCACACTTTGCTTGTGAACTTCGGCAGGGCGTCGGCGGGCTTCGTACCACCGTCGATCTCAGGACAGTCTTCGCCGCTTAGCGACTGCACGGTCTGCAGAACTTCAATCAGCTTGGCTTTGACAATATTGGCGTCCATCGCGACTCTCCATCTCTTACGGGTAGTAAGATATGCTTACCACTCGTAATGTCAAGGGGGCGCGGCGACCGGTTGTCCGCCTCAAAAGTGACATCACCAGTTGGTTGGATCGCACGAAGCTGACAGCAGGCCGCAGTGTTCAAAAAACTGTAGCCTAAGCCAGATTCATGCCTGAGAGCAGACTAATGGGAACTTCCAACAGAGCAGTCACGACCCTCTGCTCCCCAGCCAGATGCGCTCTCGAATGAATGAATGGCCGCTCCGCAGTCGTGAGGCGCAAGTCCGGACAGTCCCACGTGTTCAACGCAGCGGTTACTCGGCTGCCTGAACGAGCGTCCTCTCCGACGATTGTCAGCCCGATTCTGGAAAATCCACCACGTCCGCAAGCTTGGACGGTGGAGCAAGGCTGTCGAGGCATGACAAATGGCCGGTTCCGGCTTAGCCGGACGTTCCAATCCGCAGCGCTGAATCGCAGTTTTGTCCCAACGCCGGGCGTTCCGTTCCCGGTGAGGTAGGATGAAGAACGACAGAATTTGGGGCTCGCGCCAACTAGATGTAACGGCCGATTCGGGCGCATAAAGGAAATTGGATGCAGCCCTGACTGAACCCGACCGCGCAACACAGGGGCGCAGGTCATGAAAACCAACATCTTCGAACGCATCACGAACCAGATCGTCGAGGCGATCGAGGCAGGCGCGCCCGAATACAGCATGCCGTGGCACCGATCTGGTAAGTCGCTCGATTGCCCGACCAATGCCATTACCGGGCGCGCCTATCGCGGCCTCAACGTAATTACACTTTGGATGGACGGCCAGGCAGCAGGGTTCCAGACCGGACAGTGGGCGACGTATCGGCAATGGAACGAACACAGCGCGCAGGTCCGCAAGGGCGAACGAGGCACGCCGGTTTTCTTCTGGCAGCAGCGCGACAACGGCCAGACCGATCAGAACGACGACGATGAACGGCGACGGTTCGGTTTCGTCGCAAAAGCCTTCACTGTCTTCAATATCGACCAGGTGGATGGCTTCATGCCCGATGCATTATCTGTGCTGCCAGAAGACGACCGCATTGCTCGGGCCGAGGACTTCGTTCGCCAGGTAGGAGCCACGATCCAGCATGGCGGTGATCACGCCTACTATTCCCCTGGATACGACAGCGTCCAGATGCCGGAGTTCAGCCAGTTCAAGACCCCGACCGGTTACTACGCCACGCTGGCGCACGAATTGACGCACTGGTCCGGTGCCAAGCACCGGCTGGATCGCAATCTGAGTAACCGGTTCGGTTCGGCAGACTACGCCATGGAAGAGCTGATCGCCGAGCTTGGCGCCGCCTTCACCTGCGCCAGGCTGGGTATCCAAACGGAACCCCGACGTGACCATGCTCCCTACGTGGGGTCATGGCTGAAAGCATTACGCGGGGATTCCCGAGCCATCTTCACTGCCGCCAGCAAGGCGCAAGAAGCGGCGGATTACCTCGCAGAAAAAGGAGTCAGATGCCTTTGAGGCTGGCGACCTACGACGGGCAATTCAAGCTAGCGGGATACTGCCCAAGAAGGCAGGCTGCCTCCTGCAACCAAATAGAGTCTTTTACGCTTGTTAATCAATAACTTATGCCAAACCCGCCTGCAACTCTTGAAAAGTTGCAGGTTACACGCCCAATAATTCCAGACGCTCCTGCAAGGTCAACTCGGGATAACACTCACCGGCATCAAGGGCTCTTACCTCACGATCGGCACCGGTAACGAACGACGAGAATTCCTTGCCATAAATTTTCCGCACGTCGTACACACCGTCGTCCACGGCAGCGGAAAACGGGCGAGGTCGCCGCACGACAGGCGCGGAGTCAGGCCCAGGGCGGAGGTCTGCAAGCGAGACTGCTAGATTTGACAGGTCAGGCTCGCGGTCGAGCAGGAACTCAGCGGCTGGAGGCGTGCCGATCGCGCGCCTTGCGGGTCCGATATTGCTCGAAATGAACAACCGCCGCCCAGGTCCGACATCGCCGGGGCTGACGTAATCAAACGCCAGTATATCGCTAAGCCAAAGCGTCTCGCCATCAGGGCGATTCTGCGCGCCGACTAGTACGGCTTTCCGGTCATGACTCTTCAACAAATAGCTCACGCTGATCCAATGCCGCAGGATTGATGGGCACAGCGACCCGCGAACGTTGACGGCCCTTGGCACATGCTCACCAAGCCGCCGATTGGTGTACTCGCCCGCCCAACGCCTGAAATGCGAGCGATGCCGGACGCCGAGAAGTCGCCCTGCATCGCGCCGCATGCCAGGGACATGAATTGCAAGGTGCGCATGGAAGTTGCCGGCGCTTGACCGCTCGACAACGGCAATCGAGGCGGTTGGAAGCCGCCGGTCGTATAGCCAGGCGTTGGCATTCTTGATGAAACGCTGAAGCTCGTCCCGTGCCCCGCGAGGCGTGTCGATATTCATGCGGCCAAAATCCAGCGTGACCATCGTGTCGAGCGGTAACGCAAAAGCCGCCGCAAATTGTGCGGCGGCTAGAGCTTTCAGGACTTCATCCTTGAACAGGTCAGTCACGAACCGCGGTTGCCCCCGCCCCCGGTCCGGGGCTTAATCTTGTTGGTGAACCGATCCGGTCGGCGGCGCTGTTGATCCTTAGCCTCGAGTGCCGCGATCTCGGCAAATTCGGCTTCGGAACTTCCCCAGACCGCTAACATAATCTGCCCGGCAATGCCGCCAGGCCGGTCAATAAACATGTCCCGGAGACTATGGCGCTCTTCACGCTTTGCGCGGGGGACCTTCGCGACCTTAGCCTTCTGATGCGGCGGCTGAGACTTATGACGCATGGGCAAGCTCCACTTCAAGCCCCGCCAGGGCGTACAGTAAGCTCCGCAAGGCTTCGAGGATGTCGAAGCGCAGATCGATGCCGCAGCAACCCTTCAAACGGAGAGCGGCTTCCGTCCGGCAAATCAGAAACACGAGTTGATCGACCGCCAGAGAGCTCTGAGTCTGTATTGCTTGGTTCGCCATGGAAACCAGGTTCTCCATGGTCTCAAGCGCGATCACGATCGGATCCCGTGTGTCCTCGGGGAGACGGCTGGGCAACGGATACGCGCGCTTACGGCTTCGATAGCCCAACGCAGTTGACACGATGGGTTCGAAAATGGCGATAACGCACTTCGGATGCTCCAAAGGTTCATTGGTACGAACGTCGTGTTCAAGCCACTCGACATCTTCGATTGTGCCTGAACAGCGCGCCCAGTCGGACGAATAGGAAGCCGGGGGCTTGACGGGAAAAAGCATGCTCTCGTCCCAACCGGGAACTGAGAAGCGGGGCTCCAGGTTGAAGCGGTAGAGGCGCACGCCATTACGGCAATGCGGACACTGATGACGTCGCATAGAACATCCTTGTTGAAGGTATAGGATTCCGTCCCGCGAAGCGCGTAGCTTCGAAGGGGTTGCAGGCCTGATGCAAAATCGCGCTCGCCATCGCGCCATGAACGGCATGGCGGGAAGCGTTGGACGCGAGTTAGCTCAGCTCAGATGCAATAATCGCAGGGCCAAGTGGGTGGAGCACTCCTGGGTGCCACCCGGGGCAAAGGGCGAAAGGATGCCTAAAGCTTGAAAATAAGGACGATTTTGACGACGAAAATGGGACGATTTACAGGAGGACGACAGGACCGCTGGAGCACCACCGAGCCTACCGACAAAACTGACATGGGCTCCGCTCCCTATGGTTTCAAGCCCTTCCAAGAGAAAAGTTCGATTGACGGGAAATGTGCTTGCGCCAATGAGATTTCCGTAAGGAATCGCCTGACAGTGCGAGTTTGGCGCTCCGGCCACTTTCTTCAAGAAACCAGCAGTTGCTCTGCAAGCGAGTCCAATTCCCGCTTCCACCCCCTCCATTCCGAACAGTAACGATCCAGCAGCCTATAAAAACGCGAGCTGTGGTTGTGTTCGAGAAGATGGCACAACTCATGGATTAACACATATTCAACGCAATGGACTGGCGCTTTAATCAAGGACGGGTTGAGGTTCATCCGCCCGGCAGGAGAACAGCTACCCCATTGCTTTTCCATCGCCAGCAGTTGGAAGGGCGGGACTTTGTGTACGCCGTCTATCCGTTCTGCGAGCTCAGGAAGCTTGCGCGCGAAATAGACGTCAGCCTTGTCCCGATACCATTGCTTCAATCTGCGGCGCACTGCGGCTGGATCAGCAACGGGAAGTGTAACCTCGATCCGTCCGCGCCATAGCCTCACGTCCGAACCGGCACCGCCAGACTCAACCACAATCAACTTGTAGCGTCGACCAAGATAAAAGTGAGCCTCGCCGCTGACGTACCGGCGGGGCAAGGCATGTTGGCGAGAGGCGGAGGCCGCTTTGACATTGCGCAAGATCCAGCGCGCACGCTTCTGCACTGCTGCCCGGACCTCTTCGCCACCCACGCCGGAAGGCCGCTCCACCAAGACCCGCCCATCGGGATCGACGTGAATTCTGACACGCGCCGACAACCGCGCGTTTTCGATTACCGTGTACGCAATCTCATCAGCACCATATTTGAGCAGGCCCGCCATTACAGACTGCCGCGCGATAGTCCGAGCCGAACGACCTCTACCACACGATCGGCCATTGTCTTGGCGTGATCCAAGCCAATTTCGCCAAACAGCCGTGGCAGCAGCGCCTTGCGAATTGCCGTTTCGATGTTGTGCGGGTTCAGTGAGTTCTCAGCGATCGAATCTTTCACAATCTGGTCAATCGCGAGTGCCAATTCCTCAAAGATCGCGCTGGCATTGCCCAGCACGTCACCATCGCCGACCACCAGCCGAAATAGTCCAAAGTATGCGGCGGCATGCCGATTGTCAGCAAGCGCGTTTGGTAGCCCCCCCACCTGACGACCCGCCACCTGATCCTCCAGGTCCTTGAACAACGCGTATTGTTTGCCTGGGTGATCAAACATGGCCTGAGCCTCTTCGATTGCCCGCTTCAGCAGTTCAGAGAAGTAGCGTTCCGCATACGGATCATCGGCCAGCTCTTGCTCAATGGTTTTCCGTAACCGGCTCTTGATGATGTCGGTCTCGTTCCGGGTCTTTTCGTCCGACCAGGTATCTGGATCGGGCTCCTGCCCGAGGTCGTTCACAATCACGATCCCGTCGCCCGCCACGATGTCTTCACCAACGACATAGCGATCAACCAGCTTGCGGATTTGCTCTTCATACGCGCTGAAATCGACAGTTTCTTGAGCATCCTGACGCGCCATCAGCCGCAGGCTGGTGAAGAATTTCAGGTCCCGCTTATAGGTCGTAATCTGCTCTTCGCTGATCGAGCCATCTTCGAAGAAGGACCGTGACGCCAAGGCCACCCGCAAGCACATGCCGTAGGCTGTCAGCGCTTCGTAAAAATCCTCCCTGATCTTCTGGCGGGCATCGACGGGGACACCATCACGTCCGGCTTCAAGTTTAGGCACCAGTAACTGACGATATTGCTCGATGTCCGCACGGTTCTTCACGGTCGAAAAGATCGCCCACAGTGCGTCATGCAAGCTTGGCAGGCGCTTATACTCGGTGCTGACGTTGGTGTAGAGCTGGTCGATGTCGTCGATGTCAAAACCGCCCTGGGTTCGCTCAGCCAAGTCCTGGTACTCGGCCAGAGCCGTATCGAGCTCCCGAAGAATGCCACGATAATCGATCAGCAGACCATATTTCTTCGCCTCGTGCAGGCGATTAACGCGGGCGATGGCTTGGATGAGATTGTGGGCCTTCAGTGGCTTGTCGATGTACAGCACCGCATTGCGGGGCTCATCAAAGCCAGTCAGCAGCTTGTCGACGACGATCAAGATGTCGGGACGCCCCTCCGTTGAGAAATCTTCGATGGTCTGGCGCTCGTACTCCTCGGCATCGATCTTGACGTTGTCCTTCCACCACTGCTGCACCTCCGGCAGTTCAGCTTCATCAACATCTTCATGCCCCTCACGCGTGTCGGGCGAGGAAATGATCACCGCGCTTGATACCAGCCCCGTGGCATCGAGCGCCTTCTTGTAGCGGATAGCCGATAGCTTGCTGTCGGTCGCAAGCTGCCCCTTCAGCCCCAGATCAAGGTCCTTGAAGTTCTCCTTGAAATGGACGGCAACGTCCCAGGCGATCAGGTCAATACGGTTGGCAGAGCCATAGACCGGCCCCTTCTTGCCGTACTTTTCCTTCAGATCGCTCTTTTGCTTGTCCGACAGCCCAGCTGTGATTTTTTCGAACCACTTGTCGATCGCCGCCTCATTGATGTCGAGCACCGGCCTGCGCTCTTCATAAAGGAGCGGCGTGACCGTGCCATCGGCCACGGCGTCCTTCATCGTATAGGCATGGACGATGCGCCCGAACTTGTTGGCCGTCTTGTCATCCTTCAGCAGCGGCGTGCCGGTGAAGGCCACGTAGGATGCATTGGGTAGCGCCTTGCGCATCCGTTCATGGTTTTCGCCACCTTGGCTCCGGTGTCCTTCATCGACCAGCACGATCAGGTTCGGCGAAACGTTCTGGCATTCCGGGAGCTTCGCCGCGCTGGCGAACTTGTTGATGATCGTGAAGATGATCCGTTCGCTGCCCTTGCCGATCCGACGCGCGAGATCACGGCCTGAACGCACCTTGGCGCGTGCGCCTTCCTTATCTGCCACTTCGGAGCCAAATGCGCCTCCAGACAGGAAATTGCCGGCCAGCTGCTTTTCGAGGTCACGCCGGTCAGTGACGACGACCAGGCGGCATTCGCGCAAGGCATCGTCGATCAGCAGAGCCTTGCACAGCATCACCATGGTAAAGCTCTTGCCCGAACCCGTGGTGTGCCAGATCACCCCGCCTTCGCGCCCGCCATCAGGCCGGATGGTGGCAATTTGCCGCAACAGCGAGCGAATACCGAAGAATTGCTGGTGCCGCGCCACGATCTTGCCGACCTTGCGGTCGAACAGGACGAAGGAGCGGATCATTTCCAGCAGGCGCTCTGGGGACGCCAAGCTGATCAGCAGACGATCCTGACCGGTTACGGTCTGTTCAGAGCCCCACAGGTGATTGAAGTGCTCTCGCACCTCGGCAACGCGGTCCTTCATCAGCGCGGTGCGCGGATCGGTGGCCAGGGCCTTGTTCTTCAGGGCGACGAACCGGTCTTCGCCCAACTCCTCTTCGCGCCACTGTGCCCAGAACTTGCGCGGCGTCTTGGTGGTGCCATAGCGTCCGTCGGTCATGCCGATGGACATCAGCAGCTGCGCATAGGCGAACAGCTGCGGAATTTCGTCGACCTTCTGGTTGCGGATCGTCTGACTAATCCCTTCATCGATCATCGACTTGTTGGGATTGCCGCTGTCGGGCCGCTTGGCCTCAATCACCAGCAGAGGGATGCCGTTGACGAAACCGACAATGTCCGGCCGCCGGGTATGTGTGCCATCGACCGCGAGCAGCTCATATTCTTCGGTCACGATGAAACTGTTGGCGAGCGGCTGGCTCCAGTTGATGATCGGCACCGTGACGCTGATCCTCTTGCCATCCACGAACTCGGTAACCGCGATGCCTAGGGTCAGCATGTTGTACAGCCGCTCGTTGGCAGTCATAAGCCCTTCGTTGAGCGCGGGCGATGCCAGTTCGCGGACGATCTGGTCGATGGCATTGGGTGAAAGCGGGTATTCCTTGCCCCGGTAGGTGAACTTGCGGCTGCGCAGTTCGTCGATCAGGACAGGAGTGAGCAGGACATCCTGATTGCCCCCACGCTTGGCCATGCCCTCTGCCGGAGGGAGATAGTCCCATCCGAGTGCAACTAGCGTTGCCAATGCCGGAATATGGGCGCTGAACAGCTCGGCAGTGTTGGGGGTATAGTTCATCATGCGGATTTAAACCGCACGCTTTGAATTAGTGACGTATCGCAGGCCGCTCAGCGGCGCTTCATAGAGGCTGTCGTCCAGGAACCGAAGGAAGCGGCGGATTTCCTGCTTGTCCTGAGGAAATACCAGCCGCCCATTGGCGACCTGGATTGCAAGCCCGGTCTGAGCGGCCACGGCTTGGATGTGATTGGGGGCATGGTTGTCCAGCACGCCGGTGCTGACCAGCTTGTGGATCAGCCTTCGTTCGGTCTGAGTGGCTGCATCCTTGAAGGCTGCAACATCGGCAATTTCCAGCGATGCGTGTCCCGCAAAATCGTCGATATCGTCATCAGTTGCCTCGGCAAAGAACTCGGTCACGTCGAAGACAGCACGTAGTTTATGGTAGCTATCAAACTTGATCTGGCCACCCTCAACAATGCACGTCAGCGAAGATGCCAAGCTGAATGCGGCATCGGTCAGCTGATTGAACTGGTTGCCGTGCGCAAGGAATGCCAACTTGCGATTCAGTATCTGAGCAATCGTGAAACGCTGGACGAGCAGACGCAGATTGCCGCCAACCGGCACGGCGACGAAGAGAGCCTTTATCCCCTCGGCTTCAAAGTTGGCCGAATCCACGGCCTGAAGCGCAAGGACATTTCCAGTCGCGGCGGCGAGCATAGCGTCAGCCTCAGCTGTCGAATCCAGAACGAGCAGTTCATCCTCATCCGGATTCCAGTCGCCGTCGAACGCCATTTCGTTCGGACGCCCTTGAGTGAATGCCATCTCCTGATCGGAAAAGACCTGCATGACTGGGTTTTGCAACGCACCATTCAGCGGAATGCGTTTGATGGCGAAACCGTTGATGTCACGGCATAGTGCTAGGAGATTCATGCTGAACCACCTCCATTTTCGAGATCAATGACGATGTACTCGGTCAGCTGTCCTACCGTCAGGCACTGCTTGGCCGTGCGAAGCTCTTTCCGGGTGATGAGAACGTAGGTCACCCCTTCTTCGGTGCCGACTTTGTAGAAATGCCAGCCGCTTAGGCCCAGCAATGGGTTGAAGTGGTAACCGTAGCCGGTGCTCACGACGACCGAGAAAACGACAACCGTGGGCACGAGAACCTGCCAGTTGAGATTGGCCAGCGGAGCCGTGAGCAGGGGAAGTATATACAACAGGAGAAAGGCGATGTTCTCCCGATCCGCTGCTTCAATCGAAGTTACCTTGAAGTTCGATTTTTCGAGATGCTTCCGGCAGTACCTGAGCAAAAGATGCATGACGCAAAACAGAACCGCGCATCCACCGACTAGCAACCACATCAACTGCGTCTTGCCCTCGGTGAACGCCAGCCAGGCATAGACCAGAGCGACCGGGGCGATGGCCGTTGCAGTCAGCAGAAGTTTCGCAAGGCGGCTAAGCATCGGCATTGGCCTCCACCTTCACCCGCCGCTTGCCGGTGAGGAGTTGCTGCATCAGGGCAGACTTCTCTTGGCGAAGAAGTACAAGTTTGGCTTGCAACTTTTCCAACGCTTCGTCCGCACAGATCAACACTGCCGCGATAGACCGCTGCTCATCAATGTGCGGAACTTGGAATATCAGTTTTTCGAAATCGGCCTTCGACACTTCTGCGAATGTCGAGCCCCCTGCCGCCCGCACGAGTGCCTTTTTATTCTGGCGCAGGAGGTAATACACGAAATCGCTGTCATGCTTGCCATTGGGCACAATGTTCTTGAACCCTTGGTTCGTCGTCATGGGCACCTTTGCGATTGCTAGTGCGCCAACAGTTGCGCGCGTACATACAATGACCGTGCCGGCAGGGAGATTTTTCGCAGAACTGGATGAGAGGCCCAAGGGTGTAACATATCGCTCCGTCCGGGAAATGTGCCGTGTGTGCAATTTTGTGATATCGGTTGGCGTTGCCCAAGCGATATCACCGCCCCAGCAATCCGTGTCGGTTGAGTCTGGCGTGCCGCCTGCAACAACATTCCCCATTCTGGAAATCGGCGTTTTGGTCCAAGCAACCGAAAACCCTGGCAACCGCTTCTGGCCGGTCAGGAGGGACTGCATCAGCGCCTTCATCTGAGTGCGGGCGTTGGCGATCAGCGCCTCCACCGTCTCGATGGCGTGATCCCACGTGGACAGAATTTCGGCAATGCGGCGTTGTTCCGGAAGCGGCGGAAGCATGATCGGATAGTCGCGCAAATCCGCCGGACTGATATGTGGCACAGCGGTTTCAGTTTGCACTGCTTGCACATGCTGGTCGAAATGATGCCCAGAGAAGAACTGCTTCATAAGACCTTGGTGCAATGAATCCTTGGCCCGTAGGCGAGCGACGCGTTGCACCAGAAAGCAAGGCAGATCTGCACTCGTGACTTCCGCGATTTTCACGCCCGACGGAAGCCAAGTACGATCCATCGCAACGACAAAGTCACCGGCCCTAAGCTGATAGCGCAATACCTCTTTGACACGGTCTTTCGGAAACCGTTTTACATCACGCCAGCGCAACCTGTGTGGGGCAACATTGTCGCCCCTGAGTAACTTAATGTCACTCTCGTTTGACGTGTAATCGGCGCTCTTGAATGCAAATCCAGTCAGCACATCCGCATGCTGGCCGATAGTGGTTATAGTCCATCCTTCGGGGATCATGCCTGGTCCCCTTTGCCCTTGCGCGCAGCCTTGGGCTTCGCTGCCTCGATCTGCTTCACCTTGCCGATGGCATCGACAAAATGCTGCTCGACCGGCGCGGGCGCATTGATGGCGCGGGCGTGCCAGCGGTCGTATTCGGCTTCGACCCTCTGTGCCGCGACCCTGGCCTGGACCTTGCCCGCACCGGACAGCAACGGATGTTCACCAAGCTTCAAGAAGTCATCGAGCTTGGCGATCCAGTCGGCCATGTGCATCGGCTTGCGGTTCTTCGCCATGCTTTCGGCAAACTCCAGAAAGGCGACGGTGATGCGGTTCAGCGTCTCCATCTCGTCCGGCTCCAGATAGTTCTTGGCCACCTGGGCATCGGCCTTGGTCGGCAAGGTCCCGCGCTTTTCGCCGGGCCAACTGGTCAGCCCCATCATCGGCTTGGCGGCATCGGCGCGCGCGACTTTGGTTTCGGCAGCTGTCTGGCCATGCGCGGCATGGTGCATCTTGTTCTGCACCGTCTGGAAGAACTGCTGGCTGGCCTCTGCGCGCGGATCATAGTCCACGGCGGTGGCATAGATATCGAGCACCTTCTTGTAGAACAGCTTTTCCGACGCGCGGATGTCGCGGATGCGGGCCAGCAACTCTTCGAAATAGTCCGCCTCGGGGTCCTTCAGCCGGGCATCGTCCATGACGAAACCTTTGACCAGATACTCGCTCAGCTGCTCGGCAGCCCAGCGCCGGAATTGACCGCCGCGCGCCGAACGCACCCGGAATCCCACGGCCATGATCATTGGCAGACTGTAATAGGAAATCTGCCGTGAAACCTGACGCTTACCCTCAGTTTGAACTGTCAAGTTTTCTTTGACAGTTGCCACTTCCTCAAGCTCCCCCTCATCCAGGATGTTCCGGATGTGTAGGCTGATGCTCTGCTTGGTCGACTGGAACAGGTCCGCCATGTCCGCCTGGCTGAGCCAGACATTACCGTCACTTGCCTGAAGGCGGATGACGGTAACGCCGTCCTCCGTCTGGTACTGGATGAGTTCGCCCGCCATCAGAAGCCAAGCTCCTTGAGGTAACCGTCCATCTTGACCTCAAGCGCAGCCAGCTCTTCCTTCAGCTTAAGCCGCTGAGTGCGCACGGCAACCAAGTCGATTTCCTCCTCTTCCTCGAAGGTATCGACATAGCGCGGGATGTTGAGGTTCCAGTCATTCCCCGCAATTTCCTCGGGCGTTGCCAGGTGGGCATACTTCGGCACACTCTCCCCGGCATGATAAGTGTCCAGAATCTTGTCGAGGTGATCACGGGTCAGCTGGTTCTGGTTCTTGCCCGCCTTGAACTCACGGCTGGCATCGATGAACAGTACATCGCGGTCCGCCTTGTTCTTGCGGAAGATCAGGATCGCCGCCGGGATGCCGGTGCCGTAAAACAGCTTTTCCGGCAGGCCGATCACCGCGTCGAGCAGGTTCTCTTCAATCAGCTTGCGCCGGATCGCACCTTCCGCGCCACCACGGAACAGCACGCCATGCGGCACGACGACGGCCATGCGGCCGGTCTTCGGCTTCATGGTCTCGATCATGTGCAGGATGAAGGCATAGTCGCCCTTGGTGCGCGGGGGCAGGCCGCGCCGGAAACGCCCGAACTTGTCCTGCGCGGCGCTTTCCTGCCCCCACTTATCGAGGCTGAACGGCGGATTGGCGACAACCACATCGAAGTGCTTGAGCCGATCCTCGCCGTCGAGCAGCTTGGGATTACGAAGCGTATCGCCCCATTCGATCCGGTGGTTGTCCTCGCCGTGCAGGAACATGTTCATCTTGGCGAGCGCCCAGGTGCTGCCAATCGATTCCTGCCCGTAGAGCGCGTACTTCTTCGATCCAGACTTGGCGACCACGCGCCGACCGCACTTCATCAGCAACGAGCCGGACCCACAGGTGGGATCGCAGGCCTCTTCGCCCTCAGCCATGTCCATGATCTCTGCCATCAGTTCCGAGACTTCGGGCGGGGTATAGAATTCGCCCGCCTTGCGGCCCGCGTCCGAGGCGAAGTTCTTGATCAGGTATTCGTAGGCATTGCCGATTACGTCGAGATTGCCAATGCGCGTGGGGCGCATGTTGAGTTCGGGCCTATTGAAGTCTTCGAGCAGATGGCGCAGCAGATCGTTCTTCTGCGCTTCCTCCCCCAGCCGGTTCGAGTTGAAGCTGATGTCCTGGAACACATCGCGCAGCTTGCCCGCGTTCGCGTCTTCGATGGCGTGCAGCGCCTGGTCGATTCTCTCACCGTTGCCGGGTTCGTGCCGACGGTTGTACAGCGCTCCGAAACTGGCCCCCTCGGGCAGCACGAAGCGCTCGTTCTTCATCATCTCGATGATCAGCTCGGGCGTGTCGCCATATTCGCGAACATAGGCGTCGTAGTGGTCCTGCCACACATCGCTGATGTATTTCAGGAACAGCATCGTGAGGACAAAGTCCTTGTAGACATCGGCCGCGACAGTGCCCCGAAACGTGTTGCACGATGCAAAAACCGCCCGGTTTACCTCGTCCTGGTTGATCTTGTCAGTCATGCGGAGAACCTTTCGGAAGTCAGAATCTGGGCGGCGACAGCATCAAGCTGACGCTGGCGGTTGTCTAGGAGTGCCCCGAAGAGCTCACGCTCTTGCCTGGCCGCATCGGCCATCGCGACGATGGAGCGCTGCACGCTCAGCGGAGGGATCACGATAGGCAGGCTCTCAATCGCCCCCCTAGTAATGTTCAAGATGTGAGAGCCTGTGGCTGCCTGCTGGAGGTGTTCTTGAGCAGGCTTCTGATTGATTTGCCACGCTAGGAAATCCGGCTGGAGTCGGCTCGGTTCATGCACCTGGATGACAAAGAAGTGGGGAGAGCACACTGCCGCGCTCGGAATGTCAGTCAGCGCCAATGCAAAGTTGCGCTTGCCCCGCGTCGTGAAGATCACATCCCCTGCAACGAGCAAGTCGGGCGCACGCTTGGTCGGCAAGGTAACGCGCACCAGAGAAGGCCAATCAACCCCCTCACCCTCGACGTTTCGCATCTGAATTACAGCTACCGGACCAGGGTCAAGCGCATCGACCGCGACACGAAACGGGAAGCCCGCACTCAGACGAGCACATTGCGCTAGCGGCACGAATTGGTTTGCAGTAACGCTCATGCTGCAAAAAATATCGAAAAACGTCCGTCTGTCAACTCAATTTTATGCATCATTGCCATTGATGCATAAGATTTCTGTGACGCGGAGAGGTTCGGGCTTGACGAACTGCACCAGTGCATTGCTACAGAGAACCATCAAGCGGCGCCGCTTGAGAAGCTGAAACTGGCGGTTTTGCTGGGGCGCGAAAATCTGGCTAAGGCTCCTGCCGCCCCAGCCAGCACTTTTCCTATATCCACAACACCACCGTCACCCCGGACTTGATCCGGGGGCCCGTTACGCCTGTGGCGCGGCCTGGCAATTCAAGCTGGACCCCGGATCAAGTCCGGGGTGACGGTGGGTTGGCGGGGGCAGCGTTTAGCCCTGACAGGCCAATCACAGCTTCAGCAGGTAATCCACGACCTGCTTGCGTTTCGCCGCATCGGGAATGCCCCCAAATGGCATCCGGGTTCCCGGCACGACCTGTTGCGGCCCTTTCAGCCAGCGATCCAGCGTGGCGGCGTTCCACGTCAGGCCGGATTTTTTCAGCGCCTCGCTATAGGCATAGCCCGGCAGCGATGCCGCGCGGCGGCCGGACAGGCCCGCCAGGCTGGGACCGAAGGCGTTGCGGCCCGGCTGCACCGTGTGGCACGCGGCGCACTGCGCAAACGCGGGCGGCGGCGGCGCATCGGCCAACGCGGGTGATGCCGCCGCGGCCAGGACCGCCAGCAGGGCCATGCGAGAGAGCTTCATCGGATCATCCTTCTGCCGGAATAGCGGGGCGAAGGAGCCGCCGTGGCTCCCCCGCCCCGCCATGTCTGCGGTCGCTTAGTTGCGGCCCAGGTCCATGACCTTGGTCCAGGCGGCGACGAAGTCCTTCACGAACTTGTCCTTGCCGTCGTTGGCGCCATAGACTTCGGCGACAGCGCGCAGTTCCGAATTGGAACCGAACACCAGGTCGACCGGGGTGGCCGTCCACTTCACCTGGCCGGTCTTGCGATCCAGCCCTTCATACAGCCCGGCGTTGCTGGCCGACTTCTGCCACTTCGTTTCCATGCCCAGCAGGTTGACGAAGAAATCATTGGTCAGCTGGCCCGGACGGCTGGTGAACACGCCGTGCTTCGCGCCGCCGGTGTTGCCATCCAGCACACGCAGACCGCCCACCAGCACCGTCATTTCGGGCACGGTCAGCGACAACAGGTTGGCCCGGTCGACCAGCGCATCGGCGGGCGACAGGCGGTTGCCGGCGGCATAGTAATTGCGGAAGCCATCGGCGGTCGGCTCCAGCGCGGCGAACGAGGCAACGTCGGTCTGGGCCTGGCTGGCATCCATCCGGCCCGGCTTGAACGGCACCTGCACGTCATGCCCGGCCGCCTTCGCCGCCTGCTCGATCGCGGCCGCGCCGCCCAGCACGATCAGGTCGGCCAGGCTGACCTTCTTGCCGCCCGTCGCGGCACGGTTGAAGTCCTTTTGCACCGCTTCCATTGCCTTGATGACCTTGGCGATTTCAGCCGGGTTGTTCACCGCCCAGTCCTTTTGCGGGGCCAGCCGCACCCGCCCGCCATCGGCACCGCCGCGCTGGTCGGTGTCGCGATAGCTGGCCGCCGCCGCCCAGGCCGCACGGACCAGTTCGCCGCCGGTCAGACCGCTGGACAGGATCCTGCCCTTCAGCTGCGCGGCATCGTCCGCCGTGATCAGCGCATGATCGACCGCCGGGATCGGATCCTGCCAGATCAGGTCCTGCTTGGGCGCGTCGGCGCCCAGATAGCGGTGCTTCGGCCCCATGTCGCGGTGGGTCAGCTTGAACCAGGCGCGGGCAAAGGCATCGGCGAAGGCGTCCGGATCGGCGCGGAACTTTTCCGAGATCTTGCGATAGGCCGGGTCCATCTTCAGCGACAGGTCAGTCGTGAACATGATCGGCTTGTGGGTCTTGCCCGCGATGTGCGCGTCGGGAACCATCCCGGCGGTGGCGTCATCCTTGGGCACCCACTGGATCGCCCCGGCGGGGCTGCGGGTCTGGACCCATTCAAACGCGAACAGGTTGTCAAGATATTGCGAGGTCCACGCGATCGGGTTCGACGTCCACGCGCCTTCCAGGCCGCTGGTGATGGTGTCTTCCGAATGGCCCTTGCCGCATTTGTTGGCCCAGCCAAGGCCCTGCTGCTCGACCGAGGCACCCGCGGGATCGGCGCCCAGGCATTCTTCGGGCTTGTGTGCACCGTGCGCCTTGCCAAACGTGTGGCCGCCCGCGATCAGCGCAACGGTTTCCTCATCGTTCATCGCCATCCGGCCAAAGGTTTCGCGGATGTCCTTCGCCGCCAGCAGCGGGTCGGGATTGCCGTTCGGCCCTTCCGGGTTGACGTAGATCAGGCCCATCTGCACCGCCGCCAGCGGGTTCTGCAGCTTGCGGCCGGGGGCATAGCGCTGGTCGGCCAGCCACTTGTTCTCCGGCCCCCAGTACACGATGTCGGCTTCCCAGTCGTCCGTGCGGCCACCGGCATAGCCGAAAGTCTTGAAGCCCATCGATTCCAGCGCGACGTTGCCGGTCAGCACCATCAGGTCCGCCCACGACAGCGCGCGGCCATACTTCTGCTTGATCGGCCAGAGCAGGCGGCGCGCCTTGTCGAGGCTGACATTGTCAGGCCAGGAATTGAGCGGTTCGAACCGCTGCTGCCCGCCGCCCGCACCGCCGCGCCCGTCAGAGGTGCGATAAGTGCCCGCGCTGTGCCAGGCCATGCGGATGAAGAACGGGCCATAATGGCCATAGTCGGCCGGCCACCAGTCCTGCGACGTGGTCATCACGGCCCTGATGTCGGCCTTGACCGCGTTCAGGTCCAGCTTCTGGAATTCGGCGGCATAATCGAAGCTGTCGCCCATCGGGTTCGATTCCGCGCCGTGCTGGCGCAGCGCCCGCAGGTCCAGGCGTTCGGGCCACCAGTCCTGATTGGTCATCATCGGGGCGGGCGCGGCCTGCTGGGCGTGCGCCGCGACCGGCACGGCAAACGGCGCGGCGGCGGATGCCAGCAACGCGATCAGCTTGAGGGTCTTGGTGTTCATGGGAAGCTCTCCTGCACAACGCCCGGTCAGGGCCGGACTGAATGCCCGATTAACATCGCGACCCGGCACCGGGTTGCGGATTTGTCTGAACAGAGAAATCGGCAAAACCGCACACTCTTTGAAATTCGAGCGGAATCAATGATCAATTCCCCCACCAACCGGCACTAAGGGCAAACCCTTATGCCGCGATCCATGTTCGGTCAGCGCGGGCGGGCTATGCGCGGATCAAGCACAACGAACAGGGTTAGCAGGCACAAGATGTTGAAAACTATCGCTCCTTCCCAGGTCGAACTGGGCATGTTCGTGCACAAGCTGGAAGGCAGCTGGCTGAAGCATCCGTTCTGGAAATCGCGCTTTCTGCTGGATGATCCGGAAACGCTGGCCGACTTGCGCGATGCGGACATTCGCGGCGTGGTGATCGACGTCAGCAAGGGCCGCGACGTGACGCCGGCCCAGCCACCGGTTCGCCGCGTGTTCACCCCGCCCATCCCCGGTATGACCACGGCGCGCCGCGCCGCTCCCGCACGGCAGAGCGCCACGCCCGATTTCGCCTCGACCGCGCGCACCGGCATGAACCGCGAATTCGGCACGGCGCAGACCGTCGCGAAGCGCGGTGAAAAGCTGGTCAGCCAGATGTTCCTGTCCAGCCGCCTGGGCAAGGCGGTGGACGCGGGCGCGGTGGAGCCGGTGATTTCGGACATCTTCGCCTCGGTCCAGCGCAACCCGCACGCCTTCAACGGGCTGATGCGGTGCAAGCGCGACAACCAGTTCATCTACCAGCACGCGCTGGCGGTCAGCGCGTTGATGATCTCGCTGGCGCGCGCGATGAAGCTGGCCCCGGCAATGATCCGCAACGCCGGGATGGCCGGGCTATTGCTCGACGTGGGCATCGGCCACCTGCCGCTCAACCTGGACGAGGCCGGGGGCGATTACCGCGGGTTCGGCGATGCGATCCTGCGCAACCACACCACGCTGGGCTATGATTATCTGCACCTGGGCGGCGACATTCCGGAGGAGGTCGCGCTGGTGGCCTTGCAGCATCACGAACGAATGGATGGGTCGGGCTATCCGATGGGGCTGAAAGGCGACCAGATCACGCTGCTGTCGCGCATGGCGGCGGTGTGCGACACTTATGACATGCTGGTCACTGACAGCAGCCGCAAGCGCGGGCTGGACCCGGCCACCGCGATTGTCGAAATGCAGGAAATGGCCGGCAGGTTCGATCCGGCCGTGCTGGCCGCCTTTATCGAGGCAATCGGCGCGCATCCGGTGGGATCGGTGGTGCGGCTGGCGTCGGACCGGCTGGCACTGGTGGTCGATCAGGACCCCGCCGATCACCGCCAGCCACGTGTGCGGACGTTCTTTTCCGTCGCCACCGGCAAAATGGTGAAGCCGGAGGACATTGCGCTGGCGCATTGCTTCGGGCGGGACCGGATCGTCGGACAGGCCGATCCGGAAGCCTATGGCCTCAAGGATTTCGACAAGCTCAGGCTGCGAATTTTCACCGCCGCGTGCAAGGCCGCCTCTTGAACCACCGCGCCTGATCCCTGACAAGGCGCGCAAAGGGAGAATACCGATGCGCGCGACCCAGGCCTTTATCGAACAGACCGGCGGCCCCGAAGTGATCCAGTGGCGCGAGGTGGACCTGCCCGCGCCCGGTCCCGGCGAAGTGCTGCTCCGCCACGAAGCGGTGGGCCTGAACTTCATCGACACCTATTTCCGCACCGGTCTGTACCCCGCGCGTCTGCCCACCGGCCTTGGCATGGAAGCCGCCGGGGTGGTTGAGGCCGTGGGCGACGGCGTGAGCCAGTTCGCAGCCGGTCAGCGCGTGGCCTATTTCGCCGCCCCCGGTGCCTATTCGACCGCGCGGCTGATCAAGGCCTCGGCGCTGTTTGCCGTCCCCGATGGGATCGATGCCCGCACAGCGGCGGCGATCCTGCTGAAAGGCGCGACGGTCGAGGCACTCGCCGAACGCTGCGCCCCGGTCGCGCCGGGCGGCTGGGCGCTGGTTCCGGCGGCGGCAGGCGGTGTGGGGCAATTGCTGGTGCAATGGCTGACCGCGCGCGGCGTACGGGTGATCGGCACGGTTGGCAGCGCGGACAAGGTCGCGCTGGCGCAGGCGGCGGGCGCGGAACTGGTGTTCCTGTCCGGCGCACCCGATCTGGTCGCGAACGTGCGCGAGGCAACCGGCGGCGCGGGCGTGGCGGTGGCCTATGACGGAGTCGGCGCTGCCAGCTGGCAGAGCTCGCTCGATTCCATGGCCAAGCGCGGCACGCTGGTCAGCTTTGGCAACGCCAGCGGCCCGGTGACGGGCGTGGCCCTGCGCGATCTCGCCACGCGCGGCTCGCTCTATGTCACGCGCCCCGGCGTCTATGACTATTACGCCGATCCGGCCGAGGCGGCAGCGGGCGCGGCCAAGCTGTGGGAGATGGTGCTGGCGGGCAAAGTCACCGTCACCGTGGGCCAGGAATATGCGCTGACGGATGCGGCGCAGGCCCACATCGACCTGGAAGCACGGCGCACGACCGGATCGACGCTGCTGTTGCCCTAAGCCTGCGAAACAGCGTCACCCTGAACTTGTTTCAGGGTCCATCTATCCACAGGGAGTGCAGTGGCAATGGCTGCACAGTTCGCGCCTCACGTTCGGCTAAAGTGCCAGCGGCCCGATGGATGCTGAAACAAGTTCAGCATGACGGTGATTTGGGCCGAAAGAGTGCCCTAAACCCGCGCGAACCAGATCACGTGGCGCGGGCCTTTGCCTTTGCCGTTCTTGTCGATCCGGGCACGCACTTCGACTTCTTCGACTTCGAAGCCGACGTCTTCCATGCGGCGCTTGAACTTGGGGTCCGGAGCGGCGGACCAGATCGCCAGCACGCCGCCGGGGGCCAGCGCGCGGCGGGCGTTGTGCAGGCCGGACTTGGAATAGATCCGGTTGTTTTCCGCCCGCACCAGCCCATCCGGGCCGTTATCGACATCGAGCAGGATCGCATCGAGCGGTTCGGGCGCGAGCAGCATCGCATCGGCCACGTCGTCCATCCGCAGCGTCACGCGCGGATCGTCGAGGCAGCCAGCCGCGACTTCCGCCATCGGCCCGCGCGCCCATTCGATGATTTCGGGGACCAGTTCGGCCACGGTCACATGGCCCTGCGGCCCGATCCCGGCCAGCGCCGCGCGCAGGGTAAAGCCCATGCCATAGCCGCCGATCAGCAGGCGCGGTGCACGCACCCCCGCCAGCCGGTCCAGCGTCATCGTTGCCAGCGCTTCTTCCGAGCCGCGCATCCGCGTGCTCATCAACTCGTTATGCCCCAGCACGATCATGAAATCGCGCCCGTGGGCAAACAGCCGCAGTTCCTCGCCGCCGGGAACTTGGGCCGTGCCAAGCAGTTCGCGCGCGATCATGCCGCGCGCTGCGCGCGTTCCACCGCTTCGAGGTTGAGCATCTCGCCCAGCATGAACGCCAGTTCGATTGACTGCGCGGCATTGAGGCGCGGGTCGCAGTGGGTGTGATAGCGGTCCGCCAGCCCGGAATCGCTGATCGCGATCCCGCCGCCGACGCATTCGGTCACATCCTGTCCGGTCATTTCGATGTGGATGCCGCCCGCGTGGGTGCCTTCGGCGCGGTGAACCGCGAAGAAGCCCTGCACTTCGCGCAGGATGCGGTCAAACGGACGGGTCTTGAAGCCGCTGTCGGCCTTGATCACGTTGCCGTGCATCGGGTCGCAGCTCCATACCACCGGATGGCCTTCCTGCTTCACCGCGCGGACCAGCGGGGCAAGGCCCGCTTCGACCTTGTCATCGCCGAACCGGCTGATCAGCGTCATCCGGCCCGCTTCGCGCGCGGGGTTGAGCAGGTCCAGCTGGCGGATCAACTCGTCCGGGGTCATGCTCGGCCCGCACTTCATGCCCAGCGGGTTGCCCACGCCGCGCAGGAATTCCACGTGCGCCGATCCTTCAAACCGGGTCCGGTCGCCGATCCACAGCATGTGCGCGCTGGTATCGTACCAGTCACCGGTCAGCGAATCCTGCCGGGTCATCGCCTGCTCGTAAGCCAGATGCAGCGCCTCGTGGCTGGTGTAGAAGCTGGTGCCTTGCAACTGCGGGACGGTCTTGGGATCGATCCCGCAGGCCTGCATGAAGTCCAGCGCTTCGCCGATCCGGTCCGCCATTTCCGCGAACTTGGCCGACCACGGGCTGCGGTCCATGAATTCCAGCGTCCACTGGTGGACCTGCCGCAAGTTGGCATAGCCCCCGGTGGAAAACGCGCGCAGCAGGTTCAGCGTTGCCGCCGACTGGCTATAGGCCTGGAGCAGGCGCTGCGGATCGGGAATGCGCGCTTCGGGCGTGAATTCGATCCCGTTGATGTTGTCCCCCAGATAGCTGGGCAGCTCGACCCCGCCCTGCACTTCGACCGGCGAGGAGCGCGGCTTGGCGAACTGGCCGGCCATGCGGCCCACCTTCACCACCGGCTGCTTGCTGGCGAAGGTCATCACGACCGCCATCTGCAGCAGCACGCGGAACGTGTCGCGGATGTTGTTCGGGTGGAACTCGGCAAAGCTCTCGGCGCAGTCGCCGCCCTGCAGCAGGAAACCCTTGCCCGCCGCGACTTCGGCCAGGTCCGCCTTCAGCGCGCGCGCTTCGCCCGCGAACACCAGCGGCGGAAACGTGGTCAGCGTATCCGTTACCCGCTTGAGGCCATCCGCATCGGGATAGGACGGCAGATGCCGTGCTTCCTGCGTTGTCCAGCTTTCGGGGGTCCAGTTACTTGCCACGTGCCTTGCTCCTTTAAGAGCGCGCCCCATAGCCCCGCACTCGGCGAATTGCAAAAGTCGAAAAGCCGATGACTGCAATCACGCAACAAAAGTGCGGGTTGGCTAGCGCCCCTCCGCCCCGCTGCCGCGCCCGCCCGCGGTCGCGGGCTTGGCTTCCGGCATGATGGCCACGCGCCAGGATTTGCCCCGCACCAGATACTTGCGCGCCAGCGCCTGCATTTCGGCGGGCGTGGTGCGGGTGTAATCGGGCAGGATCGAGCGGACTGCCGCCAGCTTGCGCGGGTCTTCGGTCGCGCCTTCCAGCTGGTACATGAAGAACGCGCTGCTGGTGCTGGCACGGGTGATCTGCTGGCGCAGCGGTTCGGTCACGCGTTCCAGCTCGTCCGCGCTCGGCGGGCGGGCGATCAGGTTGGCGGCGATTTCGTCCGCCGTCTGGAAGAATACCGGCACCGCCTTGGGCTGCAATTGCGCCAGCGCCATCAGCCCGCCGCCGTTTTCCAGATCCTCCGGCCACGAATTGCTGACTTGCGGGGCATAAGCCGCACCCAGCTTTTCACGCATCGCCAGCATTAGCCGGTTCTGGAACAGGTTGGCGAGAATCTCCAGCTTGCGGCTTTCCGAAATGCCGGCCATCCCGCCGCCGGTCGGCCAGGTGACGAACGCCGCCGCCTGCGTCGGATCGCCGCGATGGGTCAGGACCACGGGCGTGGTCGATGCGGGCAATTCGCCAAAGCGCGGCGGTTGCAGCGTGCTGGGCAGCGGCGCGCGCTTGGGCAGCGCACCGAACGTCTTTTGCAGCGCGGCCAGTGCTTCATTCCGGTCGAAATCGCCGAACAGCTGGATCTCGATTCCCCCCTGTTCCAGCATGGGCTGCCAGACCTGGCGGAAGCCCTCCGGCGTCGCGGCCTCAACCTCGGCCGGGGTCGGCACGCGGAAGCGCGCATCGCCCCCGCGCTGGAGCGAGCGGCCATCGCGCTGCCACACCCCTTGCGGGCTGGCGGCATAGCTTTCGTATTGCAGCCGCGCGGCCGCCTTGGCGCGCAGCACGGGCGCCGCATCCCAGCGCGGCTGGGCAAAGCGCGCGGCGAAAAGGTACAGCTGGTCGGCCAGATCGGCCGGGCGGGTATCGGCGCTGAACTGGAACGCGCTGTCCTTGATTTCAAAGTCAAAGCCCATCTTGCGCCCGGTCGAAATCCGGTCGAGCTGTTCCTGCCCCAGCGTGCCCTGGCCCGAACCCACCAGTGCCATGTCGCCCAGCGTGATATAGGCCGCGTCTTCCGGCCGGAACGCGCGGTATCCCGCGCCCCAGCGGACCTTGACGGTCAGGCGCCCCGGCTCATCCGTCGATGGCCAAAGCAGCGCCTTCACCCCGTTGGCGAGTTCGACCTGATCGATCCCCAGCACGCCGGTGGCGACATCGGCCTTGATCGCGCCGGGATCGCCCAGCGGCGGCAGGTCCGCGAACGAGATCGGCTTACTGTCCAGCCGCGACTTGCCATCGGCCACGACTGGCTCGGCCAGCGCCAGTTTCAGCGCGGCGGCATCAGCCTCGCCCGCCTTGGGCGTCAGCAGGGTAGAGCGGATCACTGCGCCCTTGAACAGTTTGCGGGTATGATCCAGCAGCGCCTGCGGGGTGAACAGTGGGATCGACTGGCGAAAGATCATCTGCACCACTTCGGGCGAAGCGATGGTTTCATTGATGTCGAGCGCGGTGACCATGTCGTCGGCCAGCTTTGACCCGGCCAGCAGGCGGCGCTGTTCCACCCCGCTTTCGAACGCGACGGCGAATTCGGCCACTTCGCGGGCGATTTCCTCTTCGGTCGGGGCGGTCGCCATCGCATCGGCGATCACGGCGCGCACATCGGCCAAGGCCTGCTTCCAGTCCTCGGTCAACGGGGTGATCGACACGAAAGTCGCGTCGGTAGAGCGGTTGAGCTTTTCCTGGTTCACTTGCGCGAACAGAAAACTGCCGCCGCCGCGCGCGCGCGCTTCCAGCCGGCGGTTGATGATCGCCTGCGCCAGCGAATCGATCATGATCCCCTGATTGTAAACGATCGTGTCCTTGACCGGTCGCCAGGGCCGCATCACCGCATAGTTGACGCCGCGCGGCAGGTCCGGCTCCACGATCACGCCGGTTTCGCCGACCGGATTGGCCGGATCGGCCCCGGCGGGCGCGACCGGATCGCCAAAATCGGGCGCAGCTTCGGCCGGACCGGTCACCGGCCAGTCGGCAAAGTATTTCTCGATCAGGCTGGCCATCAGCGCCGGGTCGGCATCGCCCACCGCAATCACCACCGCGCGTTCGGGCCGATACCAGCGCGCATGAAACGCGCGGACGCGGGCCTGGTTGGCGGCCTTCAGCGTGGCATCGGTGCCGATGACGGAACGGATCGCCATGCGCTGCCCGACAAACAGGGTCTGCTGGGTCGCTTCGGCCACGCGCGCGGCGGTGCCGCCGCGTTCGCGCTTTTCGGCCAGCACGATCGGCACTTCGGCCCGCACGTTGCGCTCTGACAGGACCGGGGCGATCATCATCCCCGACAGCAGCTTCATGCTTTCTTCCAGCGACGCGGCGGTCACGTTCGGCAGGTCCAGCTTGAATGTGGTGCTGATGGGTGACGTTTCGGCGTTGGTATCGCTGCCGAACGTCGCCCCCAGCCGCTGCCAGGTGGGGATCGCCGCGCCCTGCCCCAGATACTTCGACTGGCGGAACACCAGGTGTTCCAGCAAGTGGGCATAGCCCTGTTCATGGTCGCGTTCATGCAGGGACCCCACATCCATGCGGATGCGGATCGAAACCTGCCCCGGCGGCACCCCGTTCTTGCGCACGACATAGCGCATGCCGTTGGCCAGTTCGCCGAACTGCCATTCCTTGTCCTGCGGCACATCGCTGCCGCGATAGAGCCACGGCACTTCGGCGGCGGCATCAGCCGTCGCGGCACTGCGGGTGACCCGGTTCTGCGTCTGCGCGGAAACCGCCGACGGGACGATCAGGAGCAGCGCCAGAACGCTGGCAAGGGAGCGCGAAGCGCGGGAGTTGAAACGCATGGGCCAAGGTATAGGCAGGCCCAAGTTTAAGGGCCAGTGAATAGACCTGCGCCTCACCCGACTATTTCGCCCCGGTTACTTCTGGGGATTGATCGCCACCAACTCCACCTGAAACACCAGGTCGGCGGACGGCGGGATCGGCCCGCTGCCTTCCTCGCCATAGCCCAGCGTATGCGGAATGCAGAGCCGGTAGATGCTGCCCGGCGTCATCAGCTTCAGCCCATCGGCAAAACCGGGAATGACGCGCGTGACGGCAAAGGTCACGTCGCGGCCCTGATCGAACACTTCGCCATCCTTGGCCAGATAGCCGATGTAGTGCACCTTCACCCTGTCCGCATCGGTGGGCTTTACCCCGGTGCCAGGGCGCAGCACCTTGTAGCGCAGACCTGCCCCGGCAGCCGTGTCGCACAGGCGCTGGCGTTCGGGAATCAGCAGCTTGAGCGGCAGGGCGATCGCCGTCGGCGATGGCTTTACGACAGCTTTCTTCACTGGTTTGGCGGCCGGTGCGGGCTGACCGGAAATCAGCGCCAGAGCAGCGCAAGCGGAAAGGGTGCGGAAAATCATCGACATGGCGGCCTGATAGAGTTTTTTCCTGGTCACCCGCAAGGCCTGCGCGCTTGACCCCGGCGCGCGCGCGCCCATATGAGCAGGCATGTTCATCGAAACCGAAACCACGCCGAATCCGGCCACGCTGAAGTTCCTGCCCGGCGAACTGGTGATGCAAGCCGGCACCCGCGAATTCCGTGACGAGGTTGAGGCAGCCGCTTCCCCGCTGGCATCCGCGCTGTTCGATCTGGGCGATGTCACCGGCGTGTTCTTTGGCCGTGATTTCGTGTCGGTCACGGCCGCGCCGGGGGTGGACTGGTCCGCGCTGAAGCCGCAGGTCGTGGCAATGCTGCTGGATCACTTCGTGACCGGCGCGCCGCTGTTCAACGGTCCCGACGCCAGCGGCATCGTGGTACCGGGTGAAGATGACGATTTCGGTGACGATCCGGCCCATGCCGACATCGTGGTGCAGATCAAGGAACTGATCGAAACCCGCGTCCGCCCGGCCGTGGCCAACGACGGCGGCGACATCGTCTATCGCGGCTTCCGCGAAGGGGTGGTTTACCTGTCGATGCAGGGCGCCTGTTCGGGCTGCCCGTCATCCACCGCCACGCTGAAGAACGGGATCGAGACGCTGCTGAAGCACTATGTCCCCGAAGTGACCGAAGTCCGCGCGGCCTGACGCCGACGCCTCTCAGCCTACAGGAACCCTGCCACGATGTCCCAGCCGCTTGCCGATTCCGCGCTCGACCAGCTGTTCCGCACTGCCCGCACCTATAACGGCTATCTGGACAAGCCGGTTTCGACCGAGCAGCTCCACGCGATCTGGGACCTGATGAAGATGGCGCCGACGTCCGCCAACCAGCTGCCCGCGCGGCTGGTGTGGTGCGTCAGCCAGGAAGCCCGCGAAAAGCTGGCCGCCTGCTCCGCGCCGACCAACGCGCCCAAGATCATGTCGGCCCCGGTGGCGGTCATCATCGCGATGGACACCCAGTTCCAGGAACAGCTGCCGTGGCTGTTCCCCCACGCCGACGCGCGCAGCTGGTTCACCGGCAACGACGCGCTGCGCGAACGCTCCGCCTTCATCAACACCACCCTGCAGGCCGCCTATTTCATCATGGCCGCGCGCGCGATCGGGCTGGATACGGGTCCGATGACCGGCTTTTCGAACGAGGCGGTGGACGCCGCGTTCCTGTCCGAAACGCCGGACTACAAGTCGGTGATGATTTCGACGCTGGGCTATGGCGATCCCGCCAGCATCTTCGACCGCAGCCCACGCCCGGATTTCGACGTTTTCAACCGCATCGCCTGAACCGGCTGCGCCCATGCTGACACAATGCTGACCTTGACCATCGACAGCGCGACCGAGGCCTGTTCGGTCGCGCTGCACGATGGCGCGGCGCTGGTCGCGGGCGACTGGCGAATGCTGGGGCGCGGCCATGCCGAACAGCTGGTGCCGATGATCGCGGCCTTGCCGGGCCAGGGCCGCGCCCCGCGCGTTGCCGTGGCGCTTGGCCCCGGCAGCTTTACCGGCCTGCGCGTGGGGCTGGCCGCAGCGCGCGCGCTGGCGCTGGCGTGGCGGGCAGAACTGGTGGGCTATCCCACCCTTGCCCTGCTGGCCGCGATGGCGCGGGCAGAGCGCGGCAACCAGCCGGTGACCGTCGCCACCACCGGCGGGCACGGCGAATGGTTCGTGCAGGATTTCGACGCGGACGGTGCGGAACTGGGGCCGCTGCAATCGCTGCCCCCGCCTGACGCGATGGCGCGGGGCGGCGCGGATCTGGTTGTCGGCAGCCAGGCCGAGGCTTTGGTCGCCGCGCGCGGAACCGGCAGCGCCCTGCCGCTGTGGCCTGACGCGCGGCAGAGCGCGCTGCTGCCCCCCGCCGCGCTCACCCCGGACGTCGCGCTCCGCTATGGCCGGGCGCCCGATGCCCGGCTGCCGGGCGGAATTGCCCCATGACCCCGCCGGGCGATGATCTGGACCGGATCATGGCCGTGATGGAGGCGGCATTCGACCCCGCCTATGGCGAAGCATGGAGTCGCCGCCAGGTCGGCGACGCGCTGGTGCTGGGCAACTGCCATTACGGATTGATCGCGCCCCACGGCAAGGAACCGGCCCCCGGTGAAGTCGCGGCGGGGTTCTTCATGTCGCGCACCGCGTTTGACGAAGAAGAATTGCTGCTGATCGCCATTGCACCGCAGTATCGCCGACTGGGACTGGGCCGGATATTGCTGAGCCGCTTCGCCAGCGCTGCGCGAGAGCGTGGTGCCAACCGGTTACTGCTTGAAATGCGTAAGGGAAATCCCGCGGAGGCGCTTTATCGGCAAGCAGGATTCATTCCCGTGGGCCTGCGCCCCAACTATTACCGGATGCCCCATGGCGAAAGGATTGATGCAATCACTTTCGCATGTGCGAATGACTAACACCCCTTCATCGCATTGCTTGCCCACCAGTAAAATTTATCAATATTGGTAACATCTCGTCGCTTTTTGCTTGTATCGGCAGTTCGCGCAGCTAATTGGCTATGGTAATGCTGGTTCCCGTTTTCAGCAGGAAAACACAAAAAATGCGTCGCAAAAACGAAGGGACAGAGCCATGGAAACCATCCAGGCCGATATGAATGAAACCTTGATCACGCTGACGTCGGACATCGTCGCAGCGCATGTCAGCAATAACAGCGTAACCGTTGAAGACGTGTCGACGCTGATTACCAATGTCTATGGCGCGCTTGCCGGACTTGGCCAGGCCGCCCCCGCACCGGAAGCAGAAGCACTGAAGCCGGCTGTGTCGATCCGCGCATCGGTCAAGCCCACGCATATCGTGTGCCTGGACTGCGGCATGGAGCTGAAAATGCTGAAGCGTCACCTGATGACGCATCACAGCATGACCCCGGATGACTATCGCGCGCGCTGGAACCTGCCCGCCGATTATCCGCTGGTTGCCCCCAACTATGCCGAAACGCGCCGCGAACTGGCCAAGAAGATCGGCCTGGGCCGCAAGCCCGGCGCCAAGCGCGGCCGCAAGCCCAAGGCAGCCTGATTCAGGATGTGCGACCGGGCGGTCCGCCCGGCAAGCCATTCGCGGATACGAATGGTGCACAAGCTAATAACGCGTATCAGTTGAAGAATCGCCGCGCCGGTTTATGATCGGTGCGGCGTTTTCCTTTTTCTTGGCGGATTTTTTGTGCACCAGGCCATCGACATTGAAGCCCTCTGCGCGCAGCGCGGTTTGCGGATTACCGATCAGCGCCGGGTAATTGCCAAGGTCCTGTCGGAAAGCACCGACCATCCCGACGTCGAGGCGCTGCACGAACGCGCCTCGGCCATCGACCCGCGGATCTCCATTGCCACGGTCTATCGCACCGTCCGCCTGTTCGAGGAGGCGGGGATTCTGGACCGGCACGATTTCGGCGATGGCCGCTCGCGCTATGAAGCCGCACCCGAAGCGCACCATGACCACCTGATCGACGTCGAAACCGGCAAAGTGATCGAATTCGTCGATCCCGAACTCGAAGCCCTGCAACGCCAGATCGCGGAAAAGCTGGGCTATCGCCTCGTCGATCACCGCATGGAACTCTACGGCGTGCGGCTGGAGCGGGACGCCTGACCTGATGGGCATCGCGCTGCCCCGGCCGCGTCAGGTCTCGGTAATAGGTTGGTTGCGCCTTTCCTCCCGCATTCTGGGCATGGCCGCACTGCTGCTGGCCTGCGTGCCGCTGTTCTACTTGTGGAAGCCATTCACGCCGCACAACCCCTGGCCGCGCGTGTTTCTGCGCGGCGTGGCCTGGCTAGCAGGCGTGCGGCTGCGCGTGGCAGGCGAAAAGGTCCATCGCGGCGCGTTTTTGCTGGCCAACCACGTCAGCTGGATCGACATTCCCGCCATCGCCGGGGTCACGGGCAGCGCTTTTGTCGCGCATGACGGGCTGGCATCGCTGCCGCTGCTGAAATGGCTATGCGAGCTGAACGACACGGTGTTCGTCGCGCGGCACGATCGCGCCAGCATCGCGGCGCAAGTGCAGGCGGTGCGTACCGCGTTGTCCGATACCGGCGCGCTGACGATATTCCCGGAAGGCACGACGAGCGATGGCACCGGCCTGCTCCCGCTCAAATCATCACTGCTGTCCGCGCTGGAGCCGCTGCCCGATGGCATTGCGGTCCAGCCGGTGCTGCTCGATTACGGACCGGAAGCCGCCGCCGTGGCGTGGGTGGGGGACGAACCCGGCCTCGACAACTTCCTGCGCATCCTCGCCCGCCGGCGCCCGGTGGACCTGACCCTGCATTTCCTGCCGGTGCTGTGGGGGGAGCAGCTGGCCAGCCGCAAGACCATCGCCGCCGCCGCGCGCGAGGCGATGCTGAGCGCCTTGCAGCGATAGCGCTTCAAAACGCAGCGTTAGCACTTCAAAACCCGCGCCGATTGGCGTATCGCGCGGCGCTTATGGCCACAACCCCGCCCCCCCAGACCTATCGCGTCAAGAGCTTCGGCTGCCAGATGAACGTCTATGACGGCGAACGCATGGCCGAATTGCTGGGCGCGCAAGGCATTCGCCCCGCTGCCGAAGGTGAGGATGCCGACCTGGTCGTGCTCAACACCTGCCACATCCGCGAAAAGGCCGCCGAAAAGGTCTATTCCGACATTGGCCGCCTGCGGCGCGACGATGGCTCCAGCCCGCTGATCGCAGTCGCCGGGTGCGTCGCTCAGGCCGAGGGCGAGGAAATCATGGCCCGCGCCCCCGCCGTGAAGATGGTGGTCGGCCCGCAGGCCTATCACCGCCTGCCCGCGATGATCGAACAGGCCACGCTGGGCAAGCGCGCGGTCGATACCGACATGCCGGCCGAGACGAAATTCGGCGCGCTCCCCACCCGGCGCAAGGTTGGCCCGACCGCCTTCCTGACCGTGCAGGAAGGGTGCGACAAGTTCTGCACGTACTGCGTGGTCCCCTATACGCGCGGTGCAGAAATTTCGCGCCCTTTCAATGATTTGGTGACGGAAGCGCACAAGCTGGTCGAGGCCGGTGCGCGCGAAATCACGCTGCTTGGGCAGAACGTGAATGCGTGGCGCGATGACAGTAACCGAGGCCTTGAAAAGCTGATCGAGACGCTGTCCGACATCCCGGAACTGGCCCGCATCCGCTATACCACCAGCCACCCCAACGACATGACCGAAGGCCTGATTGCCGCGCATGGCGACCTGCCCAAACTGATGCCGTTCCTGCACTTGCCGGTTCAGGCGGGCAGCGACCGGGTGCTGAAGGCGATGAACCGCAGCCACACCGCCGACAGTTACCTGCGCGTGCTTGACCGGGTCCGCGCCGTGCGCCCCGACATTGCGCTGTCGGGCGATTTCATCGTCGGCTTCCCCGGCGAAACCGATGCAGAATTTGAAGACACACTGAAGCTGGTGGACGCGGTCGGCTATGCCCAGTGCTTCAGCTTCAAGTATTCGCCCCGCCCCGGCACCCCCGCCGCGACGATGGACGACCAGATCGCGCCCGAAGTGATGGACGAGCGCCTGCAACGCCTGCAAGCCGCGCTCAATCGTGACCAATTGGCCTTCAACCAGCGCAGCGTGGGCCAGCGCTGCACGGTGCTGGTGGAGCGCAAGGGCAAGTATCCGGGGCAGTGGCTGGGCAAGTCGCCCTGGCTGCAATCGGTCCACTTCACGGGCGAGGCCGAGATCGGCGCGCTGGTAAACGTCGAACTGGTGGAAGCCGGGCCGAACTCGTTGGCGGGGCGGCTGATCGCCTGAACGGCGGAAATATCCACCGTCACCAGCCCCTCTCCGGCTTGCACCGCGCCTTTCCGCGCCTATCTTCCGAATCAGGGCTGATTTCGGCCCCCTTGAAAGGAGCGCATGGCCCGCAAACCTGTCCGCGCCCATGAACCGGCGCACACCCGCAGCGATCTTCCCCAGCGTGCGCATTCCTCGCGCGCCCGGACAGAGGTCGAGTTCGAGGAAGCAACCATCCTGGGTGCGCTGTTCGGACAGTTCGACGCCAACCTTGTCATGATCGAAAACCGCCTGGGCGTGTATATCGCCGCGCGCGGCAACCGCGTGCAGATCGAAGGGCCGGAAGACGCCGTCGCCCGCGCCCGCGACGTGCTGAAAGGAATGCACCAGCGCCTGATGCAGGGGCATGAACTGGATGCCGGCACGGTCGAATCGCTGATCACGATGTCGGCCGAACCGACGCTGGAAGGGATCGTCTCCGGCGGGCAGGATGCCCCGTCGGTAGTGATCCGCACCCGCAAGAAAACCATCGTCCCGCGCAGCAGCACGCAAGTGGAATACATGCGCGCACTGGCCAGCAAGGACGTGATCTTCGCGCTGGGGCCGGCCGGCACCGGCAAGACCTATGTCGCGGTGGCGCAGGCGGTCAGCCAGCTGATTACCGGCAGTGTCCAGCGCCTGATCCTGTCACGCCCGGCGGTCGAAGCCGGGGAGCGGCTGGGCTTTCTGCCCGGCGACATGAAGGAAAAGGTCGATCCGTACCTGCGCCCGCTCTACGACGCGCTGTATGACTGCATGCCGCCCGAACAGGTGGAACGCCGGATCGCGAGCGGCGAGATCGAGATTGCGCCGATCGCCTTCATGCGCGGCCGTACACTGGCCGATGCCTTCGTGATCCTGGACGAAGCGCAGAACACCACGCCTGCGCAGATGAAGATGTTCCTGACCCGGTTCGGCCAGAACAGCCGCATGGTGATCTGCGGCGACCCCAACCAGGTCGACATCCCCGGCGGCCCGCAAATGAGCGGGCTGAACGATGCGGTGCTCCGCCTTGAAGGAATCGAAGGCATCGCCGTAACACGCTTTTCCGTAGCCGACGTCGTCCGCCACCCGATCGTGGGCCGGATCGTCGAAGCCTATGAAGGGCCGGGACACTAAACCCTTATGGAACTCGACATTTCGCTTGAAGCGGACTGGCCGGACACGACCGACTGGGAAACGCTGGCGCTGCGCGCGGCAGAGGCCATTGCCGCCCACGCCCCGGAACTGGCCAACCCGCGCCTGTCCGCCAGCCTGCTGTTTGCCGACGACGGCGAAGTCCACGCGCTCAATCGCGAATGGCGCGGCAAGGACAAGCCGACCAACGTGCTGTCGTTCCCCATGCTGGAGCGCGCGGACTTGCTCGCCCTGCCCCCCGCCGGGCCGCCGGAACTGCTGGGCGATATCGCGCTGGCACTGGAAACCTGCGCGCGCGAAGCGGCGGAAAAAGGCCTGCCGCTGGACCATCACGCCGCCCACCTGATCGTCCACGGCCTGCTCCATCTGGCCGGGCACGACCACGAGATTTCCGCCGCCGATGCCCGCGCCATGGAGCAGCTGGAAATAAAGGCGCTTGCCCTGCTGGGCATTGCCGACCCATATGGGGACCACTGAAGCAACAAGGATACAGACAGGGCGATGCCCGAACCTCATTCTGGAGAACCGGACAGTAGACGCTCGTTGTGGCGCATGGTCCGCAAGCTCATCGGCACGCCAGAGGCCGATCAATCCCTCCGCGCGCAGCTGGAAGAAGCCATCGACGAGCATGAGGACGAGGCGAACGGCCGGACGGCCGCAGGCGACCTGTCCCCGCTGGAACGGCAGATGCTGCGCAACCTGCTGCATTTCAGCGAGAACGATGCCGACGACGTGGCGATTCCGCGTGGCGAGATCATTGCCCTGCCCGATACCGCCACCTGGGAAGAAATGGTCGCCGCTTTTGCCCAGCACGGCCATTCGCGCATGCCGGTCTATCGCGAGACGCTGGACGAGATCGTGGGCATGGTCCTGATCAAGGACATCTTCCCCTTCCTGGCCACGGGCAAGGCCCCGCCGAAGGACTGGACCAGCCTGCTGCGCCAGCCGCTGTTCGTGCCACAGGCGCGCGGCGCGCTGGACGTGCTGGCCGACATGCGCGCCAGCCGCGTCCATCTGGCCGTGGTGATCGACGAATATTCCGGCACCGACGGGATCATCACGATCGAGGATCTGGTCGAGGAAATCGTTGGCGAGATCGAGGACGAGCACGATGACGCGCCAGAGGCCCTGCTGGTCCCGCTGGACGGCGGCATGTGGGAGGCCGACGCGCGGGCGGAGCTGGAAGAAGTCGGCGCCACGGTCGATCCGCGCCTCGGCGAGGTCGAGGAAGACGTCGATACGCTGGGCGGTCTGGCGTTCCTGCTGGCCGAAGCGGTGCCCCCCGTCGGCGCAATTCTGGACCATGACAGCGGCTGGAAGCTGGAAGTGATTGCGGGCAACGAAAAACACGTTACCCGTTTGCGGCTTCACCCGCCGACTCCCCAGGACGCCCCCGAAGAGTAACCGCCTTGGCCATCCGCCGCCTTCCTCCCCTCCGCGCGATCGAAGCCTTCGTGCGGATCGTCCGGCTGGGCAGCGCCCGCGCTGCCGCCGACGAACTGGGCCTGTCGCCCAGCGCCTTGTCGCGCCGGGTCGCCGCGCTGGAGGATTTCATCGGCAAGCGGCTGTTCACGCGTCAGCACCAGGCGATGAAGCTGACCGACGACGGCACCGCCTTTTACGAGGCGGTCAGCCCCAAGTTCGATGAACTGGCCGCCGCCGTCGAAGGGCAGATCGAGGACAGCAAGGTAATGCGCCTGCACCTGGGCATCCTGCCGCTGTTCGGATCGCAGCGCCTGTTCCCGCGCCTGCCGGAACTGCGCAAGCAGCATCCGCGCCTGCATATCGATTTCGATACCAGCCCGCACCTGGAACAGCGCGTTGGCGATACACTGGACGCGGCAATCATCCTGGCGAAGAAGCCCGACCCCGCGTTCCATGCGGTGCGGCTGGACCACAACCGGGTCTATGCCTTCACCTCGCGCGCGCTGGCCGAGGAAATCGGCCAGAACCCCGACTCTGCCACCCTGTCACGCCAGACGTTCCTGATCCACACCGAGCTGCCCGCCAGCTTCACCGCGTGGAAAAAGGCGCTGGGGATGGAAAACCTGGAACCCGCCGCGATCGACCATTACGATTCAGGCCAGCTGATCCTCGAAGCCGCCGCCAATGGCCTGGGCATCGCGATCATGCACGATGACCACTTCAACCGCAGCGCCGACACCCGTCTGGCCAAGCTGTTCGATGTCGAAGTGGAAAGCCCCTATTCCTACTGGTTCATCTGCCGCCCGCACGCGCTGGAAGTGCGCGCGGTGCGGATTTTCCACGACTGGCTGGTGAAGGCGGCGCTCTGATCGGGCAGAATGCGGCCATGAACCGCCGATTCGCCCTGCTCGCCATCCCCGCGCTGCTCGTGCTGGCCGCCGCTGCGCCGCCCAAGGGCAAGCCCCGCGCCGTTGCCGCCAAACCGCGCCCTGCCGCGTCGGCCGCCGCTCCCCTGCCTTTGCCCGATACCGTGCGCGTGGCGCTGGTGACCGAGCTGGGGACGATCGAGCTGGACCTCGATCACAAGCGCGCGCCGATCACCACCGCCAATTTCGTGCGCTATGTCGATCTGAAGAAGTTCGATGGCGCGGTGTTCTATCGCGCGATGCACTTGCCGTGGGGCACGCCGCCGAACGGCCTGATTCAGGGCGGGCTGCAATCCAATCCGCTGAAAGTGCTCAAACCCATCGCGCACGAGCCGACCAACGTGACCGGCATCCTGCACAAGCGCGGCGCGATTTCGATGGCGCGCCATGCGCCGGGCACGGCCATGGCCGATTTTTCGATCCTGGTGTCCGATCTGGAAGGGCTGGACGCCGATCCGAAGTCCGACAACCCCGACCTGCAAGCTGGCTTCGCCGCGTTCGGATACGTGGTGTCGGGCATGGATGTCGCCCTGAAGATCTGGGAAGCGCCGCGCCCGCCGGAAAAGGGCGAAGGCCCGCTGAAAGGCCAGATGCTGGACAAGCCGGTGAAAATCCTCACCGCGCGGCGGGTGGCGATCCCGACGCAATAAGGCCTCCCCAACCAGGGGAGGGGGACCAGCGCAGCTGGTGGAGGGGCACTATCGGTTTGCACCGCGTCGCGCGATCAGGCTATTTCAGCCACGCCCGCGCCTGCCCCTCCACCATCCTGCGGATGGTCCCCCTCCCCGGTTCGGGGAGGAATGATCAGCTGACAGTCGCCTTCAGAATCACGCCGGGCTTCGCCGGCGGTTCACCCTTGGGCAGCGCGTCAACGAATTCCATGCCTTCTTCGACCACGCCCCACACGGTGTACTGGCGGTCCAGGAACGTCGCGTCGTCAAAGCAGATGAAGAACTGGCTGTTGGCCGAGTTCGGCTGGTTGGTACGCGCCATCGAGCACACGCCGCGCACGTGCGGTTCGGCGTTGAATTCGGCCTTGAGGTCCGGCTTGCTGGAGCCGCCCATGCCGGTGCCGTTGGGGCAGCCGCCCTGCGCCATGAAGCCGGGGATCACGCGGTGAAACTTCACCCCGTCATAGAAGCCTTCGCGCGCCAGTTCGGTGATGCGTTCGACGTGGCCGGGGGCCAGATCGGGGCGCAGCTTGATCTTTACGTCGCCGCCGCTGTCGAGCGTAAGGGTCAGGTATTCGTCAGCCATTGTAGTCTCCTGTGGCAATTGCAGCGGGATATAAGCGCGCGCGCCACAAAGTCACGCCTTTGACAGCGCTGCCCGGTTGCTTTTGCGCACGACCGGCCTAGACCGGCCGCAATGACCGCCGAGGACCGTGATCTCAACCTGCTCGACGATGCCGCGCTGACGGTGGAGCAGCCGCGCGAGTCGGATAGCCTGGACGAGGAAAACACCCTCAAGAAGGACTTCGTCCGCCGCGTGCAGGACGCGCTGGCTGAAGAAGACCAGGAAACGGTCTATGCGCTGGTGGAGCCGCTCCACCCCGCAGACATCGCCGACTTGTTTGAGCTGATCGAAGCGGATGAACGTCCGGCGCTGGCCCAGTCGATCAACGACCTGATGGGCAGCGAGGTCTTCGCCGAGCTGAACGATCACGTGCGCGAATTGCTGGTCGAATCGCTGCCCGCCGAAGCTATCGCCGACATCGCCGAACAGCTCGACACCGATGACGCGGTGGCGATGCTGGAAGACCTCGACGAGCGCGACCAGCAGGCCGTGCTGGCCGAGATGGAGCCGGAAGACCGCGCCGCGATCGAAAGCGCGCTGTCCTACCCGGAAGAATCCGCCGGCCGCTTGATGAGCCGCGACTTCGTGGCCGTGCCCGAACACATGACCGTGGGCGACCTGATCGATTTCCTGCGTGACAGCCACGAGTTGGCGAACGAGTTCTGGGAAGTGTTCATCGTCGATGCGCGCCACCACCCGGTCGGCACCTGTGCGCTCAGCTGGATCCTGCGCACCCCGCGCGCGATCCGCCTGACCGACGTGATGCAGCGTGACCAGACGCTGATCCCGGTCAGCATGGACCAGGAAGAAGTGGCGCTGCGGTTCCAGAAATACGCACTGATTTCCGCCGCTGTCGTCGATGAAAGCGGGCGGCTGGTCGGCCAGATCACTGTCGACGACGTGGTCCACATCATTCAGGAAGAAGCGGGCGAGGACGTGCTACTGCTGTCCGGCGCGGGCGACGGCGACGTCAACGAGCCGATTCGCGACAGCTATGTCAGCCGCGTGCGCTGGCTGGTGGCCAACCTGCTGACCGCGCTGCTGGGCGCGACGATCATTTCCAGCTTCGGCGGCGCGATCGAAAAGCTGGTCGCGCTGGCGGCGCTGTCCCCCATGGTCGCCTCGATCGGGGGGAATGCGGGCACGCAGACGATGGCCGTGGCGGTGCGCGCCCTTGCCACCAACCAGCTGACCCGCGCCAATACCCGCCGCATCCTGTGGCGCGAATTGCGCGTCGCGATGCTGAACGGCAGCACGGTCGCCACGCTGATCGGGCTGGCGACGGCGCTGGTCTTTGCCAGCCCGCTGCTGGGCGCGGTGATCGGCGCGGCAGTGCTGACCAACATCGTGACCGCGGGGCTGGCGGGTGTGATCGTGCCGGTCACGCTGGACCGCATGGGTCAGGACCCGGCGGTGGCGAGTTCCGTGTTCGTGACCATGATCACCGATTCGATGGGTTTCTTCGCGTTCCTGGGGCTTGCAGTGGCATCGGGTCTGGTGGGATAGGCCCGCCCATGCCGCTGCACCTGACCAAAGTCGCCTATGGCGCGCAATCGCTGGAAGAACTGCACGACTGGTTTGCCGGACGCGGCAAAGTTGCGCGGCTGACCACGCGCTATCTGCCCACGCGCCATGCCGAAATCGTGCCGGGCGATGGATTGCCGAACGGTTCGCTGTTCTGGATTTACAAGCACCAGCTGGTCGCACGCTCGGAAATCCTGGGGTTTGAGGAAGCCGAAGGCGGGCGCACCAACATCATCATTTCCGCCAAGCTGGTCGACGTCCACCCCGCGCCCAAGCGGGCGCATCAGGGCTGGCGTTACCTGACCGAAGCCGACGCCCCGCGCGATCTGGCTGACGGCGAGGCCGCGGGCGATGTGCTGCCGGGCGAACTGGCCGCCAACCTCGCGCGGCTGGGGCTGGTCTAAAGGGGGCTGGTCTAGATTCCCTTCGCCACCACCCGGCGCAGCGCATTGGCATAGACGTCCGGCTCCTGCGCGCCGGGGATCAGGTACTTGCCGTTGACGATCATCGCCGGCACGCCGGAAATGTTCATGTCCCACGCGGCGGCCTGTTCACGGCGCACCAGCACCCCCAGCGTGTCATCGTCCAGCGCGGCAGCGGCCCCGGCGGGATCGAGGCCGACGCCCTCAGCCAGTTCCACCAGCACGGCGGGGTCGGACACGTTGCGGCGCTGCTGAAAATGGGCATCGAACAGCGCCCGCTTCAGCGCGGTCTGGACTTCCGCCCCGCCCTCGATCAGCGCCCATTTCAGCAAGCGGTGGGCGGCGTTGGTGTTCCACATCATCGCCTTGGGCGGATCGCCCGCCCCGGCATAGCGGAACGAGTAGCCCGCCCGGTCGCCCGCGCCATGCAGCTGCCCCCGGTTCGCCGCGACCTGATCGGGCGTGCGGCCATATTTGCGGGCGATGTGCTCGTCCTGCCCTTCGCCTTCGGGCGGCATGTCCGGGTTCAACTCGAACGGCAGCCAGCGGACTTCGGCCTCAACCTCACCCGCCAGTTCGTCCAGCGCCTTGTTCAACTGGCTATACCCGATCACGCACCACGGGCACATGACATCGGAATAGATGTCGATGGTCAGTTTAGCGGGTTCGGTCATCGTTCCAGCCACCATTTCAGCAAGTGATGCGCAATCGCCTGGGGCGGCGGGGCGAGGAACCGACCGTTCTCATCCCCGGCCATCGCGGCGGCAACTTCCTCGCGCGTGAACCAGTCGGCCTCTTCCAGCTCGGTCGTGTCGATGGTCAGCGCGTCATCCTCGGCCACGGCATAGCAGCCCATCATCAGGCTGGACGGGAACGGCCAGGGCTGGCTGGCGACGTAAGACACGGACGAGACGCGCACCCCGGCCTCTTCAAGCACTTCGCGCGCCACGGCCTCCTCGATGCTTTCGCCCGGCTCCACAAACCCGGCCAGCGCCGAAAAGCGGCGCGCGGGAAAGCGCGGCTGCCGGCCCAGCAGCAGGCGACCCGAATGTTCGACCAGCATGATCGTGACCGGATCGACGCGCGGGAAATGTTCGCCCTTGCAGGCGTCACTGGTGCAATTGCGCTGCCAGCCGCCCTTGGCCAGCCGGGTCGGCGCCCCGCAGCGCGCGCAAAAGCGGTGGCGGGCATGCCAATCGACCAACGAGCGCGCTGCGCCATAGGTCGCCAGTTCTTCGGGATCGAGCGCCGACATCGCCGCCCACAGGCGCGGATTGGCGGGCGCGACCGAGCCGATCAGCTTGGCCGCGACTTCGGCAAAGCAGCCCTTCCCGTCGCGCAGGCCCAGGAACACCAGTTCGCTGTCGGGCGCGGCATCGGCCAGGGTGCCCCACGCCAGCGTGCCTTCGGGCGTGATTTCAGGGTCCAGCCCGTCCAGCCGAAGCAGCCGCGCGCGCCAGTCCATCAGGCTTTCCAGCCGGTCCGGATCGGCGCGGATGTGATCGGCGCGGTCCAGTCGCGATCCGGCAAAGGCAATCTGCATCGTCAGGCTCCCTTGGCCAGGGCGATCATGTCAGCGGCAACCGCCTTGGGGAAATCGGCGTGCAGCGGATAGGCGTTGGACGGCATGTACTGGGTGTAGAACGAGGCCCGCACCCCGCGCACGCTGTCCACCATCGCTACGGTTCCCGCCGCGCCGCCCCAGCCATATTGCCCGCTGCCGCTCCCCAGCCCAACCCGGCCGCCCGCGCCAAAGCCCGCGCTGTCAGCCATCGTCCCCGCCGTCGCTGCGCCTTCGGGCAGCAGGTTCGACGTACCAAGGGTTACCGCCCGCTCGCTCATCACGCGCTGACCGCCCAGCACGCCCTTGCCCAGCAGCATCAGCAGGAACCGGTCATAATCGCGCGGGCTGGATACCAGCCCCGCCCCGCCGAACGGGAACGCGGGCGGATCGAGATAGATCGAATTGCCCGCCGGATCGAGCGGGACCAGCCCGGTCTTGCCCACACCGTAGTTGTCGGTCAGCCGCGCGGCGGCGGCGGCGGGCACGCGGAAGAATGTGCTGTCCATCCCGCAGGGGCCGAAGATGCGCTCTTGCAGGAAGCCCTCGAACGATTGCCCGCTGGCCAGTTCGATCACCCGGCCCAGCAGGTCCAGACTGACCGAATAGCTCCACTGCGTGCCCGGCTGATAGACCAGCGGCAAGTCCGCCAGCCGGTCAGCGAATTCGGCGAGGCTGGGGGCGGTCGGCACGTCCGGCATCCCGCGCGCCTGCGTCCGGCTGACCTGCCCCGGCACGACGCCCGCGCGCTCATAGGCGGTCTTGATCGGGCCGGTCTGGATGATCGAATAACCCAGCCCCGCCGTATGGGTCAGCAGGTGGCGCACCGTGATCGCGCGGGCGGCGGGGACAAGGTCGGTAATCGAACCATCGGGCACCGCCTGCACCTGCATTTTCGCGAACTTCGGCAGCAAATCGGCAATCGGCTGGTCCAGCCCCAGCTTGCCTTCATCGATCAGGATCATCGCCGCCATGCCGGTGATCGGCTTGGTCATCGAATAGATCCGGAACAGGCTGTCCGCGCCCATCGGCACCGGGTTGTCCAGCGCATGGGTACCGCGCGCGATGATCTGCGCCGGATCAAACCCGCGCCCCATCGCGGCCACCGCCCCGGCCAGCTTGCGCGGGCCGACATAGCCATCGATCAGCCCGGTGACGTTGGTCCACGGCAACTGCGCCGGTTTCGCCAGCGCGCGCGCCAGCGGCAATCCCGCCAGCCCCGCGCCCGCGCCCAGCCACAGGCCGGATGACAACAGGCGGCGGCGCGTCAGTTCGACTTGAAATTCAGCAGGCAAATCATTCTCCCGACTATTCTTTTTGTGCCAGCGCCAGCTGCGCGGCCTTGGCGAACAGGGTGGGCAGGCCAGCTGCATCCAGCCGATCCAGCGGCCACCACTCGCCCGCGTCGGGGGGGAAACTAACCCAATCGCTTCCCGAATAAAGCATCAATTGCAAATCGAGATCGAAATGGGTGAAGCCGTGCCGCACCGTCCCGCCGACTTGCCAGGCAGCATCCGCCAGCGGCCCCGCGTCCGCGCCATCGCCCCGCGCGCTCCAGCCGTCATCGGGCAGCGCGCGCATCCCCGCCAGCATCCCCTTGCCGCCGCGCCGCACCAGCCAGACCGCGCCGCCCTGCTCGATCCAGAACGCCCGACCGCGCCGCTGCGGCTTGGCGGCCTTGGGCGGCTTGACCGGAAACCGCTCCGCCCCCGCCGCGCGCCCGGCGCAGGCATGGCTCAGCGGGCAGAGCAGGCAGCGCGGATTGCGCACCGTGCAGACGCCCGATCCCAGGTCCATCATCGCCTGCGCGAAATCGCCCGCGCGGCTGTGCGGCGTGATGGCATCCGCCCGCGCCCGGATCGCCTTGCGCGCGGCGGGCAGCGGCTCATCGATCGCGAACAGCCGCGCCACGACCCGCTCGACATTGGCGTCAACCACCACCGCCCGCTGTTCAAACGCAATCGCGGCGACCGCAGCGGCGGTATAGGCCCCCAGCCCCGGCAATTCGCGCAAACCCGCCTCGGTATCCGGAAACTGTCCGCCCCGCGCCGCCACAGCTTTCGCACAGGCGACCAGGTTGCGGGCGCGGGCATAGTATCCCAGCCCCGCCCATGCGGCCATGACCTCACCCTCGTCCGCCGCCGCCAGCGCCTCCACCGTCGGCCAGCGCATGGTGAACTTCGCGAAATAGGGGCCGACCGCCGCGACGGTGGTCTGTTGCAGCATCACTTCGGACAGCCACACCCGGTAGGGATCGGGCGGCGGCGCTCCCTGCGGGCTGCGCCAGGGCAGCGTGCGGGCGTTGACATCGTACCAGTCCAGCAAGGCGGCGGCGATTGTCTGCGTGCTGGCATCCATTGCGCCGCTATGGCAAAGCGCGCAGCACAATGGAACGCCAGCAATGACCAAGAACGATGAGAAACCCGCAGCCCCCCGCAAGTTTGAGCGGCCGCGCGGCTCCGGCGTGCGCGCCATTGCCGATCTGATGCCGGAAATCGGCCGCACCGCGTTTCGCCGGTTCGGTTTCGTGCAGTCCAGCGTCGTCACCCGCTGGCCCGAAATCGTCGGCCCCAGTCACGCGCGCATCTGCGCCCCGGAATCGATCCGGTTCCCGCCCGGTGAGAAAGTCGACGGCATCCTGCAACTGGTGGTCGTGCCCGCGCACGCGCCGATCATCCAGCACGTGATCCCCGAAATCATCGAGCGGGTGAACCGCTTCTTCGGCTACAAGGCCGTCGCCAAAGTCAAAATCCGGCAAGGCGAGGTTAAGCCGCCGCCCGCCAAACCCACCACCACCGCACCGCCATCGCTCCGCCCGATTCCGCTGGAACTGGGCGAAAGCCTGCGCGATATCGGCGATCCGGAACTGCGCACTGTGCTGGAATCGCTGGCGCGCAGCCTGGGGACCAACGAAGGGGACAAGATCAAGTAATGCGTGCGATCCGCCTGCTGGCCGTGCTGGCCATCGCTTCCACCAGCCTCGCCGCTGCTCCGGCCCCGAAAAAGGCCGCGCCCCGTCCCGCCGCCGCGACGGCCAACTGGAACGCCCTCGTTGCCCGCACCGCCAGCGGCACGCATGTGCTGGGCAACCCCAATGCCAAGGTGAAGCTGGGCGAATACGTCAGCTATACCTGTTCGCACTGCGCGGAATTCCATATGGCGTCCGAAGCGGCACTGCGGCTGAAGTACGTGCAGTCCGGCGCGGTGTCGGTCGAAATCAACCACGTGCTGCGCGATCCCGTCGATGCCACCATCGCCCAGCTGGTTAATTGCGGGCCGTCGTCGAAGTTTCTGATCAACCATTCGATGTTCCTGCGCAGCCAGTCGAAGTGGATTCAGGGCCTCGCCCGCTCCACCCCGGCGCAGCGCAACCGCTGGTACACCGGCGACCGCGCCACGCGGATGCGCGCCGTGGCCAGCGATTTCCACTTCTATGACATGATGGCCACGCGCGGCTATGACCGGATGACGCTGGACAAGTGCATCAATGACAACGCGCTGGCCGAACGGCTGGCCGCGATTTCCGCCGCGTCGGACAAGCTGGGCGTGGATCACACCCCCTCGTTCACGCTCAACGGGCAACTGCTGGTCGGCACCAACGGGTGGGACCTGCTGGAACCCCAGATCGCGGCCCGGCTTTAGTTTCGCGGCATAGTCGCTATTTATCCCCAATCCCCCGCGCCGCCAGGCTGGCCTGACGGCAGATTGAATCAAGGACGAACCCACGATGACCGCATTCCGCCGCATCCTGCTTTCCGCCGCACTGGCTCCGCTGGCCCTTGGTCTGGCCGCTTGCGGCAGCAAGGAAGACGCCGCGCCCGCCGGGCCAAGTGGCGAACCGATTGCCAAGATCGCCCCGCCTGCGGGCAAGTCCTGGGCCGAAACCGTGGTGATCACACCTGAGGGCGGCTATCGCATGGGCAACCCGGATGCGCCGATCAAGGTGGTGGAATTCGCCTCGCTGACCTGCTCGCACTGCGCCGAATTCGCCGAAGCGGCCAGCGCCGAACTGCGCGACAACTATGTCGCCAGCGGCCGGGTCAGCTATGAGCTGCGCAATTTCGTGCGCGACGCGATCGACATCACCGCGACCCAGCTGACCCAGTGCGGCACGCCGGAAACCTTCTTTGCGCTGACCGATCAGGTGTTTGCCTATCAGGCCGGCATCTTTGAAAAGGCGCAGGCCGCCAGCAAGGAACAGCAGCAGGCCGCCTTTGCCCTGCCGCCCGCCCAGCGCGGCCCGGCACTGGGTGAACTGACCGGCCTGACCGAATACGTCACCGCGCGCGGCATTTCGAAGGATCAGGCCAACGCCTGTCTGGCTGACGCGGCCAAGGCCGAAAAGCTGGCCGCGCAGACCCAGACGCAGGGTGAGCAGTACCAGATCGAAGGCACACCGACCTTCATCGTCAACGGCCAGAAGACCGATTACAACACCTGGGACAAGCTGAAGGCCGATCTCGAACGGCTGGGCGCCCGCTGATCCGGGTGAACGGGTAAGCGGCCCGGTCCGATGCGCTTCAGGCGGCTCAGGCTCTCCGGCTTCAAAAGCTTTGTCGAGCCGGCTGAACTGCGCATCGAACCGGGGCTGACCGGGGTCGTCGGCCCCAACGGCTGCGGCAAATCCAACCTGCTCGAAGCCATCCGCTGGGTCATGGGCGAAAGCTCGGCCAAGTCGATGCGCGGCGGCGGGATGGAGGACGTGATCTTCGCCGGCACCGCCCAGCGCCCGCCGCGCGACTTTGCCGAAGTGGTGCTGGTCGCCGAAACCGCCGCGCGCGAGGAACTGGAAGTCGTCCGCCGGATCGAGCGCGGCGCGGGCAGCGCCTATCGCGTCAATGGCCGTGATGTGCGGGCCAAGGACGTCGCGCTGGTGTTTGCGGACGCCGCCACCGGGGCGCATTCCCCGGCGCTCGTCTCGCAAGGGCGGATCGCCGCGGTGATCGCGGCCAAGCCCACTGAGCGCCGGATGATGCTGGAAGAAGCGGCGGGAATCGCGGGCCTGCACGTGCGGCGCAAGGACGCCGAACAGAAACTCCGCGCGACCGAGGCCAATCTGGCCCGGCTGGAAGACCTGATGGCCGGGCTGGACCAGCAGATCGCGTCCTTGCGCCGGCAAGCCCGCGCCGCCGAACGCTATACCGCGCTGTCGGAAAAAGTCCGCGTGGCCGAGGCGCGGCTGGTCTTCGCCCGTTGGCGCGATGCCGCCGCCGCCGCCACTGCAGCGCGGGCCGAAGCGCAAACGGCGGAAACCCGCGTGGCCAACACGCAAGCCGCGATGAAAGCCGCGCAGGACGCCCAGCACGCCGCCGCCGAGGCACTGGCCGACGCGCGCGACGAGTTGGCTGACCGGCGCGATGATGCAACCGCGCACGGCCACCACATGGCCCAGCTGACCAGCCAGCTGGAAGCCGCCGAACAGCGCCTCAAAGACCTCGACCGGCAGCACCAGCGGCTGGAGGAAGATCGCGGCGATGCCGACCGGCTGACCCGCGATGCCGCCGAAGCGCTGGGGCGGCTGGAGCGCGAACTCGCCGCGAGTGAAGCCGCGTTGGCCGCCGACGAAGCACGCCGTCCGTCCGTGCTCTCCGCGCTGGAGGAAGCCGACCGCGCGCTGCGCAGCGCCGAACTCACCCTCGCCAATGCCACCGCCCAGCAGGCCGGGGTAGAAGCGGAATGGCGCGTGGCCGATGCCGCGCTGGCCGCTGCCGACCAGCGCCTTGCCCGTCTCGATGCCGACGCGCGCCGCCAGCAGGACTTGCGCGACAGTCTGGCCCGCGAAGGCGATCCCGATGCCGCGCTGGCCGAGGCCGAACACGCCCGCGCCGCTGCGGCGGAAGCGCTGGCCACGGCCCGCGCCGCGCTGGAAACGCAGCAGGCCCGCAAAGGCGAATTGCAGACGCAGCGTGACACCGCGTCCAGCGCCCTCGCCACCGCGCGCGCCGAACTCGCCGGGGTGGAGCGCGAATATTCCGCGCTGCTCCGGGACCGTGAGGCGCGCGCGAAGCAGGCCAGCGCAAAACACGGTCTTCCCGTTGCGCTCGACGCCGTGCGCGCTGCACCGGGCTATGAGCGCGCGGTAGCCGCCGTACTGGGCCGCGATGCGAAGACTGCGCTGGGACCGGCTCCGGCGGATGAGGACGGGCGCTACTGGACGGGGGCCGCAGCGCCCCAGCCGGTGGCGAACAGCCTTGCCGCACATGTGCCCGAATGCCCGCCGCAGCTCGCCGCACGGCTGGCGCTGGTCCACGTGGCGGAAACCGACGATGGCCGCGCGCTGGCTCCGGGCGAATGGCTCGTCACGCTGGCCGGACGCATCCGCCGTTGGGACGGATTCGTCGCGCGCGGCGAAGGTGCGGCGGAAGCGGCGCGGCTGGAAGCGGAAAACCGCTTTGCCGCACTGGAGGCCGAACTGCCCCCCTTGCGTGAGGCTGCAACCGCTGCCGAAGCGGAGCAAGCCCGCGTATCCGCCGCGCTCAGCGAACTGCAACTGGCCATTGTCGCGTCCGAACGCGCTGCCGCGGCCGCCGCCGATGCCGAACGCGCCGCCCTGCGCGGGGTCGATCAGGCCGAAGCCGCCAAGGCCCGGCTGGAGGCCCGCCGCGCCGAACTCGCCGCCGCCGCGACAGATCTGGCCGATCAGCGCAAGCAGGCCGAGGCTGAACGCGACGCCGCACAGGCCCGCCGCGCCGCCCTGCCCGACATGGCCAGTGGCCGCGCCCAGCTCGCCGCTGCGCAGGCCCGCCACGATGCCGCCCGCACCGGGCTGCAAGCCGCCACCGCCGCGCTCGCCGCGCACGATTCGGCGCTGGCCGTCGCGCGCGAACGCACCGCCACGCAGCGCAGCGACATCAAGGGCTGGCAGGCCCGCGCCGGGGACGCCGCCAGCCGCCTGTCGCAAATGACCCGCCGGTTCGAGGAAATCGCCGAGGAGCGCGCGGTCATCGCCGCCAAACCCGCCAGCCTGCTGCGCGAGATCGAGGCGGGCGAGGCGATCCGCACCCGCCTGACCACCGACCTCGCTGCTGCCGAGGCGCGCGTTACCGAAACCACCGAAGCCGCGCGCCGCACCGAAACCGCGTTTGCCGCCGCCAACGAAGCGCTCGCCTCCGCCCGCGAGGCGCGCGCCGGGGCCACCGCGCGGGCCGAGAACGAGGAAGCGCGGCGGCAGGAAATGGCCGGGATTTCGGGCGAACGGTTCCAGTGCCCGCCCCCGCTGCTGCCCGAACGGTTCGGCTTCGCGTCCGCCGGAGTCGCCTCTGCCCCCGAAGAATCCGCCGCGCATGACCGGCTGGTGGCCGACCGGGAACGGATCGGCCCGGTCAACCTGGTCGCCGCCGAGGAACTGGCCGCCGCAGAAGCGCGGCAGGGCACCAGCGCGGCAGAACAGGCCGAACTCGCCGAAGCGGTCAACCGCCTGCGCGGCTCGATCGGCAGCCTCAACCGCGAAGGCCGCGAACGACTGCGCGCCGCGTTCGAGGCGGTCGACGGCCACTTCCGCCGCCTCTTCACCCGCCTGTTCGAAGGCGGGCAGGCGCATCTGGCGCTGGTCGATTCGGACGATCCGCTGGAAGCGGGCCTTGAAATCTATGCCCAGCCGCCGGGCAAGCGGCTGCAATCGCTGACCCTGCTGTCGGGCGGGGAACAGGCGCTGACGGCGGTCGCGCTGATCTTCGCGCTGTTCCTCACCAACCCGGCGCCGATCTGCGTGCTGGACGAAGTCGACGCGCCGCTCGACGATGCCAACATCGAGCGGTTCTGCGACCTGCTCGACGCGATGGTGAAGGAAACCGACACCCGTTACCTGATCGTCACCCACAACGCCGTGACGATGAGCCGGATGCACCGCCTGTTCGGGGTGACCATGGTCGAACGCGGGGTGTCACGGCTGGTCAGCGTGGACCTCAGCGCCGCTGAACGCCTGCTCGCGGCGGAGTAATCCACTCGTCGGCCCGATCTTCAGGCGTTGCCGACCACCCAGCAGCCCAGCGCCAGCAGCAGCCCGGTAAAGCGGTTGGCGCGGAACCGGGCCAGCGCGTTGTCGCCGTCGTCGGGGTTCAGCGTCAGCGCCTGCCAGCCCAGATGCAGCGCGGCGGGGGCCAGCGCCAGCAGCGCCAGCGGATCGGGCCGCAGCCACCAGAACGCCAGCGCCCAGCACAGGACAGCCCCGGCATAGAACGCCGCGACCCCGCCGCGCACGTGCCGCCCCAGCGTCAGCGCGCTGGAGCCGATGCCGACCATCGCGTCATCCTCGCGGTCCTGACAGGCATAGATCGTGTCATAGCCGATGCACCACAGCACCGCCCCGGCATAGAGCGCGGCCAGCACGTCCAGCCCGTCACCCCGGATGGCCACCCAGCCCGTCGGCGCGCCCCAGGTGAAGACCAGCCCCAGCCACGCCTGCGGAAAGCCGGTGATGCGCTTCATGAAGGGATAGGCCGCAACCAGCGCCAGACTGCCCAGTGCGACCAGTTGCGCGGTCTGGCGCAATTGCAGCAGCACGATCAGGCCCACGGCGGCGAGCGCCAAGAGCCAGACCCACGCCGCGCGTTTGCTGACCGCGCCGCTGGCGATGGGCCGCGCGGCGGTGCGGGCGACCTGCTTGTCCAGATCGGCATCGACGATATCGTTATAGACGCAGCCCGCCCCGCGCATCGCGATGGAACCCAGCAGCATCCACGCCAGCAAATCCCACCGCACCGCTCCGCCCGCCAGCAACAGACCCCAGGCGCAGGGCCAGAACAGCAGCCACCAGCCGATGGGCCGGTCGAACCGGGCGAGCAGCGCATAGTTGCGCAAGTTCGCGGGCAGCGCGGCGACCAGCCCCTTGTGCTGGGAATCGGGAACGATTTCGGCGGTCATGCGCCCTCTCTAGCCTGCGGACGAAAATGCGCTAGAGGAAGGCCATGCCCGCTACGCCTGCCTGGCCGCCCAAGAGCGCCCCGCGCCTGTTCGTCCCCGCTCCGCTGGCGGAGGGCGTGGCCGTGGCCATCGATGGCCCGCAGGCGCATTACCTTTCCCGCGTCATGCGGATCGGCGCAGGTGATGCGGTGATCCTGTGCGACGACCAGACCGGCGAATGGGCGGCGCGGGTTGCCAGTGCGGGCAAGCGCGATGTGGTGCTGGTGCCCGAAACGCTGCTGCGCGGGCGTGAGGACGTGCCCGATTTCACGCTCTGCGCCGCGCTGCTGAAGAAGGACCGGTTCGATCTGGTGCTGGAAAAGGCCTGCGAACTCGGCGTCCGCCGCATCCAGCCGGTGCTGACCCGGCGCTGCGTGGCCGACAAGCTGAACCTTGACCGCGCTAATGCGATCCTGACCGAAGCGGCCGAGCAATGCGCCCGCACCGCCCTGCCCCAGCTGGCCGCGCCGGTAAAGCTGGACGCCCTGCTGCGCGGCTGGGAAGCGGGCCGCGCGCTGTTCTTTGCCGATGAGAACGGCGGCGATCCCGCTGCCGCCGCCTTTGCCGCACACAGCGGCCCCGCCGCCTTGCTGGTCGGCCCGGAAGGCGGGTTCGATGCCGAGGAGCGCGCCGCGATCCGCGCCCACGCCGCCGCCCGCGCCATCACGCTGGGTCCCCGCATCCTGCGCGGGGAGACGGCGGCGATTGCCGGAACCGCGCTGTGGATGGGGACGGCGGGCGACTGGTAGTGGCGCTTACAATTTGCTGGCATCGCGGCGAGCAAAGCACTAACTCCCCGCCATGAGCACCCGACAGGTTTCAGATCGCAACGATCCCGTGATCGAAAGCAGCGCCCAGCTGATCGCCCCGATGATCAAGGGCGAAAAGCCGCGTGAGCGCTGGCGCATCGGCACCGAACACGAAAAGCTGGTCTTCGCCCGCAGCGATCATCACGCCCCGTCCTATGAAGAACCGGGCGGCATCCGCGATATGCTGAAGTCGCTGGAGGATTTCGGGTGGGAGCCTGTGGTCGAGGGCGGCAACGTCATCGCGCTGTCCGGCAGCGACGGCGCGGTCAGCCTTGAACCGGCGGGCCAGCTGGAACTATCCGGCGCGCCGCTGGAGAACCTGCACCAGACTTGCGCCGAAACCGGGCGCCATCTCGATCAGGTCAAGGCGATTGGCGAGCGCACCGGCACGGGCTTCCTCGGCCTCGGCATGTGGCCCGACAAGACCCGTGAAGAACTGCCGATCATGCCCAAGGGCCGCTATGCGATCATGCTGCGGCACATGCCGCGCGTCGGCACAATGGGCCTCGACATGATGCTGCGGACCTGTACGATCCAGGTGAACCTCGATTATTCGAGCGAGGCCGACATGGTGCAAAAGTTCCGCACCAGTCTGGCCCTGCAACCGCTGGCGACCGCGCTGTTCGCCAATTCGCCGTTCACCGATGGCAAGCCCAACGGGTTCCTGTCGTACCGCAGCCACATCTGGTCAGACACCGATCCGGCCCGCACCGGCATGCTGCCGTTCGTGTTCGAGGACGGGTTCGGGTACGAACGCTACGCCGAATACATGCTCGATGTGCCGATGTACTTCGTTTACCGCGACGGCAAATATATCGACGCGGCGGGGCAGAGCTTCCGCGATTTCCTCGATGGAAAACTGCCCGCGCTGCCGGGTGAACGCCCGACGGCGAGCGACTGGGTCGATCACCTTTCCACCGCATTCCCCGAAGTGCGGCTGAAAAGCTTCCTCGAAATGCGCGGCGCCGATGGCGGGCCGTGGAGCCGGATCTGCGCCCTGCCCGCGCTGTGGGTTGGCCTGCTCTATGACCAGAGCGCGCTCGATGCGGCGTGGGATCTGGTCAAGGGCTGGGACATGGATGGGCGCGAGGCCCTGCGTTCGGCCGTGCCGAAGCTGGGGCTGGATGCCCCCCTGCCCGGCGGCGGCAAGCTGAAGGACATTGCGGCCGAAGTGCTGGCGATCTCGCGCAGCGGCCTCGCGGCGCGGGCGCAGCTCAACAAGGCCGGCGACAACGAATGCGCGTTCCTCAACCCGCTCGACGAAATCGTCGCCAGCGGCAAGGTTCCGGCGCAGCGCCTGCTCGACAAGTTCCACGGTGAGTGGAACGGCGACCTGTCGCGCGTGTACGAGGAGGCATTCTGATGGCGGTCGCGGTGATCGGGCAGTTCCGCATTCCGGCCAATCGGATGGACGAAGCCCGCCCCGCGATGCGCAAGGTAATGGACGCCACCCGCGCCGAGGACGGCTGCATCGAATACAACTATGCCGAGGACTTGGCTGATCCCGGCCTGATCCGGGTCAGCGAAGTCTGGGCCAGCCGCGAACAACTCGCCGCGCATCTGAAAACCCCGCACATGGCCGTCTGGGCCGAAGAACGCGCCGGGCTGGGTCTGACCGGGCGCAAGATCACGGTTTATGCAGTGAGTGGGTCAGAAACGATCTGAGGGATATGGCCGTAGTGAGTGGGTCAGAAACGATCTGAGGGATATGGCCGTAGTGAGTGGGTCAGAAACGATCTGAGGGATATGGCCGTCATGCTGAACTTGTTTAGCTTCGCTGGCCTACGGCTCAGCATCCATCCATCGGTTAGCTCGGTTCTTTGAACCGGAAAGCGCTGATCGTTGCTGCACGATGGACCCTGAAACAAGTTCAGGGTGACGAGAAAACGGACGCAGTTTGCTACTCCGCCGCCTGCAACACCGGCCCGCGCCGCCGCGCAATTCCCTGCCACATGCGGTGCAGCGGCGCGGTGATCAGGCCGTGGCGGTTCATCCATGCATGGTATTCGCCATACTTCGGATCTTCGCCCAGCAGGTGCGCTTCCTCGGTCCGGGCGCGCCAGTAATAGATCGCGCTGACGCAGCCCAGGAAGAAGGTGTTACGCACCGCATCGACCATGGAGCCGCTGGTGACCAGGAACGGCAGCACCGACACCCACCAGAACGCATTCTTCGACAGATAGGCCGGGTGGCGGGTGTAGGCATAAGGGCCATGGGTCAGCACGCCGCGATACGTCAGGTTGGAAAAGCGGATGCCAAACGCGATGGTCGCCCAGGCATAGATCGCGGTGAGCAGCACCAGCAGCCCGGCCCAGCCCCACATCAGCGCGGGGTATTCACCCAGCCAGAACGTCCAGTCCGCCGTGTTTGACTGATAGAACAGCGGCCCGCCGCCCTGCATCAGCTGGAACGGTGGATAGCACGCCAGCGCCGCGACCCAGCCCGCGAGGTACGGGTTGGCCGAACGAATCTGCGCATCGAGCGGCTTCATGGTGAGGATATAGCCAACCGTGCCGATCTGTTCGTCGAACACGAACATCAACAGCACCAGAATGCCCGCGAAGGCGATGGGGTTGGCGAACTGATCGGACCAGTCCTTGCCCACCAGTTCCGCGAACGCGCCGGGGACGATGGCGATCATGAACGCGGTGAAAAAGCCCTTCACCGCCCAGGCGCGCAAGTGAATCCAGATCATCTGCGGATCATGCGCTTCCCGCCCGACCAGCGCCGCGCCGAAATGCCACGAGGCATCGCGCGGATCGATCAGCACCCGGTCGAGCCAGATGACGTAGGGGATGGAGAGCAGGAACAGCGGCACCGCCGCCAGCCCCAACACCTGCATCGAAATCGCGTAGAAATCGTCCCAGTACCACCGGCCGAGGCAGTACAGCCCGGCAATCAGCGCCCAGGTGGCCCACAGCCCCGCCAGCTTGGTGATCGAAATGTCGATGATGTCAGCCACGGGACGCGGGCTATCCCAGTCGATCCCGGTCGAGGGGCGGCGGTGGACCTTGTCGACCAGCACCGACCACAGCACCATCGGCAGCGCGGCGGCAACCAGCCCGAACAGCGCCGCCATCGGCCCGGTCAGCCGCCCGCGCTCTGCCGACAGGCCCAGCAGCGGGGCGATCTCAGGATAGAAATGGCAGAACAGAATCCACGCACATAGCCCGCCCACGCCGACAAAGCCGACGGCGGACGAAACATCGCTGACGGGCCGGGGATCGGCCACCGGATTGCGCGCGGTCATCCCTCCGCCTTAGCGGCGAAGGGTTAAAGGGCCGGTAACGGCGTTGCTGTCACCGAACTCACCCGTCGTGCTGAACTTGTTTAGCTTCGCTGGCCTACGGCTCAGCATCCATTTCTCAGCCCGCACTGTCCGAGCATGAGGAGAGATGGACCCTGAACCAAGTTCAGGGTGACGAAGTTAGGGGACATTGCCCCTCACCAGTTCAGCGGAACGCGGTAATCTGGCCGCTGTCGTCCAGCACATAGAGCGTGCCGCCCGCGACGATCGGCGCCAGCGTGATCGGCTGCTTCACTTCGGCGAACAGGCGCGACTGGCCATCGGCAATTCCGGCAGAGTGAATTTCCCCGCGCGAGTTGGCAAACCACAGGCGCTCCCCGGCCAGCACCGGGCCGGTCCAGAAGATCGGGTTCTTCTTCTTTTCCTGCTTTTCGAACTGGGCAAGCTGCGAAATCCAGCGGACCTTGCCGGTGGTGCGCGCCATGCACAGCAGCTTGGCATCGTCGGTCAGCGTGAAAATCCAGTCACCCGCGATGGCCGGGGTGGAAATGCCCGCGAGGTTGAGTTCCCAGATACGCTGGCCGGTGACCAGTTCATACGCGGCCATGCGCCCGCCCTGCCCCAGGGCATAGACCCGGCCGCGATCGATGATCGGATCGGCGTCAATGTCGGTCAGCACGCCCACGGACGTCGACAACGAGGTGCGGGCCAGCGCGTCGTTCCACAGCTGGCGGCCGTTTTCATAGCGGAACGCGGTGAGTTCGCCGGTGGAGAAGCCCGCGATCACGGTGCCCTGCCCGGCGGCGGGAGCGGCCACGCCGAACACCCCGGTCTGCCCGGTAGAGGAGGTTTCGTTCCACAGCGGCTCACCATCTGCGGCATTGAGCGACCACAACTGGTTGTCCATCGTCATCACGAACACCGAATTATAGGCGATCGTCGGCGATCCGCGCAGCGGGCCGGACGGCTTCTTCTTCCACAGCACTTTGCCGTCGGTCGCGTCCAGCGCGGCGACTTCGCCCATGCCGGTGGTGATATAGACCCGGCCGCTGTCATAGGCTGCACCGCCGCCATAGACCGAGTTGGAACCATCACCCTGAATCTGGAAGCCCTGCTTCCAGCGGACCGCACCAGTCTGCGCGTCGAACGCGTGGACCACGCCATCGGTGTCCATCACGAACAGCTGCCCGCCGCCCACAACCGGGGACGCGCCCAGACGCTGCTGCTTGGTCGAACCGGCGATCTGCACCGACCACGAGCGGGCCGGGCTGGCCGACAGGGCCAGGTTGCCAATGTTCTTGTTGGCCGTGCCGCCGGCCTGCGGCCAGTCGGCATTGGCCGTGGCGGGCGGCACGATCACGCTGATCCCGGCCAGCGCCGGATCGACCTTGGCCGACGTATCGACCTTCGACAGGATCGGGATGCGGTTGCCGATGGTCGGCGTCGTCGGCTTGTCCTTGCCACCGAACACGCCGCAGCCGGAAAGAGCCACGGCCAGAACCACCGCCAGCGGGGCGGCCAGATGGCGGGTAAATTGGGGTGACGGCATCATCTCGTCCTTGTGACTTTGGGTCAGTTCTGCGCCGGGGCCACAGTGGCGGCGGCATCGCCTGATTCGTATCCGAGCTGCCCGGCCAGCTGCCGCATCCGCGACGCCAGCGAGATCGGCACAGCGTTGTCCTTGCCGATCGCGGCGAACAGCGGCCCGGCCAGATCCGGCTTGCCCTGCTTGAGGTAGGCCATGCCCACCAGTTCGCCCGCGCTGCCGAACCACGGATTGCCCGGCACGGCCAGCGGCTTCAGCCGGTCGATGACCTGCTGCGGCGGCACGGCATCAAACCGGATCGCCAGTTCGCGAATCGCGGCCAGATCGCGCAGCGGCTGCGGCGCTTCGGCATTGGCGGCCAGCGCGGCAAATTCCTTGGCCGCTTCGTCGGTCTTGCCGGTCTGCACCAGCGCGGCGGCGTGGAGCATCGCGGCATTGGCGCGCGCCCCCGCGCTGCCCTCGCTCTTCAACGCTTCCAGATCCTTGAGCGCAGCCCCGGCCGAGGTCGGCCCGGCGGCCAGCCGGTCCAGCACCAGCGTGGTCTGTTCGCTGACTTCGCCAGCGGCCTGCTTCACCGAATGGTCCCAGTACAGATAGCCGCCCAGCCCCGCCAGCAACAGCGCGATGCCGCCGCCGATCAGCTTGCCATAGCGCTTGGCGATGTCGACCATCTGTTGTTCGCGCAGCGCTTCGTCCACTTCGCGCAGGAACACGTCCTGCTGGGCCGCGTCGCGGTCGTTCGCAGGCTTGCCGGAAGGTGCGGAAGGCGTGGTAGGCAGGGCCAATTCGGTATGCTCTCTGGTAAATATCGGTCTGGCGGGCTGTTTAGCGCAAGGGTGGGCCTTTTCAACGCCCGATCTGTGGCTTTTGCCCGCTTAAGCGCGGGTGAATGGGAGTGGAGCGCGGATCAGGGGAACTTTACCCGCCCCATCGCCCCGGCATAGATCCGCGCATAAGCCGCGACCATGGTCGCTTCATCGTATTCGGCTTCTGCCTTCGCACGGTTCGCGGCGCCAATGGCGACACGGGTCTGGGCATCTGCGGCAAGGTTGGCCAGCGCCTCCGACAGCGCCGCGTCATCGCCGATGGGGGTCAGGAACCGGCGGTTCGGTTCGGCCACCATCGCCGCCACATCGCCCACTTGCGGGGCGACCACGGCAAGCCCGGCGGCCATCGCCTCCACCACCGAGATCGGGAACTGTTCGCTGTCGGACGACAGGGCGAACAGATCGAACAGGCCGACGACTTTGGCCGGATCGGGCGCAAAACCGGGCAAGTGGACCCTGTGGCCGATGTTCAGCGCGACCGCCTCGGCGCGAATGGCATCACGTTCCGGTCCCTCACCGACGATCACCAGCTGCCATTCTTCCGGCAGCGCGGCAAAGGCGCGGACCAGCCGGGGCAGGTTCTTGACCTTGCGCAGGCCCGCCAGCGTGCCCAGCCAGTATTCGCCGGGATGCTTGATCAGCCGCGGCAGGACATCGGGCTCTGGCCGGTGGGCATAGGCCGCCACGGGAATGCCGTTCGGCACCCGCCGGACCTTGGCCGCCGGTTGCTGCCACACGGTGCGCGCGATGTGTTCCAGCCGCTGCGACGGCACGACCAGCGCCTGCGCGCGGAACAGCGCGATGCGGCGGAACAGGTTGCGCGCGGGCTTCAGCCGCTCCGCCTCGTCCTGGTTGAAGCCATCCTCGTGATGCACCAGCGGCGGCAGGTTCAGCGCCTCGGCAAACAGGGTGTGGGCCATGACCGCGTCCATGGCGCCCCAGTTATAGGTCAGCACCAGATCGAACCCGCGCATCGCCTGCGCAATCCCCATCAGCCGGCGCGGCCAGGGGCGGCCCGTCAGCGCGGGGAAATCATCCGGATAGTGGACGCTGATCGCCGGATCGACCGTGCTGGCCGCGCCCAGTTCCCCCGGCACGGCCGACACGATAGTATGGTCAATCCCCGCACCGAACGCGTTCATCAGCTTGGCCGCACGCAGTTCCTTGCCGCCCGGCGAAAAGCTGGAATGCAGGTGCAGCAACCGCAGGCGCGGCGCCGCTGGTTTCGTGCTCATCCAGCCACTTCGGCCAGCAGCCGCTGGATCGCGGCGAACGATTCCGGCTCATCCAGCGTGGGCGCATGGCCAACGCGCGGGACAGTGACGGTTTCGCAGCCCGGCAGACGCGCGGCCATGGCCGCCAGCGTTTCCGGCGTGAACAGGTCCGACAACTCGCCGCGCAGCAGCAGCACCGGCTTGCCCGCCAGCCCATCGATCCCCGGCCACATGTCCACCCCAGCCTCACCGCCCGGCTGCGAGAACGGCTCGGCGATCTTCATGTCGTAATCGAACACGATCCGCCCGTTGCTGCCCACCACCATGCAGCGCTTCGCCATCGCCAGCCAGTCCTCGGCCGTGAAATCGGGGAAAGCCGACCCTTGCGATTCTTCCAGCGCGCGCGCGGCGTGCATCCAGGTCGGGAAATTGCGCCCCTGTCCGACGTAACCGCGAATCCGTTCCAGCCCTTCCGGATTGATTTCCGGCCCGATGTCGTTGAGCACCGCCGCCGCCAGCTTGTCGGGCGTGGTCATCGCCATGATCATCGTCAGCAACCCGCCCAGCGAGGTGCCGATGGCGACGAAGCGTTCAATCCCGGCTTCCTCGAACAGCGCGCCCAGGTCCTCGACATACTGGACGGGATTATAGGTGGCCGAATCCTTGGCATAGGCGCTGTCGCCCCGGCCCCGGTTTTCCGGGCACAGCACCCGCCATTCGCCCGCCAGCCGCTGGGCCAGGGTTTCGAAATCGCGGGCATTGCGGGTCAGGCCGGGCAGGCAGATCACCGGCGGACGGTCTTCCCGCCCGGCATAATCGCGGTAATGCAGCTTCAGCCCGTCCCGGCTGGTCCAGAAACGGTCGGCGTATGCGGTCATGGTAATGCCCGAAATCCTTGTTGGCGCAGCTTGTGCCTTGCGCGGTTCATCGCCACTATTGCGCGATGCGCGCAGAACCGCAAGCCGCCGGCTATTCACCCGACACGCCCATTTCGGCACTGGCCCCCTGGCTGGCCGATCCGGTGCGCGCGGCGGACTTCCCCGCCACCACCCTGCGCTTTCGCAACCGCCGCTGGGACGGCGCGGTCGGCCTGGCCGGTCTGACGGATGCGGAATGGACCCGGCATTTCGGCCGGTTCGAGGCCCTGCCCGGTAACCTGCCCCAGCCGCTCGCGCTGCGCTATCATGGCCACCAGTTCCGCGTGTACAACCCGGAACTGGGCGATGGGCGCGGGTTCCTGTTCGCGCAGCTGCACGACGGCGCGGGCCGCTTGCTCGACCTTGGCACCAAGGGTTCGGGGCAAACCCCGTGGAGCCGGCAGGGCGATGGCCGCCTGACGCTGAAAGGCGCGGTGCGCGAAATCCTCGCCACGGAAATGCTCGAAGCGCTGGGGGTGAATACCAGCAAGACGTTCTCGGTAATCGAAACGGGCGAGGACCTCTACCGGCAGGACGAACCATCACCCACGCGCTCCGCCGTGATGGTCCGGCTGAGCCATGGGCATATCCGAATCGGCACGTTCCAGCGGCTTGCCGTGCTGGAACAGCCGGACAACATGGCCGCGCTGATCGAGTATTGCCTGACGCAATTCCCCGGCCCGCCCCCGCCCGCCGATGCGCCGGGGCGGGATGAACCGGCCGTCATCCTGTTGCACCAGGTGGTCGAACGGCTGGCCGCGCTGGCGGCGCAATGGATGGCTGCCGGGTTCGTCCACGGCGTGCTCAACACCGATAACATGAACATTTCGGGCGAAAGCTTTGACTATGGCCCGTGGCGCTGGCTGCCCCAATGGGACCCGGCCTTCACTGCCGCCTATTTCGACCACAACAGCCTCTATGCCTTTGGCCGCCAGCCAGAGGCGCTGCACTGGAATTGCGGGCAACTGGCGGTTGCGCTGCGCCAGCTGGTCCCGGCCGAGCCGCTGATCGCGGCGCTTAACCGGTTTGCCCCGCTCTATCAGCAGGCGCTGGCCCGCCAGTTCCTGTGGCGGCTGGGGCTGGAGCCGCAAGGGTTCGAGGCCGACTCCGCGCTGATCGCCCATGCCGAACGCGCCATGCGCGACAGCGGCGCATCGCCTGATGCCTTCTTCCACCGCCACCGCCATGGCGCCAATCCGCCCGACGGGGACTTTGGCGCAGCGCTGCGCGGCTATCGTCCGGTTGGTGCGGCGCACCCGCTCTGGGCCGAGCCGGCGCCGCCAACCCTGGTGCTCGACGAAGTCGAGCGGATCTGGTCGGCCATCGACACGGCGGACGACTGGGCGCCGCTGGCCGATCAGGTTGCCGCCATCCGGCGGCTGGGCGACGCACTCGGATCGCCGTGGTAAGCAAAAAGTCAGGGTTTGCGGTTATCAGGCGGGCAAGGCTTTTCTTGGACAAGCGGACCAGCTAAGGCTGGCACCTACCCCGGGGTCGCATCCGGCAAGTCTGAACTGGGACGGGAATTTTGGGCACTTCGCAGATCATTTCCTATGAACCGGCCACGGGCGCGGAACTGTGGCGCGGCAAACGCGGCAATGTCGATGACATCGTCGACCGCGCCCGCCGCGCCTGGCCGGCCTGGGCTGCGCAGCCGCTGTCAAACCGCATGGAACTGGTCCGCCGCTTCGCCAACGAAGTGCGCAAGGATGCCGAGAAACTGGCCACACTGATCGCGCGCGAAACCGGCAAGCCGCTGTGGGAATCGCGCACCGAAGTCGAAAGCGTGGTGAACAAGGTCGAGATTTCGATCCGCGCCTATGCAGAGCGGACCTCGCAGCGCAAGCTGGACGGCGCCCTGCAAGGAACCGCCGCGCTGCGCCACAAGCCGCATGGCGTGATGGCCGTGCTGGGTCCCTACAACTTCCCCGCGCACTTGCCCAACGGCCACATCGTCCCCGCGCTGATCGCGGGCAACGCGGTGGTGTTCAAGCCGAGTGAAAAGACCCCCGCCACGGCCGAGGCGCTGCTGCAATGCTTTCACCGCGCCGGGATTTCCGCCGCCATCGTCCAGTTGCTGGTCGGCGGCCCAGAAGAAGGGCAGGCCCTGGTCGCGCATGAAGGGATCGACGGTGTGCTGTTCACCGGCAGCGCGCACGCAGGCATCGCCATCAACCGCAAGCTGGCCGCGCGGCCGGACAAGATCGTCGCGCTGGAAATGGGCGGCAACAACCCCATCGTGCTGTGGGACACGCCGAAGATCACGGATGCCGCCGCGCTGGTGGTGCAATCGGCCTTCACCAGCGCCGGGCAGCGCTGCACCGCCGGGCGCCGCCTGATCATCAAGTCAACGATGTACGACGCCGTGATCGCCGAAGTGAAGCGCCTGGCCGACCGAATCATCGTCGGCGCGCCGTTTGACGATCCCGCCCCGTTCATGGGCCCGGTGATCGACAACCAAAGCGCGGACGGGCTGACCGAAAGCTTCCTCTACCTGCTCAGCCACGGCGGCAAGGCGATCAAGCATCTGGTCCGCCCGCGTGACGACCTGCCGTTCCTCTCGCCCGCGATCATCGACGTGACCGGAGTGAAGGACCGCCCGGATGTCGAACTGTTCGGCCCGCTGCTGCAAGTGGTCCGCGTGGCCGACTTTGACGAGGCGATTGCCGAGGCGAACAATACCCGGTTTGGCCTGTCGGCATCGCTGGTGGGCGGCACCCCGGCGGAATACAACCGGTTCTGGGCGAACATTCGCGCCGGGGTGATCAACTGGAACCGCCCGACCAACGGCGCCTCCTCGGCCGCGCCGTTCGGCGGCGTGGGCCTGTCGGGCAACCATCGCCCCAGCGCCTATTACGCGGCGGATTACTGCGCCTATCCGGTCGCCTCGAACGAGATGGAGCAGCCGCGCGCGATGATCGGCGTGGGCCTGCGCGAAAGCTGATCAGCGCGCGGCGGTGACCAGGTTGACCTCGGTCAGGCCCGCCCCGCCCCGCACGAACAGCGCAAAGACACCGCCACCCGTTGTCCCGGTCAGCGTCAGGTCGGCCCCGGCCCGGCCTGCGGTCAGGGCATAGCCGCCCTTGCCCGCCATGGTGGCATAGAACTCCACGACTTCGCTGGCGGGCACCGGCGTCTGGAAATTGATCGCGCGAATCCGGCAGCCGGGGGCATCGCTGCCCGCCGCCTCCTGAACGTGCGCGCGGGGATAGACCGGCAGGGCGGGCGGCATTTTCGCGGCCCAGCTGGCGGTATAGCCCAGCTGGTCGGCGCAGGCCCGCCCCCACGGCAAGGCCCGCACCAGCGCGGCGGCAGTGGCCGCGTCGGCCGGCGAAGCGTCCTGCTCCGCGCTGGCCGCAGGGGCCGCGCGCAAAGTCCCGCCCACCATGGCGAGCGCGGCAACGCGAGCGGCATCGCGTTCGGCCTGACCGCGCTTGAACGGCGGGATTTCACTCGCCGCCGGACCACCGCCGGTCAGCACGGCGTTACCCCGGTTCTGGCTGGTCAGGTCCGGGTCCGCCATCAGCGGATCGGCCAGCGCGGCAGTGACCGCCGGGTCGCGCTCGGCCAGCGGGTCCGCCTCCTGCTTGCCCGAACCGCAAGCGGTGAGCAGCAACGCGGCTGACAGAAGCATGACGCGGGGGGCGGACATGACCTCTCCCCTAACCCACCGCTGGTTAACAAGAAAGCGCCCCCGGATCGCACGGACCCGGAGGCGCAAGGTTCAGGGAGAGGGGATTCCCGTGAAAAAGCTTAGCGGCAGCTGGAACCGCCGCGATCAACCGCGCGGCCCAGCAAGGCCCCGCCGACCGCGCCGAGCAGTGCTCCGGCGGTGCGGTCACCCCGGCGCCCGGCCACTTCGCGGCCAATCAGTGCCCCGGCCACACCGCCGATCACCAGCCCGGTCGTGCCGTCGCTGCGGCGGCAATAGTACCGGCCATCGTCACCGTGCCAGACGCGGGTGTTGGCATAGACCGGTTCGTCATAGCGGACGCGGGTCTGATAGCGGCCATAGTCGCCATAGGCCCGGTCGCGGCGGTAATCGCCCCGGCGGGATTCATGGCGGCCTTCATAGCGGTCATGTCGGCCCTGCTGTTCCCAGCGGCCGCCGCGATCGTCCCAGTCGCGGGCGGCGGCAGGCATTGCGGTGGCCAGCACGGCGGGAACAGTCAGTGCAAGGGCGGCAGTCTTGAGGAACTTTGACATGATCGTTCTCCTGATCTCTTGCATTCATCAATAAGCCCCTCAACCTGAACGAATAGCAACCGCTCTGTCAGGAAGGCACATTTTTCGTGTCGCGATGATTTTTCTTCGCTAGCGCGGCGAGCGGATGGAACACGATCAACCCGCGCCGCGCAAAAGCGGCCTGCCCTTCGCGCTTGGCGCACACCTCATCTGGGGTCTGCTGCCGCTCTACCTGGTGCTGTTCAAGACGGTGCCGCCGTTCGAATTCGTCGGCTGGCGCATCCTGTTCACGCTGCCGGTCTGCGCGCTGTTCGTCGCGGTGGCGGGCCAGTCAAAGGAACTGTGGGCCGCGCTGACCAACCGCCGCGTGCTGGGGCTGCTCACGCTCAGCGCGCTGCTGATCGCAACCAACTGGCTGACCTATATCGTCGCGATCCAGCAGGGCCACGTGTTCGCCGCCAGCCTGGGCTATTACATCAACCCGCTGGCCAACGTGCTGGCTGGCACGCTGTTCCTGGGCGAACGGCTGAGCAACCGGCAATGGACCGGCGTCGCGCTGGCGGCGGCGGGGGTATCGTTGCTGGCGTGGGACGCACTCGACATGCTGGGGATCAGCCTGGCGCTGGCCTTGTCGTTCTGCGGCTATGGGCTGGTGCGCAAGCTGACGCCGGTGGGCTCGCTATCCGGGCTGACGGTGGAAACCATTGTCCTGCTGCCGCTGGCCATGGGCCTGATCGGCTGGGCCGCGCTCACGCCGCAGGGCATTGCGTTCGGCCATGACCTGCCGCTCAGCCTGCTGCTGGCCTGCGCCGGGCTGGTCACGGCCGTGCCGCTGATCCTGTTTGCGGTGGCAACGCAGCGGATGGATTATTCCGTGCTGGGCATGGTCCAGTACATCGGCCCGACGATGGTGTTCGTGCAGGCGTTCTTCCTCTCGTCCGAACCGCTCAGCACCACGCAGGTAGCGTGCTTCATCCTGATCTGGTGCGCGATTGTCCTGTTCGTGTGGGACCTGCTGGCCAAGCGACAGGCCGCGCGGGCAGCCTAAACCAGCCGCCAGCCCAATGTTTCACCCGCATGGAACGGCACGATCGCCGTCCCGTTCGCGTCAATCACCTCCGGCACCACCACGTCGCCACGTTCCAGCGTCACCGTGCCGTCGTTCAGCGGCAACCCGTAAAAACGCGGGCCGTTTTCCGATGCAAACGCCTCGAACTTGTCGAGCGCCCCTTCAGCATCGAACACCGTGACATAGCTTTCCAGCGCGAAGGGCGCGTTGAACAGCCCGGCACAGCCGCAGGCCGCTTCCTTCAGGTGCTTGGCGTGCGGCGCGGTGTCGGTGCCCAGAAAGAACTTCGCGCTGCCCGACGTCGCCGCCTTGCGCAGCGCCAGCCGGTGCTTCTCCCGCTTGGCCACCGGCAGGCAATAGGCGTGCGGACGAATGCCGCCGACCAGCATGGCGTTGCGGTTGAGGTGCAAATGCTGCGGGGTGATCGTCGCGGCGACTTTGTCACTCGCCTCGGCCACGAACTGGGCCGCTTCCTCGGTCGTGATATGCTCGAACACGATCTTCAGCGCGGGCAGATCCCGGACCAGCGCGGTCATCGTGCGGTCGATGAACGCTGCTTCGCGGTCGAAAATGTCGACATGCGCCTCGGTCACTTCACCGTGGACCAGCAGCGGCATGCCGATGTCCTGCATTTTTTCCAGCACGGCGCGGATGTTCGCAACGTCGGTCACGCCGTGGGCGGAACCCGTGGTGGCATGCGCCGGATAGAGCTTTGCCGCGACGAACACGCCCGCCGCAAACCCGCGCGCGACTTCCTCCGGATCGGTCGAATCGGTCAGGTACAGCGTCATCAGCGGGGTGAAATCGCTGCCCGCCGGCAATGCCGCCATGATCCGGTCGCGATAGGCCGACACTCCGGCGACGTCCGTCATCGGCGGCGAGAGGTTGGGCATCACGATGGCGCGGGCGAACTGGCGCGCGGTCCATGGCGCGACCCCCGCCAGCAGCGCACCATCGCGCAAGTGCACGTGCCAGTCATCGGGGCGGCGGATCGTCAGGCGAGTCGGGCTGGTCATCCCTTCCCCTTAGGCAAAGCGCCCCCTATCTGTCATCCATGACTGCAACCCGCCTGACCGCCCGCGCCCTGATCCGCCTGTCCCCGACTGAACCGGACGAGGACGTGCGCGCCTTTCTGCAAGGGTTGGTGACGCAGGACGTATCCGGCGCACTGCCGGTCTGGGCCGCGCTCCTCTCTCCGCAGGGCAAAGTGCTGTTCGATTTTCTGGTTCATGGTGACGGCGCGGATCTGCTGCTGGATTGCGAAGCGGCGAGCGCCGACGCGCTGGCCAAGCGCCTGTCGCTCTATCGCCTGCGCCGCAAGATCGGCATCGCCCGCGACGATTCGCTGGCCGCGCACTGGCAGGCGGGCAATGGCCCTGCCCCCGATCCGCGCCTGCCCGCGCTGGGCCAGCGCTGGCTCGGCGTGCCGGATGGCGCTTCGGCAGACGCGGCATGGCTGGCACACCGGCTGAGCCTGGGCGTGTGCGAAGGCGCGGCGGAGCTAGCCGACCTGCTCTGGCTGGAATGCAACGCGGCGGAACTGAATGGGGTCAGCTTTACCAAGGGCTGCTATGTCGGCCAGGAAAACACCGCGCGGATGAACTGGCGGCAAAAGGTCAACCGGCGGCTGGTAGTCGTGCCTTTGGAACAGTCCGATCCGGCGCGGCAACGGGCGGTCTATCCGGAACTGGGGCTGGCGGTCGATCACCGGCGGGTAGAAGACATCGCGCCCGAATGGCGGCCGGATTGGCTCAATCTGGCCTAACCCGCCGTCCCCGGCACCACGATTCCGGCTTGCTCTGCGGCCTCAACCAGCATCTTTTCTGCGGTATCGCGCGCCGAACTGCGTAGCAGGCCCAGCGATTGCGTCAGCGCTCCGCCCATCAGCGCATCGCCCAGCGCCAGCAGGCACAGGGCATGAGTCGTGTCGCGCATCTGCCCCGATCCGAAATCGTCCAGCCCGGTCACCAGATCGTGAATCACATCAACAATCGGGTCGAGCGCGTCCTCGTTCCCGCTGACCAGCATCCAGCTGGCCAGCGCCGCGCCGCCTTCCTTGTCAAAGGCGTCAAACGTCAGGTCGACAACATCGCGCGGGGACCCTTGGCCGGTGCGGCTCGCGATCACCGCATCCTCGATCGTGGCGCAAATGGTAACGGCCAGATGTTCGGCCAGCGCCTTTTGCAAGCCCGCCGCCGATCCGAAATGGTGCAGCAGGTTGGCGTGAGTCCGCCCGATTCGCGATGCGACGGCCTTCAGCGTGACGGCCTGCGGCCCCAGTTCGATCAGCAGCGCGCGTGCGGCTTCCAGGGCAGCCATGCGGCTCTCTTCCTGGGTAAGGCGCTTCCTTATTGACATTGGTGTCAGTTACTCTATTTTCAGCGGCATGAACGCACCGACGAAGTTCCCCCTGGAACCCACCCCCGCCCTAGAACCCACCGCCCAATCGGGCAAGGTGCCTGTGGCCGTAACTCCTGTAGCTGGTCTGGCCACGCCCACGCCGGACGATCTGGTGATTACCATTCGTGACCGGCGCTTTGGCCGGTCAAAGCAGCCGGGCCGCTGGTGGCTGAACAATGATCCCATCGCCACCGCCTGGCACAACGCGCTGTCGGCGACGTTCCCGCGCGGCGAGGCGATGTTCATCGAAGCGGTAAAGGCGCACCGTGATGGCGTGCCGCCCAAGCTGGAAGAAGAAATCCGCGCTTTCGTTCGCCAAGAAATCAACCACACCCGCGAACACGTTGTGTTCAACAAGGCAGCGGTTGATGCCGGCTATGACCTGTCGAAGATCGACGCCCGGCTGGAAGAGCTGATGGCGATGATCAAGCAGCGCCCGGCCATCGTGAACCTGACCGCGACGATGGCGCTGGAACACTATACCGCGATGATGGCGCACGAATTCCTCGCCAATCCGCAGCACTTTGCCGGGGGTGAGCCGGAAACCGTGGCGATGTGGCGCTGGCACGCGATCGAGGAAATCGAGCACAAGGGCGTCGCGTTCGACACTTTCCGCCATGCCACCCGCGACTGGAGCCGCTGGCGCCGCTGGAAGCTGAAATCGCTGATGATGCTGGTCATCACCATGAACTTCATCCGCAACCGCTGGAACGACACGCTGGAACTGCTGGCGCAAGACGGGCTGACGGGTCCGAAAGTGAAGCTGAAGCTGGCCTGGTACCTGCTGGGCACTCCCGGCGTGCTGCGCCGGATCATCCCGGCCTGGTTCGCCTATTTCATGCCCGGCTTCCACCCTTGGAACCACGACGACCGCGCCCTCATCGGCAAGGCCGACAGCGAGTTTCAGGACGCCCGGCTCCAATCGGCCTGAGCGTATTCCTCAGAAAAGAAAGGGCCCCGAACCGCGCTGGTTCGGGGCCTTTTTGTTGGGTTCAGGCGGCGCGCATGGCCGGAACGCCATCGTCGCCGCCGTCGCAGCTGCCGGGTTCCCCCAGCTCGATCGCGTGGATGGCGGCTGGCACCGTGCGCCCGCGCGCGCGGCTATAGCAGGCGCGCATTTCACCGGTCGGGCGAAAGCCGGCCTTGCGCAGCACCCGCGCCGAAGCGGGATTGTCGGTGAACGGCCCCGCCGTCACCCGGCGATGCCCCAGCGTCCGCGCCAGACCCAGAACCGCGCGCGTGGCCTCGGTGGCATAGCCCTGCCCCCAATGGTCAGGCGCGATCCAGTAGCCCAGTTCCGCCCCGCTCTCACCGCGCATCAGCGCAATCCCGCCGATGATCCCGGCCGGTGCGGCGCTGGTCGGCAGCGTTACGAAAAAGTTCGGCAGGCGCGGATCCTGCGGCTGGCGCAGGAAGGCGCGGGCGTCGTCCGCGGTGTAGGGCCACGGTGCCTGCGCCAGATTGCGGACCACCGCCTCGTCAGCGATGCCGCCCAGCAGTTCTTCCCAATCCTCCGGCCAGCCAGGCCGCAGGAACAGCCGTTCGCTGCGAATAAACATTTGATCGCACTCCCTTCGTCGCCCCGCAGCCCGCGTAGGGGCCTTGCGTGACATTGCCATTACGGCTTTCCTCGGCGGAGCCGGGCCGCACCAGCCCGCACCGATACCAGTCGGAAAACCAGCCAAAGGGAGCACGAAAAAAGGGAGACAGGCCTGGCCCGCTCCCTTGCAAAGTCGGCTTCTGGTGCCGACTGGGCCATCCCGTCAGGATGGCCCTTTATCGACCATCCGCTTATTCGGCGGCGACAGCCATGTCAACCGACACGTACTTGCGGCCAAGCTTCCCATCGTGGAAGCGCACGCGGCCTTCGGTCAGCGCGAACAAGGTGTGATCCTTACCCATGCCGACGTTGGCGCCGGGGTACACGCGAGTCCCGCGCTGACGGATGATGATATTGCCGCCGATCACTTCCTGACCGCCGAACTTCTTCACGCCAAGGCGGCGGCCCGCTGAGTCGCGACCGTTACGCGAAGAGCCGCCTGCTTTCTTATGTGCCATCTCGAACTACTCCGGATTCTTATTCAGCAACTGCGGCCGGTTCGGCCTTATTGGCGGCAGCCTTCTTGGGCGCAGCCTTGGTTGCTTCGCCGCCCACGGCGACGATGCGGAGCAGCGTCATCTGCTGGCGGTGGCCGTTCTTGCGACGATAGTTGTGACGGCGACGCTTCTTGAAAACGATCACCTTTTCCGACTTCGCCTGGGCGATGATCTCAGCCGAGACGACAACGCCCGCAGCATCCTTCACTTCGCCGCCGTCGCCGGCCAGCAGAACGTCGCTCAGCGTGATGGTTTCACCGGCTTCGCCAGCCAGCTTCTCAACCGCGATCTTGTCTCCGGCGGCAACCCGGTATTGCTTGCCGCCCGTGCGCACAACTGCGAACATCTTATCGTATCCGTTCGTTAATCCTGACCGCAACGCCCGCTTTCGAACACTGCGCCAGACGCCCCACCTGAACGGCAGGGGTCCGGAAGAAGGGCCGCCGATAGTGCAAGGCCGCCGGGCTGTCAACGCCGGAAGCGCTGGAAAGTCACGCCCTATGGCAGTCTGCGTGTGCCGTGCTATGGCCATGCGATGCACCGCTCCTCCTCTATTATGCTGCTGGCCGCAAGCGCGCTTTCGCTGGCCGCCTGCGCCAACGACATTGCCGAATACCCCTCGCTCGCCCGCCGTCCGGCCGAGCGGATGAGCGGCACGGCGCTGCCGGTTACCGCCAGTATTCAGCCCGGCCTGGCCCCATCGGCAGAGGTTCTGGGCCGACTCGATTCGCTGGTCGCCACCGCGCGCGCCGCCGATGCCCGGTTCTCCGCGCGCGAGGCGCAGGCCCGCACCCTCGTCAACGCCGCAACCGGTGCCACGCTGGGCAGTGAAAGCTGGGCAGTGGCCTCGGTCGGGCTGTCACAGCTCGAATCGGCACGCAGCGATGCGATGGTGGCGCTGGCGGAACTGGACGAACTCTATGCCGCCGCGCGAATCGCCACCGCCGATGCCCGCGACATTGCCGCCGCGCGCGATGCGGTCATGTCGCTGGTGGCGCGGCAGGACCAGGTGGTTGGCGAATTGGGTGAACGACTCGCGCGCTAGGCCCAGCGGTCCAGCGGGGGATCGAACGGCCCCGGCGCAACCACCAGCTCACCGCCCCCGGCAGACCAGTTTCGCCAGCACTTATCCCCCGGTCATCGACATATGCCGCGCCAGCGCCGGGGCCGCGCCGGGCCGGTCAATCGCAAAGGCATGGCGCAGCGGCTTGATCCGCATGGCCGTGTCGAGCGCGGCCGACAAGGCCCCATCGGGATCGTCGGACCGCAGCGCGGTGCGCAGGTCCACCCGCTCCGTCCCGCCCAGGCAGGCAAAGAGTTGCCCCGTCGCCGTCACCCGCACCCGGTTGCAGCCATCGCAGAAGTTGTTGGTCAGCGGCGTGATCAACCCCAGCCGCCCGCCCGTTTCCGCCACGTCGACGTAACGCGCCGGGCCGCCGGTGCGATGCGCACTGTCGGTGAGCGTGAAGCGCCGCTCCAGCGCCGCCCGCACGGTGGTGAGCGGCAGGTAGTGGTCGAACCGGTCCGCCTCGACCTCGCCCAGCGGCATGACCTCGATCAGGGTCAGGTCCATCCCCTGCCCGTGTGCCCACGCGATCAGATCTGGCAGTTCACCCTCGTTAAGGCCCTTCAGCGCAACGGTGTTGAGCTTGACCTGCAAACCCGCCGCCCGCGCAGCGGCGATCCCGTCCAGAACTTGCGGCAGTGAATCGCGCCGGGCCAGCCGGGCAAAAGTCGCGCGGTCCAGCGTATCGAGCGAAACGTTGATCCGCCGCACGCCTGCCGCCGCGATGGCATCGGCAAATTCGGCCAGCCGGGTGCCGTTGGTGGTAAGCGTCAGCTCCGCCAGCCCATCGCCCACCTTGCGGCCCAGCGCCTCGACCAGTTCGATCATGTCGCGCCGCACCAGCGGCTCGCCGCCGGTCAGGCGCAGCTTCGTCACACCCCGCGCGATGAAGCCCAGCGCCAGCCGGTGCAGTTCCTCA
>JAYRDH010000008.1:0-69104 GCA_041909515.1 Novosphingobium sp. | reverse complement strand
AACGATAGTACCCTATGGGTGGCCGGGCGGGGGAGCGGGCCGGTGCCGCAGCTGTTTCAGGGTCACCGAAACAGCGTCCGACTTCCGTCTGGCGGCTTGGGCTTTGGCCGCGCACCTGCTAGGCGCGCGGCCATGTTGACGATCCAGGGTCTTACCGTGCGCCTCGGCGGGCGCGATATCATCGACCGCGCGAGTGCGGCGATCCCCCCGCGCGGGAAAGTAGGCCTGATCGGCCGCAACGGCGCGGGCAAATCCACGCTGGTGAAAGCGATCATCGGCGAGATCGAGCCGGACGACGGCGAGATCGACATGCCGCGTGGCATGCGGCTGGGCTATATCGCGCAGGAGGCCCCCAGTGGCACTTCGACCCCGTTCGACACCGTGCTGGCCGCCGATGTGGAGCGGCTGGCGCTGCTGGAAGAATCCGAAACCTGCCACGATCCGGACCGGCTGGGCGACGTCCATGAACGCCTGCTGGCGATCGACGCCTACAGCGCCCCGTCGCGCGCCGCGCGCATCCTGATCGGGCTGGGGTTCGACGAGGAGATGCAGGGCCGCCCGCTCGACAGTTTTTCGGGCGGTTGGAAGATGCGCGTCGCGCTGGCCGCGTTGCTGTTCTCTGCGCCCGACGTCCTGCTGCTCGACGAACCGTCGAACCACCTCGACCTCGAAGCGACGCTGTGGCTGGAAAACTTCCTGAAGTCCTACCCCGGCACGCTGATCGTCATCAGCCACGAACGCGACCTGCTGAACAACGTAGTGGATCATATCCTGCACCTGCAGGGCGGCAAGCTGACGCTGTATCCCGGCAGCTATGACAGCTTTGAACGCCAGCGCGCCGAACGCGCGGCGCAGCTGGCCGCTGCCAAGGCATCGCAGGATGCGCAGCGGGCGAAGTTGCAGGACTATGTCGCGCGCAACAGCGCCCGCGCCTCCACCGCCAAGCAGGCCCAGTCGCGCGCCAAGATGCTGGCCAAGATGCAGCCGATCACCGCGCTGATCGAGGACCCGTCGCTGGCGTTCGATTTCCCCAATCCCAGTGAACTGCGCCCCCCGCTGATCACGCTCGATCTGGCGGCGGTCGGCTATGCGGCGGATACGCCAATCCTGCGGCGGCTGAACTTGCGGATCGATCCGGATGACCGGATCGCGCTGCTGGGCCGCAACGGCAACGGCAAGACCACGCTGGCCCGCCTGCTGGCCGCGCAATTGACCCCGATGGAAGGGGCCATGACCGCGACCGGCAAGATGCAGATCGGCTATTTCACGCAGTATCAGGTCGAAGAACTGGCTGGGGATGCCACCCCGCTGGAACACATGACCCGCGCGATGGACGGCAAGACGCCCGCCGCCGTGCGCGCGCAACTGGGCCGGTTCGGCTTTTCCGGCAACCGCGCGACGGCGCAGGTCGGCACCCTGTCGGGCGGGGAGCGGGCGCGGCTGGCGCTGGCGCTGGTGACCCGCGATGCGCCGCATTTGCTGATCCTGGACGAGCCGACCAACCACCTTGACGTTGATGCGCGTGAGGCACTGGTGCAGGCTCTGAACACTTATACCGGGGCGGTGATCCTGATCAGCCACGACCGGCACATGGTGGAATTGACCGCCGACCGGCTGGTGCTGGTCGATGATGGGACGGCCAAGGAATATCCCGGCAGTATCGAGGATTACATCGACTTCGTGCTGGGCCGGAACCAGCCACGCGATGCCTCTGCGGGCGATGGCAAGGCGAAAGGCGGCAAGCAGGACCGCCGCGCCAATGCGCAGGCGCGCGAGGAGCTGCGCGCGCTCAAGAAGAAGCTGAGCGAGGCCGAGACGCACCTCAACAAGACGCAGGCGCTGCTGAGCGAGATTGACCGCGCGATGTTCGATCCCGCCAGCGCGCGGGCCGATCTGGCCAAGCTGAAAATGGGCGAATTGTCGATCCGGCGCGGCAAGGTCGCGGCGGACCTGGAGGCGGCGGAACTGGCCTGGCTGGAAGCGGGCGAGGCGCTGGAAGTCGCGCAGGCGGCCGCGGCATGAGCGTCGCCTTTCGCCGTGACGGGGATGAGGAGCACCTTGAGCCGAAGTTCGAAGTGCCGATCCCGCCGGGGCCGAATCTGGTCACAGCGCGCGGGCTGGACTTGCTGAAAGCGCGGGAGTCCGAACTGGCCGCGCTGGTGGCGACGCTGACCGAGGAATCTGCGCTGAACGCGGCGAAGCGTGACTTGCGCTATGTCCAGCAGCGGCTGGCGACGGCGCAGCTGGCGCCGGTGCCGGATGGCACCGTGGCCGCATTCGGGTGCCGGGTGGAGTTTGCCCTGAACGGCAAGCCGCGCGCGCTGGAGATCGTTGGCCATGATGAGGCCGATGCGGGCGAGGGGCGGATTGCCTTCACCGCCCCGCTCGCCCGCGCCCTGTTGGGCTGCGAGGCGGGCGACTTCGCCGATTTTGGGGGTCAGCCGGATGCCATCGAAGTGATGGCGATCCGGCCAATATAGGTAAGGTCAGCCCCTCCCCAGTGGGGAGGGGCTTTATGGGTCGGTTCATATCACACAGAACTTAAGGACGCGGCCCCTTGCGCGGCGGACCCTTGCGGAAGTTGCCGCCGGGGCCAGCGCGACCCTTGCCGAACGACTTGGGGCCATGCGGCTTGGGCCGGTCGCCTTGCGGACGCTCGTTGAACGGGCGCGCGCCCAGTTGCTTGCGCGGGGCGGACGGATCGCGAGCAGCTTGTTCACGGGGAGCCTGTTCACGGGGGGTGTATTCGCGCGGGGCCTGCTCACGGGGCGTATGCTCACGCGGTGCATGTTCGCGCGGGGCATTGTCGCGCGGCCAGGCGTCGCGGGCCGGACGGTCGCGGCTGGTGCCTTCGCGCGGGCCGGCGTGGCGATTGGTACGCGCCATTTCGCGCGGGCTTTCCTCCGACGCGATGATGCGGATGCCGCTTTCGTCCTCACCATCCTGATCGGCGGTGCGGGCGACAGCTTGCAGGAAGCGGTCGGCAATCATGCGCGGGATCTGGAAGTGGGTTTCATTGGCAGCGATGCGGATCGCGCCGATTTCATTGCGGGTGATGTGCCCGCGGCGGCACAGCACCGGCAGGATCCAGCGCGGATCGGCGTTCTGGCGGCGGCCCACGTCCATCTTGAACCAGACCACGTCGTCAAAGCCGGGGCGGTGCTTGTCCATCTGCGCGGCGCGCTGGGCATCGGGTGAACCGGCGATCAGTTCTTCCGGCTGCGGCAGCGAGGCGCGGTACGAGCGAACCAGCGCCACGGCGAGGTCTTCGGCGCTGCGCTGTTCCAGCAGGGCGCGGGCGATTTCCAGATCGTCGGGTTCCGCCTCGACCTGCTCCAGCAGCTTTTCCATCAGCCGTTCGCGGTCCGCCGCGCGGATCGTTTCGGGCGTCGGTGCCTCAACCCATTCAGCCGGGATGCGCGCGCCGCGCAGCATCATTTCCACCCGGCGGCGGCGCGGGAACGGCACGATCAGCACTGCGGTGCCCTTCTTGCCGGCGCGGCCGGTGCGGCCCGAACGGTGCTGGAGCGTTTCGGCATCGCGCGGAATTTCCACGTGCACGACCAGCGTGATCGAGGGCAGATCGATCCCGCGCGCGGCGACGTCGGTCGCCACGCAGACGCGGGCGCGGCGGTCACGCAGCGCTTGCAGCGCGTTGTTGCGCTCGTTCTGGCTGTGCTCACCCGACAGGGCGACAGCGGCGAACCCACGTTCCTGCAACGTGGCGTGCAGGCGGCGGACGTTGTCGCGCGTGGCGCAGAACAGGATCGCGGTTTCCGCTTCGTGCAGGCGCAGCAGGTTGACCACGGCGGATTCGATGTCCGCCGGGGCAACGGTGATCGCCTGATAGCTGATGTCGCCATGCCCGCGATCTTCGCCCACGGTCGAAATGCGCAGCGCATCGTTCTGGTACCGGCGGGCCAGCGCCACGATCGGCTTGGGCATGGTGGCCGAGAACAGCAGCGTGCGGCGGCCTTCCGGCGTCGCGTCGAGGATTTCCTCAAGGTCTTCGCGGAAGCCCATGTCGAGCATTTCGTCCGCTTCATCCAGCACGATGGTGCGCAGCGCCGACAGGTCCAGCGCGCCGCGCTCCAGATGGTCGCGCAGGCGGCCCGGCGTGCCGATCACCAGATGCGCGCCGTAATTCAGCGTGCGGCGTTCGCGCTGCGGGTCCATCCCGCCAACGCAGGCGGCGATCTTGGCCCCGGTCCCGGCATAGAGCCAGTCCAGTTCGCGCGCGACCTGCAGGGCCAGTTCGCGCGTCGGGGCGATCACCAGCGCCAGCGGCGCGCCAGCGGGGGGCAGCACGCCGCCTTCGGCCAGCAATTCGTCCGCCATGGCGATGCCAAAGGCCACCGTCTTGCCCGAACCGGTCTGGGCAGACACCACCAGATCGCGTCCGCGCGCTTCGTCTTCGATTACCGCCGACTGGACGGGGGTCAGGGCGGTATAGCCATGGCCGGTCAATGCCTGGCTCAGGGCGTCGGGAATTCCGTTAAAAGTCATATATCTCGCAAGTCAGCGGGCATGGCCCGCATAAGTCAGGAAGCTGTCCAATGGGATTGGTATACAGCCTTGCACGGCAATTGGCCTGAACTTTCACGAATGACCATTTATGCCGCAAGTGCGAACGGCGCCTAGCCGGTTTCGCGCCGAAATGCGAGTCGTTTGTCCGCCCGTTGCAAGCGCGCCGCGATCTGCCGACTTTCCGTTCGCGCCGCACACGCCAAAATAGCGACCCGCAGGGGTTCGTTGCCTGCGGGCTGGCGGTGGCGCGCCAGACGTCCTGAGCCGGATCAGCGGTCGGCGTCGAACGTCCGGTCGGCAGCGGGCACGGCGCGGGCGGGCAGAGCCTTGACCCAGGCCTCGGTCGCTTCCAGGTCGCTGATGCCGATCACCGCGTCGCGCTGTGCGGCAAAGCCGGTGAACGTGTCACCGCCGCCCGCCAGAAAGCTGTTGGTGGTCACGCGGTAGCTGGCTGCCAGATCGATCGGCGCACCGTCCAGCGCCATCGCCACGATCCGGTCGCCCATCGGCCGCCGCCGGTCATAGTGGAACGTGAACCCGGCGGACGGGGCCAGCACCTGTTCCGGGCCATTGCTGTCGAAACCCTGTTCCAGCACGGCTTTCAACTGTGCACCGGTCATCGTTTGCGTCACCAGCGTGTTGTTGAACGGCTGCACGGCATAAAGATCGCCAAAGGTCAGGCTGCCGTCCGGGGCGGGGATCAGGCTGGCGCGCACGCCGAACGGGTTGGTAAAGGCGATCTGGGCGCCTGCCGCGCGGGTGGCGGCCAGTTGGGCGTCGGCGATCAGATAGCCCATCGCCCGCCCGCTGACCGGCCCGGCCACCTGCCCGACGGTGCGCCGGGAAAAGACTTGCGCCGCATCGACATACGTCTGGACATAGGCAGCCACATCGGCGCGGGGGGCAAAGCGCGGATAGGCATCGGTATTGGCCACCGCGCCCCGGCTGCCGGTGAAGGGTGCGCTCTGCACGATGACGTTGCGGGCGCGCCGGGCCACGACCTTCTGTGTGGCGGGATCGATGTCGAGTGCGATGTCGGTCACCAGTGTTCCGGCCGAACCGGCACTGGTCAGCAGGAACGGCCGGTCCGGGTTGTAGCGGCCATAATCGCAGACATAGCTGCGGTGCGTGTGGCCGGACACCACCACGTCAACCCGCGTGTCCATCCGGTCCAGGATCGGGCGGATCGCGCCGTTGAACCCTTCGCAGCCGCTGGGGTCTGCGGCGGGGTCCTGTCCGCCGCCCTGGTGGATCATCACCACGATGGCCGCCGCGCCCTGGGCTTTCAGGCCGGGCACCAGTGCGTTGATGCTGTCTGCCTCGTCCGCGAAGGTCAGCCCCTTGACGCCGCCGGGGGAAACCAGATCAGGCGTTTCCTTCAGCGTCAGGCCGATCACACCGATCTTCACTTGCGTCTTGCCGGTGCCGAAGCTGCGGATCGCGCTGGCGGGGAACAGGGTCTGGCCGGTTTCGGTCAGCGTGCTGGCGGCGAGATACTGATAGCGGGCGCCCTTGAACGGTTCGACCTGGCATGGCGCGCGCGCGGTCAACTGTTCGCAGCCCCCATTTTGAAGACGCAGCAATTCCTGCCGTCCACGATCGAATTCGTGATTGCCGACCGCGTTGAAATCCAGTCCGATGCGGTTCATCGCGCCGACCGCCGGTTCATCCAGATAGATCGACGATGCCAGTTGCGATGCGCTGGTCAGGTCGCCTGCCGCCACTGTCAGGCTGTGGGCGTACTGGCCGCGCACGCTGTCCACCGCGCTGGCCAGCCAGGCCGCGCCGCCAGCGGGAACCTGCACGGTGCCGCCTTTGCCATCGGGCGCGGCAACCGCCGTGCGGGGCGGCTCCAGCGCGCCATGAAAATCGTTCAGCGCGATGATCCCCACCGTGACCGGCGCAGCGGCGGGGGCGCTCGACGCGACGCGCCCCTGCGCGCCGCATGCCGCCAGCGCAGGCAGCAGCAGGATGGGGAGCAGACGGGCAAGACGGCGGCGGCGGGGGAGGGATTCGAACATGCAGCGTTCCTAGGTCGGGCCGGGGCGCGGGGCAATGGGGCGGCAGCCGTGCGTATTGTGCGAATAAGACAGTTTCTTGAATTCCCGCGCCATGCATTTATATTTACCCCATAGGCCTTCGGGGAGTTGGATCAATGGCGCGTCCGCAGAGCGATATCGAAGCCGGGCGGGAGCAGCTGATCGATCTGGTCATCGGCCTGATTGACGAGCGTGGATCGAGCGCGTTGACCGTGGCCGAAGTGGCCGCGCGGGCCAACATGTCGCCCGCCAACCTCTATCGCTATTTCGACAGCAAGGAGGCCCTGATCGAGGCGGTGGCCGGGCGCTGGTTCCAGCCGATGCTGGACATCATGGAGCAGGTGGTCGGCAGCGATCTGCCGCCGCGCCGCAAGATGTACGAATTCTTCGCCCGCCGCTTTGCGCTGATGCGGGCGGAGTGGGAGCAAGACCCCGTCGCCTTCGCCCTGCACGTGGAAATGGGCAAGGAACACTTCGAGTTGATCCGCAGCTATGTCGACCTGGGCGATCATTACCTGGCCGAGATCATCGGCGAGGCGATGGGCGAGGGCTATTTCGCCGGGCTGTCCGTGGACGAGGCGCTCAGTCTGGTGAACCAGATGGTCAACGTTTACGTCAACATCGGCACGATGGAACTGATCATGCCCCGGCTGACGACCGACAAGCTGGCCCGGATCATCGACGCGGTGTTCGACGGACTGTCCGCGCAGGATCGCGGGGCCAAGGCCGTATCGGGCCTGCGCGCCGCCTGACCGGCTGCGGGCTTGCCCCCGGCGGGTAACGGGGGCAGTCTGTGGAAATGACCAAGGATCTGACCCTGACGCTGCACGGGGCCGCGCGCACCGTGACCGGTTCCTGCCATGAATTCACGCTGGGCGACCGGCGCATTCTGGTCGATTGCGGGCTGTTCCAAGGGTCGCGCACGCTGGAGGGACTGAACGCGGGGGCGTTCGGGTTCAACCCGGCCAAAGTCGATGCGGTGATCCTGACCCACGCCCATATCGACCATTCCGGGCTGCTGCCCCGGCTGGTGGCAGAAGGGTTCACCGGCAAGATCTGGTGTACCCAGCCGACCGCCGACCTGCTGGAATACATGCTGGCCGACGCGGGCCGCATCCAGGAGGCCGACACCGCGCGGCGCAACCGCCGCCGCGACCGCGCGGGCGAAGACCCGTTCGACCCGCTCTATACCGAAGCTGACGCCATCGCGGCGTGGGGACAGGCCAGTCCGGTGGAACTGGAAGAATGGTTCGAGCCGGTCCCCGGCATCCGGGCGCGGCTGTGGAACGCGGGGCATATCCTGGGCTCCGCTTCGGTCGAGCTGGAAGCGGGCGGGGTGCGGGTGCTGTGTTCGGGCGATCTGGGGCCGGATAACAAGGCGTTCCACGCCGATCCCGAAGGCCCGTCCGGGTTCGACCACGTGCTTTGCGAAAGCACCTATGGCGACCGCGCGCGCGAACCGATGACGATTGCGGGGCGGCGCAAGGTGCTGGAAGCGGAAATCCGCGGCGCACTGGCGCGGGGCGGCAATCTGGTGATCCCGACGTTCGCGCTTGAGCGCACGCAGGAACTGCTGCTGGACATCGCGGAACTGATGCACGGCGGCGCGATTCCCAACGTGCCGGTGTTCATCGACAGCCCGCTCGCCAGTCAGGCGACGCGCGTGTTTGAAAAGCACGCAGCGGAATTGCAGGATTTCAGCGGCGAACAGACCTTCAAGCAGCCGGGCTTTCACTTTGTGGACAGCGTGGCCGAATCGATCCGGCTCAATTCCGTATCGGGCGCGATCATCATGGCGGCATCCGGCATGTGCGAGGCCGGGCGCATCCGCCACCATCTGGTCCACAACCTGCACAAGCGCGAGGCGACGGTGCTGTTCGTCGGCTATCAGGCCGAAGGATCGCTGGGCCGGGTGATCCTGGAAGGAGCGGGGCGCGTGCGCATTTCGGGCGAGGACGTGATGGTCCGCGCCACGATCCGCCGGATCGACAGCTATTCCGCCCATGCCGATCAGGGCGAGTTGCTGGACTGGATCACCGCCCGCGCGCCGATTGCGGGCAGCCTGTTCCTGGTCCACGGCGAACAGAACGCGCTGGAGAAACTGCGGCAGCTCGCCCAGTCGCGCGAGTTGGGCGGCACGATCGTCACCCCGGAAATCGGTGAAAGCTATGCCCTGCCGCCCGCCGCCCCGGCCCGGCGCACGAAGACCGGTCGCACCGATCTGACCCAGGCACTGGGGCGCGACTGGCAGAACAGCTATGCCGAATTCGTCACCGGCCTGAAGCGCGAGCTTTCGAAAATCGATGATGAGCGCGAACGGCAGAAAGCCGTCGAGGCGATGCGCAAGGTGCTGGACAGTTACACCCAGTTCCGGGCCGACAAGCACCACAAGGGGCGCCACTGAACGATGAGTGAGGAACCTGCGGACTTGTCCGCCCCGCGCGGTACGCGGCTGGGCGTGATCGTGCTGGTGGCGCTGCTGCACGTGGCGGCGCTGCTGGGCCTGATCCGCGCCTTTGCGCCCGATTTCACCGCGCAAGTGGCCAAGACGGTACTCTCCACCTTCTCGGTCACGGTCGTTACCCCGCCGCCAGCACCTGAACCCAGCAAGGAGCCAGAACGCGCCGGAGCCGCCGCCGAAGCGGGCAAGAAGGCCGTCGCGCGCGAGGTGAAGGCGGACAAGCCTAAAGTAGACCTCGCCAAGGCCCCCGCGCCCAAGGCTGCCAGCACCGGCAGCGCCAATGCATCGGGCGCGAAGGACGCCGGGGCAGGGACCGGCGCGGGCGGACAGGGCAGTGGCACCGGCAGCGGCACGGGCGGCAATGGTTCGGGTGGGGGCCTCACCCGCAAGGTCGAGAAGATCGCGGGCGCGATCAATTCCGCCAAGGATTACCCCCGTGACACGCGTGAACTGCGCAAGGACGATTACGTCATCGTCGCCATCACCGTCAGCGCCGAGGGCAAGCCCACCGCCTGCCGGATCGTCCGCCCCAGCAAGGATGCGCAGGCCAATGCCATCACCTGCACGCTGGCCATGCAACGTTTCCGCTTCAAGCCCGCGACCGATGTGCAGGGCAACCCTGTTGCGTCCACATATGGCTGGCGGCAACGCTGGTATGAATGACGGCGCGCGATTGACGGGCACGCCGTCCGGTTCCTAACTGGGCAAAAGCCCGAATCCGAGAGAGGACCACCATGGCCACCCTGCATCCCGTCCCCGCCGAATGGGCGAAGCGCGCCTATGTCGATGCCGCTGCTTATGCGGAGCAGTACCGCCGCTCCATCGCGGAGCCGGAAGCGTTCTGGCGCGAACAGACCGCACGGCTGGACTGGATCAAGCCGTGGACCAAACTGGGCCAGTCCAGCTTTGACGAGGCCGATTTCGGGATCGAATGGTTTCCCGATGGCACGCTGAACGTTTCGGCCAACTGTCTTGATCGCCATCTGGCCGAACGCGGCGATACCGTTGCGATCATCTGGGAAGGCGATGACAGCGAACACCAGCGCCGCCTGACCTATCGCCAGCTCCACGCCGATGTCTGCCGGTTCGCCAACACGCTGAAGGCGCTGGGCGCGCGGCGGGGGGACCGGATCACGATCTACCTGCCGATGATCCCCGAAGCGGCGGTGGCGATGCTGGCCTGCACCCGGATCGGGGCGATCCATTCGATCGTGTTCGGCGGCTTTTCGCCAGAGGCGCTGGCGGGCCGCATCCAGGACTGCGACAGCAACATCGTCATCACCGCCGACGCCGGGATGCGCGGCGGCAAACAGGTGCCGCTAAAGGCCAACGTCGATGCCGCGCTGGAGCACTGCCCCTCGGTCAGTTCCGTGCTGGTCGTGCGTCATGTTGGCAATGATGTGACGATGGCCGATGGCCGCGATCACTGGTGGCACGACCACCGCGAAGCCGTTCCGGCCGACTGCTCGGCCGAGGAAATGAACGCGGAAGACCCGCTGTTCATCCTCTATACCTCTGGTTCCACCGGCAAGCCCAAGGGCGTGCTGCACACCACCGGCGGCTACCTGACCTGGGCGGCGATGACGCACCATTACGTGTTCGATTACCGCCCCGGCGAAATCTATTGGTGCGCGGCGGATGTCGGTTGGGTCACGGGCCACAGCTATGTCGTCTATGGCCCGCTGGCCAACGGGGCGACCACGGTGATGTTCGAAGGGGTGCCGAACTACCCCGATCACAGCCGGTTCTGGGAAATCGTCGACCGCCATCAGGTCAACATCTTCTACGGCGCGCCGACCGCGCTGCGGGCGCTGATGCGCGAAGGGGATGACTGGGTAAAGCGCACCAGCCGCAAGAGCCTGCGCCTGCTGGGCAGCGTGGGTGAGCCGATCAACCCCGAAGCGTGGGAATGGTACTGGCGCGTGGTCGGCGATGAACGCTGCCCGATTGTCGATACCTGGTGGCAGACCGAAACCGGCGGGGCGATGATCACTCCGCTGCCGGGCGCGACCGACCTGAAGCCCGGTTCTGCCTCAAAGCCGATGTTCGGCGTGGTGCCGCAGATCGTTGATGCCGAAGGCGCGGTGCTGGACGGCGCGACCGAAGGGAACTTGTGCCTCACCCAAAGCTGGCCCGGCCAGATGCGCGGCGTGTGGGGCGATACCGAGCGGTTCTTCCAGACCTATTTCACCACCTATCGCGGCAAGTATTTCACCGGTGACGGCTGCCGCCGGGATGAAGACGGCTATTACTGGATCACGGGCCGCGTCGATGATGTGATCAACGTATCCGGCCACCGCATGGGCACCGCCGAAGTCGAATCCGCGCTGGTCGCTCACGCCCGCGTGGCCGAAGCGGCCGTTGTGGGGATGCCGCACGAGATCAAGGGGCAGGGCATCTATGCCTATGTCACGCTCAACGCCAACGAAGTGCCGAGCGAGAAAACCCGCAAGGAACTGGTGCAATGGGTCCGCAAGGAAATCGGCCCCATAGCCACGCCCGATGTGATCCACTTCGCCCCCGGCCTGCCCAAGACCCGGTCGGGCAAGATCATGCGCCGCATCCTGCGCAAGATCGCCGAAGGGGATACGGCCAACCTGGGCGATACGTCCACGCTGGCCGATCCGGGCGTGGTCGATGTGCTGCTGACCAGCGGGCGGTAGGCGGGATTGACCACCCCCCAACCCCCTCCTCTGAAGAGGAGGGGGAGCAAGCCGCCCTTGTCAAAGCCCGTCCTTCTGAAGCTGAGGAGTGGTTAGCCGCCCCTGCTAAGCCCCCTCCTCTTCAGAGGAGGGGGTTGGGGGTGGTGCTGATCGAGCGCCAACGCTAGATTGACAGCATGATTGCCCAGACCATCCAGCTCGCACTCGCCCCGGTTTTCGTGCTGGTGGCGATTGCCAACATCATGAACCTGCTCTCGACCCGGCTGGGCCGCGTGGTGGACCGGTCGCGCCAGTTGCAGGACCGGCACACCGCGACCAGCGGGGCGGATCATGACGCCGTGGTGATCGAAATGCGCGCCATCGCCCAGCGCATCCTCTTGATCACCCGCGCGATCTTCCTGCTGGTGCTGAGCGGCCTGACCATCGGGGTAACGGTGGCGGTGTTGTTTCTGGAAGAATTCGTCGCGGTTCGCCTGCAAGTGGCGGCGGCGGGGCTGTTCCTGATCGCGATCAGCCTGCTGATGTGGGCGCTGATGCTGTTTCTGGCCGAAACCCGCGTGGCCTCCGCGCAATTGCGCATCCCGCGCAGCCTGCTGGAGCTGGAACGCGACATCTGACTTCCTCCCCGAAAAGGGGAGGGGGACCACCGCAGGTGGTGGAGGGGCCGGTGCCAGCGAACAATTTATCGCCGGGGCGCGCTTAACCGCCTGTGCCCCTCCACCATGCTGCGCATGGTTCCCTCCCCCAAGGGGGAGGAATCAAGCCAGCAGCTTCTGCGCTCTCGGCTCCACTGCCGCGCGGATCATCGGTTCGGCGAAAGACAGTGCGGCAGGCAGGTCGAAGTCAAAACTGACGCTGGCGTCGCCCACTTCAACCGCGCCGTGGATGGTCTTGCCCATGACCTCGACCCGCAGGTCCAGCCGATCGTCCCCGGACCACGCGGTGGTGACGGTTGCCATGCTGGGCAGAATGTCGGCGATTTCGTGTTCGCGGGCGCGGATGCGGGCCACGGCGGCCTCGCGGCCCAGAGTGTGGGGAACGGTCAGGCGCATCAGGGGTTCTTTTCAGGTTCGTCCAGCGCCGCGCCGTACTTGTAATCAAGATAGCGGGTCTGGATCGCTAGGTTGTCCAGCGCACCGCTGGCCAGCTGGCGGGTCACGCTGTCGATCTCGACGCTGATCTTGCCCAGGCTGTCGGTCAGCTGCTCATCCGGGGTGCGTCCCGCGCGCGGTTCGGTGCGCAAGTGGCGCGGGATGCTGGTGTAGGTATTGACGAGGCCCGGCAAGTGTTCACCCACCAGCTTGCGCACTTCGACGGCGGCGGGCTGGCGATCATCCAGCCCGTCCAGTTGCAGGCCCAGCGCATCCAGCTGGACGCCGATCTGGTCAACCAGCTGCACCGCGGGGGCGGGCAGGGCGGGGCGCTGGCTTTCCAGCCACAGTTCCGTGCGGCCGACCAGCGACTTCACGTCGCCCCCGGTCAAGTCGCGCATTTCCGGCACTTTCAGTTTGGGAAACGTGCTGAACAGCGCAATGGCCGTGAAGATTGCCAGCGCGGTGACGATCACGCCGACCACGCCGATCCCGTCGATCACCAGCCCGGCGACCATGGCCGCGAAGATGATGCCGGTTACCGCGATGCCGGTGCGGATCAGCTTGCGCAGGCGGTATTCGCGCTTCAGCGCGGCCGAGCGCTGGCCGATCGACCCGGCGCGCCGTCCGCCCGCGCGCTGGTTGACCAGCGACGCGCGCGCCTGGCGCAGGATCAGGTCAGAATTTTTGGCTTCCCCGGCCAAGTCAGCCCTCCAGGCTCAGCAGGCTGGGCTTGTCCGCGCTCTTGGCGGCCTGTGCGGCCCCTTCGGCGCGGGCGATGTAACCCTTGGACTTTTCGACTTCGCTGGTCAGCGTGGTGACCGTCTGCTTCATCGAATCCAGCGCCTTCAGCTTGAAGGTGTCGATGTTGTCCATCGTGTCATAGATATTCTGGAACGCGCGTTGCAGCGTTTCCAGCGGGATCGTGCTGGACGCAGCCTGTTCGTGGATCTTGCCGGTCTGGTCGCGCAGCAGCGTGCCGGTGGAATCGATGATGTTGGCGGTGGTTTCATTCAGCGCCGTGATCTGTTGCAGCACCAGCCGCTGGTTGGTCATCGCCTGCGCCACGGTCACCGCCGTGCGCAGCGCGCCGACGGTGGTGGTGCTGGCGCGGTCCACGCCCTTGACCAGTTCGACGTTGTTCTTCTTGACCAGATCGAGCGCGAGATAGCCCTGCACCGTCACCGCCATCTGCGTCAGCAGGTCCTGCGTGCGCTGGCGGACATAGAACAGCGCGGTTTCGCGGATCGCCTTGGCTTTGGCCGGGTCGGTCGCATCCAGATCGGCGGCCTTGTCCTCCAGCCGCTGGTCAAGGCTGCGGCTGATGTGGATCATCTGCTCCAGCGCGCCCATCGCTTCCCACAGCTTCTGCCGTTCGACGTCGATCGCGGCGTTGTCCATCAGCAGCTCGTCCTTGCCGGACGAGAGCCGCGCGAGGATCGCCTGAATGTGGCCCTGGCTGGACTGGTAGCTGTCGAAATACTTCTTCAGGCTGTTGCCGAACGGGATGATGCCCAGGATCTTGCGCCCCGAAGAAAGCTTGCCCTTGCGGCCGGGATCAAGCTCCTCGACCGTGCGGCGCAGCTCGGCCAGGTCGGCGCCCACGCCGTTGTCCTTGTCCATCGCGCGGACCGGGCGGTCGAGAAAGCGGTTCGACATGCCCGCCGCCGCCATGATTTCCTTGCGGCCCATGTTGGTGATCTGATCGACCTTCTGGCCGAATTCGGGCGAATTGGCATCCGACGCGACCAGATCGGCAATGAATGCCTCGACCTTGGCGTCCAGCTTCGATTTCGCTTCCGGCGCAACGGGCACCAGCCCGACGGCCTGTTCGGGCGCGACCACTGGCACCGGATCGGGCGGGGTCAGCGTGATCGTGGGGGTCTCGGTCGCAGTGGGCGTGGTGGCCATTGGTTCTTCCCGGTAATCAGGTTCTTGCCGCAACATGGGGTGCCACGCGCGCCAGTGCAAGCTGTATTAGCGGGATAAGACACGGGCGGCAAGCCGTGAAGCCTGCCGCCCATGCGGATAGGTTGGGGCTGCCCGCGCTCAGGCGGCCAGATCGAACGGCGCGATCTCGCCCGACAGGTACAGCTTCTTGGCCTTGGCGCGGCTGAGCTTGCCCGACGATGTGCGCGGCAAGGTGCGCGGCGGGACCAGTTCGACCACGCAGTTCATGCCGGTGATCGAACGGACCTTGTCGCGGATCTGGCTGTGCAGCTTCACTCGCTCTTCCGGATCGCTGACCCGGCAGTGGACCAGCACGGCGGGCACTTCCTCACCGCTGTCATTCTCAACCGAGAATGCGGCAATATCGCCCTGATGGAAGCCGGGCAGCTGTTCCACTGCCCATTCGATGTCCTGCGGCCAGTGGTTTTTGCCGTTGATGATGATCATGTCCTTCGCCCGGCCGACGATGAACAGGTAGCCATCGACCATGTAGCCCATGTCGCCGGTATCCAGCCAGCCATCGACCAGACATTCGGCGGTGCTTTCCGGATCACGGAAGTAGGAATGCATCACCGACGGCCCCTTGCACCACACCTTACCGATGTGATGATCGGGCAGGCTTTCGCCGTGCTCGCCGCGAATGGCGAGGTCCATGTCCTTGACCGCTTTGCCGCAGTTGACGATGGCGCGATAGCGGGCCGGGCGCGACAGATCGCGCGGGCTACCGGACAGGCGCTCTTCCTCGACCAGCTCGACGCGGATGCCTTCGCCCGGCGGCATGATCGTGACCGCCAGCGTCGCCTCGGCCAGGCCATAGCTGGGCAGGAAGGCGCTGGCCTTGAACCCGGCGCCAGCAAAGGCGTTGACGAAGCTTTGCATCACGTCGGGGCGGATCATGTCCGCGCCGTTGCCGGCGATCCGCCAGCGCGACAGGTCAAACCGTTCGGCGACATTGCTCTGGCTGGAAATGCGGCGCGCGCAGATGTCATAGCCGAACGTGGGCGAATAGCTGCACGAGGTGCCGGGATTGCGGCTGATCATGTCGAGCCAGGCCAGCGGACGGCGGGCGAAATCCTCGGTCTTGAGGTAGTCGGCGGAAATCTGGTTGGCGATCAGCGACAGGAAGCAGCCGACCAGCCCCATGTCGTGATACCACGGCAGCCAGCTGACGCAGCGGTCGGACTGCTGGATCTTCATCCCGTGGCTGTGCCCGGCCAGGTTGTTGAGCAGGGATGCGTGGGTCACCGCCACGCCATGCGGGAACCGGGTCGATCCGCTGGAATATTGCAGATAGCAGATGTCATCCGGGTGCGCGATGGGCAGTTCGCAGTCCGGCGCGGGGGCATCGGCGAAGTCCTGCCAGGCAATCCCTTCACACCCCTGACGGGCTGCGGCGGCCCCGGCCATTTCGGCGATTTCGGCGGGGTAGAACAGGATCGAGGGATCGCTGCTTTGCAGCTGCACCGCCAGCTGATCGATATAGCTTTCCTTGCCGCCAAAGCTGGTCGGCAGCGGCAGCGGCACCGGCCAGGCCCCGGCATAGATCGCGCCGCAAAACAATGCGGCGAATTCCGGCCCGGTTTCGGCGACCATGGCAATGCGGTCATGCTTGCGAACGCCGTGCGCGATCAGGCGGCGGGCCATGACCAGTGCGTCGCTGCGCAATTCGCTGAAAGGATAAACGCGGGCCAGATTGCCGCGCGGATCGTGGAAATTGAACCCGCGCTTGCCCTGCGCGGCATAGTCCAGCGCCTCGCCAAACGTGGAAAAATCCGCGAACCGGCGCGGATGATCGTCCTCGTTCGGGGTGGGGACCAGTTGGCCGGATGCACTCGTCACGGTTGTGGCGGCATCAATCATCGTGCGTTAACCCGTTTGTTTTTCAGGGATTTGTGCTGCATTTCAGCATCGCTCCCATGTTCAAGTCCTGCGCGAAACCCTCAAACTTCGCGGTCCAGCCTCCCCATTTGCCGCATACTATGGCACGAATAAGGCCAACCATGACCCAGACCCGTCGCAATCCCCGGCCACTTGACGCCCCCCGGCTGGAAGAACTGGCGCTGGCCTATGTCGCGCGCTTTGCCACCAGCGCCGCGAAACTGGACGGTTACTTGCGCCGCAAACTGCGCGAGCGCGGTTGGGACGGGGAGGGCGCGGCACCTGTGGCAGAGATCGTCGCGCGGTTCGTGGCGGCGGGCTATATCGACGATGCCGTGTTCGCCCGCGCCCGCACCGGCAGCCTGCTGCGGCGCGGCTATGGCGTGCGGCGGATCGGGCAGGCGCTGGACGCGGCCGGCATTGCCGAAGATGTGCGGGCCGAAGTGCGCGCTGCCCCGGCCGAACAGCGCCGCGCCGCGCTGGCGCTGGCCCGCAAGCGGCGGATCGGGCCGTTCGGGCCGGACGGCGCCGACCGGGCGGTTCGGGAAAAGCAGCTGGCCGCGATGCTGCGCGCCGGGCACCCGCTGGACAGCGCGCGCGAATTGGTGAATGCCCCCAGCATCGCGGCAGCCGAACGCTGGGCAGCGGAACTGGATGGGGAAGAATGATGCGCAAGTGTCTGATCGCGGCGACAATTCTGGCATTGGCGGCCTGTTCGCCCAACGCCTCGGAAGCCGCGCCGGGATCGACTCAGGCCGCGCCCTCGGTGCACCCGGTGTCGGGGCTGGCGGTGGTGCCGTTGACCGTCACCAGTGGTGACAAGGTCCATGCCTTTCGCGTCGAACTGGCCCGCACGGGGCAGGAACAGGCGCGCGGGCTGATGTTCCGCACCGCCATGGGCGCGGATGAAGGGATGCTGTTCCCGATGAACCCGCCGCGCGGCGCCAGTTTCTGGATGCGCAACACGGTGATCCCGCTCGACCTGATTTTCGTCGGCGTCGACGGGCGGATCAGCAATATCGCCGCCAATGCCGTGCCGTATGATGAAAGCCCGCTGCGCTCGGTCGGGCTGGTGATCGCGGTGCTGGAACTCAACGGGGGCCGTGCGGCGCAGCTGGGGCTGAAGCCGGGCGACAAGGTCAGCTGGTAATGTACCGGGCGCGGAAAAGCCTGCACCGGCCCCTTTCCCCCGCGCTGCAATTGGGCTAGGCGGCGCGCATGGGAATCCTCGGCAAGATCTTCACCTGGTGGGACGGCGCCACCATTGGCACCATGCTCAACAGCGCGTTCACCGGCGAACACGTTGGCACCGACGCGCAGGGTAACAAGTATTACCGCGCCAAGAAGCGCCGCGCGGCGGGCCAGCCGTTCGGCGGCAGCGAGCGCCGCTGGGTGATCTACAACGGCGCCAACGACGCCAGCCGGGTTCCGGCCGAATGGCACGGCTGGCTGCACGGCAGCTATGATGGCGTGCCGGAAAGCTTTCTGCCCCCGCCGCGCATCTGGGAGGCTGATTTCACCCCCAACGCCACCGGCACGCAGGCCGCTTATCGCCCGCAAGGCGCGCTGGAGCGCGGCGGCAAGCGCGCGGCGGCAACTGGCGACTACGAAGCCTGGACCCCGGACGCCTGAGGCGTGAAGCGGGCGCTGGCCCCTGTCGGATTGCTTTTGCTGGCCGCCTGTTCGGGCGGTAGCGACGATGCGCAGCCTGCCCCCACCGACATTCCCAAGGCCGTGGCTGATCAGGCCGCCGCGCCGGTGGTGGAAAGCGAATATGGCACCCCGGTGAAAGACCGGGTGGCGACCATCGGCCTGCTCAACAAGCGCAACAACCTGACTCAGGACCTGGTGATGAAGCCGGGCGAATCGCGCCGCGTGGGCAACGTGATCGTCCGTCTGGCCAGTTGCGAGCGGACCCTGCCGTGGGAAAGCCCGCCCGAAACCGGCGCCTTCGTGCAGGTCTTCATCGAGGAACGCGCCGCGGCCGATCAGGCGCTGCAATGGCGCAAGGTTTTCTCCGGCTGGCTGTTCAAGAACTCACCCTCGCTCAACGTGGTGGAGCACCCCGTCTATGACGTCTGGGTCAAGGACTGCGCGATGAAGTTCCCCGGCGAGGAGGAAGATCCCGCCGCCGCCGCCGCTGCCAGCAGCGCGGCAAAGCCATCGGGCAGCGCCACGCCCGCGCCGACGCCCAAGCCGTCGGCCAGCCCGTCGCCCACGCCATCGCCCAGCGCCGCCGCCCCCGCGCCGTCCGTCGCGCTCTGAGCCGCGCGCAGCCGCACCAGATACTCCGCCTGGCTGATTTCAACCGCGCCCAGTGAGGCGAGGTGTTCGGTCATGAACTGGCAGTCCAGCAGCGTGGCATTCGCATGGCGCAGCGCCGCGACCAGCCAGCACAGCGCGACCTTGGAGGCGTCCGGTACGCGGCTGAACATCGATTCGCCGCAGAACACCCGGTCAAACCCCACGCCGTATAGCCCGCCGACCAGTTCATCGCCTTGCCAGCATTCGATCGAATGGGCGTGTCCCAGCTGGTGCAGCAGCAGGTAGCTGGCGGTGATCCGTCCGCTGATCCAGGTATCGTCCGTCTCGCGCCGGGGGGCGGCGCATCCGGCCATGACCTCGGCAAAGGCGGCGTTGCAGGTCACGCGGAACTTGCCCCGGCGCAACGTGCGGGCCAGCGTACGTGACACTTTCAGCCCGTCCAGCGGCAGGATCGCGCGGTGGCGCGGCTCCACCCAGAACACGTTCGGATCGTCGCGCGCGTCGGACATCGGGAACACGCCGCTGCGATAGGCCAGCATCAGCAGGTCCGGGTCGAGCGGTGGCGGGGTTGCGGGGGCGTGCACGGCGGCAGATTAGCAGAGCCGGTGGCGGACCGGGAGAATAAATGCGCGGCGCGCCTTGCCATCGGCGAAAACTCGGTATAGTGGCCGCTTCCGCCTGCAGGAGTGTAGCTCAGTTGGTAGAGCATCGGTCTCCAAAACCGAGGGCCGCGGGTTCGAATCCTGCCACTCCTGCCAGCGCTGTCCATCCCCCCAGCCAGATTTGAGCCGATGTCCGCCGAACCTCCTTCCGAGCAGTTCAGTACGGGGGGCGGCAGCCGGTCGTGGTGGACGGGTGAATTTTCCCCGCGGCAAAGCCTGTGGTTCGCCATTGCGCTGGCAGTGCTGGCCTGCCTGCCGGTGCTGGTGGCGCGTTATCCGCAGATGGTGGACTATGCCGCGCACCTGGCGCGCTACCACATCATGCTCGACCGGGCGGAAAGCCCGTTCCTGAAGGAATACTACGGCTTCCAGTGGCACCTGATGGGCAATCTGGGGGCGGACCTGCTGATCTGGCCGTTCGCCAAGCTGTTCGGGATCGAGGCGGCGGGGCGGGTCGTGGCCGGGCTGACGGTGCTGTCCACGGGCCTTGGCATCATCGCGGTTGAATGGACGCTGCGGCGGCGGATCGGCGTGGGAACGATGCTGGCGCTGTGCTTTGTCTGGTCCCCGGCGATGCTGCTGGGCTTCCTCAACTTCGGTCTGTCGCTGGCCGGCGCGCTGTTCGCATTCGCGCTGTGGGTGCGGCTGGAAGGCAAGCGCTGGCGCGAGCCGCTGTTCGTGCCGATCGGGCTGGGCGTGTGGCTGTGCCACGTGTCGGGCTGGGGCGCGCTGGGCGTGATGGTGTTCGGGTACGAATGGCACCGCGAAAAGAGCTGGCGCCCCTTCCTGGCCCCATGGCCGCTGATGGCGCCGTTCCTGACCACGCTGTTCGCGGGGGAAGGGACCAAGGAACTGGCGTCCTATGGCACCAACGCGCTGACCTATAAATGGACGATCTGGAAGCAGGCGATGAAGGATCAGATCGAGTGGCTGGACTATGCCAGCGCGATCCTGATCGGCGCGGTCCTGTTCCTGTCGCTGTGTTTCCGGCGGCTGGACGGGCGGCTGGGGTGGGCGGCCGTGGCGATGCTGGGGCTGGCGGTGGTGATGCCGCGCCATATCTTCGGCGGCGACCTGGTCGACGCGCGGATGATCTATACCGGGCTGATGGTCGGCTGTCTGGCGCTGGCCTGGCGCACGCCGCGCTGGCTGCTGCTGCTGGCGCCGCTGCTGTTCCTGGGGCGGCTGGGGCTGACCACGGCGGACTGGTACCGCGAATCGCAGCACACCGCGCGGCTGCTGACCATGATCGAGGATCTGCCGCGCGGCGCGAAAGTGGCCAGCCTGGTCGTGACCGAGCGCAGCGAGTGGGGCTATAACCCGCAGGAGCACGTCGGCGCCTGGTCGATCGTCCGGCTGGATGCGCTGAACAATTCCAATTTCGCGCTGCCCAAGGTGCATATGATCACCATCAAGCAGGGCGGCCCCTTTTACCGCGACCCTTATCACCGCCTGCTGCGGTTTCCGGGGCGGCCGATCGAACTGGCCAAGTATGGCCCCGCGCATGAGGCGGACTGGCTGTGGTACATCGGGCGGGATGACCCGGTCAGCCTGCCCAAGGGCGCGGTCATCGTGAAACGTGCGCAAGGCACCTTCCTGGCCAAGCTTGCAAAACCGCCGCGCGGTAGCTAAGTGCGCGAGTGTCTTCCGACATCGGAGAACATTCACCACCCCGGCAGCCCTTCCTGAGGGCGCCGGGGCGGTGCTGTTCCCGGCGCGGCGGACGGTTTTAGTTTTTTCGTTCAACAGCACGGGCTGAGTTGCCATGGCCAAGTTCAATCCCGGCGAATTCATGCGTCAGGTTCAGGCGGAAGCCCGCAAGGTCGTCTGGCCGACGCGGCAGGAAACCGTCACCACCGCGATCTTCGTGGGCATCCTGATGGTGATCCTCGCCGTCTTCTTCCTTGGCGTGGACTCGCTGTTCGGCGCGATCGTGCGCTGGCTGCTGTCGTTGGCCTGATTTCGAAAGTTACGAGAGACACATGGCTCGCTGGTATATCATCCACGCCTATTCGGGCTTCGAGAACAAGGTCCGCGATTCGATCCTGGCCGAGGCGGAGCGCCTGGGCCTTGAAGCGCTGGTCGAAGCGGTCGAGGTTCCGTCCGAAACCGCGACCGAAGTGAAGCGCGGCAAGAAGGTCCAGGTCGAACGCAAGACCATGCCCGGCTATGTGCTGGCCAAGCTGACCCTGAACGACGACGTCTATCACCTCGTCAAGAACACCGCCAAGGTCACCGGGTTCCTGGGGCCGAACGGCAAGCCGCAGGCGATCACCGACCGCGAAGCCGCCCGCTATTTCGGCGCGCGCGATGCCGCCGCGGCCGAACCGAAGAAGCACGTCAGCGTCGATTACGAGATCGGGGATTCGGTCAAGGTGCTGGACGGGCCGTTCAACAGCTTCACCGGCGTGGTCGAGGAACTCGACTTCGACAAGAACCGGGTCAAAGTGTCGGTCTCTATCTTCGGGCGCGCCACGCCGGTCGAACTCGACTTCGAACAGGTCGAACTGTCCAAGTAACCACCTGCCGGGGCAACCCGGCAGTTGCAAAGGCGCGCGTATTCGCCTACGCGCGCCGCTTCGTTCCGGCCTTGCCGGGGCGATTCCGTGCGGAAGGGGGCCTTCGGGCCACCGTTTGACCGCTCACTCTGCGGGCCGGCCAGCCGGTCCAACAGGAAGAAAGGAGGCCACCCATGGCCAAGAAAATTGAAGGCTATATCAAGCTGCAGGTCGCAGCTGGCAGCGCCACCCCCTCGCCGCCGATCGGTCCGGCGCTGGGTCAGCGCGGCGTCAACATCATGGAATTCTGCAAGGCGTTCAACGCCGCGACGCAGGAACTGGAAAAGGGCATGCCGATCCCGACGGTGATCACCGTCTATGCGGACCGCTCGTTCAGCTTCGTAACCAAGACGCCGCCGGCCTCGTTCCTGATCAAGAAGGCCGCTGGCCTGAAGTCGGGTTCGAAGGAGCCGGGCAAGGTCAGCGCGGGAACGATCAAGCGTTCGCAGCTGGCGGAAATCGCCCAGACCAAGATGGCTGACCTCAATGCCAACGACATTGAAGCCGCCACCAAGATCATCGAAGGCTCCGCTCGCGCGATGGGCCTCCAGGTTGTGGAGGGCTGAGAACATGGCCAAGCAGACCAAGAAGCAGAAGGCCCTCGTTGAAAAGCTGGGCGACAATCAGAAGCTCTATGGCGTCGATGAAGCCATCCAGCTGCTGAAGGACCTCAAGAGCGCCAAGTTCGACGAGAGCCTGGAAGTCTCGCTGAACCTGGGCGTTGATCCGCGTCACGCCGACCAGATGGTGCGCGGCATGGTCGTGCTGCCTTCGGGCACCGGCAAGGACGTCAAGGTTGCCGTGTTCGCACGCGGCGACAAGGCTGAAGCCGCTCTGGCCGCTGGTGCGGACAAGGTTGGCGCCGAAGACCTGCTGGAAGATATGCAGGCCGGTAACCTCGATTATGGCCGCGTGATCGCTACGCCGGACATGATGGGTGTCGTCGGCCGTCTCGGCAAGGTGCTGGGGCCCAAGGGCCTGATGCCGAACCCGAAGCTGGGCACCGTCACCCCGAACGTCGCCGACGCCGTCAAGGCGGCCAAGAGCGGCCAGGTGGAATTCCGCGTCGAAAAGGCCGGGATCATCCATGGCGGTCTGGGCAAGCTGTCGTTCACCAACGAACAGCTGAAGGCCAACTTCGACGCGTTCGTCGACGCGATCGTCAAGGCGAAGCCGTCGGGTTCGAAGGGCAAGTACGTTCGCAAGATCGGCCTGTCCTCGTCGATGGGTCCGGGCATCAAGGTTGACCTGACCGAAGTGCCGGGCGCCTGATCCAGCCGCGACACGCGCACTGAACGGGCCGGGAGGGGAAACCTTCCCGGCCCTTTCGTTTGTGGACGGGTGGCTGAGGCGCGGGCCAACGCGGATATCGCAAGACACTGCTTCGACCGTCCCCGAAGTCCGCTCAGCCTGAGCGGGGTGGGAGCGCATCAGCGTCGCAGGTTGGCGGGGGTATAGCATTCCGTGACCAGCGCCAGCGGCGCGCCATCGGGCAGACGCAGCAATGCGCGGTGGGTCAGGATCGTGTCGGCCGGGCAGCCCGGCCCGGCCCCGCGCTGGCTGGACAACCGCTGACGGCTATAGCGCAGCGGTGCGGCGACTTTGCCGAATGGCACATCGCTGGCGGCGAGCGCGGCGTTCATCGCCGGGCTCAGGCGCTGCGGCACATACCAGTTGTGGGCTTCCGACAGCACGCGGCCCCCGCAGGTCAGCCGGACATGGCGATAACCGGGCGGGGCGGTCAGTTGCAGCAGGGCGGAAAGGTCGTGCGGATCGGACCGCATTCCGCCGGGCAGCACCTCGGCGCTGATGCGGGGCGGTGCGGCGATACCGCGCGCGGCGCACCACGTACCCAACGCGGCGGTGGCACTGTCCTGCGCGGCGAGGGTTGCCTCGAACTGGTCCAGCAGGTCCGGCTGCGGTGCGGCGCAAGCGCCAAGCACCAGTGCGGCCAGACCCGGAACCGCCCTAGATGCCACCCGCGACCGCTTCCCGGCCCAGTGCAGTCAGGCCCGTGGCAAGGGCGGTGCTGACGTCTTCGAGGATGGCCGCACTGGTGGAACGGATCACGAAGTTCGCGCCGACGCGGCCATCGCGGAAGAACGGATAGCTGCCGATCTGGCAATCGTCGTGGAGCCGCTCCGTCTCGCGCAGCAGATCGGCGATCTCGCTTTCGGCGACCCAGCAGCCAACCGTGGTGGAGAGGACGGGCAGGCCGCCTTCGAGCGTGCCGGTAAGGGCATCGAGCATCCCGGCAGTGATGCTGGGTACGCCCGCCATGATGAAGATATTGCCGTGCTGGATGCCTGGTGCGCCGGACATCCGGTTGGGAATCAGGCTGGCGCCATCCGGCACGCGGGCCATGCGCAGCCGTGCCTCGTTCAACCCGCCGCGCGTGGCGTAGTATCCTTCCAGAATGGCGCGGGCATCGGGGTGAATCACCACGTCCACGCCCAGCGCCTGCGCGATGGCGTCCACGGTGATGTCATCGTGGGTCGGGCCGATTCCGCCGGTGGTGAACAGGTAATCGTTGCGCGCGCGCAGGGTGTTCACCGCCTCGACAATGGCGTCCATGTCATCGGCCACCACGCGCACTTCGCGCAGGCGGATGCCCTGCACATTGAGCCAGGTAGCGACTTGCGCCACGTTCTTGTCCTGCGTGCGGCCAGAAAGAATCTCGTCCCCGATGACAAGCAGGGCGGCGGTCCAGATGCGTGCGGTTTCAGCCATAGGCCCCAAGCGTTACGGCAACCGCGCCATTACGCAAGGGTCCTTTCGGCTAACTTATGCATCAACTTTTGCGCGGACCCGGCGGAACTGCATTACGCCATCGTCGATCGGGGCGTGGCGCATGTCCTGCTTGTCCTTGCGGTATTCCTGATTGAGCCGCCAGGGCAGCGTTGGCGCGTTGCGCGGCATGATGTGCTTGGCCCGCTGGATATAGCCGGACGAGAAATCGAACACGTCGTCCTCATCCGGGCGCTGGTCGTCGGGCAGGGCGGGGACAGCGATCTGCACCTTGTTGGCGTCCATCGCGTTCAGCAACCGGGTCAGGTAATCGCCGATGATGTCCACCCGCAGCGTCCACGACGCGTTGAGATAGCCGAACGCCCCGGCCATGTTCGGCACGTTGGAGAACATGCAGTTGCGGTAATAGAACGTGTTTGAAAAATCGATCGGCTGGCCATCGACGCTGCACGCGATCTTGCCCGCGAACACCATTTTCAGGCCCGTTGCGGTGACGATCACGTCGGCGTCCAGATGCTTGCCCGATTTCAGCTTGATCCCGGTTTCGTCGAAGCATTCGACATGGTCGGTCACGACCGAGGCCTTGCCCTGATTGATCGCGGTGAAGAAATCGGCGTCAGGCACCAGGCACAGGCGCTGATCCCACGGATCATAGGGCGGGGTGAAGGCCTGTGGATCGTAATTGTCACCCAGGTTCTGCTTCACCTGATTGGTCAGGAATTCCTTGACCTTTTCCGGCGCGTTGCGGGCGCGTTTGAACATCAGGTCCTGCAGGAAGATGTTCTTGGCGCGGGTCAGCGTATAGGCGACCTTTTCCGGCAGGAACTTGCGCAGGGTATTGGCAATCCCGTCGCGCGCGGGGCGGCTGGCCATCCACGTGGGGGTGCGTTGCAGCATGGTGACATGGCCTGCGCCGCCATGCGCCATCGACGGCACGATGGTCACGGCAGTGGCGCCCGATCCGATCACGACGACCTTCTTGCCGGTATAGTCGAAATCCTTCGGCCAGAACTGAGGGTGGATGATCTGGCCCTTGAAATCCTCGCGCCCCTTGAAGCCGGCGTCATAGGGATCGTCGTAATCGTAATAGCCCGACCCCAGGAACAGGAACCGGCCCTGGACGCGGCTCATCGTGCCGTCGGCGGCTTCGGTTGTCACGGTCCAGCGGGCGGTATCGCTGTCCCAGTCGGCCGCGATCACTTTCTGGCCAAAGCGCATGTGGGGGCGCAGATCGTATTCGGCGGTGATGTCGTTCAGGTAGTCGAGGATCGCGGGGCCGTCGGCGATCGACTTTTCATGCTTCCACGGGGCAAAGGCAAAACCTAGCGTGTGCATGTCGCTGTCCGACCGGATGCCGGGATAACGGAACAGGTCCCACGTGCCACCCAGCTGCTCGCGCCGGTCGAGGATCGCAAAGCTCTTGTTCGGGCAATCCTTGCGCAAGTGGACGGCCATGCCGATGCCGGAAATCCCGGCGCCGACGATCAGGACGTCAAGGCATTCCTCGGTCGTTGTAGTGGCCTCGATGGGCGTAAGGGCGTTCATGGTCCGGCTCTCCCCGGTAAATTGACATTGTTGTAAGTTTCATTGCCGTACGTATCGCAAGACGCGCGGGATTGCCAGCATCATGCGGGTTTGGCACTGCGATGCAATGGCAATCATCGCAGCCCGCCGCTATGCCGCCGGTCAGCCGGTTGAAACCGCCCTGGCGCTGACCGGCCGGCCGCGCGGCAAGGTGCCCGCCCGCGCGTTCGACTGGGTCGGCCTGGCCGAACCGGATGAGGCGGAGATGGAACTGGCCCGCCGCCAGTTCGGCCTGCACCCGCTGGCGGTGGAGGATGCCCTGAACCCGATGCAGCTGCCCAAGGTCGAAGCCTATGGGCAGACCCTGTTCATCATCGCGCGCACCGCGATGATCGAGGAGGGGGAGAAGATCGGCTTTGGCCAGACCGCGCTGTTCCTGGGGCCGGACTTCCTGGTGACGGTGCGGTTCGGATCGACCCGATCCCACACCGCGCTGCGCGCCCGGCTGGAAGCGGATGCGCAGCGGCTGGCCGAAGGACCGGACTATGTCGCGCACGCGATCCTCGACTACATCGTCGATGGCTATCAGCCGATCATGGAGCAGCTGGAAGGCGCCGTGCAGGACATGGAGGAGCGGGCGATCGACACGTTCCCCGAACCATCCACGATCCGCCGCATCTTCCGCCTGCGCCGGCAACTGCGCCGGTTCCAGCGGGTCGTCGGGCCGATGGAGGAAATGAGCGAACGGCTGGCCACGGTCGAATTGCCGGTGATTGATCCCGCGGCGCGCGTCTGGTTCCGCGACGTGCAGGATCATGTCCGGCGCAATTTGCGGCGGATGGTGGGCCTGATGGAAACGCTGGCCAGCATCGTCGAAACCGCCAGCCTGCTGGAACAGCACCGGCAGGGCCAGATGACCCGGCAACTGGCCGCCTGGGCCGCAATTCTGGCCGTGCCGACCGCGATTGCCGGCATTTACGGCATGAACTTTGACTATATGCCCGAACTGCGCGAACGCTGGGGCTATCCCGCCGTGCTGGGCCTGATCTTCGCCGTCTGCGGCGGGCTCTATGTGCGGTTCAGGCGGATCGGCTGGCTTTAATCCGCGTAGAGAATGAACTGTTCCCACCGGCCATTCTCGCCCGGTTCGGCATATGTCGACAGGCGAAAGCGCTGGCCCTTGTACCGCACGCTATAGGCCCGGCCGACAAACCCGCCGCGTAGCCAAGGAGAGCGGGTGCTGGTGATCGACAGCGGCGCGCCCAGCGGCGACAGGCTGGTGCGGTAATCGGCCAGTGCACCGGGGCTGAAGTAATACTGCGCGTTGGGGGTAAAGCGCGCCGGATCGATGCTGCCGCCAGCCAGCGCCGCCAGCACGTGCCGGATCTCGCTCACCCGCCCGCCCGTATCCGCCACGCGCGCCGGAACCGGGGGCAGCTTGGGCAGGACGATGGCGGCGATCCGGTTGGTGAGGGTGTTTTCCGCACCGCCATAATCGGCGTTGGTCAGCACGGTGACGGCGGTGCGCTGATCCAGCCACACGGCGTTCTGCGACAGGAACCCGACCGATTCGCCGCCATGGTCGATCCGGGTGCGCCCGCCCGTGCTGCGCCGGGATACGCCCAGGCCATAGGTGGTGCGCGACCCATCGGCCAGTTGCACAGGGGTTTCCATCTGCTCCCAGTCTTCCGGCGGCAGGACTTCGCGGTTTATCCGGGCGATGTTCCAGCGGGCAAGGTCGGCGGCGGTCATCGACAGTTCGCCCGCCGCCCACAGCCAGCCGTGCGCGGTTGGCCGGGCCGGGCGGACCGGGCCACTGGCATAGCGGTGATAGCCTTGCGGAAACCCGGCAGTGTTGGTGTCATCCAGTGGCAACGGCCTGATCCCCAGCGGGGTGAACAGGCGCTGGTCCAGTTGCTGCCACAGCGGCGCACCGCCCGCGATTTCGGCAATCCGGGCGGCAACGACATAGCCGGTGTTGGAATATTCCCAGCGCGTGCCGGGTTCGAATTCCAGCGGCTGGCGGCCCCAGCTGGCAATGATCTGGTCAGGCGTCACCGGCTCTGCCGTCGCGGCAAAGGCAAAGTCGTGCGGCCAGTAATCGGGCAGGCCCGACGTATGCGACAGAAGTTGGCGCAGCGTGATCCGCTCCGCCCCGGAAACGTCCGGCAGCCAGCGCGCCACCACATCATCCAGCCCCAGCTTGCCGTCGTTTTCCAGCAGCAGCAGCAGTGCGGCGATGAACTGCTTGGAATTGGACGCGATCTGGTACGGCAGGTCGGGCCGGGCCTGCGGGATCGTCTCTGCCGCTTTGCCCCACGCGCCCTGGAATACCAGCTGGCCATCGCGCACGACGGCAACCTGCGCCGACGGCACCCGCGTTTCGCGCAAGGTGCCGGTTACGGCGCGATCAATGGCGCCCCGTTCCGCCGGGGTAAGGGGCTGAGCGGCAGCCAGGGCGGGCAGGCACAGGGCAGCGAAAGCAATGGTCAGGCGAAGCATGGCCCCAGGCTAGGGGCAAACCTGCGGCCCGGCAATTGTGGGCACGCGCGATTAGTGCTGTCGAATCTGCTATTTCAGTGTCATAGGCCCGTCACATTCCTGAGGGGGAACACCTGCAATGTTCGGTTGGTTTCAACGCCTGCTGCCCAAGTCTGGCGACTTTTTCGTGTTGTTCGAACGTCATGCGGCCAGCATGGTCGGCGCGGCGGAAGCACTGGTGCAATTGACTCATGGCGAAGGGGATCGCAGCACGCATTTGCGCGCGATCCATGATTTTGAACATGCGGCGGACGAAGTGATCCGCCAGACCCTGCACGAAGTCCGCCAGACTTTCCTGACCCCGTTCGATCGCGGCGCGATCACCGCGCTGAGCGGCGCGATGGATGACACCATCGACGAAATGAACGCGGCATCTTCGGCCATCGAATTGTTCGAAGTGACCGAGTTCGATCCCGCGATGAAGGAAATCGCGCAGCTGACGCTGGATGCCAGCCGCCTGATCGCCGAAGCCGTGCCACTGCTGCGCGATGTGGAGCGCAACGGCCACCGCCTGCATGAACTGACCGGCCGGATCGTCCAGCTGGAAGGGCAGGTTGACGGCCTGCACGACAGCGGGATGAAGACCGCGTTTCAGGCGCAAAAGGTCAATCCCGATCCGATCGCCTTCGTGGTCACGCGTGAGCTGTACAAGCGGCTGGAACGCATCGCCGACGCGTTCGAGGACGTGGCGAACGAAATCGACAGCCTGGTGATCGACCACGCCTGAGGGCGCCTGACAAAGGATACCGGCAATGCATGAGCTTGCCTTTCCGCTGCTCGTCGGCCTGATCGCCATCGCGCTGGCATTCGACTTTCTGAACGGGCTGCACGATGCGGCCAATTCCATCGCGACCGTGGTGTCCACGCGGTTGCTGTCTCCGGTCGTGGCGGTGCTGTTCGCTGCGTTCGGGAACTTCGCGGCCTATTGGCTGGTCGGGCTGCACGTGGCCGAAACCGTGGGCAAGGGGATCATCGACAAGGATGCGGTGACCCCGGCGGTGGTGTTCGGCGCGCTGATCGGAGCGATGTTCTGGAACGTCGTCACCTGGATCAAGGGCATCCCGTCATCGTCCAGCCACGCGCTGATCGGCGGGTTGCTGGGGGCGGGCATTGCCCATGGCGGGTTCGGCGTGGTTGAAAGTGCGGGCACGTCCAAAACCGTGATCGCGATCTTCCTGTCACCGGTGATCGGGTTCGTGCTGGCCATGGGCATGGTGCTGCTGACCAGCTGGCTGTTCAAGGGCTTCCAGCCGCGCCGGGCCGAAGGGGTGTTCAAATCGCTCCACCTGGTCAGTTCGGCCGCCTATTCGATCAGCCACGGCGGCAATGATGCGCAAAAGACGATGGGGATCATCACCGTCCTGCTCTATTCCACCGGCCACCTGAACGGTGAATTCCACGTGCCCGAATGGGTCGTGATTTCCTGCTATGCGGCAATCGCGCTGGGCACGATGTCGGGCGGGTGGAAGATCATCAAGACGATGGGTACCAAGCTGACCAAGCTGAACCACCACACCGGGTTCAGTGCTTCGACGGCGGGTTCGATCGTGGTGTTCGGGGCCAGTGCGATGGGCATTCCGGTATCGACCACCCACGCCATCACCGGTTCGGTCATCGGTACCGGTGCCGCGCGCAAGGCCAGCGCGGTGCGCTGGGGCGTGGCGGGCCGCGTGGTGACCGCGTGGTTCATCACCATCCCCGCCAGCGCGGCGGTGGGCGCGGTGTTCTATACGCTCACGAAGATGTTCTGAAGGCGGGGCGCAATCCGCGCCCCGCCGCTCAGGCAATCACCCCGAACAGGTCGTGCGCGTCGGCGTCCTCGATCTCGACCTGCACGATGTCGCCCGCCTTCAGGCTGGCGGGCACGTTGCGCAAGTACACCGCGCCGTCGATTTCCGGGGCATCGGCCTGTGACCGCCCGGTCGCGCCGATGTCGCCGTCCTCGTCCGGTTCGCCCACTTCGTCGATGATGACGGGCAGTGTGCGGCCCACCTTGGCGGCGAGCTTGGCGGCGCTGATCGCGGCGGTCTTTTCCATCAGGCGCTGGTAACGCTCTTCCTTGACCGCTTCGGGCACCGGGTTCGGCAGATCGTTGGCGGCAGCGCCCGCGACGGGTTCGAACCGGAAACCGCCGACGCGGTCCAGCTGGGCCTCGTCCAGCCAGTCGAGCAGGTACTGGAAATCCTCCTCCGTCTCGCCGGGGAAGCCGACCACGAAGCTGGAGCGGATGGTAATGTCCGGGCAAATTGCGCGCCACGATTTCAGGCGTTCGAGTACCTTCGCCTCGTTTGCGGGGCGCTTCATGGCCTTCAGCACGCTGGGTGCGGCGTGCTGGAACGGAATGTCCAGATAGGGCGTGATCAGCCCCTCTGCCATCAACGGGATCACCGCGTCGACGTGGGGATAGGGATAGACATAGTGCAGCCGCACCCACGGCGCGTGGCCTTCGGGCGTGCGCAACTGGCCGAGCTCGCGGGCGAGGTCGGTCATGTGGGTGCGGACCTGGCGGCCTTTCCATGTCCGTTCCTCGTGCCGCACATCGACGCCATAGGCCGAGGTGTCCTGGCTGATCACCAGCAGTTCCTTGGTGCCCGCCGCAACCAGCTTTTCCGCTTCGCGCAGCACCGCGTCGATCCGGCGGCTGGCCAGCTTGCCGCGCAGCTGCGGGATGATGCAGAACGCGCAGGCGTGGTTGCAGCCCTCGGAAATCTTCAGATAGCTGTAATGGCGCGGGGTCAGCTTGATGTCCGTGTCTGACGGCTGCGGGATCAGGTCGACGAACGGGCCTTGGCTGGGCGGCGCGGCTTCGTGCACGGCCTCGACCACGGCTTCATACTGGTGCGCGCCGGTGACGGCCAGCACATCGGGGAACTTCGCGCGGATCAACTCCGCTTCGCTGCCCATGCACCCGGTCACGATCACGCGGCCGTTTTCGGCAATCGCCTCGCCAATCGCGGCCAGGCTTTCCTCTTTGGCGGAATCGAGGAACCCGCAAGTGTTGACCAGCACGACGTCGGCCCCGGCATAGTCCGCGCTCATGGCATAGCCATCGGCGCGCAGCCGGGTGAGGATGCGTTCGCTGTCGACCAGCGCCTTGGGACAGCCCAGGCTGACCATGCCAACTTTACGGGCTTCAGGAATCTCGATTGCCATGGGCGCGGCCCCTACACGGATTGCGGGCGGTTCGCTACTGTTGTGGTTTGACGGCACGGGAGCAGACGTAATGGGTCCGATGAACTGGCTGGGCGTGGCGGCGGCGGCCTTGATTGCCGCAGGTCTGGTCCTCGCCCTGCGGCGCGGGAGCGCGCCGGTGGTTGCCGTGGCCGGGATGCTGGTGTCCGCCGGGATGCTGGGCCACGCGCTCGCCCGGATCGGGCCAGAGACGCTGGCGGTCAAGCCGTGGCTGTACTTCATGCAGTCGGGCGGGCTGGCACTGGCCTTCGTGATCCCGGCGCTATGGATCAGCCAGTCCCGCACTGGCGCGCCGCGCGCGGAGACGGTGAAGGACAGCGGGGCGTTTTTGCTGGCCTATCTGGCGATGGGCGGCGTGTTCTTCCTGCTGGGGTAGGGCGGGTCAGCCCGCCGTCGGCACCACCGCCACGATCACGTCGCCCGCCTCGATCCGGCTGGCGTCCGCTTCCCAGAAGCCGATTTCGCGCCCGCCGCGATTGATCCGCAGGCCGCGCACCGAATGCGGCAGATCATTCAGCCCCCGGCCGATTTCTTCCGGCAGGGCGGGGCGCTCCACCAGTTGCACATTGCCCGAAGCGGTTGCCAGGTCGGCCAGATAATCCGCCACGTGGCTGCCCCGTGCCGATCCGGCCAGCAGCAGCCCGGTAAAGCGCACCGGGTTGATCACGTTGTCGGCCCCGGCCTGCCGGGCCAGGATCTCGTTATCCTCGTTGCGCACGACCACGCTGATCGGGACATTGGGGGCCAGGTGGCGCACCGTCAGCACGATCAGGATCGAGGTATCGTCGCGCCCGGCGGACACCAGCACAGAGCCGGCGCGGTCAATCCGCACGGCTTTCAGCGCTTCGTCGCGGCTGGCGTCGTCCTGGATCACGTTGCAGCCCATCGCTTCGGCTTCGGCCAGGCGTTCCGCGCTGCCGTCCATCACGACGATCGTGCCGGGATCGGTCCCGCGCTCGATCAGCTCGCCCACGGCCTGCGATCCGCTGATGCCAAAGCCCAGCACCACGACATGGCCGGTCAGCCGCTCCTGAATCCGCCGCATTCGCCAATTCTCCCAGGTGCGCTTGATGATGAAGTTATAGGCCGTGCCGACGAAGATGAAGAGCACCGCCAGCCGGATCGGGGTGACAATCACCGCCTCGATCAGGCGGGCGCGGTCGCTGACCGGGGCAATATCGCCAAAGCCGGTAGTGGTGATGGAAATCATCGTGAAATAGACGACATCCAGGAACGTGATGTGGCCATCGTATCCGTCTTTCAGGCCATCACGGTCCAGCCAGTGGATCATCACCACCAGGAACACGAGGCCGAACGCCGCCGCCAGCCGCAGACCGGCATCGGCCCAGACCGGCATCCGGATCTGCCGCCGCAGCGGGCGGAACGGAGTGACACGCGGGCGGCGGCTCATCGCGCGGGCAGATAGTCCACCGGGTCCAGCGCTGCGCGGTTGCGGCGCACTTCGAAGTGAACCTGCGGGGAGGTGGCGAGGCCCGTGTCCCCGGCCAGGCCGATCCGTTCGCCCTGCTTCACCGTCTCGCCATCCTTCACCGTCACCTTGTCCAGAAAGGAATAGGTGGTGGTCCAGCGGCCGGTGTGGTGGACGATCACTGTCAGCCCGTATTCCTTTGGCCCCTGCCCGGCAAAGATCACCTTGCCCGCAGCGGCGGCGCGCACGGCATCGCCCTTGCGGGCGGTGAGGTCGATCCCGTCGTGCCAGCCGGACTTGCCGCGCGGGGCAAAGTCGCGCCGGACTTTGCCCGCGTGGGGCCAGACGAAGCGCGGGGCCTTGGTATCGGGCGGCAGCTTGGCGGCAGGTTCGGGCGCGGCGACGGTGCTGGCCGTCGGGGCGGGGGTGGGGACGCCCTTGGCCAGCGTCGGGATCGCCAGCTTTTGCCCGGCCTTGACCGGGGCCTTGGGATCAAGGCTGTTGGCCGCCGCGATAGTCGACCATGGCACGCCGTAATCCAGCGCAATGCCAAACCCGGTTTCGCCGTCCTTCACCGTGTGGGTGCGGCGGCGCGGGATCACCAGCTTTTGCCCGGCGCGCACCAGATAGGGCGCCTTCAGCCCGTTCGCCTCGATAATCAGCAGGCGCGGCACTTCCACCCGGTTGGCAATGCCGCCCAGCGTTTCACCGGGCTTCACCACGTATTCGGTCACGGTCTTCAGATCGTCGGCCCGGCCTTCCGCAGAGGATTGCGCGGCCACCGGCGCGCCCAGCCACAGCGCGACGACCCCGGCGAGGAGCGCCGCGCGGCGCATCAGGCGAACCGCTCTGCCATTGCGGCCAGCGATGCGTCGTGCGTCAGGTCGAGTTGCAGCGGGGTCACGGACACATAGCCATCCTGAATTGCTTCAAGGTCAGTGGCGTGACCGGGGGTGTGTTCAATCCCGTGCAGCCCGAACCAGAAGTAACGGTATCCCCTTGGATCGGTTCCTTCAACCACCGATCCGCGCGCATAGTCATGAAATCCCTGCCGAACCACGCGAATGCCCTTGACTTCTTCCGGGGCGATGGCCGGGAAGTTGACATTGACCAACGTGCGTTCGGCAAAGGGCACGCCCAGCAGCGGTTCGATCACCTTCTCGCCCCATGCCTCGGCAGCGGCGAAGGGGACGGTGTCACCCATGCCTTCCTGGGCATAGACCTGGCTCAACGCGATCGAGCGGATGCCTGCCAGCGCGCCTTCGATCGCGGCGGAAACGGTGCCGGAATAGGTCACGTCATCGCCCAGATTGGCGCCGCGATTGACACCGGACAGGATCAGGTCGGGCGCGCCGGGCATGACCTCGCGCAGCGCCATCATCACCGAATCGGTCGGCGTGCCGGATACGGAAAAGCGCCGCGCATCGTGTTGGCGCAGCCGCACCGGGCGCGACAGGGTCAGCGAATGGCCCGCGCCGGACTGTTCCTCGGCCGGGGCGCAGATCCAGATGTCGTCCGAAAAGCGCGCCGCGATCCGCTCCAGCACAGTCAGGCCGGGGGCGAAGATGCCGTCGTCGTTGGTGAGCAGAATGCGCATCAGGCCGGCTCCAGCTTGTCGATCCCGCCCATGTAGGGGCGCAGCGCGGCGGGGACGGTGACCGATCCGTCGGCGTTCTGATAGTTTTCCAGCACCGCCACCAGCGTGCGGCCCACGGCGAGGCCCGATCCGTTGAGCGTGTGGACGAATTCCGTCCCCTTCGCGCCGTCGGGACGATAGCGCGCGTTCATCCGCCGCGCCTGAAAATCGCCGCAGTTGGAAATGCTCGAAATCTCGCGGTAGGCGCCTTGCCCCGGCAGCCAGACTTCGAGGTCATAGGTCTTGCGGGCGGTAAAGCCCATGTCGCCCGCACAGAGGATGACCTTGCGATAGGGCAGGTCCAACGCCTTCAGGATCGATTCGGCCGCCGCCGTCATTCGCTCATGCTCGGCGGCGCTGTCGTCCGGCCTGCAGATGGTGACCAACTCGACCTTCTCGAACTGGTGCTGGCGGATATAGCCGCGCGTATCCTTGCCCGCCGCCCCTGCTTCGCTGCGGAAGCAGGGGGTGAGCGCGGTCAGCCGCAGCGGCAGCTCCGCTTCGGCCATGATCTGCTCGCGCACCGAATTGGTGAGGGAGACCTCGGCAGTCGGGATCAGCCAGCGGCCATCGGTGGTCTGGAACAGGTCTTCGGCAAACTTGGGCAGTTGGCCGGTGCCGAACACCGCATCGTCCTTGACCAGCAGCGGCGTGGCGCATTCGGTGAAGCCGTTGGTGGCCGTCTGGTGATCCAGCATGAACTGGCCCAGCGCGCGCTGCAACCGCGCCATCTGCCCGCGCAGGAAGGTAAAACGTGCGCCCGAAATCTTCGCGCCCGTTTCAAAATCCAGCCCCAGCGCCGGGCCGATGTCGGCGTGTTCCTGCGGGGTGAAGTCAAACTCGCGCGGGGTGCCCCAGCGGCTGACTTCGACGTTCTGCGTCTCATCCTCGCCATCCGGCACTGCCGCGTCGGGCAGGTTGGGGTGGCGTGCCAGCGCGTCGTTCAGCCGGGCCAGCAGATCGCGGTCATCGGCTTCCAGTGCGGGCAGGGTGTCCTTCAGCGCGGCGACTTCGGCCTTCAGCCGTTCCGCCTCGTCCCTGTCACCGCGCCCCATCGCGGCGCCGATTGCCTTGGAGGCGTCGTTGCGGCGGCTTTGCGCCTCCTGCATCTGCGTGGCGACCGCGCGGCGCTGGGTATCAAGCGCCAGAATGTCAGCCGAAACCGGTTCTACCCCACGGCGGGCGAGGGCGGCGTCAAAAGCGGCGGGATTGTCCCGGATCTGGCGAATATCATGCATGGCGCGGCCTATGCCCGCTTGGGGGCCGGGTTTCAACCATGTGAGGGAGAAGGAAGTGGTGGGCGCGGCAGGGATTGAACCTGCGACCCCACCCGTGTGAAGGGTGTGCTCTACCACTGAGCTACGCGCCCACTTCCGATCGCGAAGCGCGCCCTTAGACAGGCGCGCGCGAATTGACAAGCGCCGATCAACATCTAGAGGCGCTTTTCATGACTGAAGAAACCACTCCCCCTGAAGCACCGGCCGCATCCACCGGTCCCGATGTTCCGCCCGACCGCCTGGCGATCAACCCGCGCAGCGAATTTTTCGATGCTGACAAGCTGCAGCGCGGCATCGGCATCCGCTTCAAGGGCGTGGTGCGCACCAATGTCGAGGAATATTGCATTTCCGAAGGCTGGGTGCGGGTGCAGGCGGGCAAGACGATGGACCGCAAGGGCCAGCCGCTGACCATCAAGCTGACCGGCCCGGTCGAAGCCTGGTACGAAGACCTGGGCGAAGGCGCCCCTGTCGCCAAGGCCTGATGGCCTGATGGACTGATTTCTCCCGCCGGGTCCGCCCGGCGGGACCTCAGAAACCCAGTTTCTGGCGGATGATGTCCGCAATCGGATCGCTGCTGCGCGGGGCGGCGGCAATCGTCACGTTGCGCACGGGCAGGCGGTCGGACTTTTTCGCCTTGCCCGGATAGATGAACCCTTCGACCGGCCAGTGCGTGCCGCCCAGCTGGCCCAGCGGCGCGTACCAGACGCGCACGGCGGACCAGTCGTTATCGGGCGATACGTCCACCACTTTCACATCGTTTTCGATCTGCCCGCGCCGCCCGTTGATCGGGCTCCAGTTGGCGTGCCGGATCAGCACGGCGCGCGAATCGACGATCTTGCTGACGGCGGCGACATGGCCCAGGCGCGAATTGCCGTGGGGGCGAAACGCCATGACCGCGCCGACTTTTGGTCGGTAACCGCGGGCATAGCGGCCCTCGGCCTGGTCCCACCAGGTGTGCGCATCGCCGAAAATCATGATCCCCGATACCTGCCGCGCATAAGGCACACATTGCAGGTAAGGCGGCAACTGGCTGCTGCCGCCGCCTGACACGATCCGGCTGTCATCGAACCCGACCGATACGGCGGAAACCGGCGCTGACAGCGCGGTTATGGCCAGTCCGGTCGCAAGCAGAAATCTTCCCGTCATGCCAACGGTAATGGCAGGACAAGGTTAGGGGCAACCTGCGGGGTTTGGTAAACAAAGCGGCAACCTTTTGCCGCCGGTGCTGCAAATCCTTGCAAATTGCTGCCGGTGCGGTCAGGTGCGACGCATGGCATTGCCCCAAGTTATCATTATAGGTCGCCCGAATGTGGGCAAATCCACGCTGTTCAACCGCCTCGTGGGCAAGAAACTCGCCCTGGTGGACGATCAGCCGGGGGTAACCCGCGATCGCCGCTTTGGCGAGGCGCACTTGCTGGGCCTCGATTTCACCATCGTCGACACCGCCGGCTGGGAGGACGAGGACGAAGCCAGCCTGCCGGGCCGGATGCGCCAGCAGACCGAGGCGGCCTTGCAGGGGGCGGACGTTGCGCTGTTCGTGATCGACGCGCGCGCCGGGCTGACCCCGCTGGACGAGGAAATCGCCCGTTACCTGCACCAGTCCACCGTGCCGATCGTGGTGGTCGCCAACAAGGCCGAGGGCAAGGCGGGCGACCATGGCCTGTTCGAATCCTATGCCCTGGGCTTTGGCGATCCGGTGCCGCTGTCGGCCGAACACGGGCAAGGCATGGCCGACCTGTTCGAAGCGCTGTTGCCGCACCTGGATGACAAGCAGCCCGAATTCGAGCCGTTCGAAACGGACGGGGACGGCGAAGAGCATGATCTGTCCACGCCGCTCAAGCTGGCGATTGTCGGACGGCCGAACGCGGGCAAGTCCACCCTGATCAACGCCATGCTGCGCGAGGACCGGCTGCTGACCGGGCCAGAAGCCGGGATCACGCGCGATTCGATCGCGGTTGATTGGACCTGGACCGATCCGGCAACGGGTGAGGGACGCCCGGTTCGGCTGATCGACACGGCGGGGATGCGCAAGAAGGCGCAAGTGATCGACAAGCTGGAAAAGATGGCCGTGGCCGATGCGCGCCACGCGATCGATTTTGCCGAAGTGGTCGTGCTGCTGCTGGATGCCACGCGCGGGCTGGAGCATCAGGACCTGAAGATCGCCTCGATGGTGCTGGAGGAAGGCCGCGCGCTGATCATCGCGATCAACAAGTGGGACGTCGCCGAAGGGGCATCGGGCCTGTACAACGGCGTGCGCGCCGCGCTGGACGAAGGTCTGGCACAGGTCAAAGGCCTGCCGCTGCTGGCGGTTTCGGCCCGGACCGGCAAGGGGCTGGACGAGTTGATCAAGGCCGCGTTCGATTTGCGCGCCGCCTGGTCAAAGCGCGTGCCGACCTCGGCGCTCAATCGCTGGTTCGACGATGCACTGGCCAAGAACCCGCCGCCCGCGCCCGGCGGCAAGCGGATCAAGCTGCGCTATATCACCCAGGCCAAGACCCGCCCGCCCGGCTTCGTGCTGTTCGGCACCCGGCTGGACGAGTTGCCGACCAGCTATCAGCGCTATCTGGTGAACGGCATCCGCCGCGAGCTGGGGTTTGATGCTGTACCGGTGCGGTTGACCTTGCGCACCGCGAAGAACCCCTACGCCACCAAGAAGTAGGCGGGATCAGTCCTCCGGCGGGGCGCTGTTGAGCTGGATGTAGTTCTGCAGGCCCATCCGCTCGATCATCTCGAACTGGGTTTCCAGCATGTCGACGTGCTCTTCCTCGCTGGCGAGGATCGCGCCGAACAGGTCGCGGCTGACATAGTCGCGCACCGCCTCGCAATGGGCGATCGCCGCTTGCAGCAGGGGCAGGGCATCGTGTTCCAGCGCCAGGTCGGCCTTCAGGATTTCTTCGACCGTCTCACCAATCCGCAGCCGCCCCATCGACTGGAAATTGGGCAACCCGCCCAGAAACAGGATGCGCGCCGCCAGCTGGTCGGCGTGCTTCATCTCGTCGATCGATTCGTGGCGCTCGTGCGCGGCGAGCTTCGTCACGCCCCAGTTGTCGAGCATGCGATAGTGCAGCCAGTACTGGTTGACGGCGGTCAGCTCGTTCTGCAGCGCCTTGTTGAGGAATTCGATGACTTTCGGGTCACCCTTCATGGCAAGCTCCTGTGCGCGGCTGGTGGCCCAGTATGGTCCCGCAAAGCGGGGAGGACAAGGGGCGGATCAAGCGTGGGCGAGTTGGCCGCACGCTGCGCGTTCGCGCTCCTCGATCAGGATTTCAGCGGCGTCGTCCAGGCATTGGCCGCACTGCGGGGTCTTGCCCAGGCAGGCATAGACCGCATCGGCATCACCCGGATGCCGGCGTGCGGCCTGGCGCAGGTCGGTGTCACGAATGGCATTGCAGACGCAGATGTACATCGCGGCTCTCCCGTGGAGTCGCATCTATATAATGCGAATTGATCGCAATAGCAATCGACCGCCAGTTCCGGGCCGCCAGTTCCGGGCCGCCAGTTCCGGGCCGTCAGTTCCGGGCCGTCAGTTCCGCGCGGGAATGCAGGTAAATCCGCCCGCGACCAGTTTTACGCAGGCCGCGCGGGCATCGGCTTCGCTGGCGAAGCCGCCAGCCTGCAGCTTGGTCACGGCCCCGGCAGTGACGTTGATGCGCGGATGCCCGGCCAGTTCGGGCCGCGGGCGCAGGCGCGCCCACAGGGCATCGGCATTGGCGGCCACGCCGAATGCGCCAAGCTGGACGCGCCACGGCCCGCCGGTTGTGGCTGTGGCAGCGGGCCGCGCGGGCGCGGGCCTGGGGGCGGTGGGTTTTGCCGCAACCGGGCGGACCGTCGCCACGGCGGGCGCGGCTGCGGGGCGGGCATAGTCCGCACCGGCGGTGGCGGGGCTGTCGGCGCCGGCAACGCTGGCCGCATCCGCCACGGCATTGGTCGCGGCGGCCCGCCCTGGTACGGGCGAAGGCGCGTCGGCGGCCGCAGGCAGCGTGTTGCCAAGGTCTGCCGCTGCCAGCTGGCGCGCGCGGGTGGCATCGGCCTGGCTTTGCAGTTCGGCCGACAGGATCGTGGCCTGCTGGCGCTGCTCCAGCGGGACGTGTCGATCCATCTGGATCAGCGCGGTGCGCGCCTGTTCCAGCCCGGATTGCTGCGCCAGACTGACCAGCGCATAGGCGCGAATCCAGTCCTTGGGCACGATGTCGCCATTGAAGTGCGCGATGCCGAGCAGGTATTGTGAGCGCGGATCGCCCCGGTCCGCCGCCGCCCGGATAAAGGGCAGGGCCTGCTTGCGCTCTCCCCGCTGGAACAGCAGCAGGCCATAATTGTCGGAGGCCTGCATATGCCCGGCGGCAGCGGCCTTGCTGAAATAGTCCTCTGCCTGCGCCAGATCCTGCTTCACGCCACGGCCCAGTTTATAGGCCTGGCCCAGGTTGAACTGCGCGTCGGCATCGTCGCGCGCGGCGCCATCCTGCCATTCCCTGACGGCCGTGGCGAAATCGCCGCGTGTCCAGGCATCGACCCCGGCCTTGGTATCGGCCAGCGCGGCGGGCGAAAGAATCACCCCGCCAGCGGCGAGCAGCACAGCCCATGCGATCGTGCGGTTCATGCCGGAATCCCCGTATCTGGTGCCCGCGGCGGGCATTGGCGCTTAACCTGTGTTGCCGCGCAGAGCGGACCAAGTGCCACGCTCTGCCTGTCATCAGGGTTAACTGGCATAGTGAAGTGCGGGTTAACAGGGGTTTTATTGTTGCGCCTGAACATCTTCGCGCTGCGGGTGCGGCGATGTTAACCCTAAATTAGGAACGTTCTGCGATCCCTCTCGGCAAGTCGAATTGGAATTGCCGCAGTCTAGGGGGATTTGGTTTTGCGCGTACTCGCATTGGCATCGCAAAAGGGCGGATCGGGCAAGACGACCTTGTCCGGACACCTCGCCGTGCAGGCTCAGCGCGCTGGCGCCGGGCCGGTTGTCCTGATCGACATCGATCCGCAAGGCTCGCTGGCCGACTGGTGGAACGAACGCGAGGCGGAATATCCCGCCTTTGCCCAGACCACCGTGGCGCGACTCGCGGCTGACCTTGCCGTGCTGCGCCAGCAGGGCTTCAAGCTGGCCGTGATCGACACGCCACCCGCGATCACGATGGCAATTCAGAGCGTGATTTCGGTCGCGGAACTGATTGTCGTGCCGACCCGCCCCAGCCCGCACGACCTGCGCGCCGTCGGCGCGACCGTCGATCTGTGCGAACGCGCGGGCAAGCCGCTGATCTTCGTCGTCAACGCCGCGACGCCCAAGGCCAAGATCACCTCCGAAGCCGCTGTCGCGCTATCGCAGCATGGCACCGTGGCGCCGGTTACGCTGCACCACCGCACCGACTTTGCCGCGTCGATGATCGATGGCCGCACCGTGATGGAAGTCGATCCCAACGGCCGCAGCGCCGCCGAGGTGACCGCGCTGTGGAGCTATATCTCCGACCGCCTGGAAAAGAATTTCCGCCGCACCGTCTTCGCCGCGCCGACCAGCGTGTCGATGGTTCCGGGTACGCATCGTCCCGCCGGTGGCTTCGGCCGCCGCGTGGCCGGTTCGTGAAGGGAGTGCCGGGGGGCATGTCCGAACCGAAACCCTTTGCCTCGCTCAGCCCCAGCCTGCTGGCCCGCAAGGGCGCGGCCCGCCCGGCGATGCGCCCGCAGCTTGGCCCGCTGACCCAGGACGCGGTGGCCCGGCAACTGGACGATCTGGGCTGGAATGACATGGGGCATGACGTGCCGCATGCGCCCGAAGCGGCTCCGGTTCCGGCTCTGGCTCTGGCGGAACCGCCGGTCATGGCTGAAGTGGTGGCCATCGTGCCCGAAACGCCAATTCCCGCACCGGTGGTGCCCGAAGTGGTCCGCCAGCAGCGCGAGGTTTCGCGGCGGGTGGCCAAACCGCGCCGGTCCGCGCTGGCCGACGGGCGCCGTGCGGCGTTTACGCTGCGGGTCGATGCCGAACGCCATCTCAAGCTGCGGCTGGCCTGCACGGTCCGCAACCGCAGCGCGCAGCAACTGGTTACCGAAGCGCTTGACCGTCTGCTGGCCGAGTTGCCCGACATTTCCGCGCTGGCCGCCCAACTGGCCAAGCAACAGCGCCGCTAACGCATTCTGGACGAAAGGGGACCTTCCCATGCCTGCCAACCGCATCCGTCGCACCGCTCTGCCGCTGGGGATCGTCGGGGCCGTCGCCGCGATCGCCATCGCCAGCGGGTCGTTCTCCGGCGCCGTGGTGGCCAAGCCCAGCCCGGACAAGTCGCTGGCCGCCGCGCAGCTGGCGCTGGGCAAGGGACAGATCGACAAGGCGATTACCCTGGCCGAGGCCGCAGTAGCGGGCAACCCGCGCGAGCCGTCCTATCGCGCGCTGCTGGGGCAGGCCTATTTGCGCGCCGGCCGGTTCGATTCGGCGGTGACCACGCTGGATGACGCGATGAAGCTGGGCGACAACAGCGGGAAGACTGCGCTGGCGCTGTCGCTGGCGACCATTGCCGCTGGCGACCACCGCGCCGCCGTGGCGATCCTGGATGACTGGCGCGATGCCATTCCGGCCAGCGACCTGGGCCTGGCTTTGGCGCTGGCGGGGGAAACGAGCCGGGGCGTGGCCGTTCTGGCCGATGCGCTGCGCGGCGGGGAAAACACCGTCAAGCTGCGCCAGAACCTGGCCTATGCCTATGCGCTGGACGGGCGCTGGCGCGAAGCGCGCACGATGGTGGCGCAGGACGTACCCGCCAACCTGATCGACGCGCGCATTTCGGACTGGGCGATGAAGGCCAAGCCCGAAGATCACAAGCTGCGCATTGCCGGGCTGCTGAATGCGCCGCTGCGCGCCGATCCGGGCCAGCCGACCGCGCTGGCGCTGGTCAACAGCGCCGGTGCCGAGCAACTTGCCGCCGAACGCAGTGCCGCGCCGCTGGTGGCCGCCGCCCCGGCTCCGGCCTATGCCGCGCCGGTCGAACTGCCGCCGGTAGCGGATGCCGCACCCGCGGCTGCTGCTGACCTGGCCAGTTATGCGCCGGTGGTTGCCGCGCCGGTGGTTGAGGCCCCGGCTTATGCTGTTCCGGTTGCGGCCGCACCGGTCGTGGCGCAGCAGTCTGGCGTAACCTTTGTCTCGCAGCCGATCGTGCAGGCCCTGCCGAGCCGTTACCAGCCCAAGGCCGCGCCGCGCACGGTGGCGGCGGCCAAGGCTGCTCCGGCCTACCGGGTTGCTGCTGCGGCCAATGGCGCGCACGCGATCCAGCTGGGCAGCTTCAAGAGCCCGCAGGGCGCCCGGCGGGCCTGGGGCATCTATGCCGCCAAGAACCCGCAGTTGAAGAACTTCCGCATGGTCATCACTCCCGCCAAGGTGAATGGCCGCGATTACTGGCGCGTGGCGGCGGCCGGGCTGGATGCCGGCGGCGCGCGGACCATGTGCTCCGCCGTCAAGTCGCGCGGCGGGGTGTGCTTTGCTTATTCGACCCGCCCGGCTGCGGCTGGCAAGGCCGCCGCGCCAATGCTGGCCCGCGCCAAGCCGGCGCCGAAGAAGGCTGCTCCGGCAGCGGCTCCCGCGCGCAACCCCGGTGGCCCGGCGATGGCGCGCCGCCACTGATCGGATCATGCCGGATTGATACCAGAACCCCCGTCGCGCTGCGGCGGGGGTTCTGCGTTGCAGCTGACCGGCGGCCCTTAACCGACGGACCCTTAACCGACCGAATTGCCACCCTTGAACAGCGCCGTGACGCGGCCCTGCACGCCCTGCTTGTCAAACGGGGTGTTGCCGGCCGCCGCCGCCATCTTGTCCGAATCAACCACCCACGGACGGTCTGCATCGATCAGCGCGATGTCCGCCTCGGCCCCGACGACCAGTTGCCCGGCGTTGACACCCAGCAGCCGCGCCGGGTTGCTGGCGATCAGCGCAAAGGCGCGGGCCAGGTCGATCACGCCGTCGCGGACCAGCCCCAGCGTCAGCGGCAACAGCGTTTCCGCCCCCGCCATGCCGGGTTCGGCATCGGCAAAGGGCAGGCGCTTGTCTTCCGGTCCGCGCGGATCGTGGCCCGATGCGATCACGTCGATCGTGCCATCGGCCAGCGCGGCGCGCACCGCCTGCCGGTCCGCCTCGCTCCGCAGCGGCGGGGACAGGCGGGTGAAGGTGCGGAAATCGCCGATAGCAACGTCGGACAGCATGAAGTAGGCCGGGGTGACGCCCGCCGTCACCGCCAGTCCGCGCGCCTTGGCAGCGCGGATCAGCGCCAGGCCCCGCGCGGTGGTAATCTGCCGGAAATGCAGCCGTGCGCCGGTCATTTCCGCCAGCGTCAGGTCGCGGGCGATGGCCAGCGCCTCGGCCTCTGCCGGGGCGGAGGGCAGGCCCAGCCGGGTGGCCATTTCGCCGGCCGTCGCGACGGCATTGCCGGTCAGGCCGCCGTCCTCGGCATGGGCAATCACGGTCAGCCCCAGCATCGCGCAATAGGACAGCAGCCGGTGCATCGTGCCCGAATCCGCGACCCAGCGCCGCCCGGTCGCCACGGCTCTGGCCCCGGCCTCGCGCATCAGTGCGAGCTCGGCGAGTTCGCGCCCGTCCAGTCCGCGCGTCGCGGCGGCCAGCGGGTGAACCCACAGGTCCGGCTTGCCCGATTGCGCGGCGTAGCGGACAGTCGAGGGCCGGTCGAGCGGCGGGTTCTGGTCCGGCATCAAGGCGGCGCGGGTGATCCCGCCAAAGTGGAACGCGGGCTTGTCGATGGCGAACACGCCCAGATCGACCAGCCCCGGCGCGATCAGCGCGCCGCGCGCGTCGATTACGGTATCGCCGGGTTCGGGCGTAATGTCGCCCAGCGCCGCGATCCGCCCGTCCGCACAGCGCAGCGCACCGGGGGCCGGTTCGCCGCTGGCCGAAACAATCCGGCCGTTGGTGAACGTGATGGGGTTCGGCGTGCTCATGCCCAGCCCTCCAGCCCGCGCGCCTTGCGGGTCAGCACGTCCAGGCAGGCCATCCGGATGGCAACCCCCATTTCGACCTGCCGGGTAATGTGCGAACGGCCGGCCAGATCGGCCACCGTGCTGTCAATCTCGATCCCGCGGTTCATCGGGCCGGGGTGCATGACCATCGCGTCGGGCTTGGCCTTGGCCAGCCGGTCGAGCGAGAGGCCGTAGAGGTGGCGGTATTCGCGGGGGGAGGGGATGAACTGCCCCTCCATCCGTTCCTGTTGCAGGCGCAGCATCATCACCACGTCGGCCCCTGCCAGCGCGGCGTCGAAATCGTGATAGGGGGTCACTTTCAGCGCCTCGATGTCGGCGGGCATCAGCGCGGGCGGGGCGCAGACGCGCACATCGGCACCCAGCGTGGTCAGGCAATGAATGTTCGATCGCGCCACCCGGCTGTGCAGGATGTCGCCGCAGATCACGATCTTCAGCCCCGCGATCTCGCCCTTTTCGGTGCGGATGGTCAGCGCATCCAGCAAGCCTTGCGTCGGGTGTTCATGCTGGCCATCGCCAGCGTTGAGGACCGGGCAATCGACCTTGTCCGCGATCAGCCGCACCGCGCCCGATGACTGGTGCCGGATCACGATGGCATCAGCATGCATCGCGTTCAGCGTCATCGCCGTGTCGATCAGCGTTTCGCCCTTTTTCACGCTGGACTGCGCGGCATGCATGTTGACCACGTCGGCACCCAGCCGCTTGCCCGCGATCTCGAACGACAGCAGCGTGCGGGTGGAGTTTTCGAAAAAGGCGTTGATGATTGTCAGCCCCTTCAGCCGGTCCACCCGTTTGTGCGACTGGCGGTTGAGCTCGACCCACTGCTGCGCTTCGTCGAGCAGATAGAGGATCTCCCACGGGGCGAGTCCTGCCAGCCCCGTCAGGTCGCGGTGCGGGAAGGCGGCGGAACCGGCTGGGTAGCGGTCCGAACGGCTGGGATCTGGCGATGTCATTGAAGACGGTGCCTTAGACTTACCTGCCGTCCGGCTCAAGCGCCGATCTCCCTTTGCCGGTGGACAATTGCGCTTGGTCGATGCCGGACTCGCCATCGCGCGCATGACTGCTATGGCAGGCGAAACGCAAACCCAAGGAACCCGGATGGTTTTCGCCCGCAAGGTGTGGCACCTGCTTGTCGCGATCAAGGACGCGCTGGTCCTGTTGCTGATGCTGCTGTTTTTCTTCGCGCTCTATGGCGCGCTGACCGCGCGGCCCAGCGCCGGGCGGGTGCAGGAAGGGGCCTTACTGCTCGACCTGGATGGCGTGGTGGTGGAAGAACCCAGCGTCCAGGACCCGTTCGAAACGTTGCTGGCCAGCGAAGCGCCGATCAAGGAATACCGCGCGCGCGATCTGGTCCGGGCGATCCGGCTGGCGGCCACGGATGACCGGATCAAGGCGGTGGTGCTGGACTTGTCGGGCTTTTCCGGCGGCGGCTTGATCCATATGCAGGAACTGGGCGAGGCGCTGGACAGCGTGCGCGCCGCCAAGAAGCCGGTGCTGGCCTGGGCAGTGGGCTATACCGACGATGGCGTGATGCTGGCCGCCCACGCCAGCGAGGTATGGGTCGATCCGCTGGGCGGCGCGTTCGTGATGGGGCCGGGGGGCAACAACCTCTACTTCGGCCCGCTGCTCGAAAAGCTGAAGATCAACACCCACGTCTATCGCGTCGGCACGTTCAAGGACGCGGTTGAACCGTACCTGCTGGGCAGCGCCTCTGAACCGTCGAAAGCGGCGCGCCGCGCGATCTATGCCGCGATCTGGGAGGCCTGGCAGGCCGACGTGAAGAAGGCCCGGCCCAAGGCCGACATCGCGCGGGTCACGGCCGATCCGGTCGGCTGGATGAAGGCATCGGGCGGCGATGCGGCCAAGGCTGCGCTGGCCGCAGGACTGGTCGACAAGCTGGGCGATGCCGTGGCCTTTGGTGAGCGCGTCCGCGAAATTGCGGGCAAGGATCCGCTGGACGAGTTGCCCGGCGCATATGCCCACACCCGGCCTGCGGCGCTGCTGGCGGCGCACCCGGTGGAGGACAAGGGCAAGGCCGTGGCCGTGGTTACCGTGGCGGGCGAGATCGTCGATGGCGACGCCGGCCCCGGCACGGCGGGCGGTGAGCGCATCGCGGCGCTGATTGACGAAGCGGCGGCGGACGATCCGGCCGGACTGGTGCTGCGAGTCGATTCGCCGGGCGGATCGGTCCTCGCTTCCGAACAGATCCGCACGGCGGTCGAGCGTTTCAAGGCCAAGGGCAAGCCGGTGGCGGTGTCGATGGTCAATGTCGCGGCCAGCGGCGGCTACTGGGTGTCGACCCCGGCGCAGCGCGTGTTTGCCGAACCGGGCACGATCACGGGCTCCATCGGCATCTTCGCGATCCTGCCGACGTTCGAGCGGGCGCTGGCGGACTATGGCGTCAAGGGTGACGGCGTGCGGACCACGCCGCTGTCCGGCCAGCCGGACCTGCTGTCTGGCCTGACGCCGGAAGTGGACCAGATGCTCCAGGCCAATATCGAGAGCAACTATACCCGCTTCCTCACTCTGGTCGGCAAGGCGCGCGGCAAGAGCGTGGAACAGGTCGATGCGCTGGCGCAGGGCCGGGTGTGGGATGGCGGCACCGCGCGCCAGAACGGGCTGGTCGATGCCTTTGGCGGGCTGGACGATGCGGCGGCGTGGGTGGCCGGCCAGGCGAAGCTGACCGAATGGCATACCAGGCACTATGGGACCGAGGGCAACCCTTATGCCTCCCTGCTGGAACGGCTGGGCGGGGGCGAGGACGAAGCCGATGCGCGCGGTCTGGCCCGCGATTTCGCGGGGCTGGCGGCAGAGCGCCAGCAGCTTCAGTTCGCCCGCGCGGCCGGGCAGCTGACCCGGTTGCTGGGGGGGCGCGGGGCGCAGGCCTATTGCCTGGAATGCCCGGTGCCACTGGCCCACGGCGGGACAGCCGCGCGGCTGTCGCTGTGGCAGCGGGCGGCTCTTGTAGCCGGGCTGTCGCGATAGGCGCCTTGCGCGCTTGCCCTTTGGTCACCTTGCCACTAAGGGGCGGCGCTTGATTCCGGATTTTCCTGCCGTATCCGTGCGGCTGGTGTTTTGGGCTCTCGTCGGCTGCGGGCGTGGCGGAACTGGTAGACGCGCTGGTTTTAGGTACCAGTATCGTAAGATGTGGGGGTTCGAGTCCCTTCGCCCGCACCAGTTCACCCGGCCAATCCCGGCGGGACGGATGTGATTGAGAAGGCTTCTATTGTCATGCAGATTGTCGAGACCACCAACGAGGGTTTGAAGCGCGCCTACACGGTTACGATCCCGGCTGGCAGCATTGCCGCCATGATCGAAGGCGAAGTGACCAAGATCGCTCCGCAAGTGCGCATGCCCGGTTTCCGCCCCGGCAAGGTGCCGGCGAATCTGGTCAAGAAGATGCACGGCCCGGCGATCCACCAGGAAGCGCTGAACACCTCGATCCGCGACGCGATGGACAAGCTGGTCGCCGATCACAAGCTGCGCCCGGCCACCCAGCCGCAGGTCGCGCTGGGTGAAGGCTATGAGGAAGGCAAGGACGCCGAGCTGACCGTCAGCCTGGAAGTGCTGCCGACGATCGAAGCGCCGTCGCTCGACGGGCTGAAGCTGGAAAAGCTGACCGTCGCCGTGGCTGACGCCGAAGTGGACGAACAGCTGGAACGCCTTGCTTCGGGCATGAAGAACTTCGTCGATGCCAAGAAGGGCAAGAAGGCCGCGAACGGCGACCAGGTCGTGATCGACTTCGTCGGCAAGCTCGACGGCGTGGAATTCGAAGGCGGTTCGGCGCAGGACACCGCGCTGGAACTGGGCGCTGGCCGCTTCATCCCCGGCTTCGAAGAACAGCTGGTCGGCGTGAAGGCCGGTGAGGAAAAGGTCATCACCGTGACTTTCCCGGCTGACTATCCGGCTGAAAACCTGAAGGGCAAGGACGCCACCTTCGACATCACCGTGAAGGCGGTGAAGGTTGCCGGCGAAGCCCAGCTGGACGACGAATTCGCCAAGAACCTTGGCCTGGAAAGCATGGAGCAGCTCAAGGGCCTGCTGCGCGGCCAGCTGGAGCAGGAAACTGCCGGCCTGACCCGTACCCAGATGAAGCGCCAGCTGCTTGACGTGCTGGCGGCTGGCCATGACTTCGAAGTTCCGCCCAGCATGGTCGAAGCCGAATTCGGCCAGATCTGGCAACAGTTGCTGCAGGAAGCGCAGAACGAGGAAGACACCGAAACCGCGCTGAAGGAAATCGAAGCCGAGAAGGACGATTACCGCGCCATCGCCGTGCGCCGCGTCCGCCTGGGCCTGCTCCTGTCGGAAATCGGCCAGGCCAACGGCGTGGAAGTGACCGCGCAGGAAATGCAGATGCTGCTGGCGCAGGCCGCGCAGCAGTATCGCCCGGAAGATCGTCAGCGCTTCGTCGAATACATCCAGCAGGACCCGCTCGCCGCCGCCCAGCTGCGCGCACCGCTCTATGAAGACAAGGTCGTCGACTTCCTGTTCGACAAGGCCGAAGTGACCGAGCGTGAAGTGACCCGCGAGGAACTGCAGGCCGCGATCGAAGCCGAGGAAGGCGCTGCTGCCGCTCCGGCCAAGCCCGCGAAGAAGGCCCCGGCCAAGAAGAAGGCCGACAAGGCTGAAGCCGAAGCCGCTCCGGCTGAGGACGCGGCCGAAGAAGCCAAGCCCGCCAAGAAGGCCGCGCCGAAGAAGGCTGCTGCCAAGGCTGAAGGCGACGCTGAGGCCGCTCCGGCCAAGAAGGCTCCGGCCAAGAAGGCTGCGCCGAAGAAGTAAGCTTCGGGCCGTCCGGCCCAACGCAACAAAGAACGGCCTGGTGCGGGTTATCCTGCGCCAGGCCGTTCTGCTTTACCGGTGCGACCCAGGTAATTTCCTCCGGATCAGCGAACCTTGCAGGTGTTGATCCCGAAGATCGAATAGGCCGGGCACACGCCAACCAGACCGGTCAGCAGCGGGACCACGCCGATCCAGCCCCACGCGGTGACGCCGGACAGCGCCATACCGATCAGGAAAATGCCGAGGAAAATCCGCACTGCGCGGTCGAGCGAGCCTTCGTTGCGAGCCATTAAACCTACCCCTCTTGAATTGCGACATACAAGGTATGGCACGCGCGGGCGGTATGCGTCGGTGACATAGTCACACAGCGCGAAAATATTTCTACAGGCGGAATTATTTCATTCGGCCAAATGGGCCAGCACCTGCAGGTCGGCGCGGTTGCGCAGGGTGATGTGGCCACGGGTGATCTCGATCAGCCCATCGCGCTGGAACGCGCCCAACTGGCGGCTGACCACCGCGCGGGCCGATCCAATCTCGGTCGCCAGTGATTCGTGGGTGGCATCAATCATCGCCCCGTCCCCCGCCAGCCGCAGCAATGCACGGGCGAGGCGTTCGGCCACGCTGGACAAGGCGACGTCCTCTACCAGTCGTTCCAGATCGGCAAAGCGGGCCGCGACGGCGGAGAACAGCTGTTCGCGAAAGGCGGTGTCCTCTGCCACGCGGCGGCGGAATTCGCCGACCGGGATCACTTCCAGTTCCAGATCGGTTTCGGCCACGCCTTCGGCCGAATAGCGGCTGCCGTTGACCAGGCAGCCAAAGGTTTGCAGGCAGATTCCGCCCGGACGGACGCGGTAGAGCACGATTTCACGGCCATTTTCGGCGGTGAGCGAGACTTTGACCGAGCCGCCATGAACCACCACGAACCCGGTGCATTCGGCATCCGGGCGGAACAGAACCGTGCCGGCGGGAATCTGCATCGCGCTCATTCGCCCCACCGTTTGAGCTGGGCAACCGGAATCGCGGCGGTGCGGGCGCGTTCATAGGCGGCGCCGGCGTGGAGCACGGCGCGGTCCTGCCACTGCGCGCCCATGATCGACAGGCCCACCGGCATGCCTTCAACGGCCCCCATCGGCACCGAGAGGTGCGGATAGCCCGCGACCGCGGCCAGCGAGCCCGCACCGATGCCCGGCAGGGCACTGGCGCGGGTGACGTAGTCGATCGGCCAGGCCGGGCCTTCGGTCGGGGCAATCAGCAGCGTCACGTTGTGTGCGGCCAGCAGCTTGTCGATCCCGTCCCGGCCCGCCAGCCGCAGCGAATTTTCGCGGGCCTTTTCGTAAGCGGCGCGGTCAGTCAGCTTGTCCGCCCGCTCAAACGTTTCCTGCCCGAACCAGCGCAGCTCGGTGGCGGCATTGGCGGTGTTGAAGGCGATCACATCGGCCAGACTGCGCACCGGCGGGTTGCCTGGCAGTCCGGCAAGATAGGCGGTCAGGTCGTGCTTGAGTTCGTAATAGAGCACCAGCCCTTCGTCGCGGAACAGGGCGTTATCCCAATCGAACGGCACGTCGACCAGCACGGCCCCGGCGGCCTTCAGATCCGCCAGCGCAGTATCGAATACCGCCAGCACCCGCGCGTCTTGCCCGGCCTGTTTGCGCAGCACCCCGATCCGCACACCCGCCAGACTGGCGCTGTCGATCCCGGCGGCAAAGTCGCCCGCGTGAAGGTCGGCGCGGGCCGTGGCGGGGTCAAGCGGGTCCGATCCCGCCATCGCGCTGGTCAGCAAGGCGGCGTCCTTGACCGTCGCGGTCATCGGTCCCGGCGTGTCCTGGCTGTGGCTGATCGGCACGATGTGGGTGCGGCTGATCAGGCCCACGGTCGGCTTGAACCCGACGATGCCGTTGACGCTGGCGGGGCAGGTGATCGACCCGTCGGTTTCCGTGCCGATCGCCGCCCATGCCATGCCCGCCGCAATCGCGGCGCCGCTGCCGCTGGATGATCCGCAGGGGTTGCGATCAATCGCGTGGGGATTGCGGGTCTGCCCGCCAGTCGCGCTCCACCCCGATTGCGAATTGGGGGAGCGGATGTTGGCCCATTCGGACAAGTTGGTCTTGCCCAGAACGACCACGCCCTTTTCCCGCAGCCGGGCGACCAGCGGCGCGTCACGGCCGGTCATGTTGTCCTTCAGCGCCAGCGATCCGGCGGTCGTCGGCATGGGATCGGCGGTTTCGATGTTGTCCTTGATCAGCACGGCCTTGCCCGCCAGCGGCCCGGCCATCCCTTGCGCGATCTGTGCCTGCTTCAGCGCATCGGGATTGATCGCGATGACCGCGCCGATGGTTGGCCCGGCATCGTCTACCGCCTCGATCCGCTGGAGGTAGGCGGAAACCTGCCCGGTCGGCGTGGACAAGTCGGCCTGCGGCACGACCGGCAGCGAAGCGCAGCCAGCCAGCGCGGCGATCAACGGCAAGACATGGTAACGCATCAACAAACCCCTGATTTGGGGAGCAGGCTAGTTTGCCGTCAGCGCGCTGTCGAGCGGGCGATTGGACGCGACCCAGCCGTGATCGATCCGGTACTGCCACACCCCGTCCATCGCAAAGCCCTGCGCGCGCAGGTGCGCGGTAATCCGGGCGGGATCGAAGCTGCGCAGGGTGTCATGCTCCGCCCAGAACAGGGTGGGGCAATCAGCGGGCATCCGGCGCGAGGTGAGCGGTTCCAACGTGAAGCCGCCGCGCTGCGCCATCAGGGCATAGGCGGCGAAGAAGGCCGGGCGGTTGTCGGCCGGGGGGAACGACATCGTCCAGGCATTCCAGTGATCGGGATCGATGTGGACGGCGGTGGCGGGGCAGGCGTGCTGGACCCGCGCAATCAGCGCGGCGGTGCCGGACCAGCTTTGCCGGGCGGCGGCGCGGGCGGCGGAATCGGCGATGCTAAACCCCGCCATCAGCGCCGCCAGCACCAGTAGCAGCACGGCCACGCGCGGCGGCAGCCAGTCCCTCAGGCGGGCAAAACCCAGCGCCAGCAGCATCGCAAAGGCCGGAACCAGCCCGATCAGGTAGCGTTCGATCACGATGGGCCGCAGCATGTGCAATCCCAGCAGGATGGTACCCGCCAGCATGGCGCCTGCCGCCAGCAGCAGCCATGCTTCGGTCCGGGAATCCAGTCGGCGGGCGCGTACTGCTCCGATCAGTAGCATCACCCCGCCTGCCGTCCCAGCCAGCGTCAGTGCCCAGTTGGACACCAACGTGCGCCGCAAGGCATATTCAAACGACCAGCGCGCCGCGTCGAAGCCAGCCGGAATCCAGAACTGCGCGGTCTGCCGGTGCCATTGCGGGATTTGCAGCGCGCTGATGGCCAGCAGCACCGACCCGGCGACCAGCGCGGGCAGGGCCAGCGCCCAGGCGAGCGGACGGTTCCCGCGCAGCCATGCCGCCAGCAGGAACGGCAGCACCAGCGCGCCCGCGATCAGGCTGGTGGCGACGTGGGTGTTGAACGCGATGCCCATGGCCGCCCACAGCACGATCCGCTGCGTCCCGCGCGGCAGCCCCTGTTCCAGCCAGCCCGTGACCAGCGCCAGCACCAGCACCGCGCAGGCGGCGTAGGACAGGAAATAGGAGCGCAGCTCGCTCCCCGCGCGCAGGGCGGCCTCGTGGCCCACCAGCATCAGCAGGAACGCCGCGCCCAGCAGCCACAACCGGGGCCGCCCGCGCAGCAGCGTCCAGGCCCCGCATAGTGCCGCCGCCGCCACGCCCAGGCTGGCCAGTCGTTGGGTTTCGATTGTGCCGCCCAGTTGGCGCAGTGGCCAGGTCAGCGCGTAGTAGAGCGGCGGGTGATTGTCAGCCAGCCAGCTGCCGCGCAGGCTTTCGCCAAACCCGCGGTCCGGACGGGTGACATACCAGGTGTAGAATTCATCGTACCACGGCCCCCGCACCAGACAGACCCACGTCAGCGCGGCCATGAAACCGGCTGCGACCAGCCAGGCCAGCGCCGCGCTGGCCAGCGGTTCCGCGCGGGAATCGAGCGGCGCACCGCTGCGCAGCGCGGGCCAGTGAAAAGGGCGGGGGGCAGGCATGACGGCGGGAATACCACCAATCCTGCAACATTTCCTTGCACGGCGCGGCGGAAAACGCATCCCGACACGGGCGGGCAGTGGGTTAACGCTCTTGAACATCGGCGCGACAGGGCCGACATAGGCGGGCCAATCAACGAGGAAACCCATGATCGATCTGTTCGGTTCGTCCAGCGCCCAAGGCAAGTTCACCCGCGACCCCGTCACCGGCGCGCTCATCCCGATGGTGGTGGAACAGTCCAGCCGCGGCGAACGCAGCTTCGACATCTATTCGCGCCTGCTGCGCGAACGGATCATCTTCGTGACCGGCGAGGTCGAGGATCACATGGCCTCGGTCATCGTCGCGCAGCTGCTGTTCCTGGAATCGGAAAATCCGAGCAAGGACATCTCGATGTACATCAACTCGCCGGGCGGCGTCGTCACGGCGGGCCTCGCGATCCATGACACGATGCAGTACATCCGCCCGCGCGTGTCGACCGTGTGCATCGGCCAGGCCTGCTCGATGGGCAGCTTCCTGCTCGCGGCGGGTGAACCGGGCATGCGCATCGCGCTGCCGCAGGCGCGGATCATGATCCACCAGCCGTCGGGCGGTGCGCGCGGCATGGCCAGCGACATCGAAATCCAGGCGCGTGAGATCCTGCGTCTGCGCAAGCGCCTGAACGAGCTCTACGCCAAGTATACCGGCAAGCCGCTGGAAGAGATCGAAGCCGCGGTGGACCGCGACAACTGGCTCGACGCGAAGGAAGCGATGGATTTCGGCCTGGTCGACAAGGTGTTCGAAGCCCGCCCTGACAGCGATGCCGTGGGCGTCCAGTCCGGTACGGGCGGCGCGCCGGAATAAGGTTTCCGCGCCTGATGCGGCGGGGTAAGGCCCCAGGCCGGGTAAGGATTCGTCCACCCTGCCGCTTCAGGTGACGGCAATATGACACGCGCTATGGCGCAGGATTGATAATTGAACGGGCCGGGTTACACTCCCGGCGAGTCCCTTGCGGACAAGGGGCATTAGGAAAGCGCATGACGAAACTCACCGGATCCGACGCCAAGAGCACGCTGTATTGCAGCTTCTGCGGCAAGTCGCAGCACGAAGTGCGCAAGCTGATCGCCGGGCCGACCGTGTTCATCTGCGATGAATGCGTTGAACTGTGCAACGACATCATCCGCGAAGAAACCAAGGCGGGCATCGCCGGCAAGAAGGACGGCGGCGTTCCCAGCCCGAAGGACATCTTCGAAACGCTGAACGATTACGTGATCGGGCAGGACCGCGCCAAGCGCGTGCTCTCGGTCGCGGTGCACAACCACTACAAGCGCCTGCGCCACAGCGGCAAGGGCGGCGAAGTGGAACTGTCGAAGTCGAACATCCTGCTCGTCGGCCCGACCGGCTGCGGCAAGACGCTGCTGGCGCAGACGCTGGCCAAGACGTTCGACGTCCCCTTCACGATGGCCGACGCGACCACGCTGACCGAAGCCGGTTACGTGGGCGAGGACGTGGAAAACATCATCCTCAAGCTGCTGCAGGCCAGCGACTATAACGTCGAAAAGGCGCAGCACGGGATCGTCTATATCGACGAAATCGACAAGATCAGCCGCAAGGCCGAAAACCCCAGCATCACCCGCGACGTTTCGGGCGAAGGCGTGCAGCAGGCGCTGCTCAAGCTGATGGAAGGGACCACGGCCAGCGTGCCGCCGCAGGGCGGGCGCAAGCATCCGCAGCAGGAATTCCTGCAGGTGGACACGACCAACATCCTGTTCATCTGCGGCGGCGCCTTTGCGGGCCTTGAAAAGATCATCGCCGACCGCCTGCAAAAGCGTTCGATCGGGTTTGGCGCGCACGTGGCCGATCCGGAAAAGCGCAAGGTGGGTGAACTGCTGCAAAAGGCAGAACCGGAAGATCTGCTGAAGTTCGGCCTGATCCCCGAATTCGTCGGCCGCCTGCCGGTGATCGCCACGCTGGAAGACCTCGACATCGAGGCACTGGTCCAGATCCTGCGCGAACCCAAGAACGCGCTGGTCAAGCAGTATGCCAAGCTGTTCGAGCTGGAAGACGTGACGCTGACCTTCACCGACGACGCGCTGGAAGCGATCGCCAAGAAGGCCATCGAACGCAAGACCGGCGCGCGCGGCCTGCGCTCGATCGTCGAAGGGCTGCTGCTCGACACGATGTTCGACATCCCGACCGAAACCGACATCGCCGAAGTGGTGGTGGACAAGGACGTGGTCGAAGGGCGCAAGGAACCGGTGCGCGTGCTCAAGGCCAAGGAAGAGGCGGCCTGACGCCGCCTCGACCCTTACCGTCAATTCCGCTGACCCCGCGCCCGTCCGGCGTGGGGTTCAGTTTTTCTGGCTGAACAGCACTTCGCCGTCGCGCTTCACGACCATTTCGGTCTGCTTGCTGCGCCACAGCAGCCAGGTTTCGCCCTGCCGCACCCAGGTGTCGGTGGAGGTGACTTCCAGTTCCATCGTCGCATCGCTGCCGGGGCGGGTCATCCCGGCGTTGAGCTTTTGCTCCACGGTGGCGAGCGGGCCGTTGACGGACACCGCCAGCACTTCGGTGGCGACCTTGCGCGCTGCGCCCGCCGGCATCCGGCCGGCGCGTTCCAGCATGGCATCGGCGTTCTGCACTTCGCCGCGAATGTCGGTCAGCTCGTACCCCGGCGCCAGAATCGCCCTGGCCCCGGCCACGTCACCCGCCTGCAACGCGCCGCGCAACTGGGTATAGCGTTCCTGAAACAGCGGTTTCTGGTCATCCTGGGCCAGCGCCGGGGCGGTGAGGGCGGAAACGGCCAGTCCAGCGGCCAGCCACAATTTTGAACGCATCATGTGATCCTTGTGCAACCTGCCCGCTAATGTGGGAGGTGACGGATCAATCTGCAATCGTCTGCATTGTGCTCGATCTGCACCGTGGCGTGGTCGATCCGGTGGTCGCGCGCCAGCACTTCACCCAGTTCGCGCAGGAAGGCATCGCCGGGATGGCCGCCGGGCATCACCAGGTGCGCGGTCAGCGCGGTTTCGGTCGTGCTCATCGGCCAGATGTGCAGATCATGGACGGCGGCCACGCCGGGGCGCGAACGAAGGAACGTGCGGACCGCGCCGTCATCGATGTGGCGCGGCACGGCCAGCAGGCCCATGCGGATCGCGTCGCGCAGCAGGTCCCAGCTGCCCCAGCCCAGCCCGACGGTGATGATCAGGCTGGCGACCGGGTCGATCCAGGTCAGGCCAGTCAGCAGGATGGCCAGCCCGGCGAAGACCACGCTGGCCGACACCACCGCGTCCGCCATCAGGTGCAGGAACGCGGCGCGCAAGTTGAGGTCGCCCTTGCTGCCGCGCATGAACAGCAGCGCCGATCCCAGGTTGATCGCGATGCCCACCGCGGCGACGATCATCATCATCCCGCCTTGCACGGGCTGCGGATCGAACAGGCGGCGCAGCGTTTCCACCAGCACCGCCCCCAGCGCGAACCACAGCAGCGCGGCATTGGCGATGGCCGCCAGGATCGAGCTGTTCTTGAACCCGTAGGTGTACCGATCCGAGGCGGGCCGCGCCGCCAGCGCGCTGGCCCCCCAGGCCAGCAGCAGCGACAGCACGTCACCCAGGTTGTGCCCCGCATCCGCCAGCAGCGCGGTCGATCCGCTGAGGTACCCCGCGATAACCTCTGCCACCACGAATGCGGCATTGAGCGTGACCGCGATGGCAAAGGCCGCCCCGTGCGCGCCGGGCGCGGGGTGGTGGTGATGCCCATGCCCATGCCCATGCGAATGGTCGTGCCCGTGCCCGTGGTCATGCCCGTGATGGAGGTGGTTTGCGCCCAAAATCCGCCCTTTCGCGGCCAGCGTTGCACAAATGCCGCAGTGCAGCAAGAATCGTCGCGAGTGTAACCATCCCGACCCGGCAAAAAAGAACGAGTTGAGGTGTTTGCGCGCATCAAAATTACGCGTTTGCGGGGCGTATCGAAACGTCATTCCATAATCGCGGAATCGGCTGCGAAATCGCCCCGGTTGCGGTCACAAACCTGTAACAATTGGGGTGTCTAGCCGCCCCGCTACGCTTGTAAGAGCGTCGCCAGTCCGCGCTGAACGGCGATTCGCCGTGCGGCTGTCCTGCCAGTTTCAGTGTTCCATAACAGGGATTTACTTCGCCATGCGCCTCAACTCTGCCCTGACCGCAGCCACCAGTGGCCTCGCCATCGGTGTTGCCGCTCTTGCCACCCCGGCGTTTGCCCAGTCGGTCGGTTCGGTCGATTTCGAAAAGGAAATCATCGTCACCGGGACCCGCAGCGGCACCCAGGAAGTGGGCGGGGTTTCGGCTCCCGACACGTCGAAGGCCAAGGCCGTCCTGACCGCTGAGAACATCCAGCGCCAGAACCCCGGCCAGACGATCCTCGACACGATCAACCAGATCCCCGGCGTCAGCTTCCAGAACAACGATGCCTATGGTTCGTCGGGTGGTACGCTCTCGATCCGCGGCTTCTCGTCCGACCGCATCAGCCTGACCTTCGACGGCGTGCCGCTGAACGATTCGGGCAACTATGCGATCTATTCGAACCAGCAGATCGATCCGGAACTGATCGAGCAGGTCAACGTCAACCTCGGCACCACCGACGTCGACAGCCCGACCGCGTCGGCAGTTGGCGGCACCGTCAACCTGCGCTCGAAGAAGCCCGACCACGACATGGGCATCATGCTGTCGGGTTCGGCGGGTGAATATGACTTCATGCGCCTGTTCGTGAAGGTTGAAACCGGCGATCTGACCGAAAGCGGCCTGCGCGCGTTCGTGTCGGCCAGCCGCGCGACGAACGACAATCCGTTCAACAACTATGGCAAGGTCGACAAGCAGCAGTTCAACGCGAAGATCTATCAGCCGCTGGGCGGCGATGACTTCTTCTCGCTGTCGGGCCACTACAACCAGAACCGCAACAACTTCTTCGGTTCGCTGCCGCTGCGCACCGACCTGACGCAGAGCCTGACCAACTCGGCGCCGCGCGTTGCCGGTTCGGATTCGAGCAACCGCTTCCCGATCACCACGGAGGAGCGCCAGTACAAGATCAACTATCCCTGCATGATCCCGGCTGGGGTCAATGGCACGGCTGATACGGCGAGCACCTGCGGCACCGAATTCGACCGCCGGTACAACCCGTCGAACACCGGCAACGTTCGCGCCCAGCTGCGCCTGACGCTGGCTGACAGCCTGACTCTCAACGTCGAGCCGAGCTATCAGTACGTCAAGGCCAATGGCGGCGGCACCGTGACCGGTCGCGAAGGTTCTTATCTGAGCGGCGGTGTTGCTTATACCGGCTTTGTTGGAGGCCAGTACTGGTTTGGCCGGGATCTGAATGGTGATGGTGATGTGCTGGACACCTGTATCCAGACTTCGAGTGGTGGTTGTGCGAACACCACTACTGCAGAGCGCGCAGTAAACCGCGCGGGCGTGACGCTGATGGCACCAAGCCAGACGCAGACGCACCGCATCGGCGCGATCGCCGGTCTGCGGTATGAAATGGATGAATCCAACACGCTGCGTCTGACCTACACGTTTGACCGTGCACGTCACCGCCAGACGGGCGAAGTGGGCGGCCTGGCCTATACCGGTGAGCCGCTGGACGTCTTCCCGGTGAACGAAGGGCTGAAGGACGCCACCGGCACGATCCTGCAAAAGCGTGACCGCCTGTCCTATGCCGTGCTGCACCAGGTGTCGGGCGAATATCGCGGTGAGTTCCTGGACAGCCGTCTGACCGTGACGGCCGGTGTCCGCGCGCCGTTCTTCCGCCGTGACCTGACCCAGAACTGCTTCACCACCTCGGCGGGCGGCTTCGTGGACTGCTTCGGCACCAACAGCGCGCTGAATTCGGCCTATGCCACGCTGAATCCGACGCGTTCGGGTCCGCAGCAGCGCGTGTTCAACTTCAACAAGGTCCTGCCGAACGTCGGCTTCACCTATAACGTGATCGACAACGTCAGCGTCTTCGCGAACTTCTCGCAGGGGCTGTCGGTTCCGGGCACGGACAGCCTGTACAACGCGTTCTACTTCGCGCCGGGCACTGCCGGGACCAAGCCGAAGCCGGAAACGACCGACAACTTCGACCTGGGCCTGCGTTACCGTTCGGGCAAGGTCCAGGCCTCGATCTCCGGCTATTACAACCAGTTCCGCAACCGTCTTGCCAGCGCCTATGATCCGGTGCTGGACCAGAACGTGTACCGCAACCTGGGTAACGTGAAGAAGTATGGCGTGGACGGCTATGTCGCCTACCAGCCGGCTGACTACCTGACGCTCTATGCGTTCGGCAGCGTGATGAAGTCGGAAATCCGCGACAACATCGTGGTCGGCGAAAACGCCGATGGCACCCCGATCTATGCGCCGACTGCCGGCAAGCGGGAAGCGGGTGCGCCGAAGTACAGCTGGGGCGGCACCATCCGTGGCAAGCTTGGCCCGCTGGAAGTGGGCCTGACGGCGAAGCGCACGGGTGAGCGTTATGTCTACGACACCAACGAAGCCACTTTCCAGGGCTCGTTCGTGCCGCTGGGCGCCAAGACCAGCACGGGTGCGACCCCGGCGCTGACCGCCGCGCAGACTGCCGCCACCGGCAAGATCTATGGCGCCACCGCGCCGGCTTACTGGCTGGTCAACCTGGACGCGCGCCTCAGCCTGGAAATGCTGGGCCTGAACGACCAGACCTATCTCCAGTTCAACGTCTACAACCTGACCAACAGCCTCTATGTCGGTGGCTTTGGCGGCGGTCTGGTGCAGTCGAACACCTTCAACCGCACCACGGGCGTGTCGTCCTATGGTTCGCCGAACTTCGTCCAGATCGGCGCGCCGCGCACGATCAGCGGCACGGTGGTGTTCAAGTTCTGATCCCACCGGGACCGGAACCAACCCAACACGAAGGGGTGGCACTGCGGTGCCGCCCCTTTTTGTTTGGGCGCTGGCGGCTTGATGGAAGGGCCTTCGACAAGCTCAGGCTGAGCGGCGACCGGGTGAAGCTGGGCAGCAGGCTCCTCTCCGTTTTGCGCAGCCAAATGGGGAGGTGGCAGCGGCAAAGCCGCCGACTGAGGCGCAAGTGCGGTTCAGGCCAACGCGGGCAGGGCAGGGCCAGAGCCGCATCCTCTCCACCATCCCTGCGGGATGGTCCCCCTCTCCATTTGTGTTTGCAGCAAAAATGGGGAGGATTTTACGTTATTCGTAAACGCAGGCGTCCAGCGCTTCGTTGCGGACCACGCTGCTGCGCGCGGCAATCGCATTGCCGTGGCGGCGGGTGAAGCCGGTGGCGCCGGTGACCGCGCGGCGCTTGGGCGCGGGCAGGGCGGCGGCGATACGGGCGGCCTCGACCCGGCTGAGGCGCGCGGCGCTTTTGTTGTAATAGCGCTGCGCCCCGGCTTCGACGCCGTACGTGCCGATCCCGGTTTCCGCGACGTTGAGGTACACTTCCATGATCCGGCGCTTGCCCCAGATATGCTCGATCAGGAAGGTGAACCACACTTCCAGCCCCTTGCGGGCATAGCGCGTCCAGCCGGTACCCTGCCACAGGAACACGTTCTTGGCGGTCTGCTGGCTGATGGTGGACCCGCCGCGCAGGCGGCCGCCCTTGGCGTTGCGCTCCATCGCCTGTTCGATCGCTTCGGCATCGAAGCCGTTATGTGAACAGAACTTGGCGTCCTCGCCCGCGATCACGGCGGCCACCATGTTGCGGTCAATCCGGCTGAGCGGTTCCCAGTCCTTGGTAAAGCCGTTGGGGTCCGCGATCATGGTCACGGTGATCGGCACCGGCACCCATTTGTAGATCACGGTCAGGCCGACGCTGATGGCCAGGAACCAGATGATCGCGCGGCCCAGGATCCAGCCCAGGCGATAGGCCATGCCGGAATCGCCACGGGGCCGCGACGGCTTGAACAAGCGCAGCATTCCCGGCCTAGCCAGAGGTCATTGCCCCGCCCAGCTTGAACAGCAGGTCCAGCAGCAGGCGGCGTTCGATGGGGGTGAGCTGTGCGGTGTTTTCCGCTTCGTGGGCGATGATTACCTTGCGCGCGCGGGCCAGGCTGTCACGCCCCTTGGCGGTCAGTTCGATCCGGCTGGAGCGGCCGTCCGTTTCGCTCTGCACCACCTCGATCATCCCGTTCTTCACCAGGCTGCGGGTGAACTGGTGAATGGTGGAGCGCTCGATCGCCAGGAACCGGCCGATCTCGATCTGGGTGATGGTGGGGTTTGCCTCCACCAGCCACATGATCGTGACCTGCTTGGCCGTCAGCCCCAGCGCCTTCAGCTTGGGGTCCAGCCGCTGCACCAGCAGCGAATGGCCGATCCCCAGGTGCAGGCCGACGATCCCTTCCAGCCCGGCCAGCTTGATGTTGTCGGATCGGCTGGTGCGCCCTTCACGCAGGGGGTCGCGCGCAGCGCGCGCGTCGGCGATGGGGGCGGGGCTGGCGATCTGGTCTTCCACGAATGAACGGCTTTCCTGGGGAGTGGAGCGATCGGTGTTAGAATACGATTCTGGAATGCTCAATTGCGGAACGCGCCATGCCCGCCAGACCCGGTCGGGTCCGGCGGGTATATCCGTATCAAGCGGCGGGCAGCAGGCGGCGGTCGTCCGCGATGCGCAGCATGGCCTTCTGCAGCTTTTCAAAAGCGCGCACTTCGATCTGGCGGACGCGTTCGCGGCTGACGTTGTATTCCTGGCTCAGTTCTTCCAGCGTCTGCGGTTCGTCGATCAGGCGGCGCTGGGTCAGGATGTGGCGCTCACGCTCGTTCAGGCTGGCCATGGCTTCGACCAGCAGGGCGTGGCGCATGCCCGCTTCCTGTCCTTCGGCGACCATTTCGTCCTGCAGCGGACGGTCGTCCTGCAACATGTCCTGCCACTGGCCTTCGCCTTCCTCGTTGAAGGAGACATTGAGGCTGGCATCGCCGCCCATCATCATGCGGCGGTTCATGTTGACGACTTCGGTTTCCGACACGCCCAGCTTGGTCGCGATGGTCTTCACGTCATCGGGGTGAAGATCGGAATCCTCATAGGCGTCGAGGTTCTTCTTCATCCGGCGCAAGTTGAAGAACAGCTTCTTCTGCGCGGCAGTGGTGCCCATCTTGACGAGGGACCAGCTGCGCAGGATGAATTCCTGCATCGACGCCTTGATCCACCACATCGCGTAAGTCGCCAGGCGGAAGCCCCGATCGGGTTCGAATTTCTTGACGCCCTGCATCAGGCCGATGTTGCCTTCGGAAATCAGTTCCGACACCGGCAGGCCATAGCCGCGATAGCCCATGGCGATCTTCGCCACGAGCCGCAGGTGGCTGGTCACCAGCTGGGCTGCCGCTTCGGGGTCCTGATGTTCGGCATAGCGCTTGGCGAGCATGTATTCCTGCTCGGCCGTCAGCACCGGGAACTTCTTGATCTCGGTCAGATAGCGGTTGAGGCTCTGCTCTCCGCCCAGGCTGGGCATCGTGGCGCCGCTGCTGGCGGGCAGATTGCGATTGCGTTCGGGCATAAGACTCATTCGTCCTTTCAACGTCGGCCCACCCATTGCAGGACCCTTTAGAGGCATCCCCCGGCGGTGGCCACACAGGCTTTCTATCTACACCAATGCGTCAGCTTGGTGCCCTCAATTCGACCAACAGTTCCGCCATGTCGGCGGGCAGCGTGCTTTCAAGGCGAATCGCGGCCCCCGTGACGGGATGGATGAAGCCCAGCACGGCGGCGTGCAGGGCCTGTCGGTGAAAGTGAAGCTGGTTAAGCAGCGGCCGAAGCCGTGAAGGTGTGCGTCCATAAACCGGATCACCCAATAGCGGGTGACCGATTGACGCCATGTGAACGCGCACCTGGTGGGTTCGTCCGGTTTCCAGCCGACATTCGACCAGCGCGGCGGAGTCCAGGCGTTCAAGCAACTTGTAATGGGTGACGGCGTGTTTCCCGCGCCCGTCTTCGACCAGCGCCATTTTCTTGCGGTCGTGGCTGGACCGGGCAATCGCCCCGCGAATCGTGCCGGAGACGGGCGTGGGCAACCCGCCGACAATCGCCAGATAAGCCCGCTCGATCGAATGGTCGGCGAACTGCGCGGCCAGCCCTTCGTGCGCGGCGTCGGTCTTGGCGACGACCAGCAGGCCGGAGGTATCCTTGTCGATCCGGTGGACGATGCCGGGGCGGGCGACCCCGCCGATGCCGGAGAGCTGCCCCCGGCAATGGTGCAGCAGCGCGTTGACCAGCGTGCCGTCCAGGTTTCCGGCGGCGGGGTGGACGACCAGTCCGGCGGGCTTGTCCACGACGATCAGGAATTCGTCTTCGTACGCAATGGTCAGCGCGATGTCCTGCGCCTGCGCCTCGGCCGGAATCGCGGCGGGGACGGTGATGGTGAACGGGGTGCCCTCGGCCGGTTTGGCCGAACCCGATGTCGCGGTCTTCCCGGCCAGTGCGATGCGGCCTTCGCCCAGCAGCGCCTTGACCCGCTCGCGCGACAGCCCGCTGGCATCGGCCAGCGCCTTGTCAAGCCGCTGGCCGCCACTGGCGATCACGCCGGAAATGATGGAATCCCCCTCAATCATTGCTAGGAACTTGGGGATGGCAATCACGGTGACAAGTGGCGTTTTGGCCACACTGCTGGAAGAAGCGACACGCGCCCACCCGCAGGAGTGCTGCGGGCTGCTTCTGGGGCTGGATGACGGGGAAATTCTGGCGGCGGTGCCGACCGCGAACGTCCATCCCCGGCCCGACCGCCATTTCGAAATCGATCCCGCCGCGTTGATCGCCGCGCACCGCGCCGCGCGGGTCGGGGGACCGGCAGTGCTGGGCTATTACCATTCGCATCCCACCGGCCGGGCCGAACCATCCGTGACCGACCGCGCGGCGGCCAGCGGGGATGGGCGGGTCTGGGCGATTATCGCCAATCTGGAGGTATCTCTGTGGCGCGATGAACCCGGCGGTTTTGAACCGCTTCCCCTGCGAGTCGCGGCAGGGTAAGAGGGCGCAAACCACATCTATTGCCGCGGAAGCCTGCCCACCCATGACCAATTCCACGCTCGACCTTGCCGCCCTGCTGTGTTCGCGCCTGTGCCACGATCTGCTTAGCCCGGTCGGCGCGCTCAACAACGGGTTGGAGCTGCTGGCCGAGGAAAGAGACCCGGAAATGCGCAAGCGCTGCATGGAATTGCTGGAACAGAGCGCCAAGACCAGCGCTGACAAGCTGAAGTTCTTCCGTCTGGCGTTCGGCGCAGCGGGTGGCTTTGGCGATTCGGTCCTGATCGATGAGCCGCGCGCGCTGGTCGATGCGCTGGTCAGCAACAACGCGCGCATTTCGGTCAATTGGGCGCTGGGCACGGCGACCCTGCCCAAGCCTGCGGTCAAGGTGCTGCTCAACCTGTCGATGATCGGCATGGACGCGCTGGTGCGCGGCGGCACGCTGGACATCGGTGCGGAAAGCCGCGACGGGGCAAGCGAGATCGTGGTTCGCGCAGCGGGGGCCCGGATTGCCTTCGATCCCGAAATCGGCAAGGCGCTGGATGGTTCGCTTAGCCCCGATGGGTTGACCAGCCGCACCGCACCGGCCTGGATGATCCACCAACTGGCCAGCAAGCACGGTGGCGGCGTGCAGTTCGCGCTCAGTGATGAAGCGCTGGTCATGGGGGCGGTGCTGCCCGAAGCATAAGGTCGCGCGGCCATGTCGGAACTGATCCACAGCGAAACGCCATCGCCCAACTGGAACGAGCGGCTGCTGCCGATCTCGATGGTGGTGCTGCACTATACCGGCATGGAAACCGCCGAAGCCGCGCTGGAGCGGCTGTGCGACCCCGCCGCCGAGGTATCGGCGCATTACTGCATCGAGGAGGACGGCACCGTCCACCGCCTGGTGCGCGAGGAGCGGCGCGCCTGGCACGCGGGCAAATCGTTCTGGCGCGGGATCACCGATGTCAATTCGGCCAGCATCGGGATCGAACTGGTTAATCCGGGGCATGAATTCGGCTATCGCCCGTTTCCCGACGCGCAAATGGCCGCGCTGCTGCCGCTGCTCTCCGACATGGTCCAGCGTCACGACATCCCGCGCGCCAACGTGGTTGGTCATTCCGACATTGCGCCGGCGCGCAAGGAGGATCCTGGCGAGTTGTTCGACTGGGACCTGCTGGCCGCGCATCGGTTGGCGCTGCGCCGTCCGCGCCTGCTGGTGCCCAGCCCGTATGAAAACGACGGCGCGTTCTTTCTGGCGCTGGAACGGTTCGGCTATGACATCTCGGATACCGCCGCCGCGTGCCGCGCATTTCAGCGGCGCTGGCGCCCGCACAAGATCGACGGGGTGGTCGATGGCGAATGTTCGGCGATCCTGTTCGGATTGTTGTTGGATCGCGACACGGGAAAGACTAGATAGGGATTTCGCCAGGGGGCCGGGCAGCCGCGTCATAGCTTGCTATGCCGAGGAAAGTCCGGGCTCCACGAAACAAGGGTGGCGGGTAACGCCCGCCGAGGGCAACTTCAGGGAAAGTGCCACAGAGAGCAGACCGCCTGTTTACAGGTAAGGGTGAAAGGGTGCGGTAAGAGCGCACCGCGCGGCTGGTAACAGTTGCGGCATGGCAAACCCCACCCGGAGCAAGACCGAATAGGGACGGCGCGCCACGGGTTTTCGGACCTGCGGCAGATGTGTTTCGCATCGACCGTCCGGGTTGGTTGCTTGAGCCACGCAGCAATGCCTGGCCTAGAGGAATGGCTGCCAGTGCGGATACGGTGCCTTGTGGCATACCGTCCGCGCTACAGAACCCGGCTTACAGGCCCCCTGGCGAACAATTTGAATTCACCCCTGACCCTCCCCGTTTTTGCGCAGCACAAATGGGGAGGTGGCATTTGCGGAGCAAATGACGGAGGGGCTCTTGCTCGCGCGCCATTACCCCTCCGGCTCGCCTGCGGCGATCCACCTCCCCATTTGTGCCATGCGGCAAAAACGGGGAGGATCAGGGTCTTACGGCCGACCGATGCTGGTGTAGTGAAAGCCCTTGGCGCGCACTTCCGCCGGGTCATAGACGTTGCGCAGATCGACCAGCACCGGGGCCTTGGCCAGCTTCTTCACCCGGTCCAGGTCCAGCGCGCGGAAGGCATCCCATTCGGTGACGATGACTACCGCGTCGGCGCCCTCGATCGCGGCATAGGCGCTGTCCTTCATTGCCACGTTGGCCATCAGCGGCGCGGCATGGCTCATACCTTCGGGGTCATAGGCGGTGACCCTGACCCCGGCATCGTCCAGCGCCAGCGCGATGGCGATCGACGGCGCATCGCGCATGTCGTCCGTGTTCGGCTTGAAGGTCAGGCCCAGCAGCGCGACCTGCTTGCCGCGCGCGGCATCCATGCCGCCCAACGCGTCAATCACCTTGCGGCCCATCGCGCGCTTGCGGGCATCGTTGACCTTGACCACTGCCTCGACGATCCGGGTCGGCGCCTCATAGTCTTCTGCGGTCTTGAGCAGGGCCAGCGTATCCTTGGGGAAGCACGATCCGCCATAGCCCGGCCCGGCGTGGAGGAACTTGGACCCGATCCGCCCGTCCATTCCGATTCCGCGCGATACGTCCTGCACGTTCGCGCCGACCTTTTCGCACAAGTCGGCCATTTCGTTGATGAAGGTGATCTTCACCGCCAGGAACGCGTTGGCGGCATACTTGATCAACTCGGACGAGCGGCGCGAGGTGAACAGGATCGGCGCCTTGTTCAGGAACAGCGGGCGATAGACCTCGTTCATCACCCCCCGCGCCCAGTCGTCCTCGGTGCCGACGACGATCCGGTCAGGGCGCTTGAAGTCGCTGATCGCCGCGCCCTCGCGCAGGAATTCCGGGTTGGAAGCCACCGCGAACTGCACGCCGGGGTTGGCCTGCGCCAGGATGCGCTCCACCTCGTCGCCGGTGCCGACCGGGACGGTCGACTTGGTGACGATCACCGCCGGCTGCTTCAGGTTCTCGCCGATTTCCTGCGCCACGGCATAGACGTAGGACAAGTCCGCGTGGCCATCGCCGCGGCGGCTGGGGGTGCCCACCGCGATGAAGATCGCGCCCGCGCCATCGATTCCTTCGCCCAGGTCGGTCGTGAACGACAGGCGGCCGGCCTTGACGTTCGATGCGACCAGTTCGGCCAGGCCCGGCTCATAGATCGGCATGATCCCGGCCTTCAGGCTGTCGATCTTGGTCGGGTCCTTGTCGATGCAGACCACATCGTGGCCGAAATCAGCAAAGCAGGCGCCCGAAACCAGCCCGACGTAGCCGGACCCAACCATTGCGATCTTCATGAAATGCTCCTTTGCGTGACGCGCATCGCGCCATCTCGCATCCGCGCCTCTATCAGCCAGCGGTTTTGCCCTTCAAGGCCAAGCGCGGTCAGCACGCCTGTCTCATAGGCGCCGGTATCGATGCCGATGCGATTGTGCCGGATGTCCGGCTGTTTGAAAATGGTGTGCCCGTGGATGACGACCGGACCATGGCTGCCAGGGTGGTCCAGGAAGGGCTGGCGAATCCAGCGCAAGTCGCCGACGCGTTGCTGGTCCAGCGGGACATCCGGAAGGATCCCGGCATGGACAAACAGATAGTCGCCCAGCGTGATCGCGTTCTCGAAGCCGCGGATGAAGTCGATATGGGCCGCCGGGATGGCCGCGCGCATCAGGGCCTGCGTTTCGGCCAGGTCGGCGGCGTAATAGGCGTCCTCGTCCACGCCATAGCTCAGCACCGTTTCCTTGCCGCCATACCGCAGGAAATGCCGCAGCACTTCGGGCTTTTCCAGGGCGTCGAGGAACATTTCCTCGTGGTTGCCCATGAGCAGGCGGACCGTGCGCCGGGCTTGCCAGTCGCGTGCCTGGGCGACGACACCGGCGCTGTCCGGTCCGCGATCGATCAGGTCGCCCAGCAGGATCACCGTGGTCTGCGT
>JAYRDH010000007.1:0-85699 GCA_041909515.1 Novosphingobium sp. | reverse complement strand
TTCTTCGCGCTGGCATTCTATTGCGCCTCGGCCTGCGGCTTCAACCAGCGCTGGTTCCTGAAGCTGGCCGTGGCCATCATGCCGCTGCCGTGGATCGCGATCGAGTTTGGCTGGATGCTGGCGGAGATCGGGCGGCAGCCCTGGGCGGTGGAAGGGGTTCTACCCACGTTCCTCGCCGCATCGTCGCTGACGGTTGGCCAGATCTGGACCACGATCATCGGCTTTACCCTGCTTTACGGTACGCTGGCCGTCATCGAGGTGCGCCTGATGATCGCTACGATCCGCAAGGGTCCGGTGGAGCACCATGAACCCGAAATGTCGCGCGGCCAGGCGGGCTATGCTCCGCTGCCGGCGGAATAAGGGAGGAATACGACATGGAAATCCCTCTCGACTATGAAACGCTGCGGGTCATCTGGTGGGGCCTGATGGGCACGCTGCTGATCGGCTTTGCCCTGACTGATGGCTATGACCTGGGCGTTGCCGCGCTGATGCCCTTCATCGGCAAGACGGACGAGGAACGCCGCATGGCGATCAACGCCATCGCACCGCACTGGGAAGGCCACCAGGTGTGGTTCATCCTGGGCGGCGGGGCGATCTTTGCGGCCTGGCCATTCGTCTATGCGGTCAGCTTCTCCGGCTTCTACCTCGCCATGTTCCTGGTGCTATCGGCCCTGATCCTGCGGCCAGTCGCGTTCAAGTACCGCTCCAAGCGCCCGGACGCTGCCTGGCGCAATCGCTGGGACTGGGCGCTGTTCATCGGCGGGTTCGTGCCCGCACTGGTGTTCGGCGTGGCAGTGGGCAACGTGCTGCAAGGCGCGCCGTTCCGGCTCGATAGCGACTTGCGCAGTTTCTACGAAGGCTCGCTGCTCGGCCTGTTCTCGCCCTTTGCGGTGATGGCCGGGCTGCTTTCGGTCGCGATGGTGGTGATGCACGGCGCGGGCTTCCTCTCGGTCAAGATCGAGCGCGGGGCCGTGCTGGACCGCGCGCGCCGGATCGGCAGCGTGGCGGCCATCGCCAGCGTCATCCTGTTTGCGGCGGGCGGCCTGTGGGTTGCCAATGGCGCGATGGGCTTCCGGCTGGAAGGCGTGGTTGATCCGAATGGTCCCTCCAACCCACTGTTCATCAAGACCGTGGCCGCGCCCGGTGCCTGGATCGACAACTACGGCCGCCACCCCTGGATGCTGATCGCGCCGGTGCTGGGGCTGGTCGGACCGCTGGTCGCGCTGCTGGGTATTCGCCGTCACAGCCATGTGCTGCACCTCGCCGGGTCGTCGCTGGCCACCGTGGGCATCATTGCCACGGTCGGCCTGTCGATGTTCCCGTTCATCCTGCCCAGCTCGATCGATCCGCAATCGAGCCTGACGGCGTGGAATGCCTCGTCCAGCCACCTGACGCTGTGGATCATGTTGCTGGTGACGCTGATCTTCCTGCCGCTGGTCCTGGCCTACACCGCCTGGGTGATGAAGGTCCTGTTCGGCCGGGTGACCCTGCGCGACGTGCGCACCAACCCCGACTTCTATTAAGGAGCGAAAACGATGTGGTATTTCGCATGGATCCTGGGCCTTGGCCTAGCGCTCGCCTTCGGCATCATCAACGGGATGTGGCACGAATTCCAGTCACCGCTGGATGAGGACCCCAACCTGTGAGGCAGAAGCGCACAGGCCCGGCGGATTCAGGCAACAGCCCGGATCAGGCCGTGTCCTGTCAGGCCGGGGTTTCGACAAGCTCTGCAATCTCGAAGGCAAAGCCCTTCCACCCCCGCTGGCGCTTCGCTTCCTCCGCCGGGGCCCGTTTGCGGCGGGCGTCTGCCAGCGAACGGGTGTGGCCCCAGAACACCTCGGTCTTGCCGTTTTCAAGTTCAGCGACGATCCGCCAGTAATGCGTGAAGCGATCGGTCGTGGGGCCGATGGTCTTCACGTACCCATCAGACATGGTGGCGGTAAGATAGCGGCGCTGTTTTTTCATCGATGCCACGGCCTTGCCACATTGCTGGCTGGTTGTAATGCCGGAACCGCCGCCGGATGTGCCCGGTCAAATGTGCAAGGCAATTCCGTGCGCGGCCAGCACGCTCTCATGCATGGATTCGCTGATCGTGGGATGCGGAAACACCGTCTGCATCAGTTCCCGCTCGGTTGTCTCCAGCGTCTTGCCGATGGCGAAGCTCTGGATCATCTCGGTCACTTCCGCGCCAACCATGTGCGCGCCCTGCGCAGATAGATGGTCGACGCGACGGCATCGGGCAAAGTCGATATCGCGGTGCCGCCCGGCAGCGACAAAATGCGCGTCGATCCTGTCCATCACCTTGCTCCCTGTTGGCTCCGCCGCCGTAATGAACCGCAACCCAGCCGAGGCGAAAAACAGCACGGCCCATGCCACTTCGTCCAGCTGACCGTAACGGCCCAGCGCGAATTGCTTACAGGTATTTTAGTAAACCGCCGGGTTGAAATCCTGGCGGCGGGCCACGTCTCACGAAGTGAGAGGGGGGCCATGCCGCCACGTTGCCAGTCAACCGCACGCCCTTACGGAACGAAGGGCGCAACTGGCGCCAGCAGTGGGAAATGAAGATGCAGAAGACCTACCGGATCGGTTAGATCGTGCCCAGTTCCAACACCACGATGGAAGCCGAGATCCCGCGGATGTTGATCGCACGCGGCGCGATCCGGCCGGAGGAATTTACCTTCCATTCCGCGCGCATGGCGATGAAGCACGTCACCAAGGAAGAACTGGCGACAATGTTCTGCAGCGTCATGTTCGGGGTCAGCTGCGCCAGCCCGTCGGTGCTCTGGATGCCGCGCGCTTCCAGCGCCCGGTCGGAAAACGCCGTGATCGAAATCGGCGTATCCTGCAGCGATTCGGTGCGCTTGCGCGCCGTCACCGTGATGACTTCATCCAGCGCAGAGCCGCTCTCGGCCTGCTCCTGCGCTTCCTGCCCCCATGCAGACGTGGCGACGAACAGCGCCGCCGTCCCCAGCAAAAACGATCCCCTCAGCCCGCGCATCGCGCGGACACGTTGCAGTTCCACCATGTGTATTCTCCCCGTTCGCATAAGACTGCCCGGCCGGACCCGGTTTCTTCAGGTGGTCCGGCGGGCAGGATTCAGGCTGGAAATCAGGCCGCGATCGCCGCGCGCCCGTCCAGAAATTCGTGAGCCGCCGCCGCATCGTAGTACCAGGGCGCGATCGACTTCGGATCGTTGAAGCTGTTGGCCATCAGGTGGGCCAGCCCGGCATCGGATTCGGCGGTTTTCAGGATCCGCAGCATGTGTTCGGGCGGCTGGCCCAGCGTCTGGTTGGTGTAGGCCACCGGATAGCGGGCATAGTCCCAGTATTCCTCGAACACGGCGTTCATCCACGCCTCGTCAAACGGCGCGTCCCCGCGCGCGTTGATCGCGTCGAGATAGATCTTCGCGTCCTTCGACGCGTTGTTGGACCCCTGGCCCGTCAGCGGATCGTTGAGGCACACCACATCGGCCAGCCCGAACGCTTTGGCGCCGCTGGGCAGAGTGGCGACCGGATGCTTGGTGGTGGGCGTGATCCGCCCGCGTAGCACGGCCTTGTCATCGGTCAGTTCCAGATGCCCGTCGATCCGCTCCGCCTCCAGCGGGAAGAACGTGCGCAGCAGGTGTTCGCTGACTTTCAGGTGGTCTTCGGGCGTCTTGACGTCATCCCACACGTCCATCGGCCCGCCGGGGACGGCCTCGATGGTGAAGATCTCGCACGGTCCGCTCAGCGTCAGCCCCGGAAACGAGACGAACTCGCCGATGCCCGGATTGATGTTGATGCAGATCGCCGGGATGCCGGGGCGCGGGCGGAAGCGATTGACGTAAGTCAGCGCCAGCACCCGCTGCGGCTGGGTGAAGGGGGACCGGTCCGGATTGCGGGTGAACAGCTGCCCGATCTCGCCCTTGCCCGATGCGATCACGGTCAGGTCGTGCGATCCGGCCAGTTCTTCCAGTTCGGCAAACCGGTCGATCCAGACCGGCATCATCACGCGCTGGTCAATCGACTGGCCCGGCTCATCCATCGCGCCCTGCCAGAACAGCATGACGTTGCCGTCGCTGTCCGCCACGCGCATCTGCGCCCCGGCATATTGCGGCGCGCTGTCCTGCCAGTAATCGATGCCCAACTCGCGTTCCAGACCCAGCGCCATGCCGTACATCGACTGGCTGGAAATGACCGTTCCCGCCGCAATCTGTTCGCCCGTGCGGTTGGACAGCATCGTCACCTGATGCCCGGACAGCAGCAGGCCGATGCCCAGATGGAGCCCCGCCTGACCCGCGCCGACAATCGCAATCTTCGCCATTGTTTCCCCTCGTGTCGTTGTTGTTGTGTGACGCAGAGGCTATGGCAGTGAGCGGTCGGCTCAATCCGGCTGGCGCAAGAACTATCCAGTCATGGCAAGCTGGCCCGGCAAGAACCGATAAAGGTCAGTCCCTGGACGGTCAGGGGCGGGCGCGACGCAACGTCTCGCGCGGGGTTTCACCAAAGCGCTGGCGGTAATGCGCGGCAAACCGGCCAAAGTGATCGAACCCCCAGTTCAGCGCGACGCCGGTGACACTGGCGCCCGGTGGGCCGCGCAGCAAATCCGCCCGCGCCCGGTCCAGCCGGATGTCACGCAGCATTTGCAGGGGTGACATGCCGAAATGGCGGCGAGACTGATGGTGCAGGGTCCGCAGCGGCACTTGCCCAACCGCGCACAGCTGATCCAGTTCGATCGGTTCGTGCGCGTGGGCGTGCAGATAATCGCGGACCTTGCGCACCGACTGCGGTGGGGCATGGCGATCTTCCTGCTCCATTGCCGCCAGGCCCGCCCCGCAGTGGGTATCTGGACCAGGTAGAACTCCTCGAAGCTGCCCGGATTGATCAGCACGTCCGCGCCATAGGCCACTTCCGCCACCGCCAGCGAGCGGCATTCGAACCCGCGCGTCAGCGTATCCAGATTGCTGCGGCGGTTGACCAGCTGCAACTGGTGCTCACAATACATCCGGCTGACATGGGCGCGCACTTCATCGAAATCGCGCGACCGGAAGGTCACCGGGCCGAGCGTCGTTGGCAGGCCGGATGGCTGGCCGGCGAACGTGCTCGAAGGTTCCATGTGCGTTACCATCCAGTTGCGGGACCAGCTCGTCACCGGACTGTCTCTCCTGGACCGTAATTCCGACACACTTCATGGTCCGGGTCAACCGGTCAGCCTCCTTGCGGCGGGCGGATTTCCGGCTTTCCGGCCCGGTTTCCGCGTCCGATTCTCACATCGTACAACCAGGGCGCGCCAAAGCAGGCGGGCGCAGGGCCGGGACAACCCCGCCCCACCCTGCCGCCGAATCGCTCAAGTCCGCGCCGAGGCCTGTGCCGCCGGGCCGATCAGATCGGCAGATGGAGCGGCTGGGTTTCGATGGTCATCCACTTGAGTTCGGTGAATTCGGCAATGCCCGCCTCACCCCCGAACCGGCCATAGCCGGATGACTTGGTGCCGCCGAACGGCATCTGCGCCTCGTCATGCACGGTCGGGCCGTTGATGTGGCACATCCCGGCCTCGATCCGGTCCGCCACCGACATGGCGCGGGCAATGTCGCGGCCAAAGACCGAAGACGTCAGGCCATATTCGGTATCGTTGGCGATCCGCACCGCCTCATCATCATCGCGTGCACGAATGACCGTGGTGATCGGCCCGAACGATTCCTCGGCATAGATCTCCATGTCCGGGGTAACGTCGATCAGCGCCGCCGCTGACAGCAGCGTCCCCTGATCGCCCGATGCGCCGATCAGCGTCGCGCCCTTGGCCACGGCATCGTCGATCAGCCGGGCGATCCGTGCGGCCGCCTCCGGCTCGATCACCGAACCCAGCGGCGCGCTGCCTTCGCGCGGGTCACCCGCGCGCAGCCCTTCGACGCGCGCGCGGAACCGGGCGATGAACGCGTCGGCCACCGCTTCGTGCACGATGATCCGTTCGGTCGACATGCAGATCTGGCCGCTGTTCATGAACGCGCCAAAGCCCGCAGCGGCCACGGCGGCATCGAGGTCCGCATCGTCGAGCACGATCATCGGCGCCTTGCCGCCCAGTTCGAGCAGGACCGGCTTCAGTTCCTGCGCCGCGATCCCGGCGATGATCCGGCCGACCCGCGTGGAGCCGGTGAAGTTGATCCGCCGCACCGCCTTGTGCCGGATGAGGGCTTCGACCACCGACCCGGCATCCTGCGGGGCGTTCGTCACCACATTGACCACCCCGGCCGGGAACCCGGCATCGCGCAGGACATCGCCGATCATGCGGTGGGTGGCCGGGCAATGCTCCGACGCCTTGAGCACGACGGTGTTGCCACAGGCCAGCGGCGCGGCGATGGCCCGCACGCCCAGGATCACCGGGGCGTTCCACGGCGCGATCCCCAGCACGACCCCTGCGGGACGGCGAACCGTCATCGCATGGCAACCAGCCCGATCGGACGCGATGGTTTCACCCTTGATCTGGGTGGTCAGCGATGCCGCCTCGCGCAGCATCGACGCGGCCAGGTGTACGTTGAACGCGGCCCAACCCGCCGAAGCCCCGGTCTCTGTCGCCATGACCGTCGCGAACTGTGCCGCCCGGCCAGCCATGAGGTCGGCCGCGGCCAGCAACAGTGAGCGGCGGGCATTCGGCCCCGTGCGCGACCAGGCAGGAAACGCGCGTGCGGCGGCATCCGCAGCGGCAGCGGCGTCCCCCGCCGTTGCGGCGGCAGCGCGGCTGGCCGTGCCGCCCAGCGGGCCGACCCGTTCAAACGTCGCTCCGCCAGTCGCGGCCACATCCTGGTTATCGATCAGCAGGGTCACGTCCACGTCGCATCTCCCGTTGGCGGCAGGGCGGTCCGGCGCAATCACCGCCGCCTGCACTGCATGGTGGGCGTTGCCATTAATAGAATTGCGTACTATCTGCCAGAACAAATTTGCGAACGAGGACAGCCATGGCCCAGACCTACCCCGCCCTGCACATGATGATCGATGGTGAGCGTGTTACGGGCGGCGGGCGGCGCACTTTTGCGGTGCGCAACCCCGCCACCGGGGCCACAATTGGCGAGTTGCCGCTGGCCGAAGTGGCTGATCTCGACCGCGCGCTGGATGCCGCCGCGCGCGGATTTGCCCGCTGGCGCAATGCCTCCGCCGCCGAACGCGCCGCCGTGCTGGAAGGGGCCGCGCGCCTGCTGGAAGAGCGCAAGGAAGACATCGCCCGGATCGCCACGCTGGAACAGGGCAAGACGCTGGCCGAAACGCGGATCGAGGTGATGATGAATGTCGGCCTGTTCCGCTTTTACGCGGGCGAGGTCCACCGGCTGTACGGGCGGGTGCTGGTGCGCCCCGCCGGTCAGCGCGCGACGGTGACGCATGAGCCGGTTGGCCCGGTCGCGGCGTTTGCGCCGTGGAATTTCCCGCTGGGCAATCCGGGGCGCAAGCTGGCCGCGCCGATTGCGGCAGGCTGCTCGGTGATCCTGAAGGCGGCGGAAGAAACCCCGGCCTCGGCGCTGGCAGTGCTGCAATGCCTGTACGATGCGGGGCTGCCCGGCGATGTCGCGCAGGCCGTGTTTGGCGAACCGGCGCAAGTGTCATCGCATCTGCTGGCCTCGCCGATCATCCGCAAACTCAGCTTCACGGGCTCCACCCAGGTCGGCAAGGCGCTGATGAAGCTGGCCGCAGAGGACCTGAAACGCACCACCATGGAACTGGGCGGGCACGGACCGGTACTGGTGTTCGACGATGTCGACGTCGATACCGTGCTGGACGCGGTGGTGCCGCACAAATTCCGCAACGCCGGGCAGGTCTGCGTCGCCCCGACCCGGTTCATCGTGCAGGACGCGGTCTATGACCGGTTCGTCCAGGGCTTTGCCGAGCGAGCAAAGGCGATCAAGGTCGGCGATGGGCTGGAAGCGGGCGTGCAGATGGGCCCGATGGCCAACGCCCGCCGTCCCGAAGCGATGGAGCGCCTGATTGCCGATGCGGTGGCGGCGGGCGGCACGCTGGAATGCGGCGGGACGCGGATTGGCAACCAGGGCTTCTTCTTTGCGCCCACCATGCTGTCGGGCGTGCCGCTGACCGCCGAAATCATGAACGAGGAGCCGTTCGGCCCGGTCGCGCTGATCAACCGCTATCCCACCGAGGACGCGATGGTGGCTGAGGCCAACCGCCTGCCCTATGGCTTGGCCGCCTATTGCTGGACCCGCGATGCGCGGCGGCAAAAGACGCTGCCCGCGCGGCTGGAAACGGGGATGCTGGCGCTCAACACCACCACCATCGGCGGGGCCGATGCGCCGTTTGGCGGGGTGAAGTGGTCCGGCCACGGGCACGAGGATGGCCCGGAAGGTCTGGCCGCCTGCCTGGTGACCAAGACTGTCCACGAAGGCTGAGGGCCACGAAGGCTGCGCGTCAGCCGCCGAACCGGTCCTTCAGCCGCGCGAACAACCCGCCGCCCCGCAGCATGGCCAGTTGGCCATCCGATGGAACGTCGGCGCGCGCGGGCAGGCTGTGCAGCGCCGCGCCGTCCGCGCCGATCAGCTCGACCCGCAGTTCGGGCGTTTCCGCCGATAGTCCGGCAATGCCGCGAACGGCGATCCGGTGCTCCGCGCCGACTGGGGGCAGGTCTGCGTCGAGCACGACCGGCAAGACTCCCAGCGCAATCAGGTTGGCGCGGTGGATGCGTTCAAAGCTGCGGGCGATCACGGCCCGCACCCCCAGCAGCGCGGTGCCTTTCGCGGCCCAGTCGCGCGCCGATCCGGTGCCATAGTTGGCGCCCGCGAGCACCACGACCGGCACATCGTGCGCCGCATAGGCCATCGCCGCGTCAAAGACATGCAGCATCGCTCCATCCGGTCCGGGCGTATAGGGGCCGGTGCGATCCGCCAGTGCGTTGGCCAGCCGGGCGTTGTCGAACGTGCCGCGCAGCATCACGTGGTGATTGGCCCGCCGGTCGCCATAGCTGCCAAAGCTCCCTTCCGCCGCGCCGCTGGAACGCAGGAAAGCGGCGGCGGGCGATGCGGGCTGAATGCGCCCGATGGGGGAAATGTGATCGGTTGTGACGTTATCGCCCAGCACCAGCAGCGGCCGCGCGGCGAGGATGTCGCCGTCCAGCCGGCGCGGCGCGGCTGCAAAGAACGGCGGCGGCTGGATGAAGGTCGATGCGCTGTCCCACGCGAAGCGCGGCGCCGTCTGGGCCGCCAGCGCATCCCACGCGGCGCCATCTGCAGGCGGAGTCGCAGTGTCCATCAGTCCCGCCCTGATGGCCGCGATGTCAGCGGCGGACGGCCAGATGTCGCGCAGGAACACCGGCTGGCCATCGCGTCCGTTCCCTAGCGGATCGCCCGACAGATCGACGCCCAGATTACCCGCCAGCGCCGCCGCCACCACCAGCGGTGGCGAGGCGAGGTAGTTGGCCCGGACGGCGGGATGAATCCGGTTCTCGAAGTTGCGGTTGCCGGACAGTACGGCCACCAGCAGGTCCGGTGCCTCGCTGCCGGTCAGTTCCGGCTTCAACTCGCCGGAATTGCCCACGCAGGTGGTGCAGCCAAACCCGACGACCTGGAACCCCAGCGCGTCCAGCGCGCCTTGCAGGCCGGCCTGTTCCAGCATCCGCGCAATCCGGCGCGATCCCGGCGCGAGCGAGGTCTTGACCCAGCCCGGCACGGTCAGCCCGCGCGCCAGCGCATTGCGGGCGAGCAGGCCCGCCGCAAGCATCAGGTCAGGATTGGCGGTGTTGGTGCAACTGGTGATTGCGGCGATGGCAATCGCCCCGTCGCGCGGGGCGGTGTCCGCCGTGCGGCCCAGCGCGGCATCGGGAAACTCCGCGCGCAGACTGGCCGGAACCGCATCCAGCGGATGGACCTGCTGCGGCCGGTGCGGCCCGGCCATGACCGGCACGACCGCATCCAGTGCAACGGGAATGGTCCGGGAATAGCGGCGGGCCGGACCGGCATCGCGCCACAGCCCGGTGGCCTTGGCATAGGCGCGATAGGCATCCACTTCCGCCGGTTCGCGGCCCATGGCCGCCAGATAGTCCAGCGTTGCCTGATCGACCGGAAACAGCGCCGCCGTCGCCCCATATTCCGGGCACATGTTGGCCAGCGCCGCCCGGTCGGGCAGGGTCAAGTGGTCAAGTGCCTCACCCGCAAACTCGACGATCTGGTCCACCACACCCGCGCCGCGCAGTAGGGCGGAAACGTGCAGCGCAATGTCGGTCGCGGTGACACCGGCAGCAGGCGTGCCGGTCAGCTCAACCTGGCAGACCCGCGGCAACGGGATCGGCACGGGCGAGCCGAGCGCCGCCAGTTCCGCCTCGATCCCGCCAACGCCCCAGCCCAGCACGCCGAGGGCGTTGACCATGGTTGTGTGACTGTCGGTCCCGATCACGGTTTCGGCCATGTGCCAGTCCGGCGCGCCCGGCACCGGCACGCTGCCGCGCGTCAGTTGCTCCAGATTGATCTGGTGGCAAATCCCCTGCCCCGGCGGGACCACGGACAGTCGCGCAAAGGCCTGCTGCGCCCATTTGAAGAACGCATAGCGCTCCCCATTGCGGGCAAATTCCAGTGCAAGATTGCGCACGGCGGCATCGGCAACGCCGCTGTGATCGACCCGCAGCGAATGGTCGATCACCAGATCGATCGGGATCGCCGCATCGACCGCTTCGGCGGCGTGGCCATGCGCCGCCGCATGATCGCGCAGCGCGGCCAGATCGGCCAGTGCCGCGACCCCGGCGGTATCCTGCATCAGGATGCGCGACGGGCGAAACGGCAGTTCCGCATCGGCCTCGCCCGCTTCCAGCCAGCGCTCGAACGCCAGCAGATACGGCTCGGCCCCGGCGGCATCCTCATGCGCCAGCACGTTTTCCAGCAAGATCACCAGCGCACGCGGCAAGCGGGCGAACGCTGCGCGGCGCGCAGGGGACAGGCGGTCCAGCGGGGTTGGGCAAGGTTCCTGCATTGCCGGGATCATTCCCCCGAAATGCGGCGGCGCAGCGCGCCCAGGCTGCCCCCGGTCTTGACCTTGCCGGGCAGCGGGTGGCCGACGATCTCCTCGGCCAGCACGGCGCATGCGCTCAGCTTCTCCAGGTCGACCCCGGTTTCGATGCCCATTTCCTCGCACAGCAATACGAAATCCTCGGTGCAGATATTGCCCGCCGCGCCCGCATGGGCCGCAAACGGACAGCCGCCCAGCCCGCCGACCGCCGCGTCAAAGTGCTGCACGCCCATTTGCAGGCCGGCATAGGCATTGGCGATGCCGAGCCCGCGCGTGTCGTGCAGGTGGAGCGAGAGTTCGACGTCGGGGTTGGCGTCCTGCACCATGCCGACCACTCGGCGGATGCGTTCCGGCGTGGCCCAGGCCATCGTATCGCCCAGCCCGATCAGCGACAGATCCTCACCCGCGTCGCGCGCGATAGAGCGCATCTGGCCGACCAGTGCCACGACCTTTTCCGGCGCAACATCGCCTTCGAAATTGCAGCCGAACGCCGCCGTGACGAAGCCGGTCCGCATCGGGATGCCGTGGGCCTGATACATCTTGATCAGTTCGGGCTGTGCCGCCAACTGCTGCTGCGGATCGCGGTTCTGGTTGCGGCGCAGGAACGCGTCCGAGGCATAGAGCGTCAGCTTGCCTTCCAGGTAGAGCCGCCCGGTGGCGATGGCGCGGATCAACCCCTGCTGGTTCAGCCACAGCCCGGCATAGCGCACCCCCGCGCGCGGGGTCATGCCCGCCACCACCGCTTCGGCATCGGCCATGCCCGGCACTTTGCCTGGATGGACGAACGAGGTGACCTGGATATAGTCCAGCCCGGTATCCGACAGCGCATCGACCAGCGCGATCTTGCGTTCGGTCGGGATTGGCTGACGCTCAATCTGAAAGCCCTCACGCGGACCTTCTTCCTTGATGAAAACGCGCTTTGGCAGGTCACTCATCGGCTTGCTTCCCATATGCACCGATTGCGCCATCCCGGATGAGATCGGCGCCCGGCAAATTGCTTCTGGCGATTTAATCGATTGACATTACGAACTGACGTTCTGCTAAATAGAACAAACCACAGATCAAGGCGGGATCGTTCCACAGCATGAATTCCAAGGCAGGCGTCGCGGCGGTCGACCGCGCATTCGATATCCTTCACGCCTTCAGTCACGAAAAGCCGGTGCTCTCGCTGGCCGACATTTCGCGCATTACCGGCCTGTACAAAAGCACGATCTTGCGGCTGATGGGCTCGCTCGAAAAGTACAGCTTCGTGTGGCAGCGGGCCGATGGCACCTACCAGCTGGGCGCCGGGCTGCTCAGCCTGTCGTCGATCTTTCAGGACGCGTTTGACTTGCGTCAGTTTGTCGAGCCGGTGCTGGAAGACCTGGTCAGCCAGACGAACGAGGGCGCCTCGTTCTTCATCCGCGACGGTGAAGATCAGGTCTGCCTGTTCCGGGTCGAAGGACGCCATCTGGTGCGCGACCATTCGATCCGCCAGGGCGACCGCCGCCCGCTGAACAACAGCGCAGCGTCGACTCTGCTGCGCCGCTTTGCCGAACCATCCGCCGCGCCGATTCAGCCAGAGGACGCCTGCGTGGTGTCGGTCGGCAAGGTAAATCCGGAAATGGCCGCTGTCGGCGTTCCGGTGTTCCAGAGCGGGCATACGCTGGCAGGCGTAATGACCCTGTCCGGCCCCAGCGCGCGGTTCACCGATGACTATGCCGAAGGGGTGCGCGCGGTGCTGCTGAAGGCGGGGATGCACTTGTCGATCAGCCTGGGCGAAACGCCCAGCCGGTTTGCGCTGCTGCGACAGGACGGCTGAGGGGCAAGCCCTCAGCCTTCCGGCGCGATCCGGCAAGGCCGTGCCTTGCGGCACGGTCAGATCGCCCCCCGCGCCTTAAGCTCGGCCAGCGCGGCGGCGTCCCTGCCCAGTGCGCCGAAAATCTCCGCGTTGTCGGCCCCCAGCCTGGGCGGAGCGCTCTGCGCGCCCGGCTGGCTATCGCCCAGCCTGAAGCCAGCGCGCACGACCTTGACGCTGGGCAGGCCCGGTTCGTCCATCGCGATTTCGTGAACCAGATCGCGCGCGGCGATCTGCGGGTGGGCAAGGACTTCAGGCACGGTCAGAATGCGCCCGGCGGGGACACCGTGGGCGTTGAACAGGGTTTCCCAGTCCGCTGCTGGCCGGGTGGACAAGGCGGCGTTCAGTTCGGCGTTGATTGCGGCGCGGTTGGCCTTGCGGGCTTCCCGCTCGGCAAAGCGCGGATCGCTGATCAGTTCGGGGCGGCCGATCAATTCGCACAGCTTTTCAAACTGTTCCTGCTTGTTGGCGGCGATGTTGATCTGCCCGTCGGCGCACTGGAACGAACCGGATGGCGCGGCGGTCATGTTCTGGTTGCCGATCGGTTTCGCCTCGACCCCGGCGATCAGATAATTCGATACCGCCCAGCCCATCGCCGAAATCGTGGCATCGAGCATGGAGAGGTCAATATAGCTGCCCTGACCGGACTGGCAGCGGCCAAACAGGGCGCTGACAATGGCAAACGCGGCCCCCATCCCGCCCAGCGTGTCACACAGCGGATAGCCCACCCGCAGCGGGGCGGATTCGGCATCGCCGGTCACGCTCATCACGCCCGACATGCCCTGCACGATCTGGTCATAGGCCGGGTTGGCGCGCAGCGGTCCGTCCTGTCCGAAGCCGGAAATGGCGCAGTAGACAATCGCCGGGTTGATCTGGCGGCAGGCGTCATAGCCAAACCCCAGCCGGTCCATCACGCCGGGGCGGAAATTCTCGATCACGACATCCGCCGTCGCCAGCAGGGCGGCGAACAGGTCCTTCCCGTCGGGATGCTTCAGGTCGATGGTGACCGACTTCTTGCCCGCGTTCTGGGCGAGAAACGAAGTGCCCATCATCTGCGCATTGAGCGCGGGCGAGGCCCCCAGCTTGCGGGCGAGATCACCCTCGCTGGGGTTTTCCACCTTGATGACTTCCGCCCCCAGCATCGCCATCTGATAGGTGGCATAGGGACCGGACAGGACATTGGTAAGGTCGAGCACCCGCACCCCGGCCAGCAGGCTGGCCGGGGGCTGGGCGTGTTCGTTACCGCTGTTCGCGCTCATATTTCAGTGGTCTGCACGTCATAGCGATAGAGCCAGTCATAGCGATCGGTGATCGGATCACGGCTCCATTCGCTTTCCATGTACTTCAGCGCGCCTTCCTCGGTCGCCAGCGCGGATTCGTGGAAGCGGGCGGTGTTTTCCTTGGCCCCGCGCACCATCTTGCTGGTCCGTTCGACGCGGGCGTCCTCGTACTTCTTCAGCGCGACCACCGGATCGGCATAGGCATCGAGGCAGCGGCCCAGGATCACCCCGTCCTCGATCGACATGACCGCGCCTTGCGCCAGGAACGGCAGCGTGGCGTGGGCCGCGTCGCCCAGCAGCGAGGCGCGGCCGGTCGACCACTGCTGGCGCGGCGGGCGTTCCATGAAGGCCCACTTCATGACCTTTGGCGCCGCGCGGATCAGGGTCTGGACGTCCTCGTGCCAACCGGCAAAATCGCGGGCGCATTCCTCGATATCGCCGACGATGTTCCAGGATTCGATCTGCCAGTCATCGCGCTCGATCGTACCGATCATGTTCATCAGCTTGCCGCCACGCAGCGGATAGTTGACGAGGTGACCGCCCGGACCGATCCAGGTCCAGCCCACCATTTCGCGCATCCGGTCCGGCAGCAGCTCCATCGGGATCACGGCCCGCCAGGCGATCATGCCGGTGAAGTTGGTTTCGTCATCGCCGAACAGCGCGTTGCGCACGGTCGATTTCACCCCGTCCGCGCCGATCAGCACGTCCGCTTCGGCGCGGGTGCCGTCCGCGAATTCCAGCACCGCGCGGTCATCGGTCGCGCTGGCACCGCTGACCTGTGCGCCCAGGTGGATGGCATCGGGATCGATCGCGCGAACCGCATCGGTCAGCGTCTGGAGCAGGTCGGGGCGATAGACCGTCAGATAGGGGTAGCCGTACTTTTCGATGGCCATCGGCCCCAGATCGAACATCGGCCACGACCGGCCCGTGTTCCACAGCCGGAATTCCTTGCGCGCCGGGGCGCACGAAGCGTTGCGCAGCGTTTCGAACACCCCCAGCGCGTCCAATGCGCGCGAGCCGTTCGGGCTGATCTGCACGCCTGCACCGACTTCGCCCAGTTCGCGGGCCTGTTCATAGACGCGCACCGGATACCCGCGCCGCAGCAGCGAAAGCGCGGCGGCCATGCCGCCAATGCCGCCACCGGCGATGATGATGCTGGGTTTGCTCATGTCATGCTCCGAACCAGAGAGTCTTGCAGTGTCGCGCGCCGTCCGCCCGGCGGACCGGACGATGGCGGGCCAATTCAGGGGGTTTCCGACCGCAGCCAGCCAAAGCTGGCCATGACCGGTTCGTCAGTGACTTGCAGAAGCACGGCCTGCTCGTCGGCAAAGTGGGTGAACGGCCGCCAGGCCGGGACGGCGATGGTGTCGCCAAAGCCCCATTCCAGCACTTGCCCGTCCACTTCGCTGCGGCCGCTGCCGCGCACCACGGCGAAGATGCTGTTGGCGGTCGTGCGGATGGGGGCGGTCTGTCCGCCCGCCGGAACGCGGATCATCCGCAGGCGGATCGTGGCGAGTTCCGCCGGTCCCAGATCGACGCTAACCGCCGCATCCGCCCCGGCCTGGGCCTGCGCGGCATCAAGCGCGGCGACGGTATCTTCCCAGCGGAACGCAATGGCTGCGCTATCCACGACCGTGACGTTCGGCTCGATCCCGTCGGGGTGCGGCTCATAGAACATCGGTTCCAGCAGATGCACCAGCGGCACATCCAGGAAGTCCATCCAATAGCAGTCCTCGGTCCCGCCGTTGGCGTGGGAATGCCACGCCATGCCCGGCGTCAGCAGCACGTCGCCGGGCCGCATTTCAACCTGCGTGCCATCGACCACGGTATAGGTCCCGCGCCCTTCCAGGATCAGCCGCAGCGCGTTGGGCGTGTGGCGGTGCGCCCGTGCGACTTCGCCGGGGCGGATCATCTGGTACGCCGCCACGATGGTGCGCACGGTCGAATAGATATTCCCCTCAACCGGGTTGAACATCGTCAGGTTGCGGCGCTCCGCCTGCGCGGTGTCGACCAGCTGCCCCGCGCGGTCGAGGATCGGCTTGACCTGCGCGTAATGCCAGGCGTGCGGCAGGAAATTGCGGCGCGGCTCCGGCCACAGCGCGGGAAAGCGCCGGTGCCAGCCGCCCTCCATGTTGAGCGCGGCAAAATCGGCGTAGAGCTGCTCAAGCGTGTCCGGGGCCGTGGTCATGGCTCAGTTCTGCTTGATGATCGGCGGGACATAGGGCTGGGCGAAGACCTCGGTCATGCCGCGATTGCCCTGCACCACCGGCACGTTCATTTCGCCCACCTGGTCGATCACGATGCGGATCACATCGCCGTCCACGACCGGGCCGACCCCTTCGGGCGTGCCGGTGGCGATGATGTCACCGGGATAGAGCGTCATCACGGCGGAGGCGGTTTCGATCATGCCCGGAATATCCAGCACCAGATCGCGCGTATTGGCCGACTGGCGCAGTTCGTCACCAACCCACAGCTTCATGTCGAGATTGGCGGGATCGGACACTTCATCGGCGGTCACGATCCACGGGCCGACCGGGCAGAACGTGTCATAGGCCTTGCGGAACACGCGTTCTTCCCGCCCGCGCACGACCATGTCGAGCAGGCAGGCATAGCCGAACACCGCCTCGCGCCAGTCCTCGCGCTTCAGATTGCGCACTTCCTTGCCGATCACAATGCCCAGCTCGCTTTCGTGATGCACTTCGCGGCCCGGCACGCTGGGCAGTTCGACCGGATCGTTGGGGCCGGACACCGCCGAGCTGGGCTTCAGGAAGAAGCCCTGATTGGTGGCGCGGTAATTGGCCTGCATTTCGCGCCCGTGGGCGTGATAGTTGACCGGATAGGCAATGACCTTGTTCGGCCAGGGCACCGGGGTTTCCAGCCGCACGTCCGCCAGGGCATGGCGCGGGGCGGATGGCAGCGCGGCCTCAATCGCCGGGCGCAGCGCCGCAAAATCGCGGATCAGGCGCAGCGGGCCAACTGCCGGCCATTCTGCCGGATCGACCCCGCAGACGGCGGTGACATCGACGATGTCCGCACCATCGACCACCCCGATCCTGCCTCCGTCAAACCTGGCAATGCGCATCTTCAAATCCCCTGCGTTCTGTTTAATAGAATGCCGTTCCTTTTTAGCACGGCATCGCAAAAGTTCAATCCGATTCCGCGCGGCGGAACCCAATTTCTTCTGGCAGTACGTTGGTTGTGCGGCCTGATGCAGTCAGGCCAATGCTTCGGCGCGGCACCGCCGCAGCCGGATCTGCGCAGCCACGCCGCCTGACACTGGCCAGGCGCGTGATGCACACTTGAACCGTATTCGGGGCAGCGGCGACCAACGCGATCGCCGCTGCCCGCACCATTTAGAACTTCGCGCGCAGACGGGCACCGAACGTGCGCGGCGGCGCAATGTCCAGGCCGTTGTAGTTGGCGATGAACGGATACTGCTGCGTCCCGTTGTACACCGCCGTGTTGCCGATGTTGCGCACGAACGCCTGCACCGACACCGCATCGTCCGGCGAACGCCAGGTCAGGCTGGCGTTGAACATGACGTAGCCCTTGGCCCGCGCGTTCTCGACGATTTCCGCGCTCAGCCAGCGCGACGAGGCAAAGCTCATGTCGGGCGAGAAGTCGATCTTCGCGCCATTGGTCAGCTCGAACGTGTGGTTATAGCTGACCGTACCGGACCACTTCGGCGTGCGCGGCAGCTGGAAGCCAGAGCAATCGATGGTCCAGAAGCCCACCGCCGCGCTGCCACCGACCACCGGGGTCACGACGCAGGCAGTCGACGCGGTCGGGTTGCCGGCGCGGTAGTTACGATAGACAAAGTTGTTGTACTTCGCATCGGTGTATTCCACCGCCGCGCGGAACGTGTCGTTGCCGGTCGGGCGAATGGTCAGGTCAACGCTCGCGCCCTTCGCTTCGGCCCGGCCCGCGTTGAACAGCGAGGACACCTGCGCGCCACCACGATCCAGCGCCGAGAAGTTTTCCTGACGGTTCTTGTACTTCATCAGGAACAGTTCGGCGTTCAGCGTGACCATGCGGTCGAAGAAGCGGTTCTTGGACCCGATGGTGTACGCGGTGACGTCTTCCGGCAGGTACGGGTTGATGTCGGCGTTCGACTGGCCGCCCGACTTGAAGCCGGTGACGACGCTGGCATAGAGCATAGATTCCGGCCCGGCATCGAATTCGATCCCCGCCTTGTAGTTCACGCGGTTGGCCGAATAGGTACCCTTCACGTTGGTGCCCGCGGACGTCTTGATTTCGCAGCTGCCGCCAATTGCCGTGCCGCCGTTCGGGCAGGCCAGGCTGCCGGGCAGGGCATAGCGATAGCCGTCCACCTTCTTGGTTTCGTCGGTATAGCGCACGCCGCCGGTCAGGCGCAGGGCATCGGTCAACGAATAGGTCGCTTCACCGAACACCGCATAGGCGCGGGTGTTCAGATCGGCCACGAACGCGGTATCCGACGCGCGGCCCAGCCGGATGGTGTTGAAGCTGTCCTGGCTTTCGTCGAAGTAATAGCCGCCCAGCACCCACTTCAGCTGGTCGCTGGCGTTGCCCAGGCGCACTTCCAGCGTGCGCGTGTCGGACGTTGACGGACGCCCGTCAAACGCATTCACGGTGTTGAAGTACAGCGCCGGCAGGGTCAGCGAATCCATCACGACGCGCTGATAGGCCGGGATGACCGTCAGCGTTGCCGGACCCAGATCCCAGTCGAGGTGCGCGTTCACGCCCAGGATGTCGATGTCCTGGTACGACTTGCTGATGTCCAGCTTGTAGATCCCCGGAGGCGCGGTGACCTGGCCGATCAGGGCATTCAGCGAATCGCTGATCGAGGTCCAGCGATCGTTCGGAATGATCGGCTGCGGGTTGGTCAGGCCGGGCGCGGTGGGCGCGGTGGGCGCGTAGATCACCTTGCCGGGGCCGCGGCCGCCGAGATGCTGATAGTTCACGCCCAGGCGCGCGGTCACGGCTTCCGACGGTTCCGCCTTCAGCTGGAAGCGCAGCGAAACGTGCTTGTCGTCATCCGTCCCGTCGCTGACATAACCGTTGCGGGTCACGCCCTGGGCGGACAGGCGCATCGCGACCTTGTCACCCAGCGGCACGTTCAGCGCGGCTTCGGCTGAGAAGCCCGAATAGTTCTGGATGCCGGCGCTGACGTAGCCGCCGAATTCACCCAGCTTGGGCTGGACCGGAATGATGTTCAGCGCACCGCCGGTGGCATTGCGGCCATAGAGCGTGCCCTGCGGACCTTTCAGCACTTCGACCCGTTCCAGATCGAAGAAAGTGCCCGACACGAACTGGCTGCGCGCGGCGAAGACGCCGTCATAGTTCTGCGCCACGGCCGAGTTGCTGTAGGACGTGGTCGAAAAGTCGCCCGCGCCGCGAATGTAGATCTGCAGCGCGCTGCCGCCGGTCGTGATCTGCACGCCGGGCGAAATGCGGGCAAGGTCGGCAGCCTGCGACACCCCGGCGCGGGTCAGCGCCTCGGACGAGAGAACGTCGATCGAAACAGCCGCCTTCTGAGCGCTTTCGCGGCGGAACTGGGCCGTCACGACGATTTCGCCGGCATCGGACTGGCCTTCGCCCGCATCCGCTTCGGCAGCCGGTTCGGCCGTGTTGGCATGGGCTGCGATAGGCAGGATCAAGGCGCTGGCGGCGACGCCGAGCAGGAATTTGGCAAAGCTGTGGCGGTGGTTCACGAACGTTCTCCCCTCATCATTGTCTCTCATGACCTGCCCTGAAGGTCGGCATGCTTTTGCGCCGTTCCTTTAGACAGAACGCCGTTCTTCTAGACCAAAGTGCGACGCATTGTCAACGCACCACCCAAAGCGGTTCGGCATCGGACTGCCCAATTCTCATGCAAAACACTGTTTTTACGATACAATACCCGGCGTCAGCGCCATTTCGAGCGACCGGATCAGGCCTGCAAGGCGGGGGCAGCAGAGGGGGTGGACAAGCCGTCCTCACATCTTTAGAACATCGTTCTGTTTTAGAGCCGGTCGTTCGAATCCACGCCAGCGACCCTGTTTCGGGGTATGGGCGGGCGAATCTGGCTGGCTCCAATTGCTGGGAGGCGATGCATGACGACTTTTCCTGACGTTCCGGCGTTCACCGGGTTCAACACGCCGTCGCGGGTCGAGGCGAACGTGCACGACCTCAACGTGATCGGCACGATCCCTGCGGAAATGGACGGTGCGTTCTATCGCGTGCAGCCCGAACACCAGTTCCCGCCGCTGCTGGGCAACGACATTGCCTTCAACGGCGACGGCATGATCTCGATGTTCCGGTTCAAGGACGGCAAGGTTGATTTCGTTCAGCGCTGGGCCAAGACCGACAAGTGGAAGCTGGAAAACGAAGCTGGCCGCGCGCTGTTCGGCGCGTACCGCAACCCGCTGACCGACGACGAGAGCGTGAAGGGCAAGATTCGCGGCACCGCCAACACCAATGCCTTCATCCATGGCGGCAAGCTCTATGCGCTGAAAGAAGATTCGCCCGCGCTGGTGATGGACCCAATCACGCTGGAAACGCAGGGCTATACCGATTTCGACGGCAAGATGACCGGCGAGACGTTTTCCGCCCATCCCAAGACCGATCCGCGCACCGGCAACCTGTGCAGCTTCGGCTATGCCTCCAAGGGCATCCTGACGCGCGACATGACCTATTACGAGATCAGCCCCACGGGTGAGCTGCTCTACGACGTCTGGTTCGAAGTCCCCTATTACGCGATGATGCACGACTTCGCGATTACCGAGGATTACGCGCTGTTCTCGGTCATGCCGATGACCAGCAACTGGGACCGGCTCAAGGCGGGCAAGCCGCACTTCGGGTTCGACACCTCGCTGCCCAGCTACCTCGCGGTGATGCCGCGCAAGCCCGGCACGACCGCCGCCGACATCCGCTGGTACACCGGGCCGAGCTGCTTTGCCGGCCATGTGATGAACGCCTGGCAGGAAGGGACGGTCATCAACCTCGACATGCCGGTGGCAAAGAACAACATGATGCCGTTCTTCCCCGACATCAACGATGCGCCGTTCGATCCCGTCGCGGGGGCCACCCACCTGACCCGCTGGACAGTCGACCTCAGCCAGAATGCCGAGGAATACCAGTCCACCCGCCTGTCCGAAATGATCGGCGAATTCCCCCGGCTGGACGACCGCATGATCGGCCAGAAGTACCGCTATGGCTGGATGGTCGTGATCGACCCCAGCCAGCCGGTCGAACTGAAGGGCGGCAGCGCGGGCGGCCATGTGATGAACACGCTGGGCATGGTCGATCTGGAAACCGGCACCGAACAGAAGTGGTGGTGCGGCCCGGTGTCCTCGATTCAGGAACCGTGTTTTGTGCCCCGCTCACCCGATGCGCCCGAAGGCGACGGCTGGATCGTGATGGTCTGCAACCGGCTGGAAACCCACAGCAGCGACCTGCTGGTGTTCGACGCGACCGAAATCGCCAAGGGTCCGATCGCGACGATCAACATCCCGGTGCGGCTGCGCTTTGGCCTGCACGGCAACTGGGCCAACGCCACCGACGTGCGCGCGCTGGCGGAAGCGGCCTGAGGCACTGAGCAGAGCGGCGGCCGGACAATTCCGGCCGCCGTTTCAGGCCTTGGGCGTTATGCCGAAGGCCACCATCTCGGCCAGAGTCCGCGCCGCTTCGGCCCAGTCGATCGTGCCGATGTCAAAGCCCATGATCCCGGCCAGCCGCCGCCCATGCGCCTGCGGATAGATATAGACCCCCAGCACCACGTTCATCGCCAGAAAGAACCGCGTCTCGTCCAGACCGGGCAAGGCGCGGCGCATCAGCCCCAGCATCCGGGCGCGGACCGGGGCGACCATCTCGCGCGTGATCGCCCGCGCTTCCTCGGACGGGTCGAGCAGGGCAAGGCAATAGATGCGGTGGCTGCGCTCGCCATGCTCACCCGTATCGGGCGCGCCCGGCGCGCGTTCGCCGCTGTTGGCCCCCTGCCCCAGCGCCGAACCGAAGAACGCCTCAGCAATGGCCACGGCGGTCAGCTCGCCGCGCGCTTCCAGCGCATCATAGCGGGCGTGCTGGGCGGCATGGATCGGATCAAAGTGACGGACCAGCATGTCCGAAAACAAGTGCTGCTTGCTGGTCCAGTTGCGGCTGAGCGAGGCAAGGCTGGTTCCCGCCTGCGTAGCAATCGCGCGGATCGTGCAGCCATCGTATCCGCGCGCAATGAACTGGTCCTCTGCCGCGACCAGAAACCGGTCCCGGCTGGTGCCGGTGCGCGGCGGCCGTTCCGGCACGAGCGGGGCGGCGGAGACAGGCTCCAGCAGGTCGGCGGCCGCGTCAGGCATCAAAAGCCACGCCGCCATAGCGGCCATCCAGATAGATCAGCGGATCACCGCTGCCCTCCAGCATGACTTGTTCCACCAGCCCCTGCACCACCATGTGAGTCCCCATCAGGCGCGCTTCGCCCACGGCGCACAGGATATTCGCCGTGGCGGATTGCACAACCGGAATGCCGTGCGGACCGGCGGACCATTCCAGCACGGCGAACCGCTCCGCTGGCGGGGCGGACACGAACGCCTGGCACAAGGCGCGCTGGTCGCGGGCAAGGATGTTCACCGCAAAATGCCCGCGTTCCAGCAACGGCGCGCAGAGCGAGGCCGTCTGGTTGATCGCCAGCAGCAGGGAGGGTGGATCCATACTGAGCGACATGAAGGCGGTCATCGCGATGCCAAAGGGCGCGCCATCCGCATCAGCCGTAGTCACCAGCGCCACGCCGCTGGCAAGGCGGCGCATCGCCCCTTTGAACAGCACTTCGGTCGTCTCGTCGGTCATGGCGCAAGCCTCTTGCTGGATGTCGTCTGGCTGACAAGCAAAACGGGGATAGGGCGTTTAAACGCGCTACCCCCGCTGGCTGGTCTGGCGAACCGCTTATTCAGGCAGGATGCCCGACTTCTGCATGAATTCGCGCACCTGATTCCATTCGCCATCACGCTGGGCGATCATGTGATCGCCGATGCGCGCACGGCCCTGGCTGGTGAGGTAGAACATTTCGTAGAGCTCGACGCGGCTGCCCAGCGCCGACCCGGCGAAGTCCCACGCCATGCGCATGATCCGCGCGCGCTCCTCGGCCGCCATGCCGTTCGAACCGGGCAGGTACTTGCGCAGCAGGTCGCCGATTTCCGGATTTTCGAACAACGCCAGCGAAGGCGTGCACAGCAGGTTGTGCGAGCCGATCGTACGGATGATCTCGTTCACGCGCGACATCCAGCCGGGCATCATGCAGCGCAGAATCGAAATGTCCCGGTGCGGGAAGAACGCGCCCGCGCCCCAGTCGTGCGCATTGGCCTCAGCCGCAGTGATGATCGAGCGCGTCATCGACAGGTAGCTGTAGATTTCGCCCAGTTGCACCGCCACGTCCGGCGCGTGCAGGCTGTTGGTGACCTTGGCGATGTTGCTGCACAGGTCATAGGCGAATTCGAGCTTCACCATCGCGCGGATCGCGGTCTGCTGCAACGTGTTGCCGGGCGAAACGCCGGCGTTCAGGTTATTGTAGACCTTGAGGTCGCCTTCGCAGAACAGGCGTTCATAGGGCACTTCGACGTCGTCGAAGATCACGAACGAATCCTGTTCATCGAAGCGCGAGGAGAACGGCGCGTCGGCGACGCTGGCATTGACGCCATAATGATCGCGGCAGATCTGGATCACGCCCTTGGTCTTGACCGGGATCGAAAAGATCAGCGCGTATTCCTCGGCGCCCGAAGGGATCGGCGCGGACGAATAGACATAGAGTTCGTCGGCAATCGGGCCGAGCGTCGCGAGCACCTTGCCACCACGGACGATCACGCCGTTCTCGTTGCGGCCGACCACGCGCAGGGTGAGGTCAGAGTTCATCCCCGCCAGCGGCGGCGCGCCCTTGTCGATGTTGGCGTGGACGATGGTGTGGGTCATCGCGAGATCGCCGTCGATCACTTCGCGGTGGAACTTCTTGAGCCGTTCATAGCCTTCCGGCTTGCCCTGGGCCCAGATGTCGGCGCGGGCGGTATGGCCCGACAGCACGACGTTCACATAGTCGGGCGTACGGCCCAGCATGCCATTCGAATAGCGGGCGAGCCGTTCCAGCCCGCGATGGCGAATGGCCAGGTCTTCGGCGTTCTTCGGCAGCATCAGGCTGACGTTCATCTTCTCGCCCGAACGCTCCGGATCGTCGATCAGGCATTCGTCGGCATACTGGTGCTGCCAGTCGAAGTAACCGGCCATGCCGTCAACCGACCCGGCCATCAGCGGGCTGTCGGCGACTGAAATCTTGCCCTCGCCAAGCCAGATCTGGCGATCGTCCTTGAGGCCTTCCTTATACTGCGCGCCGGTCCGAGCCGTCATAGCATTTTCTCCCAGATGGAAACATGTGTATTCACTCTTGAACGGCTCATTGCAAACGAAACATCATTCTGTCAATCAGAACTTCGTTTCAGTCCTGACGAGCGACCATCCCGCGGGGTCCGACCGCGCGGGCACGGTCCCGGCCTTGTCAGGGCAGGGCAGAAATTAATTCGGTGAATCAGGCATTTGATCTGATCGCCTGGGTTCAAGGCAGAGCGGCGCGGGTGCGCGCGAATCGGCCTCAACCGGAACTGGAGGGAATGCCGTGACGAACCACATCGGGGGCCAACTGGCCGAATCATCCGCGCTTGATCCCCGCAAGCTGGCGGCCGCGCGTGAACGTCTGGCGCGCGAACTGGGGGCGGATGCGATCCTGGAAACCGGCAGCGGATTGCACGAATTCCATGACCCGTTCGAAGGCCCCGGCGCGGCTACGCACCAGCCCGGCTTCGCGGTCCAGCCTGCATCGGTGGAACAGGTGCAGGCGGCGCTGCGGATCGCGGCGGAAGCAGGCGTACATGTCTGGACGTCCTCGATGGGGCGCAATTTTGGCTATGGCGGCGCGGCCCCGGCGGTGAACGGCGGGGTGGTACTGAACCTGCGGCGGATGAACCGCATTCTGGACATCGATGCCGACAACGGCTGCGCGCTGATCGAACCGGGCGTCACTTTCTTCCAGCTCTACGAGGCACTGCGGGCGCAGGACGCGCCGCTGATGATGTCGGTGCCGGACCTCGGCTGGGGCAGCATGATCGGCAACGCGCTGGAGCATGGCTATGGCTACAACGTGCTGGGCGATCACGGCTCGTCGCTGTGCGGGCTGGAAGTGGTCATGGCCGACGGCACGCTGATCCGCACCGGGCAGGGCGCGGTCAGCGGCAGCGAGTTGTGGACCCGCCACAAGCGGGGCTTCGGCCCGGCGCTGGACGACCTGTTCAAACAGTCAAACTTTGGCGTGGTGACCAAGGCGGGGTACTGGCTGATGCCCCGACCCGAAGAATTCGCCACCGGCACGATCCGCTGCGAGGGCGAGGCGGACATCGTCCCGCTGGTCGCCATGCTGCGCCGCCTGATGCTGGACGGCGTGCTGCAAGGCATCCCGATGATCGTCGGCACCCCGCCCGAACGCGAGGGTGAAGACGCGGACACTGCGGGCGGCTTTAGCATGGCCAACTTGCGCCAGGTCCTGCGGCCCGGTCGGTGGAATGCGCGAATCGGGCTGTATGGCCCCGCCGCGATGGTCGCCGCGCGCCGCGCCATCCTGACCGCCGCCGTGGCGGAAATCCCCGGCGCGGAGCTGGAACTGCGGACCTATCCCGGCGATGTCGCCCCCGATGCGGTGGAGCCACGCGATTTCATCTCCGCCGGGATTCCCAACATGCTGCTGCAGGACCGGCTGAAGGGCGTGTTTGGACCGGGGCTGGGCCACATGGACTTCTCCCCCGTCCTGCCCTTCACCGGTGAGGCCGCCTTGCGCGCCGAGGCGCTGGTGCGCGAAGTGCTGGGCAAGCATGGGCTGATCGGGCCGTTCGGGCTGCTGCTGACCGGGCGCAGCATGGTCAGCGCCAGCATGATCCTGTTCGACGCGACCGATGCGGCCCGCGTCGCGGCCGCGCGCATCGCGGTGCGGGAACTGTACGACCGCGCCGCCGAATGGGGCTGCACCGGCTACCGCGCGCACGTATCTTTGGTCGATCATGTCGCGGGCAAGCTGGATTTCAACGACCATGCGCTGCACAAGGTCTATGCCCGGATCAAGGATGCGCTGGACCCAGCCGGCATCCTCTCGCCCGGCAACCACGGAATCTGGCCGGGCCGGGCGGCATAAGGCCGCCTTGCCCGGCCGGGACCGGCAAGCGGTTCGCGGCGGATTGACTTGAGAACAGCTTTCAATAATATAAGAACATTGTTCTGCTTGACAGAACATTAACTTCCGAACGGACAACAAGCGAGCGATTTGCCGGGCGCAGCCACGGCCGCCGAGGAGAACAAGATGGCCAATGGGGAGCGGATCGCGATCGAGCAGGTCCGGCGATATGCCTGGATGAACATCATTGCCGGGTTCCTGGTCTGGGGCGTGGCCCTGGCCGGTGTGTCGATGATGATGCCGATCATGTACAACACGATTGCCACCGACATGGGCTGGAGCGTGGCGGAAACCACCAGCTTCATGGCCATCAAGTCGGGCGTTTCCGCGCTGGGCGGGCTGGTTGCCGGCGGGTTGATCGTCCGGTTCGGGATGAAGCGGGTGTTCATTCCGTCGCTCATTGCGATCGGGATGTCGACGTCGGCGCTCTATTTCGTCGCCAACCTGCCGGTCTATTACGCACTGGCCGCGATTTCCGGCTTTGCATCGATCCTGTGCCTCGTCGCGATTCAGGTCACGCTGGCCCGGTGGTACGCGGGCAGCCTGGGCCGGATGACCGGCATTGCCATGCTGGGCGGCGCGGCGGCGGGCGTGATCGTGCCGATGGCCACCAAGTTCGGCCTGCAACACTATGGCTGGCATGTCACCTCCGCCATCGCCGGCCTGATCGTGCTGGTCGGGCTGACTGGACTGATGACGTTCCTGGTTCACGAATCGCCCGAAACCTATGGCTACACCGCCCTTGAGCTTGATCCCGGCACGGCGCCGGCAGGCAAGGGGCAGGCCATGGCCGGGCCGGGGCCGGACTTCGCCGATTTCCGCAACAGCCCGCAATTCTGGCTGCTGATCGTCGCGGCCGGGTTGTCCGGCGTGATCAGCAACAGCATCAACGAATACGTGCCGCTGCTGATCGAGCGCGAGACTGATCTTGGCGCTTATGCCGGGGCGCTCGGCTTCACCATCGTCCTCACGATTTCCGGCTTCGGCAAGATCCTGTTCGGGTGGATCTTCGACCGGTTCTCGACCCGCGGCGTGGCGATGTGCTGGGCGCTGTGCGGGGTGGCGGTGCTGCTGACCTTCCCGATGGCCGGGTTCCTCTCGTTCCTGGTGTTCACCGTGGTGCGCGGCCTGTCGCACGGCGGGGTGATCGTGCAGGGGCCGGTGCTGGCGCGCCATATCTATGGCGTGAAGACCCTGCCCCACGTAATCGCGCTGCTGGGGGCATCGTTCCACCTCGGCGCGGCGGCGGGCATCGCGGCGATTGGCTTTGCCGTGGACCTGACCGGCGGCTTCACGGTGCCGTTCATCGGCGTGGCGGTGATTGCCTTCATTACAGCGGCCATGGCCCTGAAGTTCGAGCCGAAGTACTGGTCCGGCTACATCGCAAAGGACCGCTGAGTGGACGAGGCAACCCGGCTGTTGATCCTGGCGGCTGCCAGCTTCGCAGCCGCGTTCCTCAGCGCCTGCTTTTCGGTGGGCGGCGGCTATGTCCTGTTTGGCGCGACCACGTGGATCCTGCCGCTGCCCAGTGCCATCGCCCTGCAATCGGTGCTGAGTTTCGGGTCGCTGCTGTCGCGCACGCAGGCATTCTGGGCGGAGATCGACTGGCCGATCGTGCGCACCTTCACCGCCGGATCGCTGCTGGGCGTCGGCGGCGGGATGTGGCTGTTCAGCCGCGCGCCGGAAAGCCTGCTGGCGATCTGCCTCGCCGTGTTGCTCTGGACGCTGGCCTGGGCGCCGCCCCTGCGCGCCGGGGGGATGCAACGCAAGGCGTTCTTCGGCGTGGGCATTGCCCATGCGGTGGTCGGCACGCTGTTCGGCCTTGGCGCGATCCTGCAACCGGCGCTGCTGCGCACCGCGCTGGCGCGCACCGCGATCGTCGGCACCTTCGCCACTTGCATCATCCTGTTGGAAGTGCTGCGCACCGGGGGCTACGCGATGAACGGCTTTGCCTATGCCGATTACTGGCCGCACATCGCGGTGGGCACGGTGACCGGACTGGCCGGGACTTATGCGGGCAAGCGCGTGTCGCCGGGGATCGGCGAGGACGCGTTTCGTCTGATCATGAAACTGTTCGTGACCGCGCTGGGCGCGCGGTTCTTCTACCGGGGCGTCACGGCATGAGCCACGCCAATCCGTTCCACGCCATCGAGTTCAGGAGTGCATGATGGCCGCTTTGCTTCCCAACGGCGTTTCCGATGCCGCTTTCACCCAGGCCCTGACCGCGCTGCGCAGCGCGGTGGGTTCGCAGTGGGTGCTGGACAGCGCCGAGGACCGCCAGTCCTACATCGATCCCTATGCGCTGGGCGACGGGACCGACCACGACACCTCCGCCATCGTTGCCCCGGCCACGGTCGAGGAAGTGCAGGCGGTGGTGCGCATCGCCAACCAGTTTCGCGTGCCGCTCTGGCCGGTCGGGCGGGGCAAGAACCTGGGCTATGGCGCGGCCTCCCCGGCGCAGAAGGGCGACGTGATCCTTGATCTGTCGCGGATGAACCGCATCCTTGACGTGAACGTCAATCAGGCCAGCTGCCTGCTGGAACCGGGGGTCGGCTATTTCGACCTGTTCCGCCACCTGAAGGAAAAGAAGCTGCCGCTGTGGATGTCCGTTCCGGGCAACAGCTGGGGCAGCGTGGTCGGCAACGCGCTGGACCGGGGGATCGGCTACACCCCGTTCGGCGACCACTGCGAACAGATCTGCGGGATGGAAGTGGTCCTGCCCGATGGCTCGCTGGTCCGCACCGGCATGGGCGCGATGGAAGATTCCGCATCCTGGCAAAGCTACAAGTATGGCTATGGCCCCGGCTGGGACCAGATGTTCATGCAGTCCAACCTGGGCGTGGTGACCAAGGCCGGTGTCTGGCTGCAACCAGAACCGGAAATGACCGCCAAGGTCGAACTGGCCTTCCCCAACTTTGACGACGCCGGCTGGGCGATCGACATCCTGTGCGACCTGCGCCGCCGCGACGTAATCCAGCACAACATCGTGTTCGGATCGCCCGTGCGCGCGGCTTCCACCATGTCGCAGCGGGCCGACTGGTATGATGGCAAGGGCGCGCTGCCGGATTCGGTCAGCGAAGAAATGATGAAGAAGCTGGGCCTTGGCTGGTGGAACGCCAAGATCAACCTCTATGGCCACGAAGGCACTGTGAAGGCGCAGGTCGAACTGATCCGCAAGCTGTTCGAGCCCAAGCTGGGCGCACTGAAGTTTGAACTGTGGCGCCAGGGCGATCCCGAAGACCTGTCCGCGCAGGGCGTGCCGACCACGATGGGGCTGCAATGCGTCAACTGGTATGGCGGGCGCGGCGGGCACCTCAGCTTTGCGCCGGTGCTGCCGCAGGATGGCAAGCTGGCGCTGGAATATGCGCGCAAGATCAAGGCCTATTACGAGGAAGTCGGGCAGGATTACTATGCCAGCTTCACCATTGGCCGCCGCCACATCAACAACGTCAGCCTGATCCTGTACAACCGCGACGAGCCGGAAGCTGTGGCCCGCGCCGACAAGCTGTACCGGCACCTGCTGGGCGAAGCCGCCCGGCAGGGCTTTGGCGAGTATCGCGGCCACATCAGTTACATGGACGCCGTGGCCGACACCTTCAATTTCGGCGGCGGTGCGCTGCGGCGGCTGAACGACACGGTCAAGGCTGCGCTGGACCCCAACAACATCATCGCCCCTGGCCGCAACGGCATCGGCACGCGCCGCCCGGCCCCGAACGGAAAGGCCCCGGCATGAGCGCGCTTCGCAGCATCTCCGCCCTGACCCTCTCGCTGGCGCTGGCGCTGGGTGCCTGCGGCAAGACCGAAGCCCCGGTGGCCAAGGAAGGCGGCCCGGCAAAAGGCCCATCGCCGATCGCCGCCGTGATGTTCGGCAGCGGCTCAAGCGATCAGGGCGAAGCGCTGTTCGGCCGCGAATGCGCGTTCTGCCATGTCGGCAAAAGTACCGGCACGCTGATGCTGGGGCGGCGGCTGGGCAAGGACAACGCGGACCTGACCAAGCGCACCGATCTGGAAGCCGATTACGTCAAGGCGGTGATCCGCAATGGCCTGGTCAACATGCCGCCGTTCTCACGCGTGGAACTGACCGACGTCGAAGTGGATGCCATCGCCGTCTATCTGACGCGGAACAGCAAATGACCGCCCGCCTGCCCATCGCGCGCCGCCCTATCGCGCGCAGGACAGTGCTGAAAGGCGTGGCTGCGGCCAGCGCGGTCGCCAGTTCCGCCGCGCTGCCCGCCACGTCGCTTGGCGCACCGCTCGGCGCGGTCCGTTTCATCATCGACGCGCGCCTGCCCGAAGCCGCCGCGCTGGCGGCTCGTGCGGCGCTGGATGGCCACCGCGTGGCCGATCCCGGGGGCGAGATGATCGCGCTGCTGCTGGGTGACGGGCCGCGCCTGCTGGCCGCAGGCGGTCACCTGATCGGCCTGACCGGCTATGCCGATTTCGCCTTGGCGCAGGACCTGCTGCGCGGCATCGGCCGCCCGGTCCGTCATGCGCTGGCCATCGACGCGGTGGGCACGCGCAGCATCGTTCCGGCGCGCTCCCCGCGTGAGGCACGCGCGCTGGCCGCGCTGCTGGGCGCGGACGTACCGGAATCGAAACACCGCGCCACCAGCTTCGCCTGGCTGGCCTGACCTTTCCCCGACCGGGGACCATGAACGGGAGAAAGCCGACAATGAGCGGCCTGGAATTCGACTATGTAATCGTGGGGGCTGGCTCCGCCGGCTCCGTACTGGCCAACCGCCTGAGCGCGGACCCGGCCAACCGCGTCCTGCTGCTGGAAGCGGGCGGCGAGGCCAACCATCCGTTCGTGCGGATGCCGCTGGGGTTCCTGCAGGCGCTGGGCAATCCCGCGCTGGCCTGGCACTTCCTGTCCGAACCCGAAGAACACGCGGGCGGCAAGCGCTTCCCGCTGCCGCGCGGCAAGATGCTGGGCGGATCGTCCTCGATCAACGGCATGGTCCATTTTCGCGGTCATCCCGCCGACTTCGATGAGTGGGCCGCGCTGGGCTGCACCGGGTGGGATTACCAGGGCGTCCTGCCCTATTTCAAACGGTCGGAGGACCACTGGAGCGGCGAGAATGACTGGCACGGCAAGGGTGGGCCGATCACGGTCCAACCCGTCGACACCAGCCGCCTGATGGCCGAGGAACTGCGCGAAGCCGCGGCGCTCTGCGGCTATCCCTACAACCCGGACTATGACGGCGCGCACAACGAAGGCTGCGCCGATGTGCAGGTCGCGCTGCGCGGGGGTGAACGCTGCGGGTCGGCGGTGGGCTATCTCTCCCCGGATGTGCGCAGGCGCCCCAACCTGCGGATCATGACCCACGCGCTGGTCAACCGGATCGTGTTCGACGGCAAGCGCGCCAGCGGTGTCGCCTTTGAACAGCACGGCGTGCCCAAGGTGGTCAGCGCCGCGCGCGAGGTGATCCTGTGTGCCGGGGCCTATGGCAGCCCGCAGATTCTGATGTTGTCCGGCGTCGGTCCGGCGGAGCAGCTGGCGGGCCACGGCATCGACGTGGTGCACGATGCGGCGGGCGTCGGCCAGAACCTGCAGGAGCACGTCCGGCTGGCCCACCAGTACAGCGCCGCGCCCAAGCACAGCTTTGCCGACCAGCTGCGGTTTGACCGGGCGACAGTGTCGTTCCTGCGCTGGTTCTTCCTGCGCAGCGGCACGTTTGCCAACCAGATCGCCGCCGCCGCGATTTTGGTCCGTTCGGGTGAGGGGCTGGACCGGCCCGACTTGCAGATCATGTCCAGCCCGGTGCGGGTGGATGCGAACATCTGGTTCCCCGGCATCACCAAGCGCACGAAGGATTGCTTCTTCAATTCGATCTGCCTGCTGCGTCCGCAAAGCCGGGGCGCGGTGACGCTGGCCGACGCCAATCCGCGCTCCGCCCCGCGTATCGCGCTGAACTTGTTGCAACATCCCGATGACTGGGAACGGCTGAAGAAAGGGCTGGCGATTTCGCGCCGGATCTTCGCGCAGGAACCGATGGCGCAGTATCTGGTGGAGGAAACCATCCCCGGCCAGCACGTCGATAACGACGCCGCGCTCGACGCCATGAAGGCAGAACTGGCTGGCGTGGTCCACCATCCGGTCGGCTCGTGCGCGATGGGCACCGGGCCGGAGGCGGTGGTCGATCCGCAGCTGCGCGTACACGGGGTCGATGGCCTGCGCATCGCCGATGCCTCGATCATGCCCCGGCTGGTCGGCGCCAACACCAACGCCGCCGCCGTGATGATCGGCGAAAAGGCGTCCGACCTTGTCCTTGGCCGCACCGCGCCGGAGTTTGCCGCATGAACCAGACCGCCACCACCACCCCCGCGCTGGCCTGCGATGCCGCCGTGCTGGACACGGCCCGCGCCGCGATTGCCCGGCTGGATTCACACCTGATCGGCGGCGAATGGGTGGCCGGACGGGCCGAGCCGATCCCCGTCCTCGACCCGGCGACCGCCGAACAGATCGGCAGTATCGCCGCTGGCAGCGCGGACGAAGTGGACCGCGCGGTCCGCGCCGCGCGCGCGGCGTTCGAAGCCCCGGCGTGGCAGAACATGCCCGCTGCCGAGCGTGAGCGCCTGCTGCTGCGGCTGGCCGAACTGGTTGAGCGCCATGCTGACGAATTGGCCGCGATCGAAACGCTCGACAACGGCATGCCGTTCCCCGCCGCGCGGGCAATGGGCGTCGGCTCGGCGATCAGCGCGATCCGTTATAACGCGGGCTGGCCCCGGCGCCTGACCGGGGAAAGCGTGCCGGTATCCATCCCCGGCCAGTGGCATGGCTATACCACCCACGAACCGCTGGGTGTCGCCGCGCTGATCGTGCCGTGGAACGCCCCGCTGGCGATCACCGCGAACAAGCTTTCCGCCGCGCTGGCGGCGGGCTGCACCGTGGTGCTGAAACCGGCGGAACTGGCCCCGATGACGGGCCTGCGGCTGGCCGAACTGGTGCTGGAGGCGGGCTTCCCCGCCGGCACGGTCAACGTCGTGACCGGGCTGGGCGCGGCGGCTGGCGCGGCGCTGGTCAGCCATCCCGGCGTGGACAAGATCTCGTTCACCGGCTCGACCGCCACCGGGCAGACCATCCTGCGCGAAAGCGCGCATGACCTGAAGCGCGTCTCGCTGGAACTGGGCGGCAAATCGGCCACGATCGTCTATCCTGATGCCGATCTCGCCCGTGCGGTCCCCGGTGTGGCGATGGGCATTTTCGGCAACAGCGGCCAGGTCTGCGCGGCCGGATCGCGGCTGTTCCTGCATGACAGCATCCACGATGAATTCCTGGACCGGCTGGCCGGGTTCGCGGCGGGCCTGAAAGTCGGCCCCGGCACGCAGGCTGGCGTAGCGATGGGGCCGCTGATTTCCGCCGGGCAACGCGCCCGCGTGATGGGCTACATCGAATCCGGCCTGGCCGAAGGCGCGACCCTGCTGACCGGCGGCGATACCCCGGACAGCGCAGGCTTTTTCGTCAATCCCACCGTGTTCATCGACGCCCGCCCGGACATGCGGATCGTGCGCGAGGAAATCTTTGGCCCGGTACTGACCGTCCAGCGCTTTGCCGATGACAGCGCGGAAGCCCTGGCCGCGCGTGCGAATGACAGCGTCTATGGCCTGTCGGCCTATGTCTGGACCAGCAACCTGGGCAATGCCCACGCGTTGGCCCGGCGGCTGCGGTCAGGCTCGGTCAAGGTCAACGGGTCGGGCATGGAGTTCACCCTGCCGTTTGGCGGCTTCCGGCAGTCCGGCATCGGCCGCGAAAACGGGCGGATGGGCGTTGAGGCCTTCACCGAGACGAAATCGGTAATGATCGGCTGGTAAGCCGGACTGCCCCGCCCAGCGCCAGGCGGCTGCCGGGCGGGGCCGCCTGATGCTTAGCGCCGCATCCGTTCAAACAAGTCGATCAGTTCGTTGAACTGCTCCCTTTGCCGCGCGGCATCGCCCGATCCGATCGCCTCGTTGACGCAGCACGCCGCGTGATCCTTCAGGATGGCGCTTTCGACTTTGGCCAGGGCCGCCTTCACCGCCTGGACCTGGTGCAGCACTTCCATGCAGTAGCGATCGTCGCTGACCATCTGGGCTATGCCCCGCACTTGCCCCTCGATCCGCCTCAGGCGGTTGAGCGTGTCTGCCTTGCCCTTTCCCATCATCCCCTCTTGAAATACCCTATGGGGGTATCGTATACCGCGTTGGTGTGATCCAGGCAATTTCGGGAATTCCGCGTGCGTTTATCCAGGCGCCGAATGATTCAGGGCTGTGCGGCCGGGGGGCTGCTGACGGCGGCGCCAGCGTGGGCCAGCGGGCGCAGTGTGCACGGTGGCGGCGCGATCCGCACCGGGTTTGACGAGGTCAGCGGGCCGATCGTGGACCTGGCCGTCAGCAGTGGCAGCTGGCGGGTGCAGGGCAGGCGCGGACACGCGGTGGCGGTCAACGGCAGCGTCCCCGGACCACTGGTACGCTTGCGGGAAGGCCAGAACGTCCGGCTCAATGTCACCAACCAGCTGGACGAGGACACGTCGATCCACTGGCACGGCCTGTTGCTGCCATTCCAGTTCGACGGTGTTCCGGGAGTCAGCTTTCCCGGAATCCGGCCGCGCCAGACTTTCACGTACGAATTCCCGGTGCGGCAGTCTGGCACGTACTGGTATCACAGTCATTCCAGTCTGCAGGAGCAAAGCGGGCATTACGGCCCCCTGATCATCGAACCGGCTGGCCCAGAGCCGGTGCAGGTCGACCGTGATTATATCCTGCTGCTGAGCGAGTTCACCCCGCATCACCCGCACTTCATCATGAACCGGCTGCGCACCGGCGAACACTATTTCAACCGCCAGTTGCCCAGCTGGACCGACCGGTACCCGATGAGCGGCGCAGAGCGGCGGATGTGGGCGCAGATGCGGATGTCCCCGACCGACATCGCCGACGTCAGCGCGCCGACCTATACCTACCTCGCCAACGGGCGCGGCCCTGGCGAGGGGCTGGAATACCTGTTCAACCCCGGCGAACGGATCCGGCTGCGCCTGATCGATGGCGGCGCCATGACGTTCTTCAATGTCCGCATCCCCGGCCTGCCGATGACTGTGATCGCGTCTGATGGGCAGAATGTCCGCCCGGTGGAAGTGGACGAATTGCAGATCGCGCCGGGCGAAACCTATGATGTGATTATCGAGCCGGGCACGGCCGATGCCTATGCGATCGTCTGTGAATCGATGGATCGGTCGGGCATGGCCCTGGCCATGCTGGCCCGGCGGCCCGGCGCGCGGGCAGCGGTCCCGGCGCTGCGCGATCCGCCGCTGCTGACGATGGCCGACATGGGCATGAACCACGGCGAAGCGGGCGGCGGGCATGGCGATCACGGCACTGCCGATCACAGCATGCAGGGGATGAGCATGCGCGACACATCGCTGCTGCCCCCAGACGTCGCCATCGGGCCGGGCCTGGACATGGTTTCGATGGCCCCGGTCGACAAGACGGGCGATCCGGGGCTGGGGCTACGCGATGTGCCGCATCGGGTGCTCAATTACCGGATGCTCAGCGCGCTGGAACCGAATGCCGATACCCGCGAGCCGTCGCGACTGCTGGAACTGCACCTGACCGGGAACATGGAACGTTACATGTGGTCGTTCGACGGCCGCATGTTCGATGCGGTCAGCGATGTGCCGATCCGCTTTGCCTGGAACGAGCGGGTCAGAGTCAAGCTGGTCAACGACACGATGATGGCGCACCCGATCCATCTGCACGGCATGTTCTTCGAGGTCGTGAATGGCCAGCCCCCCGCGCACCAGCCGCGCAAGAACATCCTGACCGTCCAGCCGGGCGCCAGCGCCACTTTCGACCTGACCGCCAACGAGCCGGGCGACTGGGCATTTCACTGTCACCTGCTGTACCATATGCACGGCGGCATGATGCAGATCGTGACCGTGGTCGGACCGGAGCACGCGCGATGATCCGGATTACACTCGCGCTGCTGGCGCTGCTGGCCAGCCCCGCCATGGCGCAGGACATAGCACAGGACTTGGCGCAGGACCGGGCGCAGGACCGGGCGCACGAAGGACACGGCGATCACGCCCCGCCGGAACGCGGCACTGCGGCAGACGCTTCTGGCGCGGCTTCGCCCGGCCCGCTGATGGAGATGCCGCCTCCGCCCGAAGCCGGCAGCGGCCCGCCGCGTGCCGCCGATGCGATCTGGGGGGTAGAGGCCATGCACGCTGCCCGGCATCGCGAACACACCGCCCATGGCGACTTCCCGGTCTTGTGGTTGCAGGCCGACCGGCTTGAGGTGCAGTTGCGCGATGCCGCGAGCGGCGTTCTGTGGGACGTTCAGGGCTATTATGGCGGCCCGACCAGCCGGTTCTGGTTCAAGAGTGAAGGCGAAGGCGCGTTCGGAGAACGGGTGGAGGATGCCGAAGTCCAGGCGCTATGGTCGCGCGCGATCGGCCCATACTGGGACTTGCAGGCCGGCGTGCGACAGGATCTGGCCGGACCGGCGACCACTTATGGCGCGGTCGGACTGCAAGGCCTGGCCCCCTATATGTTCGAAGTCGACGCCGCGCTGTTCCTGTCGCATCGCGGCGACGTTACCGCCCGGATCGAAGCGGAAATCGACCAGCGCGTCACGCAGCGCGTGATCTTTCAACCACGCGCCGAAATCAGCCTGTCGGCGCAGGACGTTCCGGCCCTGGGCATCGGCGCGGGACTGGACAAGGTCGAGGTCGGAGCGCGGCTACGCTATGAATTTTCCCGCGAATTTGCTCCCTATATCGGTGTGGAGCACAGCTGGCGCCTGGGCGGCAGCGCGGATTATGCGCGGGCGGCAGGCGAACGGCCCGACGTGACCAGCGCCGTCATCGGTTTGCGTATCTGGCTTTGAAGCAAAAGGACAGCATCATGAAATCCGCCTCAATCGCTTTCGCCGCGGCCTTGGCGCTGGGTGCGGCCAGTTGGCCAATGGCCAGCCTGGCCCAGGCCAGGGTGGTTTCCTCCAGCCCGGCGGAAGGGGCGGTCGTATCTGGTCCCAAGGTGCTTGCCCTGTCCTTCAGCGAGGCGTTGGCGCCGGCAACGGCGGGGGTATCGATCATCATGACCGCAATGCCGGGCATGGCCAATCACGGCGAAATGATCATCCGCAACTTCACGCCGGGCTGGTCCGAGGGTAACCGCAAGCTGACCCTGACGCTGCGTCAACCACTGCGTGCGGGCACGTATGAGGTGCGGTGGCAGGGGGCCGGGGCGGATGGACACCGCGTGACTGGCAAAGTCACCTTCACGGTGCGGTAATCCGGCGCGACGGCCAGAGCTGCCCCCCCGGCACCATCGCGCGGCCCGCTCCTCAGCTCCGCACGATCCGCCCGTCGAGCAGCTCGATCCGGCGCGGGCATTGGGCCGCGATGTGTTCATCATGGGTGGAAATCAGGAAACTGGTCGACATCGTCCGGTTGATCGACCGGATCAGGTCCATCACCTGATCGGCTGACTGCCGGTCCAGATTACCGGTGGGTTCGTCGGCCAGCACCAGCACCGGATTGTTGATCAACGCCCTGGCCACGGCGACGCGCTGGCGCTGGCCGCCGGACATCGCCGCCGGGCGGTAATCGCGCCGGTCGGCCAGGCCCACGGCATCCAGCAATTCGCTGGCGCGGCCGCGCATCACCCGGTCTTCGCGTCCCGCGGCGGCAGCGGCCGGCATCATGACGTTTTCCAGCGCGGTCAGATCGTCCAGCAGGTGATGGAACTGGAACACGAAGCCCAGGTGCCGGCTGCGAAACCGGGTACGCTCGGCATCGCTGGCATGCATCAGGTCGGTTCCCAGCATCTCGTGGCGCCCGCCGCTGGCGCGCATCAACGTGCCAAGGATGGTCAGCAGGGTGCTCTTGCCGGAACCCGACGGCCCCAGCAGCGCCGCCATCTCGCCCGGCATGATCGCCAGGTCGATGCCTTTCAGCACCTGGCTCTTCGCGTCGCCCTCGCCAAAGGTCTTGGTCAGGCCCGAAACGGTCAGGATCGGCTCTGCAGTCATGATCCGATTGCCTCTACCGGATCGATCCGCGCGGCCCGGCGCGCGGGCAGGATCGAGGCGAGTGCCGCAGCCAGTGTGGTCAGCGTGATCGCCAGCAGAAAATCGCCCTGCCCCCGGTCAATCGGCAAGCCGCCGCTTTGCACTTCGGCAACGGGCGGCAAGGGCAACAGGGCCAGCCACGCGGCGCCTGCACCGAAAATAGCCCCGACAAACCCGATCAACGTGCCTTCCAGCACGAAGATCGACACGACCAGGCGCTTGCTGGCCCCCATCGCCCGCATGATGCCGATTTCCGACTGGCGGCGGACGATGGACAGCAGCATCGCGCTGGCGATGCCGACCACGATGGTGATGAGCGCGAAGGCCTTGATGATGATCCCGGTGCGGGCCTGGGCATCCAGCCCCTCGAACAGCTGGCTGTTGTCCTCGGTCCAGGCGGTGGCCTTCAGGCCGGTCGAGCGGCGCAGGCTGGCCGCGATGCGGGCGGCGTCGGTGGCGGGTTTCACCTTGATTTCGATCCGCGAAATGCCGGTCGGCAGGTCGAACAGCGCGCGCGCCGTGGTAAAATCCATGTAAACGGCCTGGCGATCGGCACTGGCAATCCCCAGACTGAAAATGCCGCCGATCCGGAAGCTGCGGGCCCGGCCGCGATCCGAAGTCAGCCGCACCACCTGGCCCACGCGCAGCCCAAGGTCGGCCGCCAGGCGGCTGCCGATCAGCACCCCGTCCGTGGGCAGGTTGCTGCTGCCCATGACAATCGCCCCCTTGATGTCGGCAATGTCCGACAGCTTGCCCGGCATGACCCCGATGACGCCCACCGGCGCGAGTGCCTGTCCGCGCTCGACATAGGCGGACCCGCGGATCTGGGGCGAGACGGCGGTCACTCCGTCCATCGCCGTGATGATCGGAACCGCGGGTTGCCAGATGGCGATCTGCTGCCGCCGGCTGAGATCCTTTTGCAGCACCACTTGCGCGCCGGATTGCGGGGCAAGGACGGCGGGATCCCGGTCGGGCATTTCCAGCACCACGTGGGGAATGCTGCCGACTGTGCGCAGCGTCAGCAACGTGGCCAGGCCGCCGATCAGCGCGCTCATGAAGATGAACACGCCAACGCCCAGCGCCACGCCGGACATCAGCAGGGCCGTCTGCCCCGGATGGGACAGCAGATGCCGGGTGGCAAGCTTGACTGCATAGGGACTCACCCGGCGCGCACCCGCACCTTGTCGCCAGGTTGCGCCGCATCCGGATCAGCGAGGATCGTTTCGCCCGACTTCAGCCCGCCGGTGACAATCACGCTGTCGGCTGGCCAATCAATGAAGCCGATCCGCCGGTCCGCCACGATGCCATCGGCTGCAACGATCCGGACGCGGGCTTCTGCACCGCTGCCGATGATCGCGCTGCGCGGAACGCTGATCGCGCGATCACGGCGTTCGATGATGACATTCACGGTTACGGTCAGCCCGGATGGCGCATCGACCACGGCCTCGCCCAGGCTGAGCCGGACATCGCGCGCGCCGGTGGCCGGATCGACGCGCGGCTCGATGTGCACAACCACGGCCCCGATCTGGCGCCGCTGCCCCGGCAGGCTGACCAGCGCCGCCATGCCAGGGCGGATTTCGGCGGCATAGACTTCATCGACCTCGACCGTCACTTCCGGACTGGACAGATCGGCCAGGCGGTAAAGGATGCTGTCGTTGCCGACCGTCTGGCCGGGATCGACGGGACGTTCCAGAATCACCCCGGCAAACGGCGCGCGCAGCACCCGTCGGTCGCGCAGTTCGCGCGCCTGCACCGCGCTGGCGCGGCGGCGGCTCAATTCGCGTTCGCCTTCCACCACCGCCAGACGGCGTTGCTCAACCTCGCGCTTTGTGGCGAACTGGCCCAGCGCCTCGAACCGGACCAGATCGCGCCGGGCCTGGGCAACTGCGGCCTGCTGCGCCTGGACGGATGCCTCGGCCTCGGCAATCGCGGCGGTTTCGGGCGCATCATCGATCCGCGCCAGCACTTGTCCGGCGGCAACCCGGTCACCAACGTCGAACGGCAGGGACACCAGTTCCCCGCCCAGTGCGGGGCGGATGTCAACCTGAAGCCGCGGGCGAATCCGCCCGTTCACGGCCAACACGCGCTGCGCCGGTGCCGATTCGACGCGCAGCACCGACACTTCCGTGTCGCGTGGGGCGAACAGCCAATATCCGGCCAGTCCCAGCAGCACTAACGCCAGACACCCAAGCAACAGCGGAATTGGCCTTATCTTCATCGGCACTGCACTATCATAGATCGTCCCGTGGCCAACCATGCCCCTAACGCTGATAGGCGCTTGCGACACTGCCGCCAATGCAGCCCAAAGTAACGGGGCGCGACGAGTGCCGCTCAGCCCGGCCCGCGCCGCGGTTTCACGCGATCGACCGCGCTGATGTGGCGGGCCAGCAGCACGGCGGCACGTTCAAAATCCGCTGCGGCATAGGCTTCGAAGACGCGCCAATGGTCGAAATTGTACCGGGGCTTCCAGGCCATGTCGCGGTTCGATGCGAACACGTGGCAGGAATAGGCCAGGTTCAGTTCCGCGATCGACGCGATCAGCCGTGGCATGCCGCAGGGCCAGGCCAGACCGACGTGGAAATCGCGGTTGGCCGCTTCGCTTTCGAACAGGTCCGGCGCGGCATCCCCCCGGCGCAGGACCGCTTCCAGGCTCCGCAGGTGATCCCGGCCCGGCGGGCGGGCAATTGACCGGATCGCCAGCACTTCCAGTGCGCCGCGCATCGCCGCGACTTCACGCTCGGCCGCGGCATCCAGCGCCATGACCCGCACCCCGCGCCGGGGCAGGGAATGGACCAGCCGCATCGCTTCCAGCCTGCGGAACGCCTCGCGCACCGTCCCCTGGCTGACGCCGAATTCGCGGGCCAGTTCATCCTGGCGCAGCCGTTCGTTGGGGCCAAAGTCGCCGTGCAGGATACGGCGCTGCAGGGTCTCCACGATCCGGTCGACCAATCCATCCGCGCTGCCCGGTGTCATCACCCCTCCATTATCGATAATCAATCGCGAATCTTGCTGACGTCGTCGCAATGCCGGTCATACAGGCACAACCCTGCTGCCGCGACACCCAATTTTTATCGATATTCTGGAGCAAACAATGCATACTGACCCAGCTGCCGCCGCTCTCCGCACTGACTGGACGCGGGATGAAATCGCCGCCCTGTTCGACCTTCCCTTCGATGATCTGCTGTTTCAGGCGCAATCGTTGCACCGCGCGCATCACCGCCGGGGCGAGGTGCAGCTGTGCACCCTGCTGTCGATCAAGACCGGCGGCTGCCCTGAGGACTGCGGGTATTGCAGCCAGTCCGCCCACGCCGAAAGCGGAGTTGCCGCCGCCCGGCTGATGGACGTTGACGCCGTGCTGGCCAGCGCCGCCGAGGCGAAAGCCGCCGGATCGCAACGGTTCTGCATGGGGGCCGCCTGGCGCAACCCCAAGGATCGCGACATCCCCGCACTGGTGCGGATGGTCGCGGGCGTGCGCGCGCTGGGCATGGAAACCTGCATGACGCTGGGCATGTTGAATGAACGCCAGGCCCGTGCACTGAAGGAGGCGGGGCTGGACTATTACAACCACAATATCGATACCAGTCCGGAACACTATGCCAGCGTCATCACCACCCGCACGTTTCAGGACCGGCTGGATACGCTGGATCACGTCCGTGCAGCCGGGATCAACGTGTGCTGCGGCGGGATCGTCGGCATGGGCGAAACCCGCGCGGACCGGGTGGGCTTCATCCATGCACTGGCCACCCTGCCGCGCCATCCTGAAAGCGTCCCGGTCAATGCGCTGATTCCGATCAGGGGTACGGTGCTGGGCGACATGCTGGAAGGCACGCCGCTGGCCCGGATCGACGAGATCGAATTTGTCCGCACGGTCGCGGCCGCCCGTATCACGATGCCCCGCAGCATGGTGCGCCTGTCAGCCGGGCGCGAATCGATGTCGGATGCGGGGCAGGCGCTCGCCTTCATGGCCGGTGCGAACTCGATCTTTACCGGGGATCGACTGCTGACCACGCCGAATGCCGGCGACAGCCGCGACGCGGCCCTGTTCGCGCGGCTCGGACTGGTCCCGCTGCAAGGGGATGAGCCGATGCGCGGCACCACCCCGCTCTGACAACCGCAGGCCGGCCGCCAGCCCGCGTGGTGCGGGATGCTACCTCAGGCACCACACGCCGCCCGCCAAAATCACCAGAATCCTGCCCAACCCATTTTTGTTATTGCGACTCACTTGCATTTAAGAGTGATTCTTGCGAATGGCTCGCAACATGATGTGCGAATCGTTCGCAATAACAGGTGGCTGGGGTATCATGGTTTTCAGGTTGCAAGGATGGGTCAGAGCAGTTGCCGGGCTGGCCGCCGGGTTCGGGGCGCCGTCGGCGGCATTCGCTCAGCCGGGTATCGGCCTGGCCCCGGCGCACTTATCGGTCAGCAACATGGTCCTGCAGGCCGACTGGGTCGTAAAGCTGGTGATGATCGGCTTGCTGCTCGCGTCGCTGGCGACCTGGACGGTGTTCGTTGCCAAGGTGCTGGAACTGCGCAAGGCAACCGCCGCCGAGCGCGCCGTCCATGACAACGTCAGAATGCTGCGCTCGCTGGGCGATGCGGGCCGCAATCCGGCCCTTGCCAATGCCCCGCTGGTGTCCGAGGCGCTGGCCGAACTGAAACTGTCCGCCGATGCGCTGGACGATGCCGAAGGCGTCAAGGAGCGGGTGGTATCGCGGTTTCAGCGCCACGAAGCAGCCACCGCCCGCCAGTTGACCCGCGGCGTCAACCTGTTGGCCACCATCGGCGCGACCGCCCCCTTCGTAGGCCTGTTCGGCACTGTCTGGGGGATCATGAACAGTTTCATCGGCATTGCCGAGCAGCAGACCACGAACCTTGCCGTCGTCGCACCCGGCATTGCCGAAGCCCTGCTGGCCACCGCGCTGGGGCTGGTCGCGGCAATCCCCTCGGTTGTGATCTACAACCACTTCAGCCGCCAGATCGCCGCGCATCGCGCGCTTGTGTCGGACACGGCAGCGGCGATCCTGCGACTGGTGTCGCGCGACCTCAGCCGGGGCGCCATCGCCCTTGCCAAGGCTTGACGTCGTGGCGCTGCACTTGACCGATCAGGGCGACGAGCTGCCCGTCCATCACGAAATCAACGTCACGCCCTTCATCGACGTGATGCTTGTGCTGCTGATCATCTTCATGGTCGCCGCTCCGCTGGCCACGGTGGATGTCAAAGTCGACCTGCCGGTTTCGACCGCCACGCCCGCTCCGCAGCCGGACAAGCCGGTATTCCTCTCGATTCAGGCCGATGGTCGGATGCTGCTCAACGAAACGACCGTGACTCCGGCGACGCTCGGCCCGGCGCTAGTGACCGCCACGGGCGCGAACCGCGATCAACGCATCTTCCTGCGGGCGGACAAGGCAATCACGTATGACACTGTCATGCAGGCGATGAACGCACTGCGCGCCGCAGGTTACCTCCATGTCGCGCTGGTCGGCGCGGACGGCGCGCGGCAATGACCGCGCTGGCCGTCCATGCCGCTGACCGGCAGCACTGGCACATCGCCGCGATAGCCGCCCTTGCCGGACATGGCGCGGTGGCGGCACTGGTTCTTGCCGGGGTCCGCCCCGCCGACCCGCCAGTGCCGGAACCGGTCGTGCTGGTCGAGCTGCCGCCGCCAGGTGCCCCGGCGCCCGCAGCGACAGCGCAGCAAGCGACCACCCCCTTACCACCGGAAATCGCGCCGCCACAGGCCGCGATCCAGCCGATTGACACGCCGCCGATCGCCATTCCACCGGTGCGCGCGCCGCTACCGGACAATTCGGCCACGCTGCCACCGCCCGCACCTGGGCTGGAGGCACAGGCTGCCCCGGCCCCGGCGACGGCAGCCGCGCCCGCTTTCGCCGCGCCTTCCAGCACTGCGGCGGGCAGCGACCCACGCGCCCGCCAGCAGGCAGCCGATTACTTCGCGCTGGTCAGCGCGCACCTGAACCGCCGCAAGGTCTATCCGCCCGAAGCCCGCAAGGCGCGCCAGCAGGGCGTGGTGACCATCCGCTTCACCGTGGACCGCACCGGCGCGGTTTCGGCCGCCGCGATCAAGCGCAGCAGCGGACACGACACCCTGGATCGGGCGACACTGGACCTGCTCCAGCGCGTCGCACCGCTGCCGCGCATGCCTTCATCGCTGCAGCGCGATCGCATCACGCTCGCGCTGCCCATCGATTACTCGCTCCGCACGAATTGACGAAAGGAACCACCGCGTGACCCAACCTCGACAGGGGACAATCAAGCCCATCAGCCTGCGCCGCGCCCCGCCGGGCACAACCGCCACCCTAGCGCTGGGGCTTGGCGCCGCCTTGCTGGCCACCCCGGCGCTGGCCCAGAGCGCGGAGCCGGACGAGGTCCAGCTGGACACCCTGCGGATCGAGGACAAGGCGGCGGACGTCAGCCCCTATACCCAGCAGGGCGCGCCCTATAAGGCCCGCGTGTCCGGCGATCCGCGCCGGGTAAAGCCGCTGGCCGAAACCCCCGCGACGATCCAGGTGCTCACCGCGACCCAGATCGAGGAATCTGGCGAAACGGACCTGCGCGACGTGCTGGACGGCGTGCCCGGCGTGACGGTCGGCACGGGCGAGAACGGCAACGCCTTTGGCGACCGCTACATCATCCGCGGCCAGGAAGTGCGCTCTGACGTGTTCGTCGATGGCCTGCGCGATCCGGGCATGACCACGCGCGAAAGCTTTGCGGTGGAACAGATTGAAGTCACCAAGGGGCCGTCCGCCAGCTTCGGCGGACGCGGCACCACGGGCGGCGCGGTGAATTCCATCACCAAGCAGGCCAGCACCGATTACAACTTCAACCGCGTCGACCTGGGTGGTGGCACGGACAACTACTGGCGCGGCACACTCGATTCCAACTGGCGGCTTTCGGATGACGTCGCGGTGCGCGCCAACCTGCTCTACACGACCGAAGACGTGCCCGACCGAGCGCCGTCCGCCCGCGAACGCTGGGGCGGGGCGCTGTCCGCCACGCTGCGGTTGAGCGACGCCGTGCGCGTCCTGCTGGACTATTACCACCTGACGGCAACCGACACGCCCGACCTTGGCGGCTATGTCCCGGCCCCGACGGGCACGGCGGGCAATGTCACGATCCATGGCCCGTGGCATGACGTTCCAGCCTATGCGCAGCAGGGCGACTTCCTGCAATCGGAAGTCGACACCTTTACCGCCCGCGTGTTCATCGAACCGTTCGATGGCTTTCGCATCATCAATTCGACCCGCTATGGCATGACCCGGAACGGCTATGTCGTCACCGGGCTGCGCGGGGGGGCCTATGACGCGGGCAGCGGCACTTACGCGCCGCTCACGCTCAGCAGTCATCAGGGCTGGCAGGACGTCGATTACTTCGTCAACCAGTTCAACGTGCTGGGTGAATTCAACACCGGCGCGATCAAGCATTCGCTGATTGCCGGGGCGGAATATTCCGAGCTCAAGGTCGTCAACGGGGTGTACCGGCTCACCAATACCGGGGCGTTCAATTGCCGCACATCCGGCACGGGAGCGTTCAACGCCCATTGCCTGACCGTGGCTGGTGCGGATCGCGCTCTTGTTTCCGGCAACATCAACGCCATCCTGGGCCGCCAGATCACCAAGGGGCCGTGGGACAGCGACTGGCGGGTCAAGACCCTGTCGGCCTATCTGATGGACACCATCGACCTGACCCCCTGGCTGACCCTGCATGGCGGTATCCGGTTCGATTCCTTCACGTACAGCAACGTCATCCAGAACACGGCCACGCTGGCTCAGACGCCGTACCGCTATGCCGACACCCTGTGGAACGGCCACGCCGGGCTGGTGCTGAAACCGCACGCGGAAGGGATGGTTTACCTGACCTGGGGTACGTCGAAGGAAATCAACGGGGGCGAATCCGATCTGGGCAGCAACTGCGGCTATGGCGGGGTCTGCATCGTCAACGGGGTGACCGACGTGGGCGACGGTGCGCCGGAAAGCGCAACCAACATCGAACTGGGCACCAAGTGGGATCTGTTTGACGACCGACTGATGCTGCAGGCCGCCGCGTTCCAGCTGACCAAGGACGATGTTTTCGAAGCCGGTTCGGCGGGCAGCTATTCCACGTTCGGGTCGCTCAACACCGGCAAGCATCGCATTCGCGGCGTGGAACTGGGGCTGGTGGGCAACATCACCCACAAGCTGAGCGGCCAGATCGCGGCGACCTTCATGGAATCGGAAATCCTGAAGACCGCCCAGCAGCCCCCCGCAAGCGCGCCCGCCGGATCGACGCTGGTCGGCAAGCGGCTGTCCAACTTTGCCAATACGCAAATATCGGCCCAGTTGCGCTATCAGGCGAGCGAAGCCTTCAGCTTTGGCGGCACCGCCACGCACAAGAGCGCGATGTACGCCGGACAGCCGGACAGCGCGGCCGGTTACAACTTCACCCTGGACGTGAACACCTATCGCATCCCGGCCTACTGGGTGTTCGATGCCTTCGTGAACTACACGTTCAACGCCAACCTCTCGGCCCGTCTGAACGTCAACAACGTGGCCAACGCCGACTATTACCTGGCCGGCTATCAGAGCGGCCACTTCCTCTACAAGGGCGATGCCCGCCGCGCCACGCTGACCCTGACGGGGCGGTTCTGACGCCACCGGAGGGGCGGCCCGGCTGCCCCTCCGGTCCGGCCCGCCCGCAACTTGCGAAACGAAACGCCATGCTGACCATCATCGAGAACGTCCTGACCGCCAACGAAGTCCGGCAATTGCGTGAACGGCTGGCGCACGCCGACTGGATCGACGGCGCTGAGACCGCCGGTTCGCGCTCGATCGCGGTGAAGCAGAATCTCCAGCTCGACCGGGCGAATCCGCTGGCGGTAGAGCTGGGGAACGCGATCCTGAGCAAGCTGGGCCGGAACCCGCTGTTCACGTCCGCCGCGCTGGCGGAAACGATCTGGCCGCCGGTATTCAACTGCTATGCCAACGGCGGGCATTACGGCACCCATGTCGATTCCGCGCTGATGCGCCTGCCGGAAACGGGCCGCACGCTCCGCAGCGACCTGTCCGCCACGCTGTTCCTGTCCGATCCGCACGAATACGACGGCGGCGAGTTGGTGATCGAGCAGCAGTTCGGCGGGCAGGCGGTAAAGCTCGCTGCCGGGGACATGGTGCTGTACCCCTCATCCAGCCTGCATCAGGTCACCCCGGTCACGCGCGGACAGCGGATTTGCTCGATCATGTGGATGCAATCCGCCGTGGCCGATACCGCAGCCCGCACCATGCTGTTCGACCTTGACCAGTCGATCCAGGCCCTCTCGGTCGGCCGGGCCAAGGACGATCCCGATATCGACCGGCTGATCCACGTCTATCACAACCTGCTGCGCCGCTGGGCCAAGCCATGACGGGCCGGTTTACCCGCCCGTTGTTCTGGCTGGCGCTGGCCCTGCCCGCGCTGCTGATGCTGGCAGATTTCCTGCGCGGCGCAGCGCTGGCGATGGATCTGCTGCACCCCAGCGGGGAAATGGCGGTCAGGCTGATGATTGCCGCCATGCTGGCCGGGCCGCTGGCGGGCGCATTCGGTCCCAACCGGTTCTTCCGGGGCTGGCTGGCCGTGCGGCGCAACCTGGGGGTGGCGGCGTTCGGCTATGCCATGCTCCACCTGGCCTTCTACGGCGTCGACATGGGCCTGCTGGCCGCCATCGTCGATGAACTGGAACTGCCCTCCATCTGGACCGGCTGGCTGGCGCTGGCGGCGATGGCGGTTCCCGCCGCGCTCAGCCGTGATCGCGCGATGATCGCGCTGGGGCGGCGGCGTTGGAAAGCGGCGCAGCGGCTGGTTTACCCGGCCCTGCTGCTTGCGCTGGCGCACTGGCTGCTGCTGGACTGGCAGTGGCAGGCCGCCGCCGCGCACCTCGTCCCGCTCGCGCTGGCCTGGCTGGCGCTGCTGATCGTTCGTTTCAACCACCGCCCCTCGCAACGGAGCCATGTGCCATGACCAAGACCCGCGCCCTCCTGCTTGCCGTCCTGCCCCTGCTGACGGTGATCGCCGCACCCACAGCCCATGCCGATGGCAACGTGCGCTGTGATGCAGGCCCGCGCGACACCTGGCGGCCGCTGGCCGAACTGCGCAAGAAGGCGTGGATGGAAGGCTGGACGGTGCAAAAGACCCAGATCGAAGGCGACTGCTATGAGGTCTATGGCCGCACTGAAAGCGGCCAGGCCATCGAAGCCTTCTTCCACCCGGTGACGCTGAAAAAGCTGGTCGTGTTCCGCCGCGGCAAGGAAATTTTCCGCGCGCCCGGCTTCAGCGGCTGAACAGGCGCTCCCGGTCGGCACGAGGGGGGGGCGCGCCCTCAATCCAAGGGGTCTGGCGCCGGAGTTTCGCTGGCCTGGATTTCGGCGTCGATCGCCCCGGCGCTGGCCTCGATCCGGGCGGATACATCCTGATACCGCTGGTCAAAGTCAGGCTCACGGCTACAGGCGCCCAACGCGGCCAGCAGGATCCCCAGGGCTGGCATCCCCCGCCGCATCAGTAATCCTTCCGAACCCGCAGGTTCACGCTGTTCGCGCCGGACCCGCCGGCCTGGCTGATGATCGAAAGCCACCGGGTCAGGCTGACTTCCAGCTGGGTCGCGGTAAAGCCGCGCGCGTCGGTCACCAGTTCGACATAGATGTCATCGGTCAGGTACTGGCCGGCGGCCAGCGCCGTGCCTCGCCCGCTCGCCTCGTCCGGGGCCAGGATGCGCAGCCGGCTGATCCCCGTTGCCGCCCGCAAGCGCCCCAGCGGATTGAGGCCACCCCCGCTCGCTCGCAGCGCATTCAGCGAGGACGCCAGCTGGACCGCCTGAATGGCCGAAAGGTTGGCAATCGAACTGCCGAACAGCACTCGCGACAGAATCTCGTCATCAGGCAAGGCGGGCGTGGAGCCGAACGTGACGCGTGGGTCGGTGGCGCGTCCGGTCACGTTGACGTTGACGGCCAGGTCGCCAATGTCGTCAGTCGCTGCAATGGCCACGGTCGGGTCGTTGACCGGCCCGCCGGTGAACGTGATCCGGCCATCCTGCAGACCGAAGGAATGCCCCGCAAAATCGAGCGTGCCGCGCACCAGTTGCACTTGTCCGGTCAGTCTGGGCGCGGCGCTGGTCCCGGTCAGTTGGAAATGGGCGCCCCATTCCGAATCCAGCCCCATCCCGGTGACATAGAGCCTGTCCGGCGCTTGCAAGCGCAAGTCCAGCCGGAGCGAGGAGAACATGCTTGCCGCCGGGGCTGCCACCTCGTCCCCGGTGACGCGCACTGTGCCGCGTTCTGGCCGAAAGCGTACCCCGGTCAGGCGCGGGACGCTCGCGGCCCCTTCGCGGACAATCCGGTAGCGCGTTTCGGGCAGCCGCAGATCACCGCTGAGCAATGCCGGCTGTCCCCCTGCCTTGGTCAGACGCAAGGTGCCGGTGGCTGCTGCCGAGAGCGCTTCGCTGCGGGCCAGGCGGGCCTGGGCCAGTCTGGCCGTCAGATCGAGTGGATAGCCCGCCGCGGCGGACAGGCCGATCCGGCCGCTGGCGCTGATCGTGCCGCCACCCGCCTGCGCGGTCAGCGTGGTCAGTTCCAGCGTGTTGCCGGCAAACCGCCCGCCGATCTCCATCCCGGTCAGACGCGTGCCATAGGCCTGGTTTTCGTAACTCAGGTTGCGCCCCCGGATGATGCCATCAAGGCAAGGGTCGGCAAGCCGGCACGAAAAATCCGCCGCCAGCGAAACCGGGCCGGTAATCGTCTGGCCCGATTGCCCGGTGAGCGAAAACAGCGTGTCGGCATTGCCGTCGTACCGGATGCCGCCGCCCAGCGGGGCCGCCCACAGGCGGCTGATCCAATCCCCGCCAGCGCCAGTCAGGGGGCCAAGGCTGGCGACAACTCGGCCAATCACCGCCCCCTGTCGGCGAACCACGGCGCGGACCTCGCTGCCATCGGCGGCCAGCTTGCCGATGAAGTTGACGGCAACCGGCTGGCTGATCGTCGTGGCGCTGGTCCGCGTGAAATTGGTCAGCATCAGGCGGGCTTCGGCGCGCGGGATGGCATCGGGGGCAAGCTGGGCGAAATCGATGCTGCCACTGGCAGAGCCACCGATGCCATAACCCGGCACGAAGGCATTGATGATGGCCAGGTCGATCCCCTCGATGCGGCTTTCCAGGGTCAGGCCAGGGCCATATGTCCCGGCGATCCGCGCCGTTCCTCCGCCCAGCGCGACATTGGTGGGCAGCAGTTGATAGCTTGCGGCACCCGGCACGATGCGCGCCGGGCCAAGCGTCTTGACCGTCTGTCCGCGCACCCGCCCCTGCACGGCGACGCGCCACAGCTGCGCCCCCAGATCGGCGTTAATGCCAAGTCGGAACGGGACGCCGCTAGTCCCTTCGATCAACGCGGCGGCGTGGCCGCTGCCGTCGCGATAGTCCACTTTGACCCGCCCCGCGGCCAGGTTGAACGCCCCCAACCGGGTGCCAGCCAACTGGATGTCGGCCGTCACCATGGGCCGGTCGAACAGGACGACCCGCCCGGTCGCGATCGCCGAACCCACTGCCAGCCGGGCCGGGCCGGCGAACACCGTGTCGCTGGCGCGCAGATCGAACGCGGCGGCCTGATGCTTGCCTTCGGCCGTCAGCCGCAGTGCGCCGCTGACCCCGTTGCCACTGGCCGTCAACGCTCCGGCAAACGGGCCGGCAGGGGTCTGGACCAGATCGCCGGCGAAATTGACGCCCGACAGATTCGCGCGGTTGATCTGCACTGACCGGCGCGGGCCAAGCCCCAGCGTCACGTCGGCACGCAAGGGGCCGTAATCGGTATCCCCCACCGCGTCGAGGCGGTAGCCGCCAGAGACGGCGGTGATCCGCGCTGTCAGATTGGCGAGGCCGATGCCCAGATCAGGGCGGCCAACCGTGATCCGCGCGTCCGGCGCGGCAAGCGTCCCGGCAACCCGCACGCCAAGCGGACCATAACGGGGCGAAGCCCCCGCCGCCTCCAGCGCGATCCGGCCATCCGGGAACCAGCTGCCCTGCCCGCTGGTGATCCGCAGTTCGGGCGCGGTCAGTCGCAGGTTGGCAAGGCGACCAACCCCGTCCACCCCGTAACCCACATCGGCGGACGCGGCGAGGCTGCCGCCAAGATACGATTTCAAGGCATCGCTGGCCAGGCTGGTGGACCGCGCCCGGACAGTTCCCGCCAGCGCGAACCCCGGCGCATCCTGCCTGAGGTCCATCCGGGCCAGAATGCTGAAAGTGCCAACGCCGGTCAGTCGGTACCGGTCAATCCGGCCATCGATTGCCCCGGTATAGCTGCCCTTGCCAAGATCGGCGGCCAGGATCACTCCCGCATCGATCCGGTCAGACCGGATGCGCAGGTTGTCGGACAGGATGCGGGGCCAGCGCGCGGCCAGATCGCCGGTCAGCGTGACATTGGCCAGAGTGCCGCCAGACACGGCATCCAGCCCCGAAATCCGCCGCGCCCGTGCCGTCACGGGAACCAGCCACTGGCCGCCAGCGGCCCGCGCCGTGCCGCTGGCCGTGACGTCGTCCAGACTGACCCCATTGCCGGCCAGGTTGCGCGCGCTCAGCCGATAGGCAATGTCCGGGGCGGCAAGGGTGCCGTCCAGCACCAGGTTCGCGCTCAGCCCCGCACCCTCAAGATTGTCCGCCAGGGACACTGCCCCCGGCAGCGCCAGCGCCAGCCGGAAACGGTCAAAGCGGTTCGCGGCAAGGTCGATGGTGCCATCCGGGACCAGCCGGAAATGCTCTGCGGCAACCAGTCCCGACAGCGCCGCGCGCCGGTTGCTGAAGCGGGCCGACACAGCGATGCTGGCCACCGGACCAGTCAGCGCCGCAGACCTGCCTGTCAGCAAGCGCCCGATCCGGGCCGCCCCCTTCAGGGCAAAGGTGCCATCGCGGGCGGTAAGCGCCAGCCTGGCCAGATCGCTTTCACCCAGATCAACGGCAACCGTGCCATCCCACCGCGCCCAGTCGCCCCGTCCGCCGACAGTCAAGACCAGCGGGCGGTCCAGACCGGACAACGCGGCAATCACGCCGCCCGCCGGCGCGCGCAGGGCCAGGTCGATGTCCAGCTGGCGCGTGGCGGGCCGGGCATCGAACGTCAGGGCAAGGCTGTCCCCGCCTTCGCCACCATCGACCGCGATGGTCGTGCCGTTGGCGCGCACTTGCGCACGCCCATCGGCAACGTGGGCGCTGCCCCGCAAGGCCAGGACACGCCGCTCGCCCGCAACAGCCGGTTCCGCAACCAACTGATCGATCCGGAGCGCGCCCACGTCGATGTCAAGATCGGGCAGCAGCGGCGCATCGTCAGCAGCGGTCGCAGCCAGTTCCGGCAGGCGCCGCAGGATCACGCGCGGTGCAGTCGCGCTGCGGATGTCGATGTGGCTGCGCAGATAGGCGAATGGCCGCCAGTCGACCGTGACTTGCGGTGCGACCAGAAACTCGCCCCGGCTGTCCCGCAGGGCCAGCTGGTGCAGCGTCATCGTGCCGTAGAGCGACCCTTCGATCCGCCCGACCGAGATGCCCAGCCCGTTGGCCAGGGTCAGGGCGGAAACCTGCCGGGCGACCAGCCGGTGGCCGAGCTTTGTATCCAGGCCCGCGCCCAGCGCCAGGACCAGCAGCACCAGCCCCAGCAGGACGAATGCGGCGATCCTGACTGCTCGCCCGCGTGCGCGGCGCGGCAGCGGGGATGCCGTGGATGGGTCGTCCTCGCCTGCCATCAGAACGCCTGTCCGATCGAGACATAGACGTTGAGCCAGGCCTCGCCCGGCCTGCGGGCCAGCGGAGTTGCAAGGTCAACCCGGACCGGGCCGAAATTGGTGTAGAAGCGCCCGCCGATCCCCACGCCGTAACGCAAGTCATTGAATTGCGGCGTGGTCTCTTGATAGGACTGACCAGCATCGACGAACGCGACCAGGCCATAATAACCAAAGCGATAACGCGCTTCGAGCGATCCTTCGACAAGGCTGCGCCCGCCCAGCGGCCGTCCATCCAGTGCCTGCTCGCCCAGCGATTGATACCCGAACCCGCGCACCGACCCGCCGCCGCCCGCATAGAGCCGCCGCGATGGGGCAATGTCCGGCAGGTCCGCACCCTGGATCGTCCCGATCCGCACCCGCCCGGCCAGCACCAGCGCCGCCGTCACCGACTGATAGGCGGAGGCATCCAGCCGGCCGCGCACATAGGAATTGAACCCCTGATTCAGCGTGGCTTCGGGCTGGACCAGCGCCGTCAGCCGAAAACCGGTGGTGGGGTTGAGCAGATCGTCCGTGACATCCAGCCCCGCCTGGCCGCTTGCCCCCGCTACGTAATACGTGCGTCGGGTGCGTATGCCGCTGGCCGCGTCAAAGTCCGTCTCGCCCGTGGCCAGCGCTTCAACGCCGATGGCGTATGTCAGCCGCTTTTGCCACAGCGGTGTGGAATCCCGGCTGAGCCGCGCGGCAATGCGCCCGGTGTAGGCGCTATAGGCTTCGTAATCGCTGCGGAACGCTTCTGCCGAAAGTTCGATCGTGCGATCGCGCCGACCAGCGTTGGCACGACGGAACGTGGCGCTGAGAGCCTGTTCCTGCGTCCCTGCCGCGGCCTGGGCAATCAACGCGCCTTCCGGCGGGAACAAGTTGCGATGTGTCCAGCTGGCCTTGGCTGTCAGGCCCTGTCCGGCGGCATAGCCGACGCTGCCGGCAATGGTGCGCGGTGGCCCGGCTTCCTGCCGGACGGCCAGGGTGACATATTCGGTGCCATCGCCAACCGGCTCCCCGCCGCGTTGCGGTTCGACCGAAACCGCGCTGAACAGACCGGTCGCGACCAGCGCCTTGCGCAAGTCATCGACCTTGCGGCTGTCGTACAGCTCACCACGCCGGAACCGGGACAGCACTTGGAGATGGTCGATGCCAAACGCCAGCTTTCCGGCGGTGGTAAAGCCGTTGAACCGCCCGCGCGGCCCGGTGGTGACCGGCAGGGTATAGCTGCCAGCACCGGCTTCACGGTCCAGCAGGATGTCCCGTTCGCCCAGCTCGGCAAAAGGATAGCCATTTTCGGGCAACGCGACCGCAACCTGCGCCTCGGCCGCCAGGACCCGTTCAGCCATGATCGGCTCACCAATGCGCAGTGCCAGGTTTTTCCGGATCAAGTCTGGCGGGTCGGTCGGCGGAGCCTGAATGACAATCTCTGACAAGGCATAGCGCCGGCCCGGATCGACCGACAGGGTGGCCACGGGAATGGCGTTCGCCCCTTCACCGGGCAGGACGATGCGGCTGCGGATCGTGGGGGAATACCAGCCCTGCGCGGCCAGAATGGTCTGAAGCAACTGGCTGTCCTCGGCCAGGCGAGCCCGCACCATCGCCATGTTCCCGGCCTCGCCCTTGCCCTTGCGCAAGGCGGACAGCGCGTTGAAATCGTCCTGCAGGGATGCATCCGTCTCGCGGTCGGCGGTATCCAGCCCATCCAGTTGCACCCGATAGGCAATCATGACCTCTGGCGCATCGTTACGGACACTGCCCGGCGCATCCTCGGCCAGCTTTGGCCCCAGGTCTCTGAACTGTTCCAGCGAAGGCAACGGCGCGGCCAGTTCGGCGTCCAGACCGGGCGGCAGCGGGTTGCCGGCCGATGTCGGCTGGAGCGGCTGCCCGGCTATCCGGCGCTCAAACGCCTCGATGGTTTCCAGTGGTGCGCCAAGCTCCGGATCGTCATCCGGACCCAGTGCCGGGACCGCCGCATCGAATTCGCGCTCGGAAATGATCGGCCCAGCCGGAGCCGAAACGGACGGGGTGGCGAGCACCGCTTGCGCGAAGGCAGGGGCAGCGCAGACCGGCCACGCAGCCGCCAACGCCCATGCCGCGCCGCGCCCTGTGCGAACGCGCACGGTGGAATGGTAGGTCAGGCAAACCATGAAAACTACGGCGAATCACTCCAATGCGCCGCGACCATAGCCGCCATTGGCCGCAAACCGAACCCGCCGCCCAGCGCGGCGGCCAGGCGGCTGCTTCTGCCTGAAGCCAGCTGCGGCGCAAGGCACAGCAATCGTTGTCCGTCAGATCCGGCCGGGATTGGGATTGCGATTAAGCCCGGCCTGGGACAGGTTGCACCGCACCGGTGCCGGTCAGCCGTGTTCCGTCCCCCATTGATCCGCACCCATTGGAAAGGCGCATGCTAGAAACCATTGCTTCCCTGACGCTGAATCCCACGATCGATACATCCTATGTCGTCGAAAGCATGGCGCACACGCACAAGATGCGGGCGCTGGAGGAGCATTACGATCCGGGCGGGGGCGGCATCAATGTGGCCAGGGTGCTGGTGCGGCTGGGCGGGTCGGCGCGCTGCCACTACCTGTCGGGCGGGGCAACCGGGGTTGCGCTGGATGGCTTGCTGGATCAGCACCAGCTGGTGCGCGTACCGACCCGGATCGCCGGGAACACCCGCATCGCCGTTGCCGCGCTGGAACGCCAGACTGGCAAAGAATATCGGATCGTTCCCCCCGGCCCGACCGTGCGCGAAGCGGAATGGCGCGAATGCCTTGACCGGCTGGCCGAAATCAACTGCCGCTACTTCGTCGCCAGCGGATCGCTGCCGCCCGGCGTACCGGATGATTTCTATGTTCACGCGGGTCGGATCGCGCAGGCACGCGGCGCGCGGCTGGTCCTCGACAGTTCAGGCCGGGGCCTGAAGGCAACGCTGGCGGCGGGCGGCGTCCACCTGGTCAAGCCAAGCCTGGGCGAGCTGACCCAGTTCATCGGGCGGGAACTGCCGGACGATGCGGCGATTGCGCAAGCGGCAGGCGGGATCGTCGCACAGGGCCTGGCGGAAATCGTGGCCGTCACGCTGGGCCATCGCGGCGCGCTGGTGACAACGGCCGGGCAGACCTGGCGGCTTCCCGCGATTCCAATCACCGCCGCCAGTGCGGTCGGCGCGGGGGACAGCTTTCTCGCCGCCATGATCTTTGCCCTGGCGCAGGGTGAGCCGGTGGAGGAGGCGGCCAGGCTGGGGCTTGCTGCCGGTGCAGCGGCCGTGCTGTCGCCGGGGACGGGTCTGGCCCATCCCGGCGACATTCACCGCCTGCGTGCGATGATCTGACCGGCACCATGCAGCCGACTCCTTTCTGGACGGGCCTGAGTGACGCCGAGGCAGCCGAACGACTGCGGGCCGAAGGCTTCAACGAATTGCCACGGTCCGGCCAGCGGACCTTTGCGCGGATCGTCGCCGACGTGCTGCGGGAACCGATGCTGGCGATGCTGCTGGGGGCCGGGCTGATCTATCTCGCCCTGGGCGACTGGCGCGAAGCCTTGATCCTGATCGCGTTCGCCGGGCTGTCGATCCTGATCACCGTGGTCCAGGAAACCCGCACCGAACGCGCGCTCGAAGCCTTGCGCGACCTGACCAGCCCGCGCGCGCTGGTCATCCGCGACGGCGCGCGCAAGCGCATCGCCGGGCGCGAGGTGGCGCGCGGCGATCTGGTCGTGCTGAGCGAAGGCGACCGCGTGCCCGCCGACGGCTGGGTCGTGCGGAACGATGGCTTGCAGCTGGACGAATCCCTGCTGACCGGAGAATCGGTCCCCGTACGCAAAACGACCTGCGACGCCGCCATGCCTCCCGCGATGGCCCGGCCCGGCGGCGATGACCTGCCGTTTGTCTATTCGGGGTCGCTGGTCGTGCGCGGATCAGGGTTGTGCGTGATTGCGGCGACGGGGCCGGCCAGCGAGATCGGCCAGATCGGACGCGTGCTGTCCACGCTCGAAACCGAAGCCCCCCGGCTCAGGATCCAGACCCGCAGGCTGGTGGTGGGGTTCGCGGCGGCTGGGCTGGCGGCCAGTGCGATGGTGGTCGTGTTATATGGCCTGCTGCGCGGTTCATGGCTTGAAGCCGCGCTGGCCGGCATCGCGCTGGGGATGTCGATGCTGCCGGAAGAATTCCCGGTCGTGCTGACCATCTTCATGGCGATGGGGGCCATGCGCATGTCCCGCAACCGGGTCTTGACCCGCCGGGCGGCTGCGATCGAGACGCTGGGCGCGGCAACCACCCTGTGCACCGACAAGACCGGAACGCTGACGCAGAACCGGATGCGCATTGCCGAGCTGCGGCTGCCCGATGGCCGCGTCCTCTTGCCCGATGACCGCGAAGCGCGCCTGGTGGAGGAAGAGTTTCACCTGCTGGCGGAATGCGGCATCCTGGCCAGCGCCCAGCAGCCGGTCGATCCGATGGAAGTGGCCTTTCACGAACTGGGCGATGAACTGGCACCGGCCACCGTCAGGGGACGGCAGGACGCGGGCTGGACACTGGACCGGCACTACCCGCTCGACCCGTCGCTGCTGGCCATGTCCCACGTCTGGAGCAGCGCGAACCCCGCAGAGGACCGGGTGATCGCCACCAAGGGCGCACCCGAAGCCATCGCCGACTTGTGCAACCTGCCGGATGCAGACCGCATCAGGTTGAAGGCGACGGTTGATACCATGGCCGATCAGGGGCTGCGGGTGCTGGGCGTGGCCGATGCGCGCTGGCCGGCAACCGATCTGCCGCAATCGCAGCGCGACTTCAGCTTTACCTTCCGCGGGCTGGTCGGCCTGGCCGATCCGCTGCGCGCCTCTGTTCCCGACGCTGTCCGACAATGCCGCGCGGCCGGAATCCGCATCGTGATGATCACCGGCGACTACCCGCAGACCGCCCGCGCCATCGCCCGGCAGGCCGGGATCGAGGTCGGGACGGATACCGGGGACGTGCTGACCGGGGAAGAACTCTCTGCCATGTCCGACGATGCGCTGCGGCAGCGGATTGGCACAGTCAGCGTATGCGCGCGCATCATGCCCGAACAGAAGCTGCGACTGGTGGACGCGCTGAAGCAGGCGGGTGAGATCGTCGCAATGACCGGCGACGGCGTCAACGATGCGCCGTCGCTCAAGGCGGCGCATATTGGCGTGGCGATGGGCGGGCGCGGCACCGATGTTGCGCGGGAAGCGTCGGCCATCGTGCTGCTCGACGACGACTTCGGCTCCATCGTCAAGGCGGTCCGCATGGGGCGGCGCATCTATGACAACCTGCGCAAGGCGATGGGCTTCATCGTCGCCGTCCACATTCCGATTGCCGGCCTGGCACTGCTGCCGCTGCTGACCGGCATGCCGTTGCTGCTGGGGCCGATCCACATCGCCCTGCTGGAAATGATCATCGACCCGGTCTGCTCGCTGGTGTTCGAAGCGGAGGAGGACGAACGCGATGTCATGGCCCGTCCGCCGCGCCGGCCGGACACGCCGTTGTTCTCGCGCTCGCTGGTGGTCTGGGCAGTGATGCAGGGCAGCATCGCCCTGGCCGTGACCGGCGGGCTGGCATGGTATTTCTGGCGGGCCGGGCTTGATGCGGCGCAGCTTCGGTCCAACGCGTTCTTTGCGCTGGTTCTGGTCATTACCAGCCTGATTCTGGTGAACCGGCGTTACAGCGCCTCGATCACGGCGGCGCTGGGCCGGGCCAATCCAGCGCTGGGCATCGTGTTGGGACTGGTGGCGATCATTCTGCTCGCCACGCAAACCGTTGCGCCCATTGCCGGTCTGTTCGACTTCGCCCGCATGACTGGGCCGGACGTGGCCGCAATCTTTCTGGCGGGCGCCTGCATGCTGTTCCTGCTCGAACGGCTGAAGCCGTTCTGGAGCCGGCGGCTGATCGAATAAGCGCCCCCTCGTTCCCGTCCCACCGGATACGACAGGAAAATGCTGCCTCAGCCGCCCAGCCCGGCCCGGCGGGCCAGGTGCCAGTTTTCACTGCCGAAGCTGTGCTCGATCACGGTCGCGCGCTTGAAGTAGTGGCCGATCGCCAGCTCGTCGGTCATGCCCATCCCGCCGTGAATCTGTACCGCGTTCTGGCCAATGAAGCGGCAGGCCTGCGCCAGCGTGACCTTCGCGGCTGACGCGGCGCGAGCCCGTTCAACCGCATCGCCATCCAGCGACTGGCAGGCCAGCAGCGCGGCCGAACGGACCAGCTCCAGCTGCAGATGCATGTCGACCATGCGGTGCTGGAGCGCCTGGAACGAACCAATGGGCTGGCCGAACTGTTCGCGTTGCCGGGCATAGGCCACGGTATCGTCCAGCAACCGTTCCAGCAGTCCCGACGCCTCGGCACACATGGCGGCGATGGCCCGGTCGCGCCACTCCTCCAACAAGGGCAAAGCCCCGCCTTCGGGGCCGACCAACGCCTCCGCCCCGACCGCGACTTGGTCAAACGAGACGTCGGCCGCGCGCCGTTCGTCAAGCGTGCGATAAGTGTGCAGCGCCAGTCCCGGCACGTCCACCGGCACGACAAACAGCGACAGCCCGTGCGCGTCGCCCGCCTGCCCCGCCGTGCGCGCCGCGACCAGCAAGTGCGTGGCCCAGGGCGCCGCGATCACCACCAGTTTCTCGCCCGACAGCAACCAGCCCTCACCCGATCGCGCTGCGGGCATCGCCACGCCTGCCAACGCGTCGCGCAGCCCCGCTTCGCCCAGCGCCATGGCCAATCGCACGTCCCCGGCGATCACACCCTGGGCAAGGGCGCGATGGACCGCGCCCGACCGCGCCAGCAGCGGAGCGCACTGGAACACCGTTTCGGCCAAAGGTTCGGGCAACAACGCCCGGCCGGCGGCTTCCATCGTCACCAGCTGGTCGATCCCGCCGCCAAATCCGCCAACCGTTTCGGGCAGGCCCACGGCCAGCACCCCCAGGTCGCGCGCCAGGCGCTGCCACAGGTCAGCGCGCCAGCCTGGCTCTGCCCGCACGGTGGCAGTGCGGGCGGACAGGTCGTTCGTCTGGGCGAACAGGCGATCCAGCCCGCTACGCAACTGCTGTTGCTCCTCGCCCAGCTCAAACTGCATGTCCTGCCCCCTTGGTGTTCTTGCTATCGGCCAGTATTGCTGAAAGAAAACACCGGATGCAATCGAAAGGAATGCGGGATGGAGCTCGCCTGGAGTGATGCGGACCGCGCTTTCGCGGATGAAGTGCGGGCCTTTCTCGATGCGGAACTCAGCGATGATTTGCGCGCCGCCGGGCAGTGGATGACCAGCGTCTATGGCGATCACGACGCCTCGCTGAAATGGCAGCGCCGGCTCCACGCGCGCGGCTGGGCGGCACCAAGCTGGCCCAAGGAGCATGGCGGCGCGGAACTGAGCGTGACTCAACGGTTCATCTTCGCGCGCGAATGTGCGCTGGCGGGCGCGCCGCCGCTGTCGCCCATGGGCATCGCGATGTGCGGCCCGGCGCTGATCGGCCACGGCAGCGCCGAACAGAAGGCACACTTCCTGCCACGCATCCTGACGGGTGAGCACTTCTGGTGCCAGGGCTATTCCGAACCGCAGGCCGGATCGGACCTGGCCCCGTTGCAGATGAAGGCCGTCCGCGACGGCGATCACTTCGTCTGCACCGGGACCAAGATCTGGACCACCCACGCCAATGTCGCCAACTGGATCTTCTGCCTGGTCCGCACCGGGCAGTATGACCGGCCGCAACTGGGCATCACGTTCCTGCTGATCCCGATGGACAGCCCAGGCGTAGAGGTTCGCCCGATTGTCATGACATCGGGTGAGCACATCCAGAACCAGATCTTCTTCGACGAGGTCCGCGTGCCGGTAGCCAACGTGGTGGGAGAAATCGACCAGGGCTGGACAGTCGCCAAGTACCTGCTGGAATTCGAGCGCGGCGGCAGCGCCTATGCGCCCGGCCTGCAGGTCCGGCTGGAACGGATCCGCGAACTGGCGCGGGGCAGCGGGCTGCTGGACGATCCGCTGTTCGCGGCGCGGGTGGCGGCGGCGCAAGTCCGGATCGACGTGCTGGAAGTCTATGAACTGCGCGCGCTGACCGCCGCCGCACAGGGCGGGCGACCCGGACTGAGTGGATCCGTGATGAAGATTCTGGGCACCGAACTCAGTCAGCACCTGACCGAACTGGGTATGGAAGCCGCCGGCCCCTATGGCCTGAGCTTCCAGCCGGGGGCCGGCGCGGCGGGCGGGCCAAACCTGATCGCGCACGCCCCCGGTCTGCGCGGCCCGCGGGAAGCCGCGATTGCGCCGCTCAAGTACCTCAACGACCGGGCCGGATCGATCTACGCCGGTTCGAACGAGATTCAGCGCAACATCATCGCCAAGGCCCAGCTTGGGCTGTAAGTCATGGCCAGGTGCCGCAAATGATGCGTGCCGCGCAGCGGCGCGTGAACCAGCGAGTCCCGCGCCGCGCATTTGGGGGTGAGGCGGCAAACCCGCTGTGCTAGCGTCGTGCCGACAGGAGTTTGACCCCGCAGGATGGACGCAGCCGCACCGCCCCTGGCCTTTTCCGGCACGGACCTGCGCAAGATCTATCGCGCCGGGGAGACAGAGGTTCATGCCTTGCGCGGTGTCGACCTGGCGATCCCGGCGGGTGAGATCGTGGTGCTGCTGGGACCATCGGGCAGCGGCAAATCGACCTTGCTGAACATCATCGGCGGGCTGGACCGGCCGACTTCGGGCACGCTGTTCTACCACGATCTGGATCTGGCGGCGATGGACGACACGGCGCTGACCCGGTTCCGCCGCGCCAACGTGGGCTTCATCTTCCAGTTCTACAACCTGATCCCCAGCCTGACCGCGATCGAGAACGTGCGGCTGGTGACCGACATCGCCGAACATCCGATGGACCCGGCCAAGGCGCTGGCGCTGGTCGGCCTGCAGGACCGGCAGCATCACTATCCCGCCCAGCTGTCCGGCGGGGAGCAGCAGCGCGTCGCCGTTGCCCGTGCGGTGGCCAAGCAGCCGGGCGTACTGCTGTGCGATGAACCGACCGGCGCGCTGGACAGCGCCACCGGCATCCGCGTGCTGGAAACGCTGGCCCGCGCCAACCGGGACCTCGGCACGACCGTGGTAATCATCACCCACAACGCCGGGATCGCCGCGATGGCGCACCGGGTGTTCCATTTCCTGGATGGCCGGATCGCCCGGATCGAGGTGAACGCCGCGCCGGTCGATCCGGCCGGGATCAGCTGGTGAAAGCGCTCGACCGCAAGCTGTTGCGCGACTTGTGGCATATGCGCGGACAGGCGCTGGCGATTGCGGTGGTGCTGGCGGCGGCCACGGCCACGTTCGTGCTGTCGATGGGGGTGCACCGCTCGCTGACGGCCACGCGCGATGCCTATTACGCGCAGAACCTGTTCGCCGATGTCTTCGCCAGCATGACCCGCGCCCCGCGCAGCGTGGTCGACCGGGTCGCCGCGGTGCCGGGCGTGGCGCGGGTGGAAGGTTCGATCCAGCAATACGCCACGCTGGATTTCCCGGACCGGCCCGCGCCGGTGCGGGCGCTGATCAATTCGCTGGACGAACGCGGCCAATCCCGCCTCAACCGGCTGGTCCTGCGCAGCGGCCACCTGCCACGCGCGGGCGAGCCGGGCGACGTCGTCATCGACGAAGCCTTTGCCACGGCCAACGATCTTCGTCCCGGCGCCACGCTCGACGCGCTGATCTATGGCAGCAAGGAACGCCTGACGGTGGTCGGCATCGGCCTGGCCCCCAACTACATCTATGCCCTGGCCCCCGGCGACATCATCCCCGATGATCGCCGGTTCGGCGTGCTGTGGATGGGCCAGCAGGCGCTGGAAGCCGCGACCGACCGGGCCGAGGCGATCAACACGCTGTCGCTGCTGCTGGAACGCGGCGCATCCGAAGCCGACGTGATCCGCAAGGTCGACGCCATCCTGGCCCCTTATGGCGGGACCGGCGCCTATGGCCGCAAGGATCACTTGTCCCATGCCTTCCTCGACAACGAGCTGATGCAGCTGGAAGCGATGACGCGGGTGATCCCGCCAGTGTTCCTGCTGGTGTCGACGTTCCTGGTCTATATCGTGCTGGGGCGGATGATCCGCACCGAGCGCACCCAGATCGGGCTGATCAAGGCGTTCGGCTATTCCGACTGGGCGATTGGCTGGCACTATCTGAAATTCGCGCTGGTCGTGGCGGTCATGGCAACCGTGCTGGGGTCAGCCGCGGGCATCTGGATGGGCCGGGCAATGACGCGCATCTATGCGCAGTATTTCCGCTTTCCGTTTCTGGAATATCACATGGCGCCGTCGGTCTTCCTGCTGGCGGCGGCGCTGGCAATCGGCGCGGCGGCGCTGGGCGCGCTGGGGGGGATGCGCGCGGCCGTGCGGCTGGCGCCAGCGATGGCGATGTCACCCCCGCCCCCGCCGGTCTATCGCCCCGGCCTGACCGAGCGGCTGGGCGCGGCGGCGGGCGTATCCGCCATCGGCCACATGATCCTGCGCCACATCGCCCGCTGGCCGTGGCGCTCCGCCATCACGGTAACGGGCGTGGCCCTGTCAATGGCGCTGCTGTTCGCCACGCTGCAGTTTCTCGATTCCAGCCGGACGATGCTGGATTCCTTCTTCTTCCGCGCCCAGCGCCAGGACCTGACCGTGACCTTCACCGAACCGCGTGGGGAACAGGCGCTGTTCGCACTGGCGCAAATGCCGGGCGTGATCCGGGTGGAGCCGATCCGGGCCGTCCCGGTCAAGCTGGGCAACGGCAACCGGCAGGAACGCGCCGCGATCGAAAGCGCGATGCCGCAATCGCAACTGACGATGCGGATCGACAGCGACGGGCAGGTTCTGGCCCTGCCCCCGGCCGGCCTGATGCTCAGCCGCCAGCTGGCCGACAAGCTGGCAGTGCGCGCCGGCCAGCGGGTGCGGGTGGAATTGCTGGGCGGGCGGCGCACCGTGCAGTTCCTGCCGGTGGTCAGCGTGGTGGAGGAATTCATCGGCGAACGCGCCTATGCCTCTGACCGGACGCTGGAAGCCATCGCCCGCGATGCCGCCCCGGTCGGGGCCGCGCTGCTGCGGATCGACCCGGCGCAGCGAGACCGCATCCTGACTGCGCTGAAAGCCATGCCACTGGTGCTGGGCGTCAGCGAACGCGATGCCGCCTTGCAAAAGTTCGAGCAGATGATCGACGACAACATGGTGACGATGCTGGTGTTCTACATCGGGTTCGCCTCTGCGATTGCCGTCGGCGTGGTCTATAACAGCGCGCGCATCCTGTTTTCCGAACGCGCGCACGAACTCGCCACCCTGCGCGTGCTGGGCTATCATCGCAGCGAAGTGGGGATCGTCTTGATCGGGGAACTCGCACTGCTGGTCGTGCTGGCAGTGCCGGTGGGGTGCATCATGGGATACTGGCTGGCGCAGTTGATGACCGCGATGTTCAGTTCAGACCTGTTCCGCCTGCCCTTCGCCCCATCACGCGCCAGCTATGGCTGGGCGGCGCTGGTGGTGCTGGGGGCCGGGATGCTGACGGCGCTGGTGGTGGCGCGGCGGGTGCTGCACCTGGACATGGTGCGGGTGTTGAAAGGCAGGGACTGAACGGCATGGCTGACCTGGTCAAACGCTGGCGCTGGGCATTGGTGATCGCGGGCCTGCTGCTGGCCGCGCTGGCCTTTGCCTTCTGGCCGGACGCAGTCGCGGTGGATACCGCCACCGTCTCGCGCGGGGCGATGGCCGAAGGTGTGACCGACGATGGCGTGACCCGTGCCGAAGATCTCTATGTCGTCTCCGCCCCGGTCACCGGCACGCTCTCGCGCATTGAACTGGAAGCGGGCGACGTGGTGACGCGCGGCGCGCTGGTCACGACCATGACCGGACGGCCCGCCGCCCTGCTCGACCCCCGCACCCGCGACCAGCTGCAGGCCGCGCTGCAAGCCGCCCGCGCGGCAGAGGCCGGGGCCAGCGCAACCGCGGCCCAGGCCCGGCGCGATCTGGCCCGCGCGCAGGAAGTGGCCCGCCAGGGCTTTCTGCCGCGCGCGCAGCTGGAAGCGGCGCGCACTCGCCTGGCCATTGCCCAGGCCGCCGCAACCCAGGCCAGCGCCGAAGTGACGCGGATCGCGGCCGGGCTGGCCCAGTCCAGCGGCACGGCCGCCGGGCAGCGCGTTGCGGTGCGGGCGCCCGCCGGCGGATCGGTCCTGTCGGTCATCACTGAAAGCGAGGGGATCATCATGGAGGGCACCCCGCTGGTCACCATTGGCGATCCCGCCCAGATCGAGGTGGTGGTCGACCTGCTCTCGCGCGAGGCGGTGCGGGTGAAGCCGGGCGACCGGGTGGAGATTACCCAGTGGGGCGGGCCGCAGCCGCTGAGCGGGGTGGTGAAGCGGGTGGAGCCGTTCGGCCGCCTGAAGATTTCCGCGCTGGGGATCGAGGAACAGCGCGTCAACGTGATCATCGGCTTCGAACCGCAATCGCTGCCCGCCGCGGCCCGGCTGGGCCATGGCTTCCAGATTGATGCCACGATCCTGCACTGGCAGACCGACGATGCCGTGCGCCTGCCCATTGGCGCGCTGTTTCGCGGCAGCGATGGCGGCTGGCGGGTCTTCGTGGCCGACAGTGGCCGCGCGCGTGAGCGCAAGGTGCGGATCGGCCACCTGAACGACGAATTTGCCGAAGTGCTGGACGGCGTGTCGACGGGCGAGGCGGTTGTGATCAACCCCGGCAACACGGTGGCTGACGGAGCGCGGATCAGCCCGCGCGCCTGAACGGGCCGGGCGGGATCAGCCCGGCAGGCTGCCGGTCTGGCGCAACGCCTCTCCCAGCACGAGCGCCGCCGAGGAGGCAAGGTTCATGGAACGGACGGGCGTGCGCATCGGGATCCGCAGCCCTGCATCGCAGGTTTCCGCAACTGCCGCCGGCACCCCGGCGCTTTCCTTGCCGAACAGCAGGATGTCATCGCCCCGGAACCGGAAGTCATAGACCGACTGCGCGCTCTTGGTGGTCAGCAGCACCAGCCGCTGCTGTCCGACCGTTTCGCGGAAGGCATCGAACCCGGCATGGCGGGTGATCGACACGTGATCGATGTAATCCATCGCCGCCCGCCGCACCCGGCGATCGTCCCACAGAAAGCCCAACGGCTCAATCAGGTCGACCGAAGCGCCCAGACAGGCACCAAGCCGCAGGATCGCGCCGACGTTACCGGCGATTTCAGGTTCGAACAGGGCAATGCGCATGGCCGCGTGCTTGGCCCCGGCCCGCGCCGCGCGCAAGCCCAAAGCGAAAGGTCAGATGCGGTCGGCCTGGGCCACGGCATCGCTGGCGCGCAGGGCGCTGACGATGCGGGTCAGGTGGGCCAGGTCGCTCACTTCCAGGTCCACTTCATAACCGCCGAACAGTTCATCGCGCTGGGTCATTTCCAGCGAGACGATGTTGGCGCGGTTGCCGGCGAAGATGCCGGTCGCTTCGGCCAGCGTGCCGGGGCGGTTGTACAGCACCACCCGCAGCCGCCCGATCGCACCGGTGGTGCGTTCGCCCCATGACAGGTCAAGCCAGTCGGTATCGGTGCCCGACGCCAGCGTCATGCAATCGATCGAGTGGACTTCGACGCCCTTGTCCGGCTGGCGCAGCCCGACGATTCGGTCACCCGGCACCGGGTGGCAGCATTCGGCCAGCTGCACGCCCACCCCCGGCGTCAGCCCCCGGATCGAGATCGCGCGCTCCTGCCCGGACCATTGTTCCGGCTCGGCCAGCCCGGCGGCGCTGCCGGGGATCAGGGCTTCCATCACCTGCCGGTCATCCAGCTTGGCCGTGCCGATGGCGACCATCAGTTCTTCCTCGCTGGTCAGCCCCAGCCGCTTGACCGCCTCGCGCACCGCTTTCTTGCCGATCTTGGACGGCAAGTGACTGACGATCTGATCGAACAGCTGACGGCCAATGGCGGCGATTTCCTGCTTTTCTTTCGCCCGCACCGCGCGGCGGATGGCGGCGCGGGCCTTGCCGGTGACGACAAAGCCCAGCCACGACAGCTGGGGCGAGGCCTTGCGGCTCTTGATGATTTCCACCACGTCGCCGTTGTTCAGCTGCGTGCGCAGCGGCATGTGCCGCCCGTTGATCTTGGCCCCGACGGCAAAGTTGCCGAGGTCTGAATGGACCGAATAGGCCAGATCCACCGGGGTCGATCCCTTGGGCAGCTGGTGCAGCGCGCCTTTGGGCGTGAACGCGAAAATCCGGTCCTGATAGATCGCCAGCTTGGTGTGTTCGAGCAGTTCCTCGGCATCGTGGCTGGCATCGACGATTTCGATCAGGTCGCGCAGCCAGCCAACCTGACCGTCGGGGCGGTCCCCCTGTTTATAGGCCCAGTGCGCCGCCAGCCCGAATTCGTTGGTGTTGTGCATTTCGTGCGTGCGCACCTGCACTTCCATCCGCATGGAGTTTTCAAAGATCAGCGCGGTGTGGAGCGAGCGATAGCCGTTCGATTTCGGGGTGGAGAGGTAATCCTTGAACCGCCCCGGAATCATCTGCCAGGTGGTGTGAAGGATGCCCAGCGCCGTGTAGCAATCCGCCAGACTGTCGGTCAGCACGCGGAACGCCATGATGTCGGTGATCTGTTCGAACGTCACATGGCGTTCGGCCATCTTCTTCCAGATCGAATATGGGTGCTTTTCGCGGCCCGACACTTCGACCCGCAGGCCTGCTTCGGCCAGCGCCTGCTTGATCGACAGGGCAATCGCATCGACCTGCCCGCCTTCGCTGCTGCGGATCTGCGCCAGCCGCCCGGTGATCGTGGCATAGGCTTCTGGTTCCAGCTGCTCGAACGCCAGCAACTGCATTTCCCGCATATATTCGTACATGCCCACGCGCTCGGCCAGCGGGGCATAAATATCCATCGTTTCGCGGGCGATCCGGCGGCGCTTGTCCTCGCTCTTGATGTAATGGAGCGTGCGCATGTTGTGCAGCCGGTCGGCCAGCTTGACCAAGAGGACGCGCAAGTCCTCGCTCATCGCCAGCAGGAACTTGCGCAGGTTTTCCGCCGCGCGTTCCTTTTCGGTCATCGCCTCGATCTTGGACAGCTTGGTCACGCCGTCGACCAGCCGGGCGACCGCAGGGCCGAACAGGCGCTCGATCTCCTCGGTCGTGGCGAGGGTATCTTCCACCGTATCGTGGAGCAGCGCGGTAATGATCGTTTCCTGATCGAGCTTCAGCTCGGTCATCAGGCCCGCCACTTCGACCGGGTGGCTGAAATAGGGATCGCCGCTGGCGCGCGTCTGGGTGCCGTGCTTCTGCACCGTATAGACATAGGCGCGGTTGAGCATCGCTTCGTCCGCATCCGGAGCGTAGCTCATGACCCGTTCGACAAGTTCGTACTGGCGCAGCATTATCGGCCTAGATGGGCGGACTTGGGGGGCAAGGGCAAGCCCCCCATGAAGAAATCAGCGCCACACCGCTTCGGGCGGCAGGCTCATCAGGATCGCGTCGATGTTGCCGCCGGTCTTCAGGCCGAACAGCGTGCCCCGGTCATAGACCAGGTTGAATTCGGCATAGCGGCCGCGCCATTCCAGCTGCTGCTGTTTTTCGGCTGGCGTGAAGTCCATCCCCATCCGGCGGCGGACGAGGCGCGGGAACACGTCGAGGAACGCCTCGCCCACGTCGCGGGTGAAGGCAAAGTTCGCTTCCCATTGCGCATCGTCGGCGCATTCGAGGTGGTCATAGAAAATCCCGCCAACGCCGCGATGCACGCCCCGGTGCGGGATGTAGAAATACTCATCGGCCCACGCCTTGAAGCGCGGATAATAGTCAGCATCGTGCGCATCGCAGGCGGCCTTGAACGCGGCGTGGAACTCGACCGTATCTTCAGCGTAGGGGATCGGCGGGTTCAGATCGCCGCCGCCGCCGAACCACGCCTTGCCGGTGGTCAGGAAGCGGGTGTTCATGTGCACGGCGGGCACGTGTGGGTTGGCCATGTGCGCGACCAGGCTGATCCCGGTGGCGGTAAAGCCGGGGTTGCCGTCCCCCGCGCCGTGGATGGTCTTGGCAAATTCGGGCGCGAACGTGCCGTGGACGGTGGAGACGTTAACGCCGACCTTTTCGAAGACTTTGCCCTTCATCACCCCGCGCACGCCGCCGCCGGGGTTGGGGTTGCCCGCTTCCTCGCGCGACCAGGGCGTATATTCGAACGCGGCGTCGCTCCCCGCTTCGCGCTCGATGGCCTCGAACGCGGTGCAGATGCGGGTGCGCAGGGCTTCGAAACAGTCCTTGGCGCGGGCGGTATGGGCAGTCCAGTCGGTCATGTATCCTCTTTCCCCCCTCCTCTTCAGAGGAGGGGTGCAGGGGTGGTGGCGATGCCGGAACGGCAGCGCTCGCAGCGCGAGACGCAGGCCAGAACCAGCACCACCCCCAACCCCCTCCTCTGAAGAGGAGGGGGCTGTTTGCCGCCCTTGCCAAGCGAATCCGCTTCCGGCAAGGAAAAGCCATGGTTCCCTTTTCGTTCGCAGGGCAGGAATTTGCGCTGGTCGGCCAGCGTGCGCTGTACTGGCCGCGCGAACGCGCGCTGCTGGTGGCGGACCTGCATCTGGAAAAGGCCAGCTTCTTTGCCCGCTTCGGCCAGATGCTGCCGCCCTATGACAGCCGCGAAACGCTGGAACGGGTGGCGCTGGCGGTGCGCGAAACCGGAGCGCGGCGGGTGCTGTGCCTGGGCGATAACTTTCACGACGAAGGCGGCGCGGCGCGGCTGGAACCGCATGCGGCGGGGATGCTGGCGGCGCTGACCCGCGCGACCGACTGGGTCTGGATCACCGGCAACCACGACCGGGGCGAAGTGGGCGAAGGCACCGCGCTGCCCGAACTGGAGCTGGCCGGGCTGGTGCTGCGCCATGCGGCGCTGGCGGGCGAGACGCGCGGCGAACTGTCCGGTCATTTCCACCCCAAACTGCGCGTGACCGCGCGCGGGCGAAACATTTCGCGCCCTTGCGCGGTGCGGTCCGAAACCCGGCTGATCCTGCCCGCGTTCGGCACGTTGACCGGCGGGCTGGATGCGGCCGATCCCGCGATCATCGCCGCGCTGCAACCGGCCCGCGCCGCCGATGCGCTGCTGAGTGCGAAGGGCAAATTGCTGCAATACCCGCTGTGGCGCGCGAAATAGGCGCTTTTGGCGGGAAATCGCACCTTTTCCCGGCGCGCGATTCAGACTAAGAGCGCGCGCACAAGAGTCTTGAGGAGTCCCGACTATAGCACCCCCACCCCGGCGCATGATGACGCCCCCCGTCAAGAGCGGGCCACGCTACAACAACATGATCACCTCGGACAAAGTCCGCGTCATCGACGAAAATGGTGAAAACATTGGCGTGCTGTACACGCGCGAAGCCATTGAGCAGGCGGCAGAAGTCGGCCTTGATCTGGTGGAAGTGTCGCCCAACGCCGATCCGCCGGTGTGCAAGTTCCTCGACGTCGGCAAGTTCCGGTACGAGGCGCAGAAGAAGGCCAACCTGGCCCGCAAGACCCAGAAGACGCAGGAGATCAAGGAGATCAAGATGCGTCCGAACATCGACGATCACGACTATGACGTGAAGATGCGGGCGATGCACAAGTTCATCGGCGAAGGGGACAAGGTAAAGGTCACCCTGCGCTTTCGCGGCCGCGAATTGTCGCACCAGCAGCTGGGTATGAACCTGCTGCGCCGCGTGCAGGAAGACATCGCCGAAGTCGCCAAGGTCGAAGCCTATCCCCGCATGGAAGGCCGCCAGATGCTGATGGTGGTTTCGCCGAAGTAAGACGTTACGGGCCGCGCCCGCCGCAAGAGCGGGCGCGCCTGCTGGGGGAAACCGGGATGACCGCACGCCGTATCGGCTTCTGGGTGGGCATCATCGGGTTCCTCGCCACGCTGATCCTGCCTGCCCCGGCCGGGATGCCCGCCCCGGCGTGGCCCGCTGCCGGGCTGGTCTGGATCATGGCCGCATGGTGGATGACCGAGGCATTGCCGCTGTCGGCCACCGCGATCCTGCCGTTTCTGGTCCTGCCGCTGACCGGCGTGGCCGATGCCAACAAGACGGCGGCGGCCTATTATTCCCCGATCATGTTCCTGTTCATCGGCGGCGCGTTCCTGGCGCTGGCGATCGAGCGGACCGGGCTGCACCGACGGCTGGCACTGTTCATCATGCGCCGCGCTGGCCTGACATCCGGGCGCCTGTTGCTGGCAGTGATGAGCGCGACCGCAATCCTCTCGATGATGATTTCCAACACCTCGACCGCGCTGATCATGATGCCGATGGCGCTGGCCATGCTGGCGGCGGGCGGCGTGAAAGACGGTGAAACCGGCGGCATTGCCGGCGCCCTGCCGATGGGCATCGCCTTTGCGGCATCGATTGGCGGGCTGGGCACGATGGTCGGCACGCCCACCAACGCGATCGCTGCGGGCCTGCTGGAAAAGTCGCTGGGGCTGAAGATCACCTTTCTGGAATGGAGCCTTTACGCCATGCCGGTCGTGCTGATCGGCGTGCCGCTGGCCGCGCTGATCATTGCCCGCGTGCAGAAACTGGGCCGCGACACGTTCGATCCCGCCGCCGCGCGCGCCGCGATCAGCCATAGTGACGCATGGTCAATCCCCGAACGCCGGCTGCTGCCGGTGGTGGCGCTGGCGTTCCTGGCATGGATGACCCAGCCCTGGCTGGAAGGGCTGTTCCCCAAGGGCGGGCTGACCGACGGCACCATCGCCGCCGCCGCCGGGCTGGTCCTGTTCATGCTCCCCGACGGCACCGGCCGCAGGATGCTGACCTGGAACGAAGCCAATCGCGCGCCGTGGGACGTGGTGCTGATGTTCGGCGGCGGGCTGGCGATGGCGATGGGGATGACCGAATCCGGGCTGGCCGCCTGGCTGGGCCAGATGCTGCTGCCACTGGCCAATGTGCCGCTGCCCGTCGTGGCGCTGGCGCTGGTCGCGTTCGTAATTGTGATTACCGAATTTGCCAGCAACATCGCCACCGCCAGCGGCATCCTGCCGGTCGTGGCGGCGCTGGTCGCGGCGCTGGGGGCCGATCCGATCCTGCTGGCGCTGCCGGCTGCGATCGCTTCCACCTGGGGCTTCATGCTCCCGGCCGGAACCGGCCCCAACGCGCTGGCCTGGTCCACCCGCCATATCGCGATGGGCAACATGATCCGCGCCGGGCTTTTGCTGGACGTGGCCGGGGTGTTCCTGATCGTCGGCGTCGTGTGGGGAATCGCCCTGCTCTAGGCGAGATCCGATTCCTCCGGAACCGGCGCATTCTGTCCGGGTCCGGAGGAATGGCACATCGGCGATGTCGCCGCCTGCATCCTTCGATGCGACCCGAAGGAGCCACGAAGCTTTCGCTTTATGACCCCACCCTTATATAAGGTCCCGCCAATACTGCAATCATGTTACCGCACCTGTCCGCAATTTGTTTGCATTACTTACCAGCGTCGACAAGAGACTGAACCTGTTTGTAAAATGCCTCGCGCGCGGCGGGTTCCGGACCCTTGGTGGCGCGGGTCCAGTTGGCGTTGGACGCAATCACCAGCCGGCGATTCGGATCAATGAAGATGCCCTGCCCGAAGATCCCCTGCGCCGCGACCGAACCGTCGTCATAGGTCCACCACTGATAGCCATAGCCCTTGCCCGGCTCGCCAATGTCCTTCTGCTTGACGGTCGCAGCTGCGAACCAGTCAGCGGGGACGATCTGCTGCCCCTGCGGTGTCTTGCCGCCGGCCAGCACGAACAGCCCGAACCGGGCGAAATCGCGCGTCGCGGCTTGCAGGCAGCAGCCGGCGATTTCGTGGCCGGTCTTGCCTTTCAGCCAGGTCGCGGGCGCTTCCATGCCAGCGGGCTGCCAGATCTTTTCCTGCAGATACTGCGCCAACGGCTTCTTCACGGCGGATGACACCAGCACCCCGATCAGGTTGGTTTCGCCCGTGTTGTAATGCCACACTTCGCCCGGCGGGTGGGCGCGCGGCAGCTTGCGCAAGTAACTGACCGTGGCATCGACACCGGGATCGGGCGTAACCGCGTTGAACTGCGCGACATCGGCCTTGGGGTCTTCGTAATCCTCGTTCCAGCGCACGCCCGAACTCATCGTCAGCAATTGCCGCACGGTCACGTCATCATAGGCGGAGCCGCGCAAGTCCGGGATGTACTGGCTGACCTTGTCATCCAGGCTCTTGATCGCCCCGTCCTGCACCGCCGCGCCGACCAGCGTGGAGGTGAACGATTTGGCGACCGAAAAGCTGGTCCAGCGGCCCGTGGCATCGAAGCCCAGACCATAGCGTTCCAGCCGGACTTTGCCGTCCTGCACGATCACGATCCCGGCGGCCCGCTGCTGGGCCAGGTACTGGTCGATCCCCGGAACCTCCAGCGGCTGGCCCGCGGGCAGCGGCAGCGGCGTGGCGGCGGGGGCAATCGTGTTCGCCTCGGCCAGCACCGACAGGCGGTCCATCCCCCGGAACGCCGCGTCGCGCTGATCCTGGGACCAGGCCAGCACATCGGCATTGGTCGGCAGCGCCGCCAGAATGCCGCGCGTTTCCTTGTCGAGGCTGGCGTACCACCCCCCGCCCGCCAGCAAGACCGCGCCGAGTGCCCCCAGCAAAATCGTCCGTTTGCGCAAAATCCCTCTCCCGTTTTTTCCGGTTATGGCGACCAGCATAGAGCGCTGGGCAAACAGGAAAAGGGGGCATGGTGCGATGGCCCCGGCCCTGCCATAGAGGGCGCATGGCTACCCATGAAGATCGCACCCGCAAGCTCGCCGTCCTGATCGACGCCGACAACGCCTCACCCCGGATCGTCTCCGGCCTGTTCGAGGAAATCGCCACCATTGGCGAGGCCAGCGTGCGGCGCATTTATGGTGACTTTTCCGGCACCCGGCTGAAGGGCTGGGCCGAAGTCCTGTCCCCCCACGCGATCATGCCGCACCAGAACTTTGCCAACACCGTGGGCAAGAACGCGTCCGACATCGCGCTGGTGATCGATGCGATGGACCTGCTCCATTCCGGGCGGTTCGACGGGTTCTGCCTGGTATCGTCCGACAGCGATTTCACCCGGTTGGCCGCGCGCATCCGCGAACAGGGCGTCGACGTTTACGGGTTTGGCGAGCAGAAGACGCCGGAAAGCTTCCGGCAGGCGTGCAAGCGGTTCATCTATACCGAAAACCTGCTGCCGCTGGCCGCAGTCACGGAATCCGATCCCAAGGCCGGGCCGGACAAGGCCGCCGCCGTGGCCCCGCGCCGGTCGCCTTCGGCCGCCGTGCCGATGATCCGCATCGCGCTGAGCCAGCTGGACGATACCGACGGCTGGTTCGCGCTGGGCGTGGTCGGAAACCGGCTGAACGTGCTCAATTCCGATTTCGATCCGCGTACGTTCGGTCACGCCCGGCTGAGCGACCTGGTGGAAAAGACCGGTGCGTTCGATGTCGAACGTCGGCCCGGCAGCGGGGTTTATATCCGGCTCAAGCCCAATCGCGGCAAGGCCGGGGCAGCCTGAACAGGCGGACGATCGCGTAATGAATTGGATTGCAAGGGTGCGCTGCCCCTTGCTTCGCAAGTGCAACATGGCTTAACCCTGTCAACCGGAGGCATGGCGGGAGGAACGGTTGCCCGGCGGCGCGACAGCGCCCAGCCGTCGGCCGAGTGTTCTATCAGGGGAGCCTACCGTCCGTGCCAACCACCCGCAGCGCCGAATTCACCCAGATCAGCGACCGCATCGTCGAAGTGCTGCGCCGCCGCGTCGGCAAGGACGAGCGCGCCGCCAAGCCGCACGACTGGTACACCGCCGCCGTCTATACCCTGCGCGATGCGGTGATCGACCGCTGGATGGATTCCACCCGCCGCACCTACGAAACCAAGGGCAAGCGGGTTTACTACCTCAGCCTCGAATTCCTGATCGGGCGGCTGCTGCGCGATGCGCTGTCCAACATGGGCCTGACCCGCGCGATGGAGCAGGCACTGGCCGAACACGGCTTTGACCTCGGCGCGCTGGAGGAGCTGGAACCCGACGCCGCGCTGGGCAACGGCGGGCTGGGGCGGCTGGCGGCGTGCTTCATGGAAAGCCTCGCCAGTCTCGACATCCCGGCCTACGGCTATGGCATCCGGTACGTGAACGGGATGTTCCGCCAGCGGATCGACGATGGCTGGCAGGTGGAACTGCCCGAAACCTGGCTGGCGCACGGCAACCCGTGGGAATTCGAGCGCCGGGAAAGCGCCTATCGCATCGGCTTTGGCGGTGAAATCGTCATGCAGGGCGACCGCGCGCAATGGAACCCCGGCGAACGGGTGGAGGCAGTCGCGGTCGACACTCCGGTGGTCGGCTGGCGCGGCAAGCGGGTCAACACGCTGCGGCTGTGGACCGCCAACGCGATCGACCCGATCAAGCTGGACGCGTTCAACGCGGGCGATCACTTTGCCGCACTGGCCGATGACTTGCGCGCCAGCAGCCTGGTGCGCGTGCTCTATCCGGCGGATTCCAGTGCGGCGGGGCAGGAACTGCGGCTGCGGCAGGAGTATTTCTTCACCTCCGCCTCGATCCAGGACATCGTGCGCCGCCACGTGCAGTTCCACGGCGATGTGCGCACCCTGCCCGATCAGGCCGCGATCCAGCTGAACGATACCCATCCGGCGGTGGCCGTGGCCGAACTGATGCGGCTGCTGACCGACGTGCACGGGCTGGACTTTGACGAGGCGTGGGACGTCACCCGCCAGACCATCGCCTATACCAACCACACCCTGCTGCCCGAAGCGCTGGAATCCTGGCCGCTGCCGCTGTTCGAACGGCTGCTGCCGCGCCATATGCAGATCATCTATGCGATCAACAGCCGCGTCCTGCGCGAAGCGGGCAAGGCCGGGCTGGACGGCGCGGCCATCGCCGCGATCTCGCTGATCGACGAAGGCGGCGAACGCCGGGTGCGGATGGCCAATCTGGCCTTTGCCGGCGCGCACAGCGTCAACGGGGTCGCCGCGCTCCACACCGACCTGATGAAAAACACGGTCTTTGCGGACCTGCACAAGCTCTATCCTGACCGCATCAACAACAAGACCAACGGCGTCACCCCGCGCCGCTGGCTGCAACAGTGCAATCCGGGGCTGACCGCGATCCTGAAGGACGCGATCGGCGACAAGTTCCTGGACGACGCGGCGCTGCTGACCGACCTGAACGCGCTGGCGGGCGATGCCGCGCTGGGCGAACGCGTGGCCGAGGTAAAGCGCGCCAACAAGGTCGCGCTGGCCGCGCATCTGAAGGACCTGACCGGCATCCGGCTCGATCCCGATGCGCTGTTCGACGTGCAGATCAAGCGCATCCACGAATACAAGCGCCAGCTGCTCAACCTGATCGAGACGGTCGCACTGTACGACCAGATCCGCAGCCATCCGGAAAAGAACTGGGTGCCGCGCGTCAAGATTTTCGGCGGCAAGGCGGCATCCAGCTATCACAATGCCAAGCTGATCATCAAACTGGCGGGCGACATCGCGCGGCGGATCAATTCCGATCCCAGCGTCGGCGGGCTGCTGAAAGTCGTGTTCGTGCCCAACTACAACGTCAGCCTGGCCGAACGGATCATTCCCGCCGCCGACCTGTCGGAACAGATTTCGACTGCGGGGATGGAAGCATCGGGTACCGGCAACATGAAGTTTGCCCTGAACGGCGCGCTGACCATCGGCACGCTCGACGGTGCGAATATCGAGATCAAGGACCATGTCGGCGACGACAACATCGTGATCTTCGGCCTGACGGCAGATGAAGTGGCCGAGCAGCGCGCCGGGGGTTACAACCCGCGCGCCGTGATCGAACAGAGCCGCGAACTGCGTCAGGCGGTCGATGCGATTGCATCGGGCGTGTTCTCACCCGACGATCCGCAGCGCTATGCCGGACTGATGGGCGGGCTTTACGACCACGACTGGTTCATGGTCGCCGCTGATTTCGACAGCTATCACGCGGCCCAGCGCAGCGTCGATGCGCGCTGGCAGGATCAGGCCGGGTGGCGCGCCAGCGCGATCCGCAACATCGCCAATGTCGGCTGGTTTTCATCTGACCGCACGATTGGCGAATATGCCCGTGAAATCTGGGGCGTGCTGAAGTAATGCCGACTGATAAAACCAGGCATGAAAACGAATGCGCGGGCGGCGGCTCGCATACGATTTCCCTGTATCTTCCGGGGGCCAAGCAAGGCTAGGTAATGTTACCCGGTCTGGTCCGGGCAATGACAGGGGGAATGCTTGAAGCCGTCCGGTGCCGCAATTTCCGCCTTGCTTGAAGGCCGTCACGCCGATCCCTTTTCCTTGCTGGGGGCGCACGCCGGACCGGGCGGGACTTTTGCCCGCGCGGTCCTGCCCGGCGCACAAACCGCCGAAGCGTTCAGCCTGGGCGGGTCGAGCCTGGGCAAGCTGACCCAGGTCGATCCGCGCGGCCTGTTCGAAGGCAAGCTGCGCGGCACGCCCCAGCCGCTGCAATACCGCTGCACCGCTGCCGGGGAAGGAAGCGGCCACGAATGGTGGCTGACCGATCCTTACAGCTTTGGCCCGGTGCTGGGGCCGATGGATGATTTCCTGATTGCCGAAGGCACCCATTTCCGCCTGTTCGACAAGCTGGGCGCGCACCGGATTGAGCATCAGGGCGCGCAGGGCGTGCACTTTGCGGTCTGGGCGCCAACCGCCAGCATGGTCCGGCTGGTCGGCGATTTCAACGACTGGGACCCGGCCCGCCATCCCATGCGCCGCCGCGCTGACATCGGCGTTTGGGAAATCTTCATCCCCGACATCGGTCTGGGGCGCGCGTACAAGTTCCACATCACCGGCCCGGACGGCACCGTCCTGCCGCTGAAGGCCGATCCTTATGCCTTCGCCGCCGAACTGCGCCCCAGCACCGCCTCGCTGATCGCGGAGCCGGGCAAGGGCGAATGGGGCGATGCCGCGCACCGGGCCCACTGGGCCAGCGTCGATCCCCGGCGCGAGCCGATGACGATTTATGAAGTCCATCCCGGATCGTGGCAGCGCGATGAAACGGGCTGGTTCCTCAGCTGGGATGAAATGGCCGCGCGGCTGATCCCCTATGTCACCGACATGGGCTTTACCCATATCGAATTCCTGCCGGTGGCCGAGCATCCCTATGATCCCAGCTGGGGTTACCAGACCACCGGGCTCTATGCCCCGTCGGCCAGGTTCGGCGATGCTGCCGGGTTCGCCCGTTTCGTCGATGGCGCGCACCGGGCGGGCGTATCGGTACTGGTCGATTGGGTGCCCGCGCACTTCCCGACCGACGCGCATGGCCTCGCCCATTTCGATGGCACCGCGCTGTACGAACACGAAGACCCGCGATTGGGTTTCCACCCGGACTGGAACACCGCGATCTACAACTTTGGCCGCCGCGAGGTCGCGGCGTTCCTGATCAACAACGCGCTGTTCTGGGCCGAAAAATACCATATCGACGGACTGCGCGTCGATGCCGTCGCCTCGATGCTCTACCGCGATTATTCCCGCAAGGCCGGGGAATGGATCCCCAATGCCGAGGGCGGGCGCGAGAACTGGGAAGCGGTGGACTTCCTGCGGGCGATGAACCGCGCGCTCTATGGCACCCACGCCGGGGTCATCACCATTGCCGAGGAAAGCACCGCCTGGCCGGGCGTCACCCTGCCCGCGTTCGATGATGGACCGCGTTCCAACCTGGGGTTCGGGTTCAAATGGAACATGGGCTTCATGCACGACACGCTGCAATACATGGCGCGCGACCCCATCCACCGCCGCCACCATCATGACGAAATCACCTTCGGCCTGATGTATGCCTTCAGCGAAAACTTCGTCCTGCCATTGAGCCATGACGAAGTGGTCCACGGCAAGGGATCGCTGCTCAACAAGATGAGCGGCGATGAATGGCAGAAATTCGCCACCTTGCGCGCCTATTACGGGTTGATGTGGGGTTATCCCGGCAAGAAGCTGCTGTTCATGGGGCAGGAGTTTGCGCAGGTCCGCGAATGGAGCGAGGAGCGCGCCCTCGACTGGGAGCTGTGCGATGCCGCCCCCCACGCCGGGGTGCAGGCGCTCGTGCGCGATCTCAACCGGATCTACACCGGCAAGGCAGCGCTGCACGCCCGCGACTGCGAGCCCGAAGGGTTCGAATGGCTGGTGGCGGACGATGCGCAGGCCTCGGTCTTTGCCTGGCTGCGCAAGGCACCTGGCGCGCGGCCCATCGCGGTCGTCAGCAATTTCACCCCGCAGGTCCACGGGTCTTATCGCCTGCCGCTGCCGCATGACGGCGTGTGGCGCGAAGTGCTCAATTCCGATGCCGCGATCTATGGCGGCAGCGGGCAGGGCAATCTGGGCACGATCACGGCCAGTCACGGCGCGGCGCAAGTCGTGCTGCCGCCGTTGGCGACGGTGATGTTCGAATTCGAGGGATAATCCGCAAGACACGGCATTTTGGGGCAGGAGAAGTTGAAGATGATGGCAAAACGGCAGGCATCTCCGGCACGGCCACTGGCGCGTGACGCGATGGCCTATGTTCTGGCGGGCGGGCGCGGCAGCCGGTTGATGGAACTGACCGACCGGCGCGCGAAACCGGCGGTCTATTTCGGCGGCAAGACCCGGATCATCGACTTCGCGCTGTCCAACGCGCTCAATTCCGGCATCCGCCGCATCGGCGTGGCCACCCAGTACAAGGCGCACTCGCTGATCCGGCACTTGCAGATCGGGTGGAACTTCTTCCGCCCCGAACGCAACGAAAGCTTTGACATCCTGCCCGCGTCGCAGCGCGTGTCCGAAACGCAGTGGTACGAAGGCACGGCCGATGCGGTGTATCAGAACATCGACATCATCGAAGGCCACGGGCCGGAATACATCGTCATTCTGGCGGGCGATCACATCTACAAGATGGATTACGAGTTGATGCTGCAACAGCACGTCAACCAGGGCGCCGATGTGACGGTGGGCTGCATGGAAGTGCCGCGCGCTGAGGCCAAGGGGTTTGGCATCATGGCGGTCGACAACGACGACCGGATCACGCAATTCGTGGAAAAGCCCGAAAATCCCCCCACGATGCCGGGCAAGCCCGACGTCTCGCTCGCCTCGATGGGGATTTACGTGTTCACCACGAAGTTCCTGTTCGAACAGTTGGAACGCGACGCCGCCGATCCGGCATCGACCCGCGATTTCGGCAAGGACATCATCCCCTATCTGGTGGAACACGGCAAGGCGGTGGCGCACCGCTTCTCCGACAGCTGCGTGCGCGGCAAGGATGAAACCGGGGTCTACTGGCGCGATGTCGGTACGCTGGACGCCTATTGGGAAGGCAACATCGACCTGACGCAAGTGATCCCGCAGCTCGATATGTATGACCGCGACTGGCCGATCTGGTCGCACGCCGAAATGGTCCCGCCTGCCAAGTTTGTCCACGACGAGGACGGCCGCCGGGGCGAGGCAGTGTCCTCGCTGGTATCGGGCAACTGCATCATTTCGGGCAGCCACGTGAACCGCAGCCTGCTGTTCACCAGCGTGCTGGCCCGCAGCTGGAGCCGGGTGGAGGAATCCGTCATCCTGCCCTGGTGCGATATCGGGCGCGGCGCGCAGCTGAAGAAGGTCGTGCTGGACCGCGGCGTGAAAATCCCGCCGGGGCTGGTCGTCGGCGAAGACCCGGTGCTGGACGCCAAGCGGTTCCGCCGCACCGACAAGGGCGTGTGCCTGATCACCCAGCCGATGATCGACAAGCTGGACCTGTAATGCCGTTGTCGGTTCTGTCCGTTGCATCCGAAGCCGTCCCGCTGGTCAAGACCGGCGGGCTGGCCGACGTTGCGGGCGCACTGCCCGGCGCGCTGGCACCGCACGGCGTCGCGGTGACGACGCTGCTGCCGGGGTTCCCCTCGGTCATGGCGGCGGTGAAGCGCGGCAAGGTGCTGCACAGCTATGACAGCCTGCTGGGTGAGCCCGCACGGCTGATCGCAGGCAAGCTGGGCGATGCACCGCTGATTGTGCTCGACGCGCCGGGGTTCTTCGCGCGCGGGGGCAGCCCCTATGCCGATCCGGGCGGCAAGGACTGGGCCGACAACTGGCGCCGCTTCGCCGCGTTCGGACGCGCGGCCGCGGATCTGGCGGGCGGTCTGATCAAGGGCCGCAGCTTTGATCTGGTCCACGCGCATGACTGGCAGGGGGCGATGGCGCTGGCCTATCTGCGCTTCGCCCCGCTGGCGGGCAGCGCTGCCGTGCCATCCGTCATGACCATCCACAACATGGCGTTTCAGGGCTATTTCGGCGCGGACGTGTTCGGCGGCCTCGGCCTGCCGCGCTCTGCGTGGAGCATCGACGGGGTCGAAAGCTATGGCGGCGTCGGCTTCCTGAAAGCGGGCATGGAATCCGCCAGTGTCATCACCACCGTCAGCCCCACATACGCCCGCGAAGTGCGCGAGGCGGAGTTCGGGATGGGCCTTGAAGGCCTGATCCAGAGCCGGGGCGAGCGGGTGCGCGGGATCGTCAACGGGATCGATACCGGTGAATGGAACCCGGCCAGCGACCCCCACATCGCGCAGACCTTCACCGTCCGCACGCTGGCCAAAAGGTGCGCGAACAAGCGCGCGCTGGAGGCGGAGTTCGGGCTTGAACCCGGCGACGGCCCGCTGTTCGTCGTGGTCAGCCGGCTGACCTGGCAAAAGGGTATCGACGTGCTGCTGGAAGTGCTGGACCACCTCGCCGGGATCGGCGGGCGGCTGGCGCTGCTGGGCAGCGGGGACCAGTCGATCGTCGATGGCCTCCACGCCGCCGCCGCGCGCCATCCGGGGCGGATCGCGGTGCGGATCGGCTATGACGAGGCGCTGTCGCACCGGATGCAGGCGGGCGGGGATGCGATTCTGGTCCCCAGCCGGTTCGAACCCTGCGGCCTGACCCAGCTCTACGGCCTTGCCTATGGCTGCGTGCCGGTGGTGGCACGCACCGGGGGGCTGGCCGATACGGTGATCGACGCCAACCTCGCCGCGCTGAACGCGGGGGTGGCAACCGGGGTGCAGTTCACCGGGGTTCATTACGGTTCGCTGACCGGTGCGATTGACCGCGCGATGCGGCTTTATCACACGCCGGGGGCGTGGCAGACCTTGCAGAAGAACGGCATGAAAGCCGATTTCAGCTGGACCAACAGCGGGGCTGCTTATGCCGCGCTCTATCGGGAACTGACAGGCACACAATGACGGCAATCACGCACGCGACCACGCCATTCGACGGACAGAAGCCAGGTACTTCGGGCCTGCGCAAGAAAGTGCGGGTGTTCGCCCAGCCGAACTACGCCGAAAACTTCGTGCAGGCGGTGTTCGATGTGGTGGAGCGCGCGCCCGGATCGACCCTCGTGGTCGGCGGCGACGGGCGCTATTACAACCGCACCGTGATCCAGCAGGTGATCCGCATGGCCGCCGCCAATGGCTATGGCCGGGTGCTGGTGGGGCAAGGCGGCATCCTGTCCACCCCGGCGGCGAGCCACGTGATCCGCAAGTACGCGGCCAGCGGCGGGCTGATCCTGTCGGCCAGCCATAACCCTGGCGGACCGGATGAAGACTTTGGCATCAAGTACAACATCGCCAACGGCGGCCCCGCGCCGGAAGGCGTGACCGAGGCGATTTACGCCCGGACCCTGACGATTGACCGCTGGGTGGCGGAGGACAGTGCCGACATCGACCTCGACACCATCGGCACCGCGCGCGTCGGCGCGCTGACAGTCGAAGTGATCGATTCCGTAGCGGACTATGCCGCGTTGATGGAAACCCTGTTCGATTTCCCCGCGATCCGCGCGGCGGTGGCGGGCGGGCTGACCATGGCGTTCGACGCGATGAGCGCGGTGACCGGGCCTTACGCCACCGAAATCCTGGAACGACGGCTGGGCTTCCCCGTCGGGACCGTCCGCAATGGCGTGCCGCTGGAGGATTTCGGCGGGCATCATCCCGATCCCAATCTGGTCCACGCGAAAGACCTGTACGATCTGATGATGAGCCCCGCCGCGCCCGATTTCGGTGCGGCATCGGACGGGGACGGCGACCGCAACCTGATCATCGGGCGTAGCCGCTTCATCACCCCGTCGGATTCGCTGGCGATGCTGGCGGCGAACGCGCACCTGGCCCCCGGTTACGCGGACGGGTTGAAGGGCATTGCGCGGTCCATGCCGACCAGCGCGGCGGCGGACCGGGTCGCGGCGGCGCTGGGCATTCCCGCGTTCGAAACGCCTACCGGCTGGAAGTTCTTCGGCAACCTGCTCGACGCCGGACAAGCCACCATCTGCGGCGAGGAAAGCGCCGGGACCGGATCGGACCACGTCCGCGAAAAGGACGGGCTGTGGGCCGTGCTGCTGTGGCTGAACGTGCTGGCGGTGCGCGGTGTCTCGGTCGATGCACTGGCGCGTGAGCATTGGGCAAAGTTTGGGCGCAACTACTATGCCCGCCACGATTATGAGGCGCTGCCGACCGATGCGGCCAATGCCCTGATCGCGGAACTGACCGCCGCCCTGCCGACGCTGCCGGGGCAGGCGTTCGGGCCGCTGACCGTGGCGGCGGCGGACAGCTTTTCCTACCTCGACCCGGTCGATGGCTCGACCAGCGCCAATCAGGGGCTGCGGGTGCTGTTCGAGGGCGGCTCACGGATCGTTTTCCGCCTGTCCGGCACCGGCACCGAAGGGGCGACGCTGCGGGTCTATCTGGAACGCTATGAACCGGCGGAGGGCGATCTCGACGCCGACGTCGGCGTGATGCTGGCTGATCTGATCGCGGCGGCGGAAGCGATTGCCGGGATCACCCGCCACACGGCCCGCACCGCGCCCGACGTCATCACGTGAGGCTGGGCGCATGGGTCGAGGCGGGCGAAACCCGCTTCGCCGTCCGCTCTCCCCATGCCGCCAGCATCGACTTGTGCCTGTTCGATGGCGCGCGCGAAACCCGCCTGCCGATGGTGCGCGCGGGCGAGGACTGGGCCTTGGCCGTGCCCGGCGACCTTAGCGGCGCGCACTATGGCTACCGCGCATCGGGCGATTGGGCGCCAGAGCACGGGCGCTGGTTCGATCCCGCCAAGCTGCTGGTCGATCCCTATGCCTTCGAACTGGACCGGCGCTTTATGTATGACCCGCGCCTGTCGGAACACGGCGCGGATACTGCCGATCTGGTCCCGCGCGGCGTGGTGCAGAGCGCGTTGCGGCAAGTGCCGCCCGCCCCACCCCGGTTTCAACGCGGCGGGCTGATCTATGAACTGAACGTGCGCGCTTTCACGATGCTGCATCCCGATGTTCCGGCGGCGCAGCGCGGAACCGTGGCCGCGCTGGCGCACCCGGCGGTCATCGCGCACCTGCAAAAACTGTCCGTCAGCGCAGTGGAGCTGATGCCGATCACCGCGTGGATCGATGAACGGCACTTGCCGCCGCTGGGACTGACCAATGCGTGGGGGTATAACCCCGTGGCGCTGATGGCGCTCGATCCCCGGCTGTGTCCGGGCGGGGTGGCGGAACTGCGCGAGACGGTCGGGGCGCTCCATGCGGCGGGGATCGGCGTGCTGCTCGATCTGGTGCTGAACCATACCGGCGAGAGCGACGTGCACGGTCCGGTGCTGTGCCTGCGGGGGCTGGACAACGCGGCCTATGCGCACGAACCAAATGGCGCGCTGATCAACGATACCGGGTGCGGCAATACGCTGAACTTTGGCCATCCGGCGGTGCGCGCGCTGGCGCTGGCAACGCTGCGGCATTTCGTACGGCACTGCGGGGTGGACGGGTTCCGGTTCGATCTCGCCCCGGTGCTGGCGCGCGGCCCCGGTTTTGATCCCCACGCGCCGTTCTTTGCCCAGCTCGCCGCCGATCCCTGGCTGGCGGACCGGGTGCTGATTGCCGAGCCGTGGGACATCGGCCCCGGCGGCTATCAACTGGGGAAGTTCCCCCCGAACTGGCTGGAATGGAACGACCGCTTCCGCGATGATGTCCGCCGGTTCTGGCGCGGCGATGTGGGCGTAGGCCTGCTGGCAACGCGGCTGGCCGGATCGGCCGACCTGTTCGGGGCCGACTGCCGCAGCGTGAACTTTCTGGCCGCGCATGACGGCTTCACGCTGGCTGATTGCACGACCTATGAGCACCGCCACAACCACGCCAATGGTGAGGATAACCGCGACGGGCACGGCGATAACTTCAGCTGGAACCACGGCTGCGAAGGGCCAAGTCCTGACGCGCAGGTCAACGCCCGCCGGGCCGAGGACTTGCGCGCCATGCTGGGTACGCTGTTCGCCTCCACCGGCACGGTCATGCTGACGGCGGGCGATGAATTTGGCCGCACCCAGCACGGCAACAACAACGCCTATTGTCAGGACCACGCCGCGTTCTGGCTGGACTGGGCCGGCCGCGATACCGCGCTGGAAGACCATGTCGCCGCCCTGTCCGCCGCGCGCGCCGCGCGGTTGGCGGAATTTGCGCAGTTCCCGGCGGGAGGCGAATGGCTGGCCCCGTCCGGCGCGGTGATGACCGTGGCCGACTGGGACGATCCGGCTTGCGACGGGTTCGATTACCGCGTGGACGGCGCGCTGCATTTCAGCGTGCGCCGCGCCGAACGCAGCGCCGCCATCTGACGCCACGCGATCTGGCCCCAAACGAAAGCGGGCCACCCACCGCCCGGGCGGAAGGCCCGCCCCCGTTTTCAGG
>JAYRDH010000006.1:0-92427 GCA_041909515.1 Novosphingobium sp. | reverse complement strand
AGAGGCTGACTCATAAAGAAGCGGCCTGATTACCGGCATTTGCGATGCGGCGGGTGATCTGGTTGACAGAGGCGATGAAGAGCCACGTGGTGGCGCTTTCCACGGTTCTCTCGAAGTCCTTGGCAAGACGGCGGTTTCGGTTCAGCCATGCGATGGTTCGCTCAACAACCCACCTGCGCGGCAGGAGCTTGAAGCCCTTGGCCGCGTCCGACCGCTTGATGATTTCCAGCGTCCAGGTGCCGATTTTGGCGAGCGCGGCGCGAAGTTTGTCGCCGGCATAACCGCCATCGGCGAACACGTGGCGCAACCAGGGGAAGTTGTGGCGGATGCTGGCGAAGACATCCGGCGCGCCGTCACGGTCCTGGATATCGGCGGTGTGAACGACTGCTCCGACCAGCAGGCCCTGCGTGTCGGTGACGATGTGACGCTTCCGGCCCTTGATCTTCTTGCCGGCGTCAAAGCCCCGTGGCCCGCCGCTTTCCGTGGTTTTCACGCTCTGACTATCGATCACGCCCGCGCTGGGCGAAGCCTCTCGGCCCGCCGCCTCACGGGCCATCAGCAGCAAGGCATGGTTGATTGACTTCCACACGCCCATCGCGCTCCAGCGATAGAAGTAGTGCTGCACTGTCGTCATGGGCGGGAACAGCCCGGGCGGCAACATTCGCCACGGCAGTCCGCCACGCAGCAGGTACAGGATCGCCTCTACAATCTGCCGGTAATCCCAAACTGGCGGGCGACCGCGCTTCCCTCGCGGCGGTAGCAACGGCTCCAGGATTTCCCATTCCGCGTCCGTCAAATCACTGGGCAAAAGCAGGTCGGCTCTGGCATACCGCCGCCGGGCAATATCGGTCCACATGTGTCGTTCCGTCGTTGTCTCGCAAACGCGGCTGAATCACATGTCGCTGATATTGCCCACCTTCTTTTTCGGTCAGCCTCTGAGAATTTTATAACCGCTTCGGTACGCCACAATCTGCCACGACTATCTGGGTTGTCGTGGCGAAAGCCAATCGCAAGTGGTGTCTCTCCATCGAATACTTCTCTGAAGGCAAGCGTTTCCCCAGTATCGGCTTCGATTGAGGAGTAGTCGTTTCCACTTTCGAAACTCACATCCTCACGAAAAACTTTACTATAATGGGTACCACTGAGCCACTGTTTCACATGGGCAATGAACGATGCCCTGTTTGCCCTCATCGAGACGGGAAATTCAGTCGCGAAAATTTGCATCTGATAACACTGGACATTCTGTGGTTTGAGTCAATGATATTTTAGCGCTGGGACGGAGCAACCCGTTGAAGCAACGTGGTGATTTTTGCGTCTCAACGTGGAATTCTCACACTTTGCACGGGCCACTTTGCGGGGTAACCACGCCAATGCCCACCGTATGCCCCTATCGCCCGGAATTCGAAGCAGCCCTGCGGTTGTTGGCTCGGATCAGTGCAGGAATGGATTCAGCCGGTTATCGACCGCCGGTGCTGGTGGGCGGTGCGGCGGTGGAAATCTATACGCGGGGGGCGGTTAATACCGGGGACTTCGATCTGGCTTGTGGGCGGCAAGACGTACTGGAAGGCCTGATGCAGCGGCATGGCTTTGTTCGCCCGTCCGGCCCCGGCAACGCGACGCGCGGATGGGTACATCCGGAATTGCGGCTGGGGTTTGAAGTGGTTTCGGACACGCTGCTCGACGGCATGGCGGATCGCGAGATGGTGCAGGTCGTAGAACTCGCGCCAGATGGGGCTATCGCGGTGATTGCGCCGGAAGACATCATTGCCGACCGCATGGGCCAGTATGCTTCCGGCAGCGCACCGGAAATGCTGGGTCAGGCGCGGGCGCTGTTTGCCCTGTGCGAAGGGCTCGACATAGCCTATATGGATCGTCGTATTCGTGAAGAGACCGGTGGCAGTTATGCCGTTCAAGACCTTGAAGACCAGACGGGCGACAGTGACGCTGGAAGCGCTGGGCGCGGCGGTTGATCGCCGCCGGGTGGTTGTGGGTGACGTGCAGGTTCCCCGCAATTCCGGCGCAAACCGCACCCCGTCCAAGCGCGCCTTGCTGAAGGCGATCAAGGACGTCGGGGGCGAGTGGTAGGCTCTCTGCGCCTTCGCGTCTCTGCGTGAACCGATTTTCCTACACCGCCTAGACCCGTTAGGCTGGCTAGTCCCGCCCCGTCCATCGGAGCACTTGCCGTGCCGCCGCCTGTCTGCCTGTCCGCCCGCCTTGCCTCGAACCCGCCCGCGCCGGTCCGCGCCGGGGGAGGGGTGCGATTTCGGTTTGGCAAAGAGTGCCCCAAGCATGACTTTCATCAACTTGCGTTTTTTACACCTGCCTCGCGCGCCAAGGAAACGGCGGCGAATCAGCGATTTATCCGGTGCAGAGCGGGGCGGAGCGGGAAACGGGTTGGTGCAGGGGTGCGCCGGAATGGCCGCTGGATGCGCGCGGAAGGCGGGGTTTGGGGTTCTTTAGGACACTCCTGCCATAGTCCCGCCACCACGAACGGAGGCACCGCCTTGGCGGCGATACAGACGATCCAGTTGCTGGGGATGCTCGGCACGTTTTCCTATGTCCTCGCCCGCGCGGCGCGGGCATCGGGCGTGGCGGCGTTTCACCGCTATGCGATTGTCTCGCAGCCGCGTGAGCGCTTGCCGGAAATGCCCGCCGGATACCGGGTGGAGACGCTGGACGCGGCGGCGCTGGGCGCGCTGGCGGCGGCGGGGCAGCGGATCGATGCCCCGGCCGAGGTGCAGGCGCTGCGCTTTGCCGCCGGGCTGACCTGCCTGGGCGCGTTCAACCGCAGGGACCAGCTGACCGGGGTGATCTGGCTGGGGACGGGCCGCTATGACGAGGACGAGGTGCAGGTGCGGTTCCTGCTGCCAGAGCACTGCTGCTGGGACACGGGGCTGTGGATCGCGCCGAAGTTCCGGCTGGGCCGCGCCTTTGCCGCGCTGTGGGCCGGGACGGGGGCGTGGATGGCGGCGCGGGGGCTGACCCACTCGCTCAGCCGGGTGAGCGATTACAACCTGCCCGCGATCCTCTCGCACAAGCGGATGGGCGCGCGCACGCTGGCGCATCATACCTTCATCCGCGTGGGGACGTGGCAATGGTCCACCCACACGCGGCCCCGGCTGGTGCGGGGCGCAGGCGAAGTGCCAGAGCTGGATTTGCGGGGGGCGGCTTACGCGTAAATAATGCCCCTCCCCGGTGGGGAGGGGTTGGGGTGGGGGTACCTGCTGGCCGGATGGGCCGGACCCCCTCCCCAGCCCTCCCCGCCGGGGAGGGGGCAGGTTGCTGGTGGTTCGCGCTTACGCGGGGAGCGTCAGCGCCTCATAGCGTTCGAGGTGATAGTTGGCGGTGCCGAACTGGCTTTCGATCATCGTCGCGCGCTTGAAGTAGTGGCCGATGGCCAGTTCCATCGTGATGCCGATCCCGCCGTGGGTCTGCACCGCGCTTTGCCCGGCGATTTTCAGGCCGCGCGAGACCTTGGCCTTGACCAGGCTGACCGCGGCCTTGCGTTCGGCGGCGGGAATGTCGAGCTTGAGCGTGCCCATCAGCGTCATCGAGGCGATCTGCTCCGCCTCGATCAGCATGTCGGCCATGCGGTGCTGGAGCGACTGGAACTTGCCAATGGGCTGGCCGAACTGCTTGCGCTGCTTGGTGTAATCCACCGTGCCTTCGAGCAGCTTGCGGGCAATGCCGGACCCTTCGGCACAGACCGCGACGGTGGCTTCGTCAACGATCCGCTCGATCAGGTCGATCCCGCCGGGCAGCAGCGCATCGCCGGGGATGGCGCAGTTTTCGAAGTAGACTTCCGACGCGCGGAAGCCGTCAACCGTGGCGTAATCTCGGCGCGAAATGCCGGGGCTGTTGGCATCGATCAGGAACAGCTCCACGCCCTCACGCTCCCGCCGGCTGCCGCCGGTGCGGGCAGTGACGAGCAGGTGGGTGGACCACGGTGCGGCATAGACGCTGGCCTTGTGGCCATTGAGGATGAAGCCCGCGCCGTCCGCCTTGGCGGTGGTGCCAATGTCGGCCAGGTTATAGCGGCCCTGCGGTTCGGCATAGGCGAAGGCGATGGTGGTATCGCCCGCGATGATGCCGGGGATCACCGCATCGGCCACCGCGCCGCCCACGGCCTTGAGCGCGCCGCCGCCGATCACGACGGTCTGGAGCCAGGGTTCGATCGCGATGACCTTGCCCAGTTCCTCCATCATGATCATGTTCTCGATCGCGCCGCCGCCCATGCCGCCATGCTCCTCGGCAAAGGAGGCGCTGGTCAGGCCCAGCTCGCTCGACAGTGCTTTCCAGATGCCGGGATCGCGCCCTTCGGGGCGGGCCAGCATCTTCTTGCGGGTTTCGAAGTCATACGTATCAGCCAGGAAGCGCGCGAGCGTATCGCGCAGCATGTCCTGGGTTTCGGTGTAGCTCAGATCCATTGAAAGTCCCTCTCGTTCCGCGCGCCACGGCGCGCGTTCACCCGGTATCTAGTGTTGCAGCGCTGGCCGCCCGCTGCCCGTGGTGGGCAGCGGGCGGGCCGGGTCAGAGCCCCAGCACCATCTTGGCGATGATGTTGCGCTGGATTTCGTTCGAGCCGCCATAGATCGTGGTCTTGCGGGTGTTGAAGTACGTCGGCGCGGCGCGGTTGGCCCAGGCGGGGCCGATGCCGTGTTCGTTGTCGCCCTCGCCGAAGCTGCGGAAGTAGGGCGCGCCATAGTGGCCCGCCATTTCCAGCGTCAGCTCGGTCAGCCGCTGCTGGATTTCGCTGCCCTTGATCTTCAGGACCGAGCTTTCAGCGCCCGGACCCTTGCCCGCCGCTTCACCGGCCAGCGTGCGCAGTTCGGTGTATTCCAGCGCGGTCAGGTCCATTTCCAGTTCGGCCACCTTACGGCGGAAGAACGGGTTGGCGAGCAGCGGCTTTTCACCGTCCAGCTCGTTCGCGGCGATCTGGCGGATACGTTCGATCCCGCGCTTCGATGCGGCGACGCCGGCGATGCCGACGCGTTCGTGGGCGAGCAGGAACTTGGCGCAAGTCCAGCCCTTGTCTTCCTCGTACACGCGGTTTTCGACCGGCACGCGAACGTCTTCGAGGAACACTTCGTTGACTTCGTGTTCGCCGCCCAGCGTGATGATCGGGCGCACTTCGATGCCGGGGGTCTTCATATCCACCAGCAGGAACGAGATGCCTTCCTGCTGCTTGGCATCGGGGTTGGTGCGGACCAGGAAGAAGCCCCAGTCGGCGTGCTGGGCCATCGTGGTCCAGGTCTTCTGCCCGTTGACGATGTAGTGATCGCCATCACGCACGGCGCGGGTGCGCAGCGAAGCAAGGTCAGAGCCCGAACCCGGTTCGGAATAACCCTGGCACCACCAATCCTCACCCGACAGGATGCGGGGCAGGAACTTGGCCTTCTGCTCCGGCGTGCCGAAGGTATAGATCACCGGGCCGACCATGGTCAGGCCGAACGGCATCAGCCGAATGCAGTCTGCACGGGCGGTTTCTTCGGACCAGATGTAGCGCTGCGTCACGGTCCAGCCGGTGCCGCCGTATTCCACCGGCCAGGCGGGAGCGACCCAGCCCTTTTTGTAGAGCACCTTGTGCCACGACAGGAAATCTTCCTTGGACAGTTCGTCCCCTTCATCCTGCTTGCCGCGCAGTTCGGCGGGATAATTCTCGGCGATGAAGGTGCGCACTTCGTCGCGGAAGGCGATTTCCTCCGGGCTGAATTCAAGGTCCACGGTGTCTCTCCGGTTTGTGATGTCGCCGCGCAAAGTGGCGCGGAAACGCGCATTTCGCAAGGCATGCGTTGCAGTTGCAGACGCTTTCCTGCCAGCACTTGCGGTCACGATCAGCCCGGTCTTTTGGCCATCCGCGATGCCGATGTGCGGGTGCCGCTACGGCAAGCTGGAGCTTCCCCGCCACAGTGGCGGCCAAAGCGCAGCGGCAACCTTGCGGCGGGTGTCTGGCGCGGCTGGCCGTAACCTGGCCAAAGTCGTCGCGAGAGCGGTGCGAATCGCGAATCGCGTTAGATTGGCACGGGTACGTTGCCCTGTTACGATGATCGCGCCAGTTGCCGGGCGGTTGCAAAGGGAAGGGGCAGGTCATGCGTTCGATTGCCATGTTGGGGCTTGGGGTTACGGCCCTGTTGGGGGCTTGCCAGCAAGCCAAGGATGAAGAAAAGTCGCCCGCGGCCAGTCAGGCTGAAGCAGCCGCCGCCGGATTGGCGCAGCCGCAACCGGGCCTCTATCGCATGGTGACCAAGATCACTGACATCTCGATTCCCGGCATGCCACCCGAAATGGCGGCGCAGGCTCAGGGGATGTTCAGTGCCACCGGCCAGACCGTGGAATACTGTCTGACCCCGGAAGACGCTGCCAAGGGGTTTGAGGAAATGACCCGTCGCAGTGCGGAGGGGAACTGCACGTATGAGCGTTTCAGCGCCAAGGATGGGAAACTGGACGCGGCCATGACTTGCAAGACCGGGCAGGGGATGGCGACCAGGTCCGAAGTTGCAGGTACGTTCACGCCGACCGGGTCGGAATTGACGATGAAGTCTCAGGCGACGTCGCCTGACATGCCCGGCGGGGCGATGAAGATGTCCGGCTCGATCAGCACGCAGCGGATCGGCGATTGCAAGTAGGACAGGCAATGGCCCGTATTTTCGATTTCACCGATGCCATCGTGCGTCGCCCCGGTGCAAGCGTGGTCAAGGGGCTGCGTGCTGGCGGCGGGGACGATCCCACGCTGACGGGCGTGCTGGAAGAACATGCCGGATATGTTGCGGCGCTGCGAACGGCTGGCCTGGCCGTGCAGGAACTCGACCCGCTGGAGGACTTTCCCGACGCGATCTTTGTCGAGGACCCGGCGCTGGTGTTCACGCACGGCGCGATCCTGCTGCGCCCCGGCGCGCCCAGCCGCGAGGCGGAGGGGCAGTTCCTGCGCGATGTGCTGCGCAGCCGGTTTCCGCGCGTGCTGGAACAGACCGATGGTTATGCCGATGGCGGCGATGTGCTGGTCATGCCGGATCGGGCCTATATCGGCCTGTCCGCGCGGACTGACCGGGCCGGGGCCGAGGCGTTGGGGCGGCTGCTGGAAGAGCTGGGCATCCGCTGGCAAGTGGCGGAAACTCCGCCAGAAGTGCTGCACTTGAAAACCGCCAGTTCGCTGGTGGATGAGGAGACGGTATTGGCCACCGCGCCGCTGGCGGCCAGCGGGATTTTTTCGCACTATCGCATTCTGGAAGTGCCGGCGGGCGAGGAAGGCGGTGCCAACGTGCTGCGCGTGCGCGATACGGTGCTGGTGGGTTCGGGCTATCCGCGGCTGGCAGACATGCTGGACGGGTACGGGGCGAAGGTGATGGTGCTTCCCAACGCCGAAATCGCCAGGATTGATGCCGGGTTCACCTGCATGTCGCTGCGCTGGCAAGCCTGACTGCGCTCCTTTTCGCAAGTGCAGCATTATTGCGCTTGACTTCGCTCCGTCACGCGGCAGTCATAGGCGGCGAAGGGGACGCAAGCCGATGAGTCACTCGCCCTCGTCATTCGACGAGATGATCGCCGCCGATGGAACGATCCGCGAAGCCTATCAGGGCTACCGCGATTGGTATGACGGACAGGACCAGGCGGCGCTGCGGCGCAAGGGCAAGGAAGCCGAAGGGTTCTTTCGCAAGACCGGCATCACCTTCAACGTCTATGGCGACGACGCGGGCGAGGAACGGCTGATCCCGTTCGACATGATCCCCCGGATCATTACTGCGCGCGAATGGCGCAAGCTGTCGAAGGGGATCGAGCAGCGGGTCCGGGCGCTCAACGCGTTCCTGCATGACATCTATCACCGCCAGGAAATTGTCCGCGCAGGCCGCCTGCCGCAGCGGCTGATTGCCGAGAATGCGGCGTTCCTGCCGCAGATGGTGGGGATGGTGCCGCCGGGCGGGGTCTATACCCATATCGTCGGGATCGATCTGGTCCGCACCGGGCCGGATGACTTCATGGTGCTGGAAGACAACGCCCGCACGCCGTCTGGCGTCTCCTATTTGCTGGAGAACCGCGAGACGATGATGGCGATGTTCCCGGAACTGTTTAGCAAAGTGCCGGTCCGCCCGGTGCAGGATTATCCGCGACGTCTGGCGAAAAGCCTGGCGGCCTGCGCGCCGACTTGCGCGGGGGAAAATCCGGTGGTCGCGGTGCTGACGCCGGGGATCTACAACTCCGCCTATTTCGAGCATTCGTTCCTGGCTGACCAGATGGGCGCGGAGCTGGTGGAGGGGAGCGACCTGCGCGTGATTGACGGGCGGGTCGCGATGCGCACCACGCGCGGCTACACCCCGATCGACGTCATCTATCGCCGGGTCGATGACGAATACCTTGATCCGCTGACGTTCAATCCCGAATCGGCGCTGGGCGTGCCGGGGATCATGGACGTCTATCGCGCGGGTCGGATCACCATTGCCAACGCGCCCGGCACCGGGATTGCCGATGACAAGGCGATCTACAGCTTCATGCCCGAAATCGTGGAGTTCTATACCGGCGAGAAGCCGCTGCTGGCCAACGTGCCGACCTGGCGTTGCAGCGAGGCGGGCAGCCTGACCTATGTGCTCGACAACCTGGCTGACCTGGTGGTCAAGGAAGTGCATGGATCGGGCGGTTACGGTATGCTGATCGGTCCTACCTCGTCGAAAAAGGAAATCGCCGATTTCGCGCGCAAGCTGCGCGCCAAGCCGGAGAATTACATCGCCCAGCCCACGCTGGCGCTGTCGACCGTGCCGATTTTCACCAAGGCGGGCCTTGCCCCGCGCCACGTCGATTTGCGCCCTTTCGTGCTGGTCGGCCCGCAAGGGATCGACATCACGCCCGGCGGGCTGACGCGCGTCGCGCTCAAGAAGGGATCGCTGGTGGTCAATTCGTCGCAGGGCGGCGGGACCAAGGATTCCTGGGTGCTGGAGGACTGATGGCCATGCTTGGACGCACTGCCAACGGCACATTCTGGATGGCCCGCTATCTTGAGCGCGCCGAAAACACCTCGCGCCTGCTGGAGGCGGGGTTCCGCATGGCGCTGACCCGCGACGCGATCACCGCGCACGAGGAATGGCGCTCGGTCATTCTGACGGTCGGCGCGACCGCCGCGTATGAGGCTGCGCATGACAGCGATTACAGCGGCGACAAGGTGTGGAATTTCCTGCTGCGCGAAAAGGGCAATCCCGGCAGTGTGCTGGCGATGATCGAGGCGGCGCGCACCAACGCCCGTTCGGTCCGCACCGCCCTGACGCGCGAGGTGTGGGAAGCGGTCAACGAAAGCTGGATGTCGCTGAAGGAAGTGCTGGCCCGGCCCGTGCGCGAGGCCGCGCTGGGCGAAGTGCTGGGCGCGGTGCGGCGGCAGATGACGCTGGTGCGCGGCGCGATGGACGGCACGATGCTGCGCAACGAAATCCACAACTTCACCCGGATCGGGACGTTCATCGAACGCGCGGACAACACTGCGCGCATTCTGGACGTGAAGTATTACGTGCTGCTGCCATCGGTCGCGTGGGTGGGGTCGAGCCTGGACAACGTGCAGTGGGAATCGGTGCTGCGGGCCGTGGCGGGAGAGCGGGCCTATCGCTGGCTGAACGCTGGCAAGATGGACGCGCGCGGGATCGCCAGCTTCCTGATCCTGGACCAGCGCTTTCCGCGCAGCCTGGCGTTCTGCGTCGACAAGCTGCGGTCCAACCTGTTCGGGCTGGCGCATGAATACGGCTGCGAATCCTCTGCGCACCAATTGATGCGCGAGCTTGGCACGACGTTCCACCAGAACAGCATCGAGACGATCCTGGACGGCGGATTGCACGAATTCATCACCGCTTTCATCGCCAGCAACCAGCAGGTGGCGCAGGCGATCGAACAGGATTACAGGTTCTACGCCTGATGCGCCTGAAAGTTGCCCACACCACCCACTATGAGTTTTCCCAGCCTGTGTGGCACGGGCTGCAACGGCTGCGCCTGACGCCCAAGTCGACCGCCGGACAGCAGGTGCTGGACTGGCGGATGGAATACGACGGCGCGGTGGAGGAAGTCAGCTATGACGATCATAACCACAATCGCGTCACCCTGGTTTCGGTCGTGCCGGGGGTAAGCCGGGTTACGGTGCACTGCGAAGGGCTGGTCGCCACGGCGGACAATCACGGCATCACGGGGCCTCATTCCGGGCATATGCCGATGTGGAGCTTTCTGACGCAATCGCCGCTGACCCGGCCGGGTCCGAAGATCCGCGCGCTCCTGGCACAGCTTGATGCGCCAAAGGGGGCAGCGCTGCCCGCGCTGCACCAGTTGTCAGCGCTGGTGCTGGCCAATGTCGCCTATGCCCCCGGCGAGACGCAGGTCCATACATCGGGCGAGGAAGCGGCGGCGCTGGGGCTGGGGGTGTGTCAGGACCATGCCCACATCTTCATCGGTGCGGCCCGCGCGCTGGGCGTGCCGGCACGCTATGTCAGTGGCTATCTGATGATGGATGACCGGATCGAACAGGAGGCGAGCCACGCCTGGGCGGAGGCCCATGTTGAAGGACTGGGCTGGGTCGGCTTTGACGTATCCAACGGGATCAGCCCGGACGAACGCTATGTCCGCGTGGCCACGGGCCGCGACTATGCCGAGGCGGCGCCGGTTACCGGGATGTCGTGGGGCGCCCACGAAACCCGGCTGGCGGTGCAGCTTGCGGTTGAACAACAGCACGCCAACCAGTAGGCGCGGGGCAAAAGGGGGCTGCGCGTGACGTATTGTGTTGGCATGATGCTGGACAAGGGACTGGTGTTGATGAGCGACACCCGCACCAATTCGGGCGTCGACAACATTTCCACGTTCCGAAAGATGCACCACTGGTCGGTGCCGGGCGAACGGATCATTTCGATCATGACGGCCGGCAACCTGGCCACGACGCAGTCGGTGATCAGCCAGCTGGAAGAACGCAACAAGGCCCCTGAAGACCGGCACAATACCCTGCTGGAAGCGCCGACCATGTTCCAGGTGGCGACCATCGTGGGCAAGCTGCTGCGCGATACGATTGCCCGGATCGATGCGCACAACGGGCAGGAAGGGTCCGCCACCTTCACCGCGTCGATCATCCTGGCCGGACAGATCAAGGGAATGGAGCCGCGCCTGTTCCTGATCTACCCCGAAGGCAATTTCATCGAGGCCAGCTTCGACACGCCGTTCTTCCAGATTGGTGAAACCAAGTATGGCCGCCCGATCCTGATCCGGGGGTATGAACCGGGGATGAGCTTTGAAGACGCGGTCAAGCTGCTGATGGTCAGCTTTGATTCCACGATCAAGGCGAACCTGTCGGTCGGGATGCCGCTGGACCTGCTGGTGATTGAACGCGACCGGTTCGAACCGGCGCACACCCGCCGGATCGCGGCGGACAACGCCTATTACCGCGCGATCTCGGTTGGGTGGAGCGAAGCGTTGAAACTCGCGTTTGAATCCCTACCTGACTACAGCTTTTATCATCCCAAGGATGGTTGAGCCGGGCACACGCATTCGCGGCGTTGCTTCAATACGGTAATTAGGGCATTGCTCGCCGCATGACGGCGAACGCAAGCGGAACGATGGAACAAGATATGCAGTCCGGTGACGCTGATGCGCCGCTGCCGGCGCTGATCCGGCAAAGTCCGATGGCCATGTGCCTGACCAACCCGCGCTTGCCCGACAATCCGGTGATCGCCTGCAATCAGGCCTTTACCGACCTGACCGGTTACCGGGAAGAAGACATCATTGGCCTGAACTGCCGGTTCCTTTCCCGCGAACCAACCCGGCCGGAAGTGCGCGCGCAGATTGAAACCTGCAGGCGTGAAAGGCGCGGTGTGCTGTTCGACACGGTCAACTATCGCAAGGATGGGGTGCCGTTCCGCAACGTGGTGATGGTCGCCCCGATGTTCGATGATGATGGCGAACTGGCGTTTTACCTCGGTTCACAGGTCGAAGTTCCGCTCGACCGGGACAATGGCGGCTTTTCCAGCGATCGCCGCGCCGCCGCCCTGGCCAAGGTCGACAGCCTGACCCCGCGCCAGCGGGAAATCCTGGTACTGATGGCGCAAGGGCGGCTCAACAAGCAGATCGCGCACGAGCTCTCGCTCAGTGAAAAGACTGTGAAGATGCACCGCGCACTGCTGCTCCAGCGGCTGGAAGTGGCAACGTCTGCCGATGCGGTGCGGCTGGCGGTTGAGGCTGGGCTTTAGCCTTACCACCTTAGGTCCGGGTTGGATCAGCGGGGCGTCCGGCCCACTTTCTAGAGGTCCGCTTCACCCACGGACTGGTCAAGCCAGCCTGCGCAGCCCCTCCCCTCCAGCGCGCAGACCGGGCAGGCCGTGTACCTACCCAAGCTCGGCTGGTGGCGAATCTTCAGGCGCCGCCAGCCGAGCGTCCTTTCCGGCGCGGCGGTGATCAGCGGCAGAATGTGCTGCCGGACAATTCGAGATGCAGGTGATCGCGGTGCGCCGCGTTGTAGGCCGGGCCAAGCACCGTGCCGAAGCGCTTGCATGCGCTGGTGTGGATCGCGCTCAGGAACTGCCGCTCCGCCGGGGTGCCTCCGTGCCAGTCGCCGGTAATCGTGATGCGGCGGCCATCGGCCAGCACGAAGGCGGCAATGTCGATCGCGTTGGCGGTGGCGTGGGCGCTGCGCCGGTCCGATCCGGCAACATTGCGGCAGTTATAGCTGCCCATCGTCTCGATCCGCACCAGCGCGCTGCCCAGAATCTGCTGCGCCGCGCGGTCCACGCCATAGCGCGCCCAGGCGGCGAAGGTTTCGGCCAGCGGACAAGTGACCGGCCCCAGGTTGGTCAGCGCCAGATGCGAATCGTCGCTGCGCAGGCTGGCCAGCCTGACCGCACCCAGGGTGGAGCAGCCCGCGCCGTAATACTGATCGGGCAAAGGGGTGAACGCAGCCCGCGCAGCGCTCAGGCTGGACAGGCAGGCGCGGGTCTCCGCGCGCGGGGTGAACTGCGCGGTCGATTGCGACGTGGCTTGCCGGATCGGCTTGGATGCCTGCGGAATCGCGCCGCACGCAGCCAGCACAGCGGACAGGGTCAGGATCAGGGCGAACTTGCGCATGGATGCAGTATCCCTCGCACGTGGTTAGGGCGGGATACCATGGTATGGTTAATTTTTTGGTAAGCGCGGGCATTTGCGGCTGGCGCCATCGTATGCGCAGCAAATTCGGGCAGCATTCGCTTGACTTCCCGTTGGCCGCCACTACCTGCAGCCACGGGCCACGCGGTCCCAACGCCGCGCGTGCTCTCTGTAAGGAGAGACTACAATGACTGCACCTGTTCCGGCTCGCAAGCCTGCGCGCCCCTTCTTCTCGTCCGGCCCCTGCGCCAAGCCGCCCGGATACGCTCCCGAAAAACTCGCCACCGAATGCCTCGGCCGCTCGCACCGCGCCAAGATCGGCAAGTCGCGTCTGCAATACTGCATCGACCTGATGCGCGAAGTGCTGGGTTTGCCCGATACGCACCGCATTGGCATCGTGCCGGGATCGGACACCGGCGCGTTCGAAATGGCGATGTGGACGATGCTGGGCGCCCGCGGCGTGACCGCGCTGGCCTGGGAAAGCTTTGGCGAAGGCTGGGTCACCGATGCGGTCAAGCAGCTGAAGCTGGAACCCAAGGTCCACCGCGCCGATTATGGTCAGCTGCCCGACCTGTCGAAGGTCGACTTCGCCGATGACGTGCTGTTCACCTGGAACGGCACCACCAGCGGCGTGCGCGTGCCTGACGGCGAATGGATTCCCGACGACCGCGAAGGCCTGACTTTTGCCGACGCGACCAGCGCGGTGTTCGCTTATGACATTCCGTGGGACAAGATCGATGTCGCGACGTTCTCGTGGCAGAAGGTGCTGGGCGGCGAAGGCGGCCACGGCGTCCTGATCCTTGGCCCCCGCGCGGTCGAACGGCTGGAAACCTACACTCCCAACTGGCCGCTGCCCAAGGTGTTTCGCCTGGTCAGCAAGGGCAAGCTCGCTGAAGGCGTGTTCAAGGGCGAAACCATCAACACCCCGTCGATGCTGGCAGTCGAAGACGCGATCTTCGCGCTCGAATGGGCCAAGTCGGTCGGCGGGCTGGAAGGCCTGAAGGACCGCTGCACCGCCAACGCGGACGCGCTGAACAAGATCGTCGCCGAACGCGACTGGCTCAGCCACCTCGCGGCGGACAAGGGCACCCGCTCGAAGACGTCGGTGTGTCTCTCGGTCGAAGGCGCGGATGCGGACTTCATCAAGAAGATGACCGGCCTCCTCGAAAAGGAAGACGCCGCCTATGACATCGCGGGTTATCGCGATGCCCCGGCGGGCCTGCGTATCTGGTGCGGTGCGACGGTTGAAACCGCTGACGTCGAAGCGTTGGGGCCGTGGCTCGACTGGGCTTACGCCGCCACCAAGGCTGCCTGATTTTTCCGGGCGGGCCCGTGTGCCCGCCCGCATTCCCCATTCTGATTGAAAGAGGCTTTCCATGACCAAGCCCCGCGTACTCATTTCCGACAAGATGGACCCCAATGCCGCCCGCATCTTTACCGAGATGGGCTGTGACGTTGACGTCATCACTGGCGAAACCCCCGAACAGCTGATCGCCCGCATCGGCGATTACGACGGCCTTGCCATCCGCAGCTCGACCAAGGTGACCAAGGACATCCTGGCTGCCGCCAAGAACCTGAAGGTCATCGGCCGCGCCGGGATCGGCGTCGACAACGTCGATATCCCGGCTGCTTCGGCACAGGGCGTAGTGGTGATGAACACCCCGTTCGGCAACTCGATCACCACCGCCGAACATGCCATCGCGATGATCTTTGCGCTCGCGCGCCAGATCCCCGAAGCCAACGCGCAGACCCAGGCGGGCCTGTGGCCGAAGAATGGGTTCATGGGCGTCGAAGTGACCGGCAAGACGCTGGGCCTGATCGGCGCCGGCAACATTGGCTCCATCGTCGCCAGCCGCGCGCTGGGCCTGAAGATGAAGGTCGTGGCATTCGACCCGTTCCTGACCCCGGAACGCGCGGTCGAAATGGGCGTTGAAAAGGTGGACCTCGACACGCTGCTGGCGCGGGCGGACTTCATCACGCTGCACACGCCGCTGACCGACCAGACCCGCAACATCCTGAGCCGTGAAAATCTGGCCAAGACCAAGAAGGGCGTGCGGATCGTCAACTGTGCGCGCGGCGGGCTGATCGACGAAGCGGCGCTGAAGGATGCGCTGGATAGCGGCCAGGTCGCCGGGGCCGCGCTGGACGTGTTCGAAACCGAACCGGCCAAGGAATCGCCGCTGTTCGGCACGCCGAACTTCATCTGCACCCCGCACCTTGGCGCGTCGACCACCGAAGCACAGGTCAACGTGGCCTTGCAGGTGGCCGAACAGATGGCCGACTATCTGGTCAACGGCGGCGTCACCAATGCGCTCAACGTGCCGTCGCTCTCCGCTGAGGAAGCGCCGAAGCTGCGCCCCTACATGGCGCTGGCAGAACAGCTGGGCAGCCTGATGGGCCAGCTCACCACCGGGTCGATCCCGCGCATCTCGATCCACGCCGAAGGCGCGGCGGCGGAACTGAACATCAAGCCGATCGTTGCTGCCGTGCTGGCCGGGTTCCTGCGCGTCCAGTCGGACACCGTGAACATGGTCAACGCGCCGTTCCTGGCCAAGGAACGCGGCATGGAAGTGCGTGAAGTGAAGACCGAAAAGGCCGGGGACTATCATACCCTGATCCGCGTTTCGGTGAAGACCGACGCGGGCGAGCGTTCGGTCGCGGGCACGCTGTTCAGCAACGCCGAACCGCGTCTGGTCGAACTGTTCGGCATCAAGGTCGAAGCCGAACTGGCTGGCCACATGATGTACATCGTCAACGAGGACGCCCCCGGCTTCATCGGCCGGATCGGCACCCTGCTGGGCGAAAATGGCATCAACATCGGCACGTTCAACCTGGGCCGCCGCAACGCGGGCGGCGAAGCGGTGCTGCTGCTGTCGGTCGATAGCCCGGTTCCGGCTGAAGTGCTGGCCACGGCCCGCGCCGTGCCCGGCGTGAAGCGGGTGATGGCGCTGGCCTTTGCTTGAGGTAAAAGGCTCCCCTCCCGGCTGCGGGAGGGGAGTTTTCTGTCAGCCACCTGCGGGGCTTGAGTTTTTTATGGATACCGATCGCGATCTGTTGCCCGAAGGGCTTGAGGACCGGCTTCCCGCCAGCGCTGCTGCGGCCGCGCGGGTGACGCGGGCGATTATGGACGTGCTGGACAGCCACGGTTACGACCGCGTCCAGCCCCCGACGATCGAGTTCGAAAAGTCGATGGCCAGCCGCATGGCTGGCGTGCAGCCGCGCCGGATGTTCCGGTTCGTCGATCCCGCTTCGCTGCGGATGATGGCGCTGCGCAGCGACATGACCGTGCAGGTCGGGCGGATTGCCGCCACGGGCCTGGGCGGCGCGGCGCGGCCCTTGCGGTTGTGCTATGCGGGGCAGGTCATCACGATCAAGGGCGACGGGCTGGACCCGACGCGTGAGCGCCTGCAACTGGGTGCGGAACTGATCGGCAGCGACACAGTTAGCGCGGCGGGCGAAGTACTGGCGGTCGCGCTGGAAGCGCTCCGTGCTGCGGGGGCTACCGGCCTGTCAGTCGATTTCACGTTGCCGGACTTGGTGGACACGCTCGCAGCCAAGGCGCTGCCGCTGGACGCGGACAAGATTGAAGCGGTACGCCGCGAACTCGATGCCAAGGACGCGGGCGGCCTCGTGGCGGCGGGCGGCGAAGCCTATCTGCCGCTGCTTACCGCGATCGGCCCGTTCGATGCCGCGATTGAGCGGCTGGCGGCGATCGATGCAGGCGGCGCACTGGCCTCCCGCATTGCTGCCTTGCGCGAAATTGCAGGCCGGGTGCAGGGCCTCGCCCGCCTGACGCTGGACCCCAGCGAACGCCATGGGTTTGAATATCAAAGCTGGTTCGGTTTCACGATCTATGCCGCCGATGTCTCCGGCGCGCTCGGCCGTGGGGGCAGCTATACCATTCTGGGCGCGGACGCCGGCCAGCAGGAACCGGCCATCGGCTTCTCGCTTTACCCGGACGAACTGATTGACGCGCTGGCCGCGACCGATGCCCCGCGTGATACGCTGTTCCTGCCGCTGGGCCACGATGCCAATGCCGCTGCACGCCTGCGCGCGGTGGGCTGGCGCACGGTGGCGGCGGTCTGCGGCGATTGCGATGCGGCCGCGCTGGGCTGCACCCACCGGCTGGAAAATGGCGAGGCGGTGCGGGTTTAACCCGCAAACACCCGCTTCAGCCACGCATCGACGACCGGCGTTGCGGCATAGGCTGGATCGCCCATGCTGCGGTTGATCTCGCCGTGGCCTTTCAGCCCGGTGCCTTCGAAGCTGGCGATGTCTGCCCGCGCACCCGCGCCGCGCAGCGCGGCGGCCAACGCCTCGGACTGGCGGATGCCATCGGGCCGCTGAACGTGCGGGATCAGGAAGGCGGGCGCATTGGGTGCGGCGGCTTGCAGCGTGGGGGATAGCGCGCGCTGGCGGGCCGGATCGGTGCCGAATGCTTGGGCATAAGTATCCTGCATGATCTTCGGCCCGTCCTGCATCTGCATGGGCACGTCATAGGCCGCGCCGTCAATCGGGATCACCCCGTCAAGGTCGGCGAATGATAGTCCCGCTCCGCGTAAGTATCGCTCATCCGTGCCAACCAGCGCCACCAGATGCGCGCCCGCACTGTGGCCCATCAGCACTACGCGGGTGCGGTCGATTCCCAGCGCGTCGGCGCGGGTCAGCAAGTGGGCAAGTGCAGCGGCCACATCGGCGGCTTGCTGTTCCACCGTGGCATCAGGGACCAGCCGGTAATTGATCGAGGCATAGGCATAGCCACTGGCCGGATAGTGGACCTGCTTCCACCCGCCTGCCGCGTTGTCCTTGCTCCCCCGTTTCCACCCGCCGCCGTGGACAAACAGCACCAGCGGGGCAGGCTTGACCGTGCCTTGCGCGCGATAGAAATCCAGCACTTGCAGCGGGTTGCTGCCATAGCTCAGCGTTTGCGGCGTGGCGGCGGCGGGGGAGGCCTGACTGCGCGCCGCCATCCGTTCGGCAATGCGCTCCCGCCATTTCCCGGCGGGCCGCGCATCGGCCACGCTGGCACCGATCAGGCCCAGCGCGGCGAGCGAGAGGATCACGGTGCTTCGCATCGGCAAACTCCACGGCAACGCGGCGGTGATGCCCTGCGGCACCTGAACCGCAAACGAATAGTTACGGTTTATACCCCGCTGCGCCTTGCCCTTGGGGCTGGCATATCCTACGGCCCGCGCGGATTTTCTGCCGGATAAGGATTCTTTCCGCCGTGGCCAATGTAACCGTGATTGGCGCCCAGTGGGGCGATGAGGGCAAGGGCAAGATCGTCGACTGGCTTGCCAGCCGCGCCGATGCCGTGGTGCGTTTTCAGGGCGGCCACAACGCCGGCCATACGCTGGTGGTGGGCGAACAGGTCTACAAGCTGTCGCTGCTGCCGTCGGGCATCGTCACTGGCACGCTGTCGATCATCGGCAACGGCGTGGTGCTGGATCCCTGGCACCTCAAGTCGGAAATCGAAAAGCTGGAAGGGCAGGGCGTTGTCATCAACACCGACAACTTCGCCATTGCCGACAACTGCCCGCTGATCCTGCCGCTGCACCGCGATCTGGACGGCCTGCGCGAAGCCGCCGCCGGTTCGGGCAAGATTGGCACCACCGGGCGCGGGATCGGCCCGGCTTATGAAGACAAGGTTGGCCGCCGCGCGATCCGCGTGTGCGATCTGGCGCACCTTGATGCGCTGGACAGCCAGCTGGACCGGCTCTGTGCCCACCACGATGCGCTGCGCGCCGGGTTCGGCCAGCCGCCGGTGGACCGTGCGGCCCTGCTGGCCGAGCTGGCCGAAATCGCGCCGTTCGTGCTGCAATATGCCCAGCCGGTGTGGAAGCGGCTGAACACCGTGCGCAAGGCGGGCGCGCGCATCCTGTTCGAAGGCGCGCAGGGCGTGCTGCTCGATGTCGATCACGGCACTTATCCCTTCGTCACCAGTTCCAACACGGTCAGCGGCACGGCGGCCAGCGGTTCAGGCTTGGGGCCGTCGAGCACCGGATTTGTGCTGGGGATCGTCAAGGCCTATACCACCCGCGTCGGGTCAGGCCCGTTCCCGACCGAATTGGAAGACGCCACCGGCCAGCGGCTGGGTGAGCGCGGCCATGAATTCGGCACCGTCACCGGGCGCAAGCGTCGCTGCGGCTGGTTCGATGCCGTGCTGGTCCGCCAGTCCTGCGCCATTTCCGGCGTCACCGGCATCGCGCTGACCAAGCTGGACGTGCTCGACGGGTTCGAAACGGTGAAGATCTGCACCGGTTACCGCCTGAATGGCAAAGTGCTGGATTACTATCCCAGCCACGCCGCCGATCAGGCCGCGGTCGAGCCGATCTATGAGGAAATGGACGGCTGGGACGGCACGACCGCCGGCGCGCGCTCATGGGCCGATCTGCCCGCGCAGGCGATCAAGTACATCCAGCGCGTGCAGGAACTGATCGAAACGCCGGTCGCGCTGGTTTCGACCAGCCCGGAACGCGAAGACACGATTCTGGTACGCGATCCCTTCGTGGATTAAGCGCACGTTCGCTCCATTCTTGACATAATCCCGGTTTGTTCTACTCCTGTTCGTCTTGAGCAGGAGTCGGAACCCCATGTCCCAAGCCAATTTCGCTTACGCCCCCGTGGAAGCGCGCGACGCTGTCACTTTGCCGCTGGCACTGTCGGTGTTTGCCGACCGGGCGATGGTGCGAACGGAAATGCGCGAGGATGCCGAACTGGCCGGTTTCCGGATCGTTGCGGCAGAGCCGGTGGACAGCCTGCTGGACGATGCGATCCGCCCGCTGGGGGATGTGGTGCTGCTGGATTGCCCGGACATGGCCGGGGTCCGGCTCGCCGCGCTGGCGCGGCTGGACATGCGGGTCGCCAATGCCGGGGCGCAGTTGGTCGTTTCCACCAGTCTCGATGCGCTGGATGCCGTGTTTGGGTGCCTTGACCAGTCCGCACCGCAAATCCTGATCGCTCCCAGCCGGGCCGAACGGATGATTGCGCTGGGGCGGGCGCTGGCCCACGCGCCGGGGTTGCATGTGCGTGAACTGGCGGAGCAGGACCGGCTGACCTTGCTGCGCCTGACCGAACAGGTTGCCCAGTTGGCCCAGCGCCTGGGCGGGCTGGAGGGAGCGCCGGTGGCCGCCGGCCGGGAGGAGGGCGCCTTCCGCTTTGAAAGTCCGCGCCCGGCCTTCGCCGCACAGTCCAGTCAGGCAGGTGACCGTCTGGTCGCGCCGGTGCGGCCCGCGCTGCCCGATGCGCAGCTGGTCCGTCAGATCATTCGCCACCGCCAGGCCCGCGCCCGATTTTTCGACGGGGAACTGTTCGCCGATCCGGCCTGGGACATTCTGCTCGACCTGACGGCCGCCCGGGCCGAACATACCCGCGTCTCGGTCACCAGCCTGTGCATCGCCAGCGGCGTGCCGCCTACCACGGCACTGCGCTGGATCGGGCAGATGACCGATGCCGGGCTGCTCAGGCGGGTAGAGGATACGTCCGACCGCCGCCGAGCCTTTATCGCGCTGACGGATTCCGCCGCCGATGCAATGGCCCGCTATTTCGCGCAAGTCGGGGCGAAGGCACCGGAACTGGTCTGAGCGCGTCGCGACATACGTGGTTGTCCCTATCTGAGGGCAACGGTTCCTTCCGGTTAACCACGTTATATCAAGGCCATGCGGCGCGCATTCGCCATTCTTGCAGGTCTGATCGTGGCGGCGTTGGTGCTGGTCGCGCTGGCCACCCGCGCCGAGGCCGGACTCAGGACTGCGCCCGGTTGGTGGGACCCGGACGGGGTGGGGTCGGGTTCGGACTGGCATTACCGCGTCCCGGTGACGCTGCCTGCCACGTCGACTGTCAACAGCACCGCGAAAGTCGATGTCGACTTTGCCGCCTTGATGACCCAGCTGGGCATATCGGGCACGTTTGACGTCAGCTCTGTGCGGGTTGTGCGCCCCGGTGGCGCGATTGCGACGGTGCAGGAATTCAGCCATACCATCTATGCCGGGGCAACCAACGCGGTGTCGACGCGCGGCGAAGTGCGCTGGATCGTGGAAGACGACGGTGCGCAGACATACCACGTCTATTTCGACATTACCCAGAACGGCAGCAAGCCGTCCAACCCGCAGACACCGATCAACGGCAATTTCGAACAGAGTTCCGTCGGCACCCAACTGCCTGCCGGCTGGACCAGTGCGATGCGCAGCAACAGCGCCTATGACCTGCAAGTGCGCCCGGCTGAAACGGTCAGCGTCACTTCGGATGGCGATCCTCTGCAGAACCCGCGCATCACCAACGGCAACCCCAGAAGCGGCAATCTTTCGATGTTGCTGGGGGCACGGACCAACAACGAGCCAGTTACTGGCGCCAATCAGACTGATACCACCGTGCTGACCCGCACCATTTCCGTTCCTTCCAGCAATCCGGGCAACCTGACGGTCAACTGGCGCGTTGAAGGCTGGGATTCAGAGGCGTTCGACAACTTGACGATCAGCCTGGTAACCAGCAGCGGCGCGGTAACGAACATCGTTGGAAACAGCCTCGCAGCGTATACGACTTACCCCAATTCGCCCGCGATCGGTGCCGTCCGGGCCGGAGCATCCTCCGCTGGCTTCGGGCATTATAACGGCTTCGACATGACCACGTCCGGGGCGCACACCGCCGGTATGAGCGTGGCCTATCACGCCGAACCGTGGTGGAGCCGCAGTTACCCGCTGGCCGCGTTTGCCGGGCAAACGGTGACGCTGCGCATTTCGACCAACCAGACGGAGTTGTACCGCAGCTGGTACCATATTGACGATGTCGAATGGTCGGTCGTCAATGGCGCACTGGGCGGGGCCGAGGGATTTGGCGTCGCCGTGACCAGTCCCCTTGGCAATCTGGCGCCCGGTCAGTCCGTCCGCGTCCTTGCCACCGTCGATGCACGGCCGGCCGGGGGTGGCAATCCAGTGCTGGGCGATATCTACAACCCCGATGGCTCACCCTATCTGACCGGCGTGGTGCTCTACAACGATGGCGCGCACGGCGACGGTGCGGCGAGCGACGCGGTATGGGGCAGCGCTCAGCAGACCATTCCGCTCAATACCCCCAGCAGTACAGGCTGGTTGGTCAGGGTCTATGCCCGCGATGCCAGCACCAGCACCTTTGGTTCGGCCAACAACGGACTGCAGCACCGCAACGGATTGGGCACGCCGCAGGCCATGGCGAACTGGTGGAACATCGACGAAGGCAACTTTGCCGTGCAGGGCGCATCGATAGGCGTGACCAAGACCATGACGCTTATCGGCGACGGGGTGAACGGCGCGGCATTCAAGGCGATTCCCGGCGCGCGTCTGCGCTATTGCCTCACGATCACGAACAGCGGCCCGGCCGCCGCCGGGGCCGTCATGGCGACCGATCCCTTGCCAGCGACACTGGCCTACGTGCCGGGGTCGATGCTGAGCGGTGCGTCCTGCGCGGCGGCCACCATGGCCGAGGATGACAACGGCACCGGTACGGACGAGAGCGATCCAACCGGAGCCAGTATCGCCGGAGGGACCATCACGATCGCTCGCCCGGCCCTGAATGCGTCGACCAGCTTTGCCGTAACCTATGACGTGACCGTGAATTAGGCCGATTGACGCCCCCGCCAAACCGGCTATTAGCGCCAGTTCCCTGCAAGGGGGCGCTTAGCTCAGTTGGTAGAGCATCTCGTTTACACCGAGAGGGTCAGCGGTTCGAGCCCGTTAGCGCCCACCACGCAGTCATTTATCCTTTTAAAACAACAGTTTAGATGGATTCTGGCGTGCGGTTTTATCCCGACATGTCCGGGGCATGTGAGCAAAATCAATAACTTAGCTAAGCGCCTAGAGACGCTTTTGGCGGGCGTCTAAGGGGTGTTTAATACGGCTGATTCTCAGGTCGCGGATTTTGCGGTCGGAGGATGCGTTGCGGGAATGATGCAGATCTGATGCGCAGCTCACGGTGCCACAAGGTGCAGGCGAACCCAAGCATCTCGCGCTAGCTGGACCAGTCGATCGGCAGATTGTTGATCCGTGCGAGGAACTGGCGATCGAGGTGCGCAGGTTGGCGGCCATCGAGAATGGCGACTGTAATGTCCGGGGCCAGATAGCCGAGCCGGAGCAGGCTGCAGAAGTACTGGCTCGACAGCCCATACTGGACGCGGCAGCTTCGAGCGAGGGATTGGCTGGATCGGCCAGCGCCTTCCTGGCCTGGTGGGCGCGTACGATCAGCTTGATGAGCGAGGGATCGTGTCGTGCATTGGGCCAGTTTGCCGATGCCGTCGCAATCCGGGTCTCGCCGCTGCAGCGAACCAGTGAAGCGTTGACCATCACGGGCTCATCGATACCGACAAAGTGGATGATGATGCGATCGAGATGCACCGTGATTTTCTCGATATATTGCAGGATCACCTCGCGGGTGGGGGAGGGCGTGAAGCACCTCAAGCATCTCAGCATCGGACAGGCGAAACGACCGCGCATTGATGATGGAATGCGCGGCATCGAACAGATCCCGCTCAACGATCCCTTCGAAGACCCCGGGGGCCCGGATCCACATGACGCCTTTGACGATGGTCGAGACGGGCTGCCGTCATTCTCGAACTGTTCGGCACAATACTGGACCGCGATCCCAGCCCGCTTGCAAATGTACTCGTAATAGGCGCTTTCGTCGGCATCCTGGAAACGGCCCCAGCGGCTGGCGTCATAGACCAGGACCATCGTGAAATCGGTCGCACCTGACTGGACGTCATCGATCAGCTGCTTGAGGGCATCCCGGCCTTCGATCTTGAGGCAACTCTTGCCTGCATCGGCATAGGTGCGGACGATCTCGATGCCCCGCGTAGCCGCATATTGCCGGATCGCATCGGCCTGATTCTCGGTTGAGCGCATACGTTGGTCGAGGTTTCCCCTGGAGATCTCCGGAGCATGGCGTGACTTCCTACCCGTCAGGCCACCTCGCCGCCAGCGGTGCAGTCCTTTTGACACCGCCGGCTGCGCACCTTCAGACTGCAGATTTCGGTAACAACGCGATGACGACAGCGCCAACCACACCGAACGGAATGATCGCCATCAGAAACATCTGGTAGCTGCCGGTCTGATCATACAGGAAACCCGCCAGCAGGGGGCCAAGGCTGGCACATATGGCCAGGGTTGAGGTGAACAGGGCGTAGATCGAGGTGAAGATCTGGGCGCCAAACGTCCGGGCGGCGATAAAGGTCACGACGTCCATTTCCGCGCCAGTGGCAAAGCCGATCAGGATGGTCCCCAGCAGGGCCATTGGTAAAGAACCGTCCGCGTTGAGCAGGGCTACACAGGCCAGCGGCAGCATCAGGAACACGCCAATCGCAAGGGGGCGGGTGGGAAAGCGGTCAAGCAGCGCACCCACCATCAGGCGGCCAGCAATGGCGGCCAGTCCCAGCGCGCCGGCAATCTGGGCGGCGATCGCCAGCGGCTGTCCGCTCGCCTTGATGATTGGTACCAGGTTTACCGTCGCCCCGAAGTACGCGCACGAGAACAGCCCGCCTGCCAGCATCAGCCCCAGGAAGGTTGGTGACCGCACCGTCGCCAGCCAGGCTTTTACATGCCCTTCCGGCCGCCGCGCCGCATCACGGGGCGGGTCCTTGAAACCCAGCAGGAACAGCGGCGCCATAAGCGCCAGCCATCCGGCTGCGAGGACTGCGAAAGTCCAGCGCCAGCCGAACTGTTCCAGCGCCATGGCCGCGAGGATCGGCCAGGCGAAACTTCCCAGCCCGACACCGGACAAGGCCACCGCGATCGCCAGTCCGCGCGATCGCTGAAACCAGCTAACCACGGCGGAAATCCAGATCGTCTGGGTCACAAAGCCCTGGGCGGTGGCCATCAGCAGGCACAGCGCCCACCATTGCCACAGCGGTTTGCCCACCACGCCCAGCAGGCCCACACATACCGCGTAAGGCAACAGGCCGAGCAGCGCGATGCGGCGCGGGCCATAGCGGTCCGCCAGCCAGCCCGTGGCAGGCAGGATGATCAGTCCCGCCACCATCTGCAGGAAGAAGGCTGACGACAAGGCCGTACGGGACCAGCCCAGTTCGGCGGTCATCGGTTCCAGCAGGACGCCAGTAGCAAATGCAAAGATCGTGCAGCCAGCAATGCCCAGCTGGCCGACGATGGCAACTGGCCAGGCCTGTGACCATTCGCCCCGTGCGGTTGCTGCCTGCATCATGCCATGTCTCTCCCAGCCGCACTGCTTTTCCGGAAGCGGAAAGCGCGCTGATCCTGTTTGTCAGGGTTTGCTAATCATCCAGGGCAACCGGGCATCATCCAGATGGATGAAGACACCGCGCGCGCAGCGGTCTGTTTTCCAGCGAATGCGTCCGGTCATGCGTTTGGACGATGCGGCGAGGGCGAATCGAGCGCACTTCACGGTTCGGGAATACGCTGCAAGCGAGAGGAAATAAGATGAGCTTTGACGTGCGCAAGCTGGACGGCGGCTTCGGCCGGGAGATCGTCGGGCTGGATGTTGCTGGCGGAATCACGGCGGAAACCGCCTCGGCGCTGCGACAGGTCTGGCTGGAGCATGGCGTTCTGGTGTTCCGCGGCATCGGCACCTCGCCCGAAGTGCAGCTGGAACTCAGCCGCTGCTTTGGTGAGCTTGAGCCGCATCCGATCGAAAAGTTCCGGCTGGAAGGCTATCCCGAGTTGATCCTGCTGACGAACGAAGGCGGACCGGTTGGCCCGGTCTATGACTTCGATGGCGTCGCCACGACCCAGCGCATTCCCTGGCACACCGATCTTGCGTTCACCGCCACGCCGAACGCGGGAGCGCTGCTGCGTATGGTGCGCAAGGTGGAAACCGGCGGGCAGACTGGCTGGCTGGACACGGCGGCGGCCTATGACGAACTGGATGCGGCGACCAAGGACGAGATCGCCGACCTGGAAGCGGTGTACCTGTTCCGCGCCGGGCTGGAGGAAATGCGCTTCAACCAGCAGAATGGCACGCGCCTGTCCCCGCGCAAGGACAGCTATCCGCACTTCCCGCCGGTCGCCAATCCGCTGGTCTGGACCCATCCGGAAACCGGCCGCAAGGTGCTGAACGTCAGCACGTTGAACATCGAATATATCATCGGCCAGCGCAACGAGCGCGGTGACGCGCTGATCCGCCGGCTGATAGAACACGCGCTCCAGCCGCGGTTCCAGTATGTCCACGAATGGGAAAACAACGACATGGTGCTGTGGGATAACCGGCGCACGATGCATGCGGCATTTGGCCATCCGGTCGACCAGATCCGCATCGTTCACCGCACCACGATCAAGGGTGATGTGGCCATGGGCCGCATCCTGCCCGAAACCGCCGAAGCGGGAGCGGCGGCATGAGCGCCTTTGATACCGTCATTCGCGGCGGCACGGTCGTGGACGGAACGGGCGGCGCCCCGTTCGTCGCCGACGTGGCCATCGCCCAAGGCCGGATCGTGGCGATTGGTCCCGATCTGCCGCGCGGCGTGAACGAACTCGACGCGCGGGGCCGGATTGTCACGCCCGGCTTTGTCGATCTCCATACCCATTATGACGGGCAGGTCACGTGGGACAACCGGCTCTCGCCGTCGTCCTATCACGGTGTCACCACCGCCGTTATCGGCAACTGCGGCGTCGGCTTTGCGCCGTGCCGCGGCGATGCGGCGTCGCGCGATGCGATGGTGCGCCTGATGGAAGGGGTGGAGGACATTCCGCACCCAGTCCTGACCGAAGGCCTGCCCTGGACCTGGGAGACATTCCCGGAATATCTCGATTTTCTCGCCTCGCGCAGCTACGATATGGATATTGCGGCTTACGTCCCGCATGCGCCGCTGCGGGTTTACGTGATGGGGCAGCGCGGGGCGGACCGCGAGGCGGCCACTCCGGCGGACATCGCGGAAATGTGCCGGCTGCTGGAACAGGCGCTTGATCTGGGGGCGCTGGGCATCGCCACGTCGCGCAGCCTGTTCCACCGCTCTAGCGATGGCAAGGCGATCCCGACCTATCAGGCCGCGCAGGCTGAATTGCTGGCGTTTGCCGAAGTCCTGCGTGCCAAGGGCAAGGGCGTGTTCCAGATCGTCGAGGACATCCATGTTCCCGGCGCCAGTCTGGGCGCCATGTGCGAACTGGCACGCGCATCGGGGCGGCCGCTGACCTTTTCCATCGGCACGGGCAACACCGGTCCCTATGGCTATCCGCGCCTGCTGGACGAACTGGCCGCGGCCAATGCCGAAGGGCTGGTCATGAAGGGCCAGCTCATGCCGCGCGGGATCGGGATGATCCTGGGCTTTGAGCTGACGCTGAACCCGTTCTACACCACCGCCACGTTCGCCAGACTGTCCACTCTGCCGCTGCCGGAGCGGCTGGAACAGCTGCGCCGTCCGGAAATCCGGGCCGCGATCCTGTCGGAACAGGTCGATCCCGATCCCGCGCTGGTGCTGGGCCGGGCCGTGCGTGATTTTGAACATATGTTCTTGCTGGGTGACGAGCCGGATTACGAACAGCCCCCCGAACGCAGCATCGCCGGACGGGCCAAGGCGGCCGGGGTTTCGCCGGAAGAGTTTGCCTATGACGTGATGGTCGAGGGCGAGAACGGCGGCCTGCTCTATCTGGCGATGGCCAATTACGCCGATGGCAGCCTGGATGCGGTCGGGGAAATCCTGTCGCACCCGGACGTCGTGCTGGGGCTGGGCGATGGCGGCGCGCATGTCGGCACGATCTGTGATGCCAGCTATTCCACGTTCGCGCTGACGCACTGGGCGCGCGACCGCCAGCGTGGGCGCAAGACGGTGGCCGACATGGTGCACCGGATGACGCAGGCAACGGCGCAGCTGATCGGGCTGGATGATCGCGGCGAACTGACCGTGGGCAAGCGGGCGGACATCAACGTGATCGATCTGGACCGGCTGAGCCTGGGCGCACCGCAGGTCTGCCACGATCTGCCTGCGGGCGGGCGCCGCCTGATCCAGCGGGCGACCGGCTATGACCTGACCATGATCGCGGGCGAGATCGTCTCCAGCAACGGCGAGCCAACCGGCGTGCTGCCCGGCCGCCTGATCCGCGCTGCCTGATCCGCGCTGCCTAGGTCGACGGTTCGCCGCCGCGCTGCGCCAGCGTGGCGGCTGAACTGAGCAGCAGGCGCACCAGATCGCCCTGGCGGTTGGTGCCAGTCTTGGCAAAGACGGCCTGAAGCTGGGATCGCACCGTGTTGCGGCTGACCCCCAGTTGCAGCGCGGCCTCTTCCATGCTGAGGCCATCGGCCAGCAGTTGAGCGAGCCGGGCCTCGGCCGGGCTGAGGTCGAACAACTGCTCAAGGTCCGGGGCTGCCAGCTTGAGGCGGCGGGCCGGATCACGCAGGATGACGGTCGCCGTGCGGCGCAGCGGGGCCGATACCGGGCCGAACGGCGGGCCGGGCCGGACCATCACCGTGACGGGCAACGGGTGATCGTCCCGCAACAAGGCGAATGCTGCGTAGCAGCCCGGATCGGCGGTATTGGCGCTCTGCTCCTCGGCCTTTTGCCGGATGTGCCGCTGCAAGAGTTGCTGGTCGACCTGGCGCATGGCTCGCAGGCGGCCATCGTGAATCCCCAGCACCCCGGTGTGCGCCATGATCGCGTGCGCTGCGCCGTTGACGGAAATCACCGATCCCCCGCTGTCGACCAGAATCACGCCAACGCCGCTGGTTTCCAGCACGTGCTCGGCAATGCGCCGCCGCCGTTCGCTGTCGCCGATGATTAGATACATCCGCACAATGCGCTGCAACAGCGGCAACAACGCCTGCATCACCGCGCGCCAGTCCGCAGTGAACGACGTGGCGCCACCGTCCCGTGCCACACAGACCAGCCAGATCGATCGGTCGGTATCGAGCCGTAATCGTAATACGGCATGGTCGTGCCCCGCCAGGGACCGGACTTGCGGGTCCTCGAACGGCAGATCGTGTAAATCATCCAGCTCAATCAGGCTGGAAAATGGTTCCACTGCGCGGCCACGGGGAACAACTACCGCGCTTTCCCCCGACATTCGCCGCCGGTTCGAAATGATGAAGGCCGCCGCATCCGAACCGAGGCGCGTCGCAAACCGCACCAGGAAGCTCTCCCAGATGGGACGTTCAGCCAGGCCACTGAACAGCAGATCGGCCAGTTCCGCGACGCCATCAGGCTGGTTCGTCGCCGGGAGCAAGGGAAGGTCGGCCATGATGTCCATAGAGTAAGCCTGCGCGATTTTTGGGGCAAGCACGGACACGCTTGCCAGTGTGCGTAACGTCGCGCGGTATATTCTGCGCAGATTGCGGCTCGATCATGCAAATGAATGATGGATGGTGGGCCTGCTCATCCTAACTCCCCGTGCAGATCAATCCGCAAGCAACGCCGGCGCGTCAGCCGGAGTGGCTGCGGGTAACGACATGAGGGGAGACTGCTGAAATGAACGCCGTACATCGGGCCGGACTGGCCGCATTGTTGCTCACGACTTCGGTGCAGGCCCACGCGCAGGCCACCGTCGCACTGGCCAGCGCTTCGGCCGAGACCGCCGCAGATACCAATTCCGACGAAATCATTGTCAGCGCCCGACGCCGCGAAGAGTCCCTGCAGGATGTTCCGGTGGCGATCACCGCGCTGTCCGGCGATGCCGTGGAGCGGAAGGGCCTGCGCGCGGTCGAGGATCTGCGCCAGGTCGTGGCAGGCCTGAACATCGGCGCGCAGCGGCGCGACGATGCGGCGTTTTACCTGCGCGGTCAGGGGCCGGGCGTGTTCAATCCCGGCCAGCGCAACTTCACCTCCGTCGCCACCTATTTCGCGGAAGTTCCGACCGAAGTGACCGGGGCCGGGATGTTCTATGACCTTGCCAACGTGCAGGTTCTGAAGGGACCGCAAGGCACCCTGTTCGGGCGCAACACCACCGGCGGCGCTGTGCTGTTCGAACCCGCCCGGCCGGAGTTCGCGCTGTCCGGCTTCGTCAAGGCTGCGCTGGGCAACTATGCCAACCGCGAGGCAGAAGCCGTGCTGAACCTGCCCATCATCGACGACCGGCTGGCAATCCGGCTGTCCGGCACCCTGGCGCGCCGCGATGGCTTTACCCAGAGCGTGCGGACCGGCCAGAAGCTGGATGGTCGGCATTACGAAGGCTGGCGCGTCTCGGTGCTGGCACGCCCATTTGACGGGCTGGAAAACCTGCTGATCCTCGATGGTCGCAACAAGGACCAGAGCAGCACCTCCGCCGTGCTGCGGCAGGTCAATCCTGCACTGCCAGTCGGGCAGGGCATGGCCGCGTTGCTGGCCGAACAGGCTACTTTGGGGCCGCGCAAGACGCTGATCGGCGTGCCGCTGTACGATCGTGGATCGGTTTTTGGCGTGACCAACAAGACGACGCTGGAACTGACGGACAACCTGACGCTCAAGAACATCGTCTCGTTCCGCAGCAATCGCACCGATCGTGGCAGCGATTATGACGGCACCCCGTTCAACACGTTCCTGATCGAAAACATCGTGCCCCCGCGCGAATGGTCGCTTGGACTGGAACAGTTCACCGAGGAATTCCAGATCCAGGGCAAGGTTCCATCGATTGGGCTGACCTATCTGGCGGGCTTCTATTATGAGCACGCCACACCCGGCTTTGCGCAGGAACTGCGCCAGGCCGTGTTCGGTAACCTGTCGATCCGCAACTTCAATTCGAAGGATAGCTCCACCGCCCTGTTCGCGCATGGCGAACTGGGCATCACCGACCAACTTCAGCTCAGCGGGGGCTTCCGCTATACCTGGGATCGGCGCGAGGCATCAATCTCGGTGTACAACGTGGCAGGCGCTTGCACCCAGCGTGTCCCGCCGGGCACCGGGGCGATCACGTGCCCGTTCGCCGCAAAGGGCAACTACCAGGCGCCCAGCTATGACACCACGCTGCAGTATACCTTCAGCTCGGACGTTTTGGCCTATGTCGCCTTTCGGCATGGCTACAAGTCGGGCGGGCTCAACCTGCCGTCCCCGGCCGATCAGTTCACCCGGTTCCAGCCGGAATACGTGGATGAATTCGAGTTCGGGCTGAAGGCGGACTGGGACATCGGCGTGCCGCTGCGCACCAACCTTGCCGTCTTCCATGACAAGTACAAGGACATCCAGATTTCCTCGCCGGTCGTGGTGCCGGGCGCGGGCATCATCTCGCTGGTGCAGAACGTGGCCAGCGCGACCAACAACGGCGTCGAATTCGAAGCCACGTTCAAGCCGCTGCCCGGCCTGACCCTGGGCGGATTCGTGTCGTACCTCGATTCCGCCAGCAACGTCACCGTGCCCGGCACGGCGGCGATTGCCGGTCGGCAGACCGCATTCCAGCCCAAGTGGAAGTACGGCATCAATGGCCAGTTGGTCGTTTCGGCCGGTCAGCTGGGAGAGTTCGCGCTCTCGGCCGATTTCAGCCACACCGGGACCGCGATGTCGTTCGAGACTAACCCCGCGCTGCTGACGACCTATCCGGGTTACGGGTTACTCAACGTGCGGGCCGAGCTGCGCGAAATCGGCGGCACCGGACTTGATCTCGCCTTGTTCGCCAGCAACCTCACGAACAAGACATACCTGCTCGGCGGTATTCCCCTGGCGGGAGTCCTGGGCTTTGAATCGGCTCTTTATGGCGAGCCCCGGATGTACGGACTTGCGCTAAAGTACCGGTTCGGATCGCGCTGACCGGATTGCCTGCGGGGCGGCTATCCCAGTCCCAGTCATCGCCGCCCCGCTTGCAGTTTCCATGCGTGCCAAGGGAGGAGCCAGTTCGTTCTCTGTCGGTCAAGCGCCCCCTTGCCGAGACTGAAAAGGCCTTCCGTGCGAACGCCAGCGACATTGTGAGGCATTGGGGCGTTAGTCCGAAAACCGCACGCAGAGATATCGCGGGGCTGCGCTCGGCGGGGCTGCTCCATTTCACCGGTGCCCGCCGAAACGGATGCTATCGAGCGAGCTGATACGTCCGCTGCTCTTCAGCCCAGATCGCCCTGGCTAGACACCGCCATCAGTACGTTATGTCAGCGATTGCGCGCGCCGCGCGCCGCCCCGAAAAGATGCAGTCGGCATAGGACAGACCGCTGACATAAAGGTTGGAGCAGATCCCCACGGCGTTGCGCCCGGCCGCATAGAGCCCTGCAATCGGCAGGCCCGCAGCGTTCTTCACGGCGCCGGTTTTCTCATCCACCAGCAATCCGCCGACTGTCATGCACGAGATCGGGAACATCCGCGCGTCAACCGAGGCGTCGATGGCGTAGAACGGGCCGCGCTCGATCGGGGCCATGTCCTCGCTCTGCTTATAGAACGGATCGCTGCACTCACCCCGCGCTGCTCGGTTATAGGCGGAGGCAGTATCGGCCAGCACTGCCGGATCCATTCCCAGCTTTCGGGCCAGCGCAGCCAAGGTGGGCGCTTTGATCGCCGCGAACAGGGCGTTGACCAGGGTAATGTCGCGCTGAAAACCCAGGACGTCTTTGCCAAAGGCGTCCTTCAGCGACTGGCGGAACAGCCGGGCATCCAGCACGATCCAGCCGCGCCCTCCGTGCCGTTCGACCATTTCATCGCCAATCCGCGCGCCGTACCACGTCTCGTTGACATAGCGTTCGCCGCGCCCGTTAACCAGCATCCCCTGGCCCCAGGCGCGCGGTGGGCTGAGGAAGCGCCACGCGGAAACCCGTTCCATCAGCCCGGTTGCCCCGCCGGCGGAGCGCCCCAGCATGATGCCGCTGCCATTGTCACCCAGCGTGCCGTTGGGCAGCCCGTCGGCATAGTGCGGGGCGAAGTGGCGGACCATTTCGGGATTGCAGATGAATCCGCCTGCGCTCAGCACGACCCCACGGTGCGCCCGCACCCACACGCTTTCGCGCCTGGTCGCCTCCAGCGCCTTGGCCCGCGCCAGATACTTGAAGCCGCGGGCATAGGTCAGGCGCGCGCCGGGGAAGGTTGGCGGAAGCATCGCCATCCACTTGTTGGCCCGCGCCACCAGGCGTGAATGCTCGCGCCGGACGGCTGGATCGACCAGGCGTTCCATGCGCACACCGATGACGCGGCCGGTGGCATCGACAGCGAGCTGCCGCGCTTCGGCCTGGGAATGGAACACCAGCCCGCGCTTCAGGGCCGCATCGCGCAGCGGTTCCCAGATGCCGGCGCCCAGCCCCCATGGCTTGTTGCCGTTGTACCGCACGGTCCGGTGGCCGCGCGCGGCGGGCGGCGTATGGCTGCGGAACGGTTCGGCAAGGCTGCTGTCGGGATGGTAGAGGAACTTGTCCAGCGGAGGATAGCTGGTCTTGGCCGAATAAAGCGCCGGGCTGAATGGCGCGCCATGACGGCGCAGCCATTCAAGATTGGCGGGGCTTTCCTCGCAAAAGGCGCGCAGGGTTTCTGGCGCGACCACGTCGCCCACTTCGGTGGAGAGGTAGGCCTCCATCATCGCCGGATTATCGCTCACCCCGGCCTCGCGCTGGATCGAGGTGCCCCCGCCAGCGTAATAGACCCCGCCATTGGCCGCCGATGAACCGCCGCCATCGTACGGGTCGAGCGCGATGACCGACAGGCCCCGCTCCAGCGCGTCGAGCGCGGCCGAGACGCCCGCACCGCCAAGGCCAACCACCACTACGTCGGCGGCATCGTCCCAGGAGTGCGCCTCTGGATCGGGCAGGTTGAGCGGAGCATCAATGGCCAAGCCCCACTGACGGATCGGTTGACCCGGTTCGGGCACAGGGGCGGAGGCGTGCAGGCCCCAAGGACTGAGGGGGCGAAGCGGACCAGGATTTGCAGTCATTGGTGTCCTTTCCCGACCCTGCCGGCCATGGTGGCGGGCAGATGAATTCTGTCACAAGGGGAGGTCCTGCGCGAAACAAGGCCAGTCAAACCCGCTCCGCCCGCCTTGAAGACGCTCTCCTCCGCGAGGGTAGCGAAGATTTGCGTAATTTAACAGATGCATCATCACCATATACAAGGGGCATTTTGTCATTTTACCCACCATATGCCGCATAAGTTCGCAAACGCCTTACGCGATGCTTGGCCCGCAACGCTTTCAGACCCCCATTTGGTGCCTGCCCATCCCTCCCAAACGAGAGCGGGTCAGGCCTCGTTGGCTTACCGCAACGCTCACCGCGCTGCGATGCCGCTGGGCACACCGCTCAAGGAAGTCGGAGCCGCTGAAGTTCTGCTCATCCACGATCTGGCAGTTGCCTCCGCAGGCCAAGGCCTCGAGATCGGGCGCAGGCTGGTTGATCACGCCTTCGAACATGCGGTGCGCGATGGTTTGATGTCTGCCGAGCTTGTCGCGGTCGAGGGTGCAACAGGCTTCTGGCATGCGATGGGCTTTGCCGCACTTGATACCACGCCTCAAATCGCTGCAAAGCTGCCAGCTTATGGGCGGGAGGCGACGTGGATGGGCGGTGGGATTGGATGACGCGCAATGCGCACGGCGCAGATAGGCTGACCGACAAGGCTTCCGACAGCTCCTGGCGCACGCCCTGGCGGACGGCAGCAGGCTTTTCGGCAATCTCGCGCTCGATGTCGTAGAGCTGAGGGCAGTGCTGGCTAACATTTCACGGGTAACCAGCTGGACCTACCGAGACTGAAAAGGTCTCCCGAGGCCCTGCTTCGATTTGAGTAACGCAGGCATTTCAATTCCCACATCAGCTAGAAGCGATTCCCTGTTTTGCGCAAGGGAATTCCCTGTTCTGTGCGTAGGGAATTTTACACGGAAACTCTTCGGAATTAGAGCGTTTTAGACGTCGCAACTGCGGCTCTATCGCGTCCAAAATTCCGAATTCCCTGTAAATTCCCGTGGAACAGGGAATCTCAGCGGCAGAGACCGGTTCGCACAGGACTGCCTACACCACCACTTGCCGATGGGTCGCGCTGTTGTAAATTCTTGTCAGCACCCCTTGTGTTGCGATTTGGCAACACTACCTGAAGGTGTGACAGGAGGCTGACACACCATGAACCTCGAAAAATTTACCGACCGCGCCAAGGGTTTTCTCCAGAGCGCACAGACCGTTGCCATCCGCATGAACCATCAGCGGATTACCCCGGAGCATGTGCTGAAGGCGCTGCTGGAGGATAACGAAGGCATGGCCGCCGGGTTGATTACCCGCGCGGGCGGCAACGTGGGAATTGCCCAGACCGAAACCGACAAGGCGCTGGCGAAGATCCCGGCGGTGACGGGCGGCGGTGCGCAGCAGACGCCCGGACTGGATAACGACGCGGTGCGGATGCTCGATCAGGCAGAGCAGCTTTCGGCCAAGGCGGGTGACAGCTATGTCGCCGTGCAGCGCATTCTCCAGGCGCTCGCGCTGGGGCTGACCAATCCGGCAGGCCAGGCGCTGAAGGCTGCAAACGTCGATCCGCGCGCGCTGGAAACCGCCATTCAGGAAGTGACCGGCGGGCGTAGTGCGGATAACGCCAGCGCCGAGAACGCCTATGACGCGATGAAGAAGTATGCCCGCGACCTGACGCAAGCGGCACGTGATGGCAAGCTGGACCCGGTAATCGGGCGCGACGAGGAAATTCGCCGCACCGTGCAGATTCTGGCCCGGCGGACCAAGAACAACCCCGCGCTGATTGGTGAGCCGGGCGTGGGCAAGACCGCGATTGCGGAGGGCCTTGCGCTACGCATCGCCAATGGCGACGTGCCGGATAGCCTGAAGGACCGCCGCCTGATGAGCCTCGACATGGGGGCGCTGATCGCGGGGGCGAAGTATCGCGGTGAGTTTGAGGAGCGGCTGAAGGCCGTGCTCGACGAAGTGAAGGGCGCCGAGGGCGAGATCATCCTGTTCATTGACGAGATGCACACCCTGATCGGCGCGGGCAAGGGCGAAGGCGCGATGGATGCGTCCAACCTGCTCAAGCCTGCACTCGCGCGCGGCGAACTGCACTGCATCGGTGCGACCACGCTGGATGAATACCAGAAGCATGTCGAGAAGGACCCCGCGCTGCAACGCCGGTTCCAGCCGGTGTTCGTGGGCGAACCGACGGTCGAAGACACGATTTCGATCCTGCGCGGGCTGAAGGACCGCTACGAGCTGCACCACGGCGTGCGGATTGCGGACAACGCGATTGTCGCGGCGGCGACGCTGTCCAACCGCTACATCGCGGACCGGTTCCTGCCCGACAAGGCGATCGACCTGATGGACGAGGCCGCCAGCCGCATCCGCATGGAAGTGGAAAGCAAGCCGGAGGAAATCGAGGTGCTCGACCGGCGGATCATCCAGCTGAAGATCGAGGAGATGGCGCTCGCCAAGGAGACCGACCAGGCATCGAAGGACCGTTTGGCCGCCCTGCGCGAGGAACTGGCCAACCTGGAGCAGCAGTCGGCCGAACTGACCACCCGCTGGCAGAACGAGCGTGACAAGATCGCTGCCGAGGGCAAGATCAAGGAAGCGCTGGATGCCGCGCGGCTGGAGCTGGAACAGGCCCAGCGGGCGGGCGACCTGGCCAAGGCCGGGGAGCTGTCATACGGCCGCATCCCCGAACTGGAACGCCAGCTGACCGAAGCGCAAGGGCAGGCCGAAAACGCCTTGCTGCGCGAGGAAGTGACCGCTGACGACATCGCCGCCGTCGTCAGCCGCTGGACCGGGGTGCCGGTCGACCGGATGATGGAAGGCGAGCGCGAAAAGCTGCTCAAGATGGAGCAGGTAATCGGGCAGCGCGTGATCGGTCAGCAGGACGCGGTCGTCGCCGTATCCAAGGCGGTGCGCCGCGCGCGTGCTGGCTTGCAGGATCCCAACCGGCCGCTGGGCAGCTTCCTGTTCCTTGGCCCCACGGGTGTCGGCAAGACGGAACTGACCAAGGCGCTGGCCGGGTTCCTGTTCGATGACGATACCGCGATGGTGCGGATCGACATGAGCGAGTTCATGGAGAAGCACTCCGTCAGCCGCCTGATCGGCGCCCCTCCGGGCTATGTCGGTTACGACGAGGGCGGCGTCCTGACCGAGGCGGTGCGGCGTCGGCCCTATCAGGTCGTGCTGTTCGACGAGGTCGAGAAGGCCCACAGCGACGTGTTCAACGTGCTGCTGCAAGTGCTGGATGATGGCCGCCTGACCGACGGGCAGGGCCGTGTGGTGGACTTCACCAACACGCTGATCATTCTGACCAGCAACCTGGGTAGCCAGTATCTGGCCAACCTGGAAGAAGGGCAGGCAGTGGAAACGGTCGAGCCGCAGGTGATGGAAGTGGTGCGCGGGCATTTCCGCCCCGAATTCCTGAACCGGCTGGACGAGATCATCCTGTTCCACCGCCTGGGCATGGAACACATGGCCCCGATCGTGGACATCCAGGTCGGCCGGGTGGCGAAGCTGCTGAAGGATCGCAAGATCGTGCTGGACCTGACCGATGCGGCCAAGCGCTGGCTGGGCCGGGTGGGGTACGATCCGGTCTATGGCGCGCGACCGCTGAAGCGGGCGGTGCAGCGCTACGTGCAGGATCCGCTGGCCGAAAAGCTGCTGGGCGGCGAAATCCCCGATGGCAGCACGGTGCGGATCGACGAGGGCGACGGCGCGCTGAACATCAGTGTGGCCTGATCCGGTTTAACCTGACCGCCAGGACCAAACAGAAAGGGCGGCGTGGCTGATGCCACGCCGCCCTTTTCATGTTGCGGTGACCGAAGCGATCAGAAGGACTTCGATACGGTCACGTTGAAGCGCCGGCCGAACGAGTCGTTGATCGAACCGGGGATGTAGTAACCATAGTACTTTTCCCCGATGCGGTTGAACAGGTTGGTCGCCGCCAGGGTGAAGCGATAACCGCCTTCGACCTTGAAGAAGACCGACGCGTCAACCGTGGCATACGGCTTGTAGTGGTCGAATTCGCGCGTGTCGTTCGGGCTGGGGCCACGGTTGGTGCGCGAAATCAGCTGCTGGCCGATGTAGTTGACGTTGGTGCTGATGCCCCAGGCCTTGTTCGAATAGCGAACGCGCAGCTGGCCCTGCCAGATCGGATCGCCCACGGTGCCGTGCGACGGGCTGGGAGCAACGCCGGTGATGTCCGACAGGCGATTGCGCACATGGAACACGTCCATGCCCAGTTCCAGCAGGCCCTTGACCCCGATGTTGTCGAGGTTGGTCTGGTAATCGAGCACAGCCTGAACGCCGCTGAACTTGATGACCTTGCCGTTGACGAAGCCGGTCAGCACACCCGGATTGAGCGCATCGACCACAACCTGACCGGTCGGATCACGCTTGATGAACGAACAGAACTGGTTGCCGTTGGCCGGATCAGACGTGTCGAAATCCGGGTTGTCGAAGCAGGCCGAGGCAATGGTCGTCGCGTTCAGCGAGCTGATCGGGTTGGTCAGCTTGATGTTGAGGTAGTCGACCGCGACGCTCAGGCCGGGCAGGAACCGCGGCCTCAGGATCACGCCATAAGTGAAGCTGTCCGCCTTTTCGTTGTCGAGGTTCGGGTTACCGCCCGAAATCCCCGGCACGGTTGCCAGCGAAGCGGCCAGCGGCGTGGCGGTCGGGTACTTCGCCAGGAACGCGTCGCAGTTGGCCTTGCGCGTTGCCGGCACCGAACCGGCATTGATGTTCGCAGCCGAGCAGAGGTCCGGCACGGTCGTGAAGATGTTCGTGCGCGGTGCGTACAGCTCGGTGATGGCCGGAGCGCGGAACGAGCGGGTGAAGTTGCCGCGGAATTCGACATCCTCGATCGGCGCGAAGGCGCCACCCGCAGCCCACGAAGTGAACCCGCCGTTCACGGTGTTGTCGACATAGCGGATACGGCCGAAGGCGTTCAGTTTGCTGAACACGAAATCGTTCTGCGGGGTGATGATCGGCAGCAGCACTTCGCCGAACACTTCGTCCAGGTTGTACTCACCGCCCGTCTTGGCGATTGCGACCGACCGGCCCAGCCCGTTCTGCTGGAACGCGTCCGGCGTGAACTGCGACTTTTCCATGCGGTGTTCATAGCCGACGTTGAAACCAACGGGGTTGCCGAACAGGTCGAAGGGCGAACCACCGACGTTCAGGTTGACCACCCACTGTTCCATCCGGCTCTTGGCGGTGACATCGGCCAGGATGTACTTCAGCGCGGCGGCGCTGGGCGCGCCTTCGCCGAACAGGTTCAGCGGAACGCAGTTGGGGTCCGCAACCGGCGCGGTCGGCGTGCCGGTGACGACCTGGGTGGAGGTGCAGGCGATCTGCCCGTTGACCACGCCCACGTTGATCGCGTTCACGAACTTCTGCTGGTCGATGTTCTGGCCGAAATCGGTGAAGTCGTTGCGGCCATAGGTGGTGCTGACTTCAAAGTTGAAGCTGCGCCCGCCCAGTTCGAAATCGCCGTCGATGCCAATGACACCGCGCTTCAGTTCGTTCTTCGAATAGCCGGTCAGGTCCGCCAGGTCGACGTTCGAGCGGCTGAGGCGGAACGTCGAGGTATAGCCATTTGCGGCCAGCGTGTTGCGCGCCTGGGTGGTCAGGAACGGGTTGTCCACGCGGAACGTCAGCGGGCCGGACACGCCGCTGAACAGCGTCGCGTTGAAAGTCGGCTGCTGGACCAGTTCGTTGCCCTGGCCGCGGAAGTACATGCCTTCGGCGAACAGGCGGATCTTGTCGGTCAGTTCGAAGTTGAAGAACAGGTTGGCGTTGATGCGCTCAATGTCGCTGGTGATCTGGCTGTAGTCATTGAACGTGAAGCCATCGCCGCCCGAAGCGCGTGCCGCGGAAGACGTGATCGCCCCGCCATACAGGGTGCCGCGGTTGAACGGAACCAGGTTGCCGTTCGGGTCGAACATCAGGCTGTAAGCCTGGGTACCGGTGGTGATCAGGCCGCCGCGGGTCAGTGAGGGAATGGTCACGTTGCTGACCAGCACGGAGCCGGGGAAGCCGTCGGTGGTGGAATCGTTGAAGCCGATGTTCGGATTGATTCGTCCATCGTTGGCGGGCGTGCGGCCGGCCGGACCCCACAGCGCGGCCTGCGCGCTGGTCGGGTTGGTCAGGTTGCCCAGGTTGCGGCGATAGAAGTCGCGGGCGTTGAACAGCATCCCGTCGATCTTTTCATAGCCGATCGATGCGGTCAGGTTGGCCCGGCCGTCAGCGAAGGTGAAGCCGCCCGCGCCCTGCAGGCTGTAGCGGAAGTTGTCGCCTTCTTCGGTGATGCCGGTGTTCGCCAGCAGGCGCAGGCCTTCGAATTTGCGCTTCAGGATGATGTTGACCGTCCCGGCGATCGCGTCCGAGCCATAGACCGGAGCGCCGCCGATGCTGACGCGGTCGGTCCGGTCGATCAGGATGGTCGGGATGACGTTCAGGTCAACCTGGGTGCCGTACGCGGCGTTGTTGAACACCGACGACACGTTCGAGGTCACGACGCGGCGGCCGTTCAGCAGCGTCAGCGTGCGGTTCGAACCCATGCCGAACGAGTTGATGAAGTTCACGCCCTGGCCGAACGAGCCCTGCGCCCCGTTGGGGGTGACCGAACCGCGGAAACCGGGCACTTCGTTCAGCGCGTCGGCTACGTTGGTGATGCCGCGGTCTTCCAGGTACTGGGCCGAGAGCGACACGGTCGGTTCGGGGTTGGTCAGGTTGGGAAGTTTGATGCGCGAGCCGGTGACCACGATCTGCTGGGTGCTTTCGTCCGCATCGCACACGCCATTGCTGTCGAGATCTTCGCAAGCGGCGGCAGCGGAATCAGCGGCGGCATCCTGCGCCAGCGCAGTGCCGGAAGTGCCCAGGCCCAGCAGTGCTGCGGCGAGAGCGGCAGTAGAAAGGCAGGTCGCGCTGTTAAGCGCAGACTTCCGAATAAAATTCATATTATTCAAGCCCCTAGGTCATCCCATCGCTTGCGGCGAAGGGAACTGGTGAAAAAGAAGCGTATCTGGATGCCCCCATCTGCGCCCCAAGGGCCTTGCTTTGAAGGCCCAATATCGGTGTTCTGTTGCAGAACCCAATCGGTTGCAAAACAGGATTTTGTGAACCGCAGATTTACAACCGTTCTGTGTTTTTCCTGCAACACAACTGTCGTGGATGGTGCAAACAGCGTTGCCGGGTGGAGCCGCTTGACGCTCGGCATCCAGCGCTTTAATCGATCGATTAAATTGGTTCTGTCAAAGGGAGTCGGAAAATGGCGACAGCCTATATCGTTGATGCAGTGCGCACGGCCGGTGGTCGGCGCGGAGGGCGCCTCGCCGGGGTCCACCCGGTCGACCTGGCCGCCGCCACGCTGGATGCGCTGGTTGGCCGCACGGGCGTTGACCCGGCTGGGGTCGAGGACGTGATCATGGGCTGCGTCACGCAGGCCGGGCAGCAGGCCGGGCAGGTCGGCCGCAATGCGGTGCTGGCATCGAAGCTGCTGCCGCAATCGACCCCGGCGGTGACGATCGACCGCCAGTGTGGTTCGTCGCAGCAGGCAATCCAGTTTGCCGCGCAGGCGGTGATGTCGGGCACGATGGACATGGTGATCGCGGCGGGCGTGGAAAGCATGACCCGCGTGCCGATGGGCTCCAGCGCGATGTTCCATGCCAAGGAAGGGCTGGGCACCTACAAGTCGCCCGGCCTGGAAGCCAAGTATCCCGGCGTGATGTGGTCGCAGTTCATGGGCGCCGAAATGATCGTCAAGAAGCACGGCTTCACCAAGGACGATCTGGACCGCTTTGCCCTGACCAGCCACCAGCGCGCTATCGCTGCGACCAACGCGGGCGCGTTCGCCAACGAAATCGTCCCGATCGAGATCGAGACGCCCGATGGCCCGGCGCTGCACACCCAGGATGAAGGCATCCGCTTCGACGCAACGCTGGAGAGCATCTCAGGCGTGAAGCTCCTGTCCGAGGGCGGCGCGCTGACGGCGGCCAGCTCCAGCCAGATCTGCGACGGTTCGTCCGCGGCGCTCGTCGTGTCGGAAGCCGCGCTCAAGCGCTATAACCTGACCCCGCTCGCCCGGATCCACACGCTGACCGTTACCGCCGGCGATCCGATCATCATGCTGGAAGAGCCGCTGTTCGCGACCGACAAGGCGCTGGCCAAGGCGGGCCTCAAGATCGGCGACATCGACCTGTATGAAGTGAACGAAGCGTTCGCCTCGGTCCCGATGGCGTGGCTGAAGCACACCGGGGCCGACCCGGAAAAGCTGAACGTCAACGGCGGCGCGATTGCGCTGGGCCACCCGCTCGGTGCTTCGGGCACCAAACTGATGTCGACGCTGCTCAACGCGCTCAAGGCGCGCGGTGGCAAGTATGGCCTGCAGACGATGTGCGAAGGCGGCGGTGTCGCCAACGTCACGATCGTCGAAATGGTCTGATCCAACCGGCAGCCCCGGCACGGTGCAGGGGCTGCGCTGATTTCAAATCCAAGAGGATACCAAACATGAAGCTCGACAACACTGTTGCCGCCGTCGTTACCGGTGGCGCTTCCGGCCTTGGGGCCGCCACGGCCCGCGCACTCGCCGCCAAGGGCGTCAAGGTCGCCATTTTCGACCTGCAGGAAGAAAAGGGCAAGGCCATGGCCGCTGAAATCGGCGGCGTGTTCTGCGAATGCAACGTGACCGATGACGCCAGCGTCGATGCCGCGTTCGCCAAGGCCCGCGAAGCCCACGGGCAGGAGCGGATCCTGGTCAACTGCGCCGGCACCGGCAACGCGATCAAGACCGCCAGCCGCAGCAAGGAAGATGGCTCGATCAAGCACTTCCCGCTCGATGCGTTCAACTGGATCGTCCAGATCAACCTGGTCGGCACGTTCCGCTGTATCGCCAAGTCGGCCGCCGGGATGATGACGCTGGAGCCGCAGGAAGACGGCGATCGCGGTGCCATCGTCAACACCGCATCGGTGGCGGCTGAAGACGGCCAGATGGGCCAGGCCGCTTACTCCGCCTCGAAGGGCGGCGTGGTCGGCATGACCCTGCCGATCGCCCGCGATCTGGCGAGCGAGAACATCCGCGTCAACACCATCCTGCCGGGCATCTTCGATACCCCGCTGCTGGCCGGCGCGCCGCAGAACGTGCGCGACGCGCTGGGCGCCTCGGTGCTCAACCCCAAGCGTCTGGGCAACCCGGCAGAGTATGCCAACCTCGCCATGTGCATGATCGAGAACGGCTACTTCAACGGCGAGGACGTGCGCCTCGACGGCGGCATCCGCATGGCGCCGCGCTAAGCTTGCATCGGCCCATCCGAAACCTCGCGCAGTCGGGGTTTCGGGTGGGTGTCCGGACGCCCCCCCAGTCAAGCGGAGGCGCCGTGACGATTACTGGGAGAAGGCAATGGGTTATTCGCAGATCAACCTCGACATCAGCGAGGGGATTGCCACGCTGACGCTCAACCGGCCGGAAAAGCTCAATGCCTTCACCGGCACGATGATGGCGGAAATCAACGACGCCATGGACCGCACCGACGCCGATGACAGCGTGCGGGCGGTGATTTTTACCGGGGCAGGGGACCGCGCCTATTGTGCCGGGGCCGACCTGACGCCCGATGATGGCCGCGCCGTGTTTGCCAGCGGTGAGGCGGTGGAGGACTTGTCCGATCCGCGCGTGCGCGATGGCGGCGGGCTGCTGACACTGCGGCTCTATCAATCGAAAAAGCCACTGATCGGGGCGTGCAACGGCGTTGCCGTGGGCGTGGGCATTACCATGCAGCTGCCGATGGACATCCGCCTGGCGTCTGAAAATGCCCGCTATGGCTTTGTCTTCGCGCGGCGCGGGATCGTGCCAGAGGCCTGCTCCAGCTGGTTCCTGCCGCGCCTTGTCGGCACCAGCCAGGCGCTGGAATGGTGCATGACGGGCCGGATTTTTGACGCGCAGGAGGCTTTGCGCGGCGGGCTGGTCCGCTCGGTTCATCCGCAGGGCGAGCTGCTCGATGCAGCGCGCGGACTGGCGCGGGAAATCGCGGACAACACCTCGGCCGTATCGGTGGCGATGACCCGTGCGATGCTGTGGCGCATCCCGCCCGGCGCGCATCCGATGGAAGCACACAAGGTGGACAGTCGCGCGATCTATCGCCTGTCAAAGGGCGTTGATGCGAAGGAAGGTGTGCAAAGCTTCCTTGAGAAGCGCCCGCCCGCCTTCCCCGGCCGGGTTTCTGCAGATATGCCGGACTTTTACCCGTGGTGGGGTGAGGAGCCGCCGTACGAATGACCGACAGCGCGCACAAGACCGACGGCGAGGCCGGCGCAGGTGCCCGCGAGCTGCTGTTGCAGACCGCATCGGACATCATGCGCGAGGGTGACATTGTCGACATCTCGCTGTCGGAACTGTCGTTGCGCTCCGGGCTCAACTCGGCGCTGGTGAAGTACTACTTCGGCAACAAGGCCGGGCTGATGCGCGCCCTGCTGGATCGGGACATGGCGGATATCGTCACCTCGGTCGATGCGCTGATGGCCAAGGACATGGCCCCCGATGCGCGGCTGCGGCGGCACATCGGGGCCATGGTCGATACGTTCTACAAGACGCCCTACCTCAACCGGCTGCTGATGCGGCTGGTGCGTGAAAGTGATGACGATGAAGCGCAGCGGATCGCCAACGCCTATCTGATGCCGCTGCACCGCGCCTATGACCGGTTGATCAAGGACGGCGTGCGGCAGGGCGTGTTCCGCAACGTCAATCCACAACTGTTCTATTTCACCGCCACCGGCGCAGCCGACCGGTTCTTTTCCGCCCGGCTGGTGCTGAAGCACTGTTTCGATACCGACACGCTGACCGATGATCTGCGCGACGCCTATCGCGAGCATTGCATCGACTTCATCATGGCAGGCATCCTGGCGCACCAATGAGCGCGCCGTGGCACATCGGCGTGATCGGGGGTTCGGGCCTGGCGGCCGGGATCGGGCTGGACGATGCGCAGGAAATCGACGTTTCCAGCCCGTTCGGCGCGCCTTCCGCGCCCGTGACGACCGGGACGCTGGCGGGGGTGCGCTTTACGTTTCTGCCGCGCCACGGGCCGGGTCACCGGATTCCGCCCGCGCTGGTCAACTACCGCGCCAACATCGACGTGCTGAAACGCTGCGGCGTGACCGACGTGATCGCACTGTCCGCGATCGGTTCCCTGAACGAGGCGATGAAGCCGGGACACTTCGTGGCGGTGGACCAGTTCATCGACCGGACGAGCAGCCGGGCCAACAGCTTTTTCGCGGAAGGTATCGTTGCCCACGTCAGCATGGCCGATCCGGTCTGCCCGCGCCTGTCCGCCGGGCTTGCCGAAGCGGCAGCGGGGGAAGGGGCGACGGTGCATCGCGGCGGCTGCTATCTGGCGATGGAGGGGCCGCAATTCTCGACCCGCGCCGAAAGCCGGATGTACCGGGCATGGGGCGCAGACGTGATCGGGATGACCGCCATGCCCGAAGCGCGCCTCTCCCGCGAGGCGGAGCTGCCCTATGGCCTGCTTGCCATGGTGACGGACTATGACAGCTGGCGCGAGGGCGAGGCGGTGAGCGTAGAGGACGTGCTGGCCGTGATGCACCGCAATGTCGCGCTGGCGCACCGGGTGGTGCGCCGGTTTGCCGCGTCGCTGCCCGCGCGGCGCAGTGCCAGCCCGATCGACACCGCGCTGGATAACGCCGTGATGACCGCGCCCGCGCAGCGCGATCCGGTCTTGCGGGCAAAGTTGAATGCGGTTGCGGGCAGGGTGCTGTGATGGCGCAGGAGGTTGTTCTGCACGATTACTGGCGGTCATCCGCCGCCTATCGTGTGCGGATCGCGCTGAACCTGAAGGGCGTCGCATATCGCGCGGTGGAGGTGAATCTCGTCGCCGGTGACCAGCGCGGGGATGATTATCGCGTGCTCAACCCGCTGGGGCTGATCCCGCTGCTGGAAATCGACGGCCACCGGCTGAGTCAGTCGCTGGCGATCATCGACTACCTCAACGTGCGCTTTCCCGATCCGCCGCTGCTGCCCGCCGATCCGGCGGCGCGGGCGCGCACGCTGGCGCTGGCGCTGACCATCGCGGCGGAGATCCACCCGCTTCAGAACTTGCGGGTGCAGCAATACCTGCGGCACGAGATGGGGCAGGGCCAGGATGCGATCGCGGGCTGGTTGCACCGCTGGCTGGGTGACGGACTGGCCGCACTGGAAGCTGCCGCGCCGGAAACCGGGCTGCTGGGCGGCGATGCGCCGGATCTGGCCGATATCTGCCTGGTCCCGCAGATGTACAGCGCGCGGCGCTTTGGTGTGCCGGTTGACGCGTTCCCGCGGCTGGTGCGGATCGATGCCGAACTGAACGCGCTGCCCGCTTTTGCGGCGGCCGCGCCCGATGCGGTGAAACCGGCCTGAGTCCGCGCGTTTCCCGTTGCGCTTTGGCGCGGCAGGGCGTAGCCATCTGGTTGCAACAGGAACCAGTTTGCCATGCCTGCCCGATCGTCCCGCTTGTCTGATTTTCTGCCCTACCTGATGTCCGTCACCACCAACGCGGTATCGGATCTGGTTGCAGGCAAATATCGTGAACGGTTCGGGCTGAAGATTCCCGAATGGCGGGTCATGGCGGTGCTGGGCGATGCCGGCGCGCTGACCCAGCGCGACCTGGTTGGCGCGACCCGGATGGACAAGGTGGCGGTCAACCGCGCGTGCAAGGTGCTGGAGGACCGCGGTCTGGCCGCGCGCAGCCCGAATGACCGCGATGGCCGCTCGCACCATCTGGAACTGACGGCGGCGGGCAAGGCCATGCATGCCGAGATCATGCCGCTGGCGCTGGGCATGGAAAAGCAGCTGTTCGCCGTGCTGACCGCGCAGGAACGCCGCGACTTCAAGGCCGTGCTGGCCCGGATCAACGACCAGGTGCACAAGCTGGAAAGCGCGGCCCCCGGCAACAAGGAAGGTTGACCAATGAAACTTGCAACGCTGCCGACGCGCGATGGACATGGCCGGGATGGGCGGCTGGTCGTCGTCTCGCACGATCTGGCCTGGTATGCCGATGCCGACCATCTGGTGCCGACCCTGCAGGCCGCGCTGGATGACTGGGACCGTTACGAGCCGCTCTTGCGCGCCCTGGCGACCGATCTGGAACACGAGGCGATTCCGCGCGAACGCTTCCACGAACGCCACGCGCTGGCGCCGTTGCCGCGCGCCTACCAGTGGGCCGACGGTTCGGCATACGTCAATCACGTCGAACTGGTGCGCAAGGCGCGCGGCAGCGAGTTGCCTGACAGCTTCTGGCACGATCCGCTGATGTATCAGGGCGGCAGCGACGACTTGCGCGGCGCGCGCGCGGCGATAACGCTGGCTGACACGGCGTGGGGCTGTGACATGGAAGCGGAGATCTGCGTCGTCACCGGCGACGTACCGCAAGGCGTCACCCCGGCGGAGGCGCTGCAGCACATTCGCCTGATCGGGCTGGTCAACGATGTATCCTTGCGGAACCTGATCCCGGATGAGCTGGGCAAGGGCTTCGGCTTTGTCCAGTCAAAGCCCGCGACGCACTTTTCGCCGGTGTTCGCCACGCCCGATGCACTGGGCGCCACCTGGGACGGTGGGCGATTGCACGGCGTGCTGGCGGTGGATCTGAACGGCCAGCCGTTCGGCCGGGCCGAGGCGGGCGAGGAGTGCACGTTCGATTTCGGCACCCTGATTGCCCACCTGGCGAAAACGCGGCGCATTGGTGCGGGTTCGATCATCGGGTCCGGCACGGTGTCCAATCGCCATCCCGATGGTTCACCGGGACGTCCGGTCAGCGCGGGCGGGCGCGGTTATTCGTGCATTGCCGAACAGCGCATGGTTGAAACCATCGCCACTGGCGCCCCCGCCACCCCGTTCCTGCAATATGGCGATGTGGTGCGGATCGAGATGAAGGACGCCAAGGGACATACGGTGTTTGGCGCGATCGAAGGGGAAGTTGTGCCGGGCTGAAGGCCCACCGCCCCAATCGGTGCCAACCCAACAGAAAAGCCGCCGCGGGTTGCCCCACGGCGGCCTTTTTGTGTCCCGGCGCTGCGGCGCTTAGTCCTTCGAAAAGGCGTCGGCGATGGAGCAGGCCGCCGGGCCAAGGATCACGATGAACAGCACCGGCAGAATGAACAGGATCAGCGGCACGGTCATGATCGCGGGCAGGCGCGCGGCCTTTTCTTCGGCGCGCATCATGCGTTCGTTGCGGAATTCGGCCGACAGCACGCGCAACGCAGAGGCCAGCGGCGTACCATAGCGCTCGGTCTGGACCATGGTCGTGGTCACGCCCTTCACCGCTTCCAGATCGACGCGGTAGGCCAGGTTTTCGAACGCCTGGCGACGTTCGGTCAGGAACGACAGCTCGATTGCGGTGAGCGCGAATTCATCACCCAGTTCCGGATAGGCACGGCCCAGTTCCTTGGCCACGCGGTTGAACGCGGCGTCGACGGTCAGGCCGGCCTCTGCGCAGATCACCAGCAGATCCAGCGCGTCGGGCAGGCCCTTGCGGATCGCGTCGGTGCGCTTGGAAATCATGTTCTGCAGGACCAGTTCCGGCCCCTTGTAGCCAAGGCCGACGGCCGCGGCGAAGCCCATCACGCGCTTCATGCCGCCCCAGTCCGGAAAGTAATTGATGCCATAGATCATGAAACCGGCGATCCCGCCGAGCACGATCGGCAGCACCATGCGCGCAAAGATGATCGCGACGCCCAGTTCCTTCTTGCGGATCCCGGCCTGGGCCAGCTTTTGCTGGATCGTTTCCAGCTGGCTCTGCTGTAGCACCTTGAGCGAGGACAGCGTGTCCCGCATCTTGTCGGTGGTTTCATTCTTGCGCACCAGCTTGGCGCGCTTCTTGGTGGCCGGGGTGATGATCCCGGCCTTGAGCTGTTCGCGCCGTTCGTTGAGCGACTTGACGCGCTTTTGCATCGGATCGCGGATGGTGATCGCGGTATAGATCGCGAACATCACGGCCATCGCGGCAAGTCCGGCCAGGATCGAGCCGACCCAGAGGACGTCGATGCCGAGCAGTGTTGGTCCGGGCGGGGTGTTCATAATCGTGGTTCCTGTCCCTCGCTCAGATTTCGAAGTTGACCATCTGGGCCATGATGAACACGCCGATGCCCATCCACGTCAGGCCGCCAAGGCCCGTCACGATCAGGCGGTCGTCGGTGAAGAACCCGCCAAGGTACGTGGGGTTCATCCAGTAGACGAGCGCGAACACGATGAACGGCAGCGATCCGACGATGATGGCGGATGCCTTGGATTCAGAGCTCATGGCCTTGATCTTGAGCTTCATCTGCGCGCGCTTGCGCAGCACGTCCGCCAGGTTCGACAGCGTTTCCGCCAGGTTGCCCCCGGTTTCGCGCTGGATCGCCAGAGTGATGCAGAAAAAGCTGAATTCGGGCGTGTTGAGCCGGTCGGCCGTTTCCTGCAACGCTTCTTCCATCGTCCGTCCCACGCGGATGCGGTCGGTCACCAGCTTGAACTCCTCGCCCACGGGGCCAGGCACTTCGCTGGACACGACGCCCAGCGTTTCGGTGACGGGCAGGCCAGACCGCAGGCCGCGCACCAGCAGTTCGATCGCGTCGGGGAACTTGTTGGTGAAGTCGGAGCCGCGCTTCTTGATGAAATGCCCCACGACCATGTGCGGCAGCCCCGCGCCGACCAGCAGGCCGACGCCCAGCGCCAGCATCGCCGCGCCCGACTTGAGATAAACCAGCACTGTCACCACAACCGCCAGCCCGGCGGAAGCATAGAGATACTGCGACAGCGTCCAGCCCTTGCCGGTGCGATGCAGCCGCAGCGCCAGCGCTGCGACCCGCGATTCGGACCCGGCGATCTGGTGCATCTTCGGCTTGCGCGATGCGACCGCCTTGCGCAGCTGTGCCTCGACCCGGTCGGTGGTGCTGTCCGAATGGCGGAAGCGCACCGCCTGCAGGCGCCGCGCGCTTTCCTTCGACGCCGATGGTCCGGCGAACGCGAGGTAACCGATGACCATGAACGCCATCAGGCCCACGGCGACCAGCAGGATCTGGAACATGTTCATCGTTGGATCACGCTTTCCCTAGCGGGAGCCTGTCCGCCGCAGCGGCACAGGCATCCCAACATCGTTCCGCTTCACGCCGTCAGCCATTGACCGGGGCGGGCGCCTTGGCCTTGTCTTTCTTGGTCAGCAGCGACTTGAGGTCGAACTTGCCCAGCAGCGAGGTCTTGGCCTTGACCACTTCGTCGGCCGCCGCGCCATCGCCCACGCCCAGCACGGCCTTGGAGATTTCCCGCATGACCGTACCCGCCTTCGACGAGCGGTTGGCATCGGCAAACGTCTGGCCCAGCTTGGCCGCGTTCGACGCCGCCTTGATGTCGTAGGGGATGGTGAAGCCGATCTTGCGTTCGATCGAGGCTTCAAAATCGGCCTTGCTGATTTCAGCGACGCCCGGCTGGACCTTGTTGGCGATCACGATCGGCTGGACATGGGCGGCGTTGGCCTTCAGCCACGACAGGATGCGGATCGCGTCGCGGGCCGATGCCAGCGTCATTTCCGTGACCAGCAGCACGACATTCACGTCGGCCAGCAGGTGCGGGAAGTTGATCAGCATGTTGCGCGGCAGGTCGATCACCGTCATTTCGAACGCCTGGCGGAATTCCTCCTCCAGCTGCACGAACGCGGCGCCGTCGGTCATCAGCGGCGAATTCATCGGCGCTTCGGCCGAGAGGATCGCGAGGTGATCGTTGGCGCGGATCATCGCGCGTTCGATGAACAGCCCGTCGATGCGGCCCGGATTTTCGATCGCGTCGGTCAGCCCGCGGCCCGGCTCAAGGTCCAGCGCCAGCGCGCCGGTGCCGAAGTGGACGTCCAGATCCAGCAGCGCGGTCGGCATCTTGTCGTCCGCGCTGAACAGCCAGGCCAGCGAGGTGGCGAGTGTGGAGGCGCCAACCCCGCCGCGCGTGCCGATCACCGCAGTGGAGATGTGGCGCTTGGCAGCGGACACATCCTGGTTCTTGGGCGCGGTAAAGATCGCCTGGGCGTTGACCAGCGCATCGCGGACCTGGCCCGGCGACAGCGGCTTCAGCAGATAGTCCTGAATGCCGCTGGCCAGCAGGTCGCGGTACAGGCGCACATCGTTGACCTGGCCGACCGCGATCACGACCGTGCCGGGTTCGCAGACTTCGGCCAGCGCGTTGATGTCGCTCAGCGGGTCGCCGCTTTCCGACAGGTCGACCATCAGGATGTTCGGGCTGGCGGTGATCGACAGCGACTGCACCGCGTTGCGCAGGCCGCCCTTGTGGCACTTTTCAGGCTGCCAACCCATTTCGATCACGACCGGACGCAGCACGTCCAGCGCGGCTTCGTCGCAGATGAAGGCGTTGAAGGCGTCGCGATTGCCCGGAGTGCCGGGTTTCCAAGGAGCATTCATGGCTTACTTCCCGCTCTGGCTGGACTGGGCCTTCAGGCCGCCTTCACCCGTGGGTGTGGCGCCGCGATAGGTTTCGATGGCCTTGGTGGAGCTCATGATCGTGGTCTGGCCCTTGGCCGTTGCGCCCTTGATCAGGTGTTCCGGATCGGCGACCATCCCGGCCAGGTTGCTGTTCACGGCGCAGCCATAGTTGGGGTTGGTCGCGTTCAGCGGGTTGGCGTCGGAATTGGCGGACCAGTCCGGGCAGTTCGGCACGCTGGCGGTGGAGCGGGTGACGACCACGCGCACCGATCCGGCGTTGACGTAACCGGCGGTCACCGGTGCTTCATCGCCCAGCAGCATGCCATAGCGTCCGGCCACGGCCTCGATGGCGGCGCGGGTGGCGCCGTTCTTCAGCGGATCATCAACCGTGATGCGATCGCCATAGCGCAGGTCCATCGCTTCGAACCAGCCAGCCAGACGGCGCTGTTCCGGCAGCGACAAGCCGCCGGGGCCGGCCGTGATGTCGAGCGTGTAATTGGTGCGCTGGACCACCGGCTGGCGGTTGCTTTCCAGGCCGCGGTTGGTGGGAATGCCGCCACAGGCGGACAGGCCCAGCGAGAGGGTGATCGCGGCGGCAAGCGCCATGCGGGTCGAATGAATGCGCATCATGGTCACCTCTCTCAGTTCAGGCCAAAGCCGGGTGCGGCAGCGGCGGCATCCGCGCTGGCCGTGCGGGTCTTGCTGCGCTTGGGCTTCTTGCCGGTGGGCACGGGGGCGGCGGGTTCGATCAGGTCGCCCACCTTGGGCGCCTGGGCCGCGTCCGGAGCAGCGGTGGGAACGGGGCGTTTCCCGCCCATCTTGCCATCGCTGCCCATGTTGCCCAGCACGCGCTGGATGTCGTCCGGGCTTTGATAGCCATCGGTCGGCAGCTTGATGTCGTTCGCGTCGACCGGGTTGACCAGGTACGGCGTGACAATGATCACCAGTTCGGTTTCGCCGCGGCGGAAGTTGGTGGAGCGGAACAGCGAGCCCAGGATCGGCAGGTCACCGGCGCCCGGCATCTTTTCGACCGTGTTCTGGGCGCTGTTGCTCATCAGCCCGGCGATCATGAAGCTCTGGCCGGAGCCGAGTTCGATGGTCGTTTCGGCGCGGCGCACGGTCAGTGCGGGCACCTGGAAGCCATTGATCGTGATCGCGCCCTGGCTCGACAACTCGGACACTTCCGGACGGACCCGCAGCGAGATCCGACCATTGGCCAGCACGAACGGGGTATAGGCCAGGCTGACGCCGTACTTCTTGTATTCGACCGACGTCGTGCCAAGGCCCTGGCTGATCGGGATCGGGTATTCCCCGCCCGCCAGGAATTCAGCCGTTTCGCCCGACAGCGCGGTCAGGTTCGGATTGGACAGCGTGGTGACCAGGCCCACCTTTTCACCCAGGTCGAGGCCGGCCAGCACATCCATGCCGAACAGGCGGCCCGCCAGGCCCAGCGCGGTCTGCGAGGCCTGATTGCCGGCAAAGGTATAGGACGTGCCGCCGACGATGAACTGGCCCGTCTGCGGATTGTACGGCAGCGACAGCGAACCGGCCGGCAGGCCCAGCGCCGTCGAGGCATCAAGTCGCGGGAACATCGTGGAGTCGATGGCGTTGCCGATCACGCCCGCCGGGCGGCCGCGCGACATCCCGAAGGTGAAGCCGCCGGTCAGGTCGCGGGTCATCAGGTTGCTGCTGAATTCCTTCACCAGCGACCGGCTGACTTCCGCGAACCGGACCTGCAGGTTGACCTGCAGCGGGGTGGACATCTTCAGCCGCGAAATCACGTTCGCGTCCTTGCCGACATAGGCCTGAACCAGGCGTTCCGCTTCGGCGGCATCTTCGGGCGCGCCGATCGTGCCGGTCAGCAGGAAGGTGTTGGTGCCCATCGTCGATACGGCGACCTTGGCGTCCGGCATGGCCAGCCGCAGCATCTGGTCGACGCTTTCGATGTTGGAGCCGACACGGACCGTGGCCGACCAGATGATGTCGCCCGCCGCGTTGCTGGCATAGACGGTGGTTTCACCGCCCGCCTTGCCGAACACGTACAGCTGGCGCTGCGATTTTACCTGCACGTCGGCAATCGAATCGTTGGCAACGAACACGTCGGCCATCGCCCCGCCGACCGTGATCAGCTGGCCGCGCCCGATCGACAGGACAACGTCGCTGGCCGGACGGCTGACCGACTGGGCCTGGGCCGTCACCGGCAGCAGGGCCAGCGGCGCGGCCAGGCAGGCGGCGGCAACAAGGTTGGAGGCAAGGCGCTTCATCGGGGTGCCTTTCTGCGCGCCGCGAACGGCGGGGATGGAATTGCGCTTCATCTTAACGGCCCACCTGTTCTTCGACGGTGTTCTTGCCGCGCGTCACGCGGACCACCGGTCCAGCGGGAGCGGCCGGGCGGGGGGCAGCCGAGGCTGCCGGCATTCCGGCCCGGTCGGCATAGGCGTTGACGGCGGCTTCGGCGACCTGCTTGGCCGCTTCGAGCTTGGTCGGCGGTACGGTGCGGCGCTGGAAGCGCGACACGTCGCCACCGGTCACGAACGTGGTGCCGCCATCGTTGGGACGGCCCAGCGCGGTCTTGAGCAGGGCTTCTTCCTGTTCCTTGGTCGCACCGGCGGGCACCTTGACGCTGCCGCTGGCAATCGCCCGGTCCAGTTCGGCCTGGTTGTCCGCGATGGAGCGCAGCGCCAGGCTGATCGTGCCGAGCGTCTGGGCGACGGTGATCTTTTCGGCGATCTTGGGCGTCACTTCCAGCGTCACGGTGCGGAACGCGCGGACCACGGTCTTGCCGTTGTCCTTGGTTTCGCTCTGCGTCGACTGGTCGGTGGCGAGCACACGGACGTTGCGCAGGATCGTTTCGGCGGTCTTCAGCGATTCCCCGCCGTCGGTGGCCTTGACGGTCTGGGTCAGCATCAGGTCGACATGGTCACCGGGGAAGACGAACCCGGCCACGCCGGTCTTCTGTGACACGGGGATGGTGATCGCCCGCATGCCCGGCCCCAGCGCGGCGGCCAGGAAGCCACGATCGCCCGGCGCGACCAGCGCGCCCTGGGTCAGCGGCTGACCGGCGGTGACGGGATAGCGTACCACCGTGCCAAGCAGCTTGTTGATGTCCGCTTCGCCGTCCAGGAAATAGGCGTCCTGCACCATTTCCTTGGGCCATTGCTGGAACGAGACGGAATCCGCCGTCAGGATCGTGCCAATCGGCAACCCGCGCTGGGCGACCAGCACCTTGGGACCCTTGGGCACTTGCTGGGCCGCTTCGGCATCCGGCGTTGCGCCGCCCGCCAACAGGTTCCGCGCAGCCGTGGCCGTACCGATCGCAATGACCAGTGCGCCAAGCAGCAGCATCAGCTTCTTCTTATCCATGGCTGTGCAAGCCCCCTAGAAAAAATCCCGACATCCAAACGTCTCAATCGGGCAAACTGGTTAAAATCCGGTTCACCCCAGTCCGGCCGCGTTGGCCGGCAGGTGAAACAATGCGCGGTGCTGTGCGAACAAGGCCCACAGCCCCGCACAGGCGATGGCAACTCCGTATGGAATGGCGAGGCGGCCCGTGCGCTTGGCTGCGCGGTGGTGGATCCACATCGCCAGCGTCAGCAGTCCGCCGATGATCGACATCACCACGACCAGCCGCATGAACCACAGCGGCGTGATCCACAGCGCCACCGCAGTCAGCAGCTTCACGTCGCCGCCGCCCATCACGCCCAGCGCGAACATGGCGAACAGGATGGCAAAGGTCAGCGCGGCCAGCCCCAGTTGCCAGGCGATGCCGGGCATGAAGGTCATGCCGCTGGCCCACCAGTATAGCGGCGCCCCGGCGGCGATGGTCAGGGTCAGCCAGTTGTCGATCTGGCGGCGGCGAATATCGGTAATCGCCGCGATCAGCAGCGCGATTGCCAAGCCCCCCAGCAATAGGTAACGAAATTCGAAGTCCGGCATTATGCCCCCCAAGTTATCCGGGGGTGTACAGGGCAGGGCTTACCAAAAAGTAACCACCCCCAAGAGGCTGGAATTAGCCACGTGACAGACCCGTTCGACCGGCGCTCCATCCCGACTGCCGCACAGGAAAGCCGCTGGACCGCGCGCGACGGTCACGCCATCCGCCGGATCGACTGGCCGGTGCCAGCGGCGACGGCGAAGGGTTCAATCCTGTTCCTGCCGGGGCGGGGTGACTTTTACGAAAAGTACCTGGAAACGCTGGACCACTGGCACGGTCTGGGCTGGCACGTCACGGCGGCGGACTGGCGCGGGCAGGCCGGGTCCGGGCGGCTGGGCAACGATGCCGTCACCGGCCATATCGACGATTTTTCGACCTGGGTGGATGATCTCGCCGCGCTCTGGGCCGATTGGCGGGCGGCAACGCCGGGGCCGCACGTGCTGGCCGGGCATTCGATGGGCGGACACCTGGTGCTGCGCGCGGTGGCCGAAGGGCGGGTCGATCCGGCCGGGGTGCTGCTGTCCGCACCAATGCTGGGCTTTACCGCCAGCGTCCTGCCCGATGCGGTGATGCACACCGCCGCGCGCCTGATGAAGGCGCTGGGCGATCCGCGCCGCCCGGCGTGGAAGTGGAGCGAAAAGCCCGGCGAACCCCCAGAGGCGCGCGCCCACCTGCTGACCCACGATGCGGAGCGCTATGCCGATGAACTGTGGTGGCGCGCGGCGCGGCCCGAACTGGTGATGGGGCCGGGCAGCTGGGGCTGGGTGGAACGGGCCTATGCCTCTATGCGCGGCCTGTTTGCGGGGCGGCTGCTGGAAGGCGTGCGCCAGCCGGTGCTGATCCTGGCCACCGATACCGACAAGCTGGTCGGCTATGGCGCCACCGCGCGCGCCGCCGCGCGGCTGCCGCAGGTGCAGCTGATCAATTACGGCAAGGCTTCGCACCACGAAGTGCTGCGCGAGGCGGATGCGGTGCGTATTCCCGCGTTGGCCGCCGCCGATGCCTTCCTCGACCGGATCGCCGGCGGCGGGGAGCAGTAACCGCAATGGCCCAGCAGTTCGATTTCGCGGTCATCGGGGCCGGGATTGCGGGGGCATCGCTGGCCGCCGGACTGGCCCCGCATGGCCGCGTCGCACTGGTGGAGGCAGAGGCCCAGCCGGGCTATCACTCCACCGGGCGCTCGGCGGCGTTCTGGACGGAAAGCTATGGCGGACCGGGGGTGCAGCCGCTGACCACTGCGTCGGGGCCGTTCCTGCACCAGCACGGTTTCCTGGCCGAGCGCGGCGCACTGACCCTGGCGCGCACCGGCGAGCTGGCCGAACTGGACGACTTCATCGCCACCTACCGCGCGCTGGGCGTGCGGGTGGAGCGACTGGACCGCGCCGCGCTGGAACTGCGCCTGCCGGGGTTGCAGGCCGACTGGGCGGCAGGCGCGCTGGAGCCGGATTGCTGTGACATCGATGTCGCTGGGCTGCATCAGCACTGGCTGGGCGAAGCGCGGCGCGGCGGGGCCGGGCTGCTCTGCAAGGCGCGGCTGGCGGGTGCGGTGCGGGATGGCGATCACTGGCGGATCATGCTGGCGGACGGGCGCGAGTTGCACGCCGCCGTGCTGGTCAATGCCGCCGGGGCCTGGGCCGACGAAGTGGCCGCGCTGGCTGGGGTGCCGCCGATCGGCATCCAGCCCTATCGCCGCACGGTCGCGCAACTGCGGCTGGACTCGCCGCCGCCAACCGATCTGCCGCTGGTGCTGGGCATCGACGAGCTGTTCTATTTCAAGCCGGAGGCGGGCAAGCTGTGGCTCAGCCCGCATGACGAAACGCCCACCCCGCCCTGCGATGCCGCGCCGGAGGAACTGGACGTCGCGCTGGCGATTGACCGGTTCGAGCACGTGGTCGACTGGCGTATCCAGCGGATCGAACACAAGTGGGCTGGCCTGCGCAGCTTTGCGCCCGACCGGCTGCCGGTCTATGGCTTTGATCCGGCCGCGCCGGGGTTCTTCTGGTTCGCCGGGCAGGGCGGCTTCGGCATCCAGACCGCCCCGGCGGCGGCCGATGTCGCGCTGCGGTTGCTGCTGGGGCAGGATGCCGGAGCGGTTGATCCCGCGCCTTACACGCCTGCCCGCTTTCGCTAGCGAATCCGGATATTTGCGTTAAGCTGTCAGCATCATCCACAGGAGGATTGCATGGCCCACCGTTTCGAAATCCGCAAAAACAAGGCTGGCGAGTTCGTGGCGTATTTCTGCTATAACTCGGAAACGATTTTCTGGACCGAAGGCTACAGCAGCAAGGCCAGCGCCAAGAACGCGATCGAATCGATCAAGAAGAATGGGCCGGACGCCGAAGTGGTTGATACTACCACGGAGTAATCAGGCCTCAGCGTCAGTTCCTCACTGACGCATCCCTTAACCCCGCTCGTCCTGAGCTTGTCGAAGGACTGTCTTTTTTCTTCCGTCGTCAGACACTGGACGCGAAGTGAAGGACGATGCTTCGACAAGCTCAGCATGGGCGGGGTGTAGAGGGTAAGGTAGGTTAAGGTAAGGTAGGTTAAGGTAAGTTAAGGTAAGTCTGGGGCGTTAAGTTTGGCCCTGCGCCCCTCTTACCGCCGCAGGCTCTCCGCCGCGTCGCTGGCCAGCTGGTCGGCGCGTTCGTTTTCGGGGTGGCCGGCGTGGCCCTTAACCCAGATCCATTTGATCTTGTGCGGGCGGGTGGCGGCCAGCAGGTCTTGCCACAAGTCGGCGTTCAGCACCGGCTTTTTCGCGGCGGTTTTCCAGCCGTTCTTTTGCCAGCCGAAAATCCAGCTGGTGATGCCGTCGATCACATAGCGGCTGTCGGTGTGCAGGTGGACCTCGCAGGGCTGTTTGAGCGCGCTGAGTGCCGCGATCACCGCGGTCAGTTCCATCCGGTTGTTGGTGGTGCCGGGTTCCGCGCCGGACAGTTCCTTTTCATGCGGTCCCATGCGCAGCACCACGCCCCAGCCGCCGGGGCCGGGATTGCCTTTGCACGCGCCGTCGGTGAACACCTCAACGCGTTTCATGCCGGTGGTTTCGGTCATCCGCGCGCAAACACGCCCGCGTTGGCCGGATCGCCATAGAACGCCAGCCGCCGGGCATAGGCCAGGGGGTCCTTGCGCATCACCAGTGCGTCGGCGGGGGTGTTCATCCAGTCCCACGCCCGCGTCATTGCAAAGCGCATCGCCGCGCCGCGCGCCAGCAGCGGCAGGGCCGCGCGCTCTGCCTCACTCAGCGGGCGGATGCTTTCATACCCCTCCAGCAAAGCCTTAGAAATCGCGGCGTCGAAGTTGCGCCCCGTGCCATCAAAGCACCACGCCGCATGCGTCACCGCCACATCATAGGCCAGCAGATCGGTGCAGGCGAAATAGAAGTCGATCAGCCCGCTGACCGTATCGCCCAGCATCAGCACGTTGTCAGGGAACAGGTCCGCATGGATCACGCCGCGCGGCAGATCGGCGGGCCACTGCGCCACCAGTTCCGGCAGGTCCTGCGCCACTTGCGCGGCGAATCCGGCGTCGATGCTGGCCAGACCATCCGCCCCGCAGGCATCGGCCAGCCGCAACCATTCCGCCGGTCCCATGCCGTTGGAACGGGTCTGGGGGAAATCTGCGGCGGCCAGGTGCAACTGCGCCAGCGCGCGGCCCACGGCGCGGGCCTGGCCGGGGGTCGGCTCGCTCACCGAAACGCCGGGCAGGAATTCGATCAGCGCAACCGCCTTGTCGCCCAGCTTGCGGTACAGCTGGCCCGACCGGTCATGGATCGTGCGTGGCACCGGACAGCCCTTGGCCGCAAGGTGGTCCAGCAGCGAGAGGAAGAACGGCAGGTCCTCCAGCTCGATCCGGTATTCGTACATCGTCAGGATGAAGCGCGCGCCAGCCCCGTCGGCACCGGTGGTGTCGATCAGCCAGTTGCTGTTGGAAATCCCCTCGGCGATGCCCTTGGCGCTGATCAGGTCACCGACGTCGAACTCGGCGATCAGGCTGGCCAGCGCTTCCGCGCCCAGGTGGGTATAGACGGCCATCGCGCGCGCTCAGTCCAGCAGCTGACGGGGCAGCTTGAAGACCATGTTTTCCTCGGCCGAAACGACCTGTTCCACGGTGACGTCGCGCAGCTCCGCAATCCGGTCGACCACTTCGTTGACCAGTGTTTCGGGGGCGGATGCCCCGGCGGTGAGGCCCATGGTTTCCACCCCGTCGAACCATGCCGGATCGATCTCGGTCGCGCGCTGGACCAGAAATGCGCGTGCCCCGCAGCGTTCCGCCACTTCGACCAGCCGCACGGAATTGGAACTGTTGGGCGCGCCGATCACCAGCACCAGCTGGCACTGCGGCGCGATGGATTTGACGGCCGCCTGCCGGTTGGAGGTGGCATAGCAGATGTCCTCAGCCTTGGGCGCGATGATCTGGGGGAAGCGTGCCTGAAGCGCGACGACGATTTCCGCCGTGTCGTCGACCGACAGCGTGGTCTGGGTCAGGAAGGCCAGCGGCGTGCCAGCGGGGAAGTCCAGCCCGGCGACATCGTCAACCGTTTCGACCAGCGTGATGCTGCCTTCTGGCACCTGCCCCATCGTTCCGATCACTTCGGGATGGCCTTCATGGCCGATGAACAGGATGTGCCGCCCGGCCTCGATCTGGCGTTCGGCCTGACGGTGGACCTTGCTGACCAGCGGGCAAGTGGCATCCAGCCAGTCCAGCCCGCGCGCGGTGGCGGCCGCGGGAACGGACTTGGGCACGCCGTGCGCGCTGAACACCACTTGCGCGCCATCCGGCACCTGATCCAGTTCCTCGACGAATACGGCGCCCTTGGCTTTCAGGCCGTCCACCACATAGCGGTTGTGGACAATCTCGTGCCGGACATAGACGGGCTTGCCGAACCGTTCGAGCGCGCGTTCGACAATCTCGATCGCACGGTCGACCCCGGCGCAAAACCCGCGCGGGGCGGCCAGCAGCAGGCGAAGGGATGGCTTTTCGGAAGCTGGAAAGGGCGCGTTCATGTTCGCCCCCCTAGCGCTTTGCCGCGCGCGCCGCTAGGGCAGGCGCACGCATTCGCGTGAAGGACCGAATAGATGAAGCTTCGCACCCGCCTGATTGCCGCCGCCGTTCTTGCCATCGCTCTGGCCGGATGCCGGGGAACTGGCGACATCGTGGTCGACGAAGGTGTGGGTATCACGGCGGTCCGCACCGCCTGCCCGGCGGTTGGCGTGGCCGATTACACGGGCGACATCACCCTGTTCCGCACCCCCGGCGTGACCACGGCCGACAACATCGATCTGGTCGCCGCACTGACCAACGTGCGCAGCACCTGCAACGATTCGGGTGACAAGGTCTTTGCCTCCACCACTTTCGACGTGCTCGCCCGCCGCACCGACACGCGCGGCGCGCGCAGCGTGACTGTGCCCTATTTCGTCACTGTGCTGCGCGGCGGCACTGCCGTGATTTCCAAGCGCGTCGGTGAAGTGACGCTGAACTTTGCCGACGGTCAGGAACGCGCTTCGGCCAGCGGGGCGGGTTCGGCTTATATCGACAAGGCCGAAGCGACGATTCCGGCCGATATTCGCGAGCAGATCACCCGCAAGCGCAAGGCGGGCGATGCCGACGCGGCAGTCGATCCGCTGTCGCGTCCGGAAGTAAAGGCGGCAGTCATCCGCGCCACCTTTGAAGTGCTGGTGGGCTTCCAGCTGTCGCAAGACCAGCTGACCTATAACGCCACGCGGTGACGGGGCTCTGACGCGGAGGATTTGCAAGCGGGCCGAAACCCGCTAACCGCCGCGCCATGACACAGCAGACCACTCTTCACGCGGCCTTTGCGGGCCATGTTGCCGCTGCGCTTGATGCGCTGGAAGCCGCAGGCACGCTGCCCGCCGGCCTCAGTCGCGCCGCCGTGGCGGTGGAGCCGCCGCGCGATCCCGCGCACGGCGATCTGGCCACCAACGCCGCGATGGTGCTGGCCAAGCCCGCCGGCATGAACCCGCGCGCGCTGGCCGAGGCGCTGGTGGGCGAACTGGCGAAGATCCCGTCCGTCACCGCCGCCGAAATCGCCGGGCCGGGCTTTATCAACTTGCGCCTGAACGCGGCCGCCTGGCTGGACGAGCTGCGCACGATTGCCGCGCTGGGCGGCGATTATGGCAAATCGGCCATCGGCGGGGGCACGACGGTCAACGTCGAATACGTCTCGGCCAACCCGACCGGGCCGATGCACATGGGCCATTGCCGCGGCGCGGTGGTGGGCGATGCGCTGGCCAGCCTGCTCGAAGCGGCCGGGCACAAGGTGATCCGCGAATACTACGTCAACGATGCGGGCGCGCAGGTCAAAGTATTGGCCCGCTCTACATACCATCGCTACCTTGAAGCCCTTGGTCATTCGGTCGGCCAAGTTCCCGAAGGATTGTATCCTGGCGAGTACCTCGTTCCGGTAGGTCAGAATTTGGCTCGCAGCGAAGGCGAGCGCTGGGTTGGAAGGGCCGAGAGTGAATGGATCAGCTTGTTCCAGTCACGTGCTGTCAATGCGATGATGCAGATGATTAGAGACGATTTGGCCCTTTTGGGGATTGTCCATGATCGTTTTGAACATGAAGCTGACCTTCATGCAAGCGGCAAGCTGGAGGTCGCCGAGAAGTGGCTGAGAGAGAACGATCTGGTCTATGACGGAGTGCTGGAGGCACCGAAGGGCAAGCTGCCTGACGATTGGGAACCGGTCGCGCTGCCGCTGTTCCGCTCGACGCGCTTCGGCGATGATCAGGACCGGCCGATTAAGAAGTCTGATGGAACTTGGACGTATTTCGGCGCGGACTTGGCGTATCACTACGAAAAGGCAACGCGCTCCGACGCGTTGGTTGACGTCTGGGGGTGGGACCATGCCGGAACGGTAAAGCGAATCAAGGCCGCCGTTTCAGCACTGACGTCGAAAGATAATCGGACAGTTCCGTTTGAAATCAAACTTGTTCAGATGGTTCAGCTTCTCCAGGATGGAGAGCCGGTGAAGATGTCAAAGCGCGCGGGCAACTTCGTTACTCTGGCGGATGTTGTTCGGACCGTACAGGATCGTGCGGGTGAACAATTTGGTAAAGGCGTGGTCCGCCTGAGCATGCTTACTCGCAAACCGGAGTCTGAAATGGACTTCGATTTCGCAAAAGTTCTGGAGAACAGCAAAGAAAATCCAGTTTTCTACATTCATTATGCCCATGCGCGCATCTCCTCGACACTTGGCAAGGCGCGGGCGGAAGGGTTCGCGCCCAGCTCCGACCACCTGCACCTGCTGGGCGAGGAAGAGCTGGCGCTGATCAAGCTGGCGGCCCAGTTCCCGCGCCTGATCGAAGCCGCCGCCGCCGCGCGCGAGCCGCACCGGGTGGCCTTCTACCTGTATGACCTGGCCGCGGCGCTGCATGGTTACTGGAACCTTGGCAACGATCGCCCGGAAAAGCGCTTCATCGTGGCACAGGATATTAACCTTACTGGGGCAAGACTTTATCTTGCCACGCAAATCGGGCAGCTGATCCGCAACGGGCTGGCGCTGCTGGGCGTCGAGGCGGTGGAGGAAATGTAGGAATGATGGGCGCGACTGACGATCGGAACCAGGACGAGGAACTCCAGCCGTGGGAAACCGGGGCTGAGGATCGAGATGATCAGCGGCTCGAAACCGGGCAGCTGGACCTGACCGAAGAGGAAGAGCGCCTGCCCTGGCTGGAATCTCCCGAAGATGACTGGGATGAGCCGCAAGGCTCTGACAACGGCAAGCTGGCCGCATTCGTGCTGGTGGGCCTGGTTGCGCTGGCGGCTATCGTTGGCGGCATCTGGTGGGCCACCAATCGCGGTCCCGATCCGGCGCTGGTCGCCGATGGCAGCGTGATCGAGGCGCCTGATCAGCCGTACAAGACAGCCCCGCAGGATCCGGGCGGGAAGACGTTCGATGGCACCGGCGACAGCAGCTTTGCCGTGTCCGAAGGGCAGAATCGCCCACCCCAGCTGGGCGGTGAACCGGGCGCTCCAGTGGTTCCGGCACCTGTTCCGTCGGCCATGCCGAGCAAAGCGGCAACTCCAGCCGCCTCGCCTGCTCCGGCGGCGGTGGCCAGCGGCGGGGTCGGCGTGCAGGTCGGCGCGTTCTCGTCCAAGGCGACGGCGGAAGCGGGCTGGACCAAGCTGGTCGGTCAGGCCGGGGCCGCGCTGTCTGGCGTGCCGCACCGGGTGGTCGCGGGCAATGCCGACATCGGCACCGTCTATCGCTTGCAGGCCGTCGCGCCTGATGCGGCCTCGGCGCAGGCGCTATGCGGCAAACTGAAGGCCAGCGGGATTTCCTGCCAGGTCAAGTAACGCGCGGCGCACCGGGGCTTTTGCACACTCCGGTGCGGCCCGCGGCTTGCGAAATTTTCCGGTTGCTGCGAATTCACCGCGCATGACGCCCGCTATTTTCGGCCTGTCCGGTCTGACCCTGACCGCTGACGAGCGCGCCTTTTTCAAGGACGCGGACCCGGCGGGCTACATTGTGTTTGGCCGCAACGTGGCAAGCCGCGCCCAGCTGCGCGCGCTGACCGATGCCTTGCGCGACTTGCATGGGCGCGATCGGCTGCTGATCACCATCGATCAGGAAGGCGGACGGGTCGCGCGGATGAAGCCGCCGGAATGGCTGGCCTATCCCGCCGGTGCGGTATTTGATTGCCTGTTCGATCTGGCCCCGGCCTCCGCGATCGAAGCGGCGCGCGCCAACGCCGAGGCGCTGGGGCATGACCTGGCCGAAGTGGGGATCACCTGCACCCATGCCCCCGTGCTCGACGTGCGCCAGCCCGGCGCGCACGACGTGATCGGCGACCGCGCATATGGCAGCGAGCCGCTGCGCGTGGCGGCGCTTGGCCGCGCGGTGCTGGATGGTCTGGCTCGTGCCGGGGTGGTCGGCACCATCAAGCACATGCCGGGGCACGGCCGCGCCATGGCTGACAGCCACAAGGAATTGCCGACTGTCACCGCCAGCGCGGCCGAGCTGGAAAGTGACATCGCCCCGTTCAGGGCGCTGGCTGATACGCCGATGGCGATGACCGGCCATATCCGTTTTACCGCGTGGGATGCGGACCACCCGGCCACCCAGTCGCCGTTCGTGGTGTCGGAAATCATCCGCAAGCGCATCGGGTTTGACGGGCTGCTGCTGACCGATGACCTCGATATGCAGGCGCTGGACGGGACTGTGCCTGAGCGGGCTGAACGCGCGCTGGCGGCCGGCTGCGACATTGCGCTCAATTGCTGGGCCAGGCTGGACGACATGGCCGGGATCGCGGCGCGTTGCCCCACCGTGAGCGCCGCCACTGCCGAGCGACTGGAACGGGCGCTGGCGGTTACCCGGCTGGATGGGGCGGCGGGCATTCAGGCCGAATTGCTGGCGAAGCGTGATGCGCTCCTGCGGCTGGTTGAGACGGCGGCATGAACGAACTGATCGACGGCCCCGCCATCACGCTGGGCGAAGACTGGCAGGGCGTTGGCCCGGCCGCCGCACCGGATGACGCGGCGCTCTATCTGGAGCTGGACGGCTGGGAAGGGCCACTCGACCTGCTGCTCGATCTGGCGCGGCGGCAGAAGGTCGATCTGCGGACGATCTCGATCCTCGATCTGGTCGACCAATACCTGACCTATATCGAGCGGGCGACCGAACTGCGGCTGGAACTGGCGGCGGACTATCTGGTGATGGCGGCCTGGCTGGCCTACCTGAAGTCCGCGTTGTTGCTCCCGCGTGAGGAGCAGCCTGATCCCAGCCCGGAAGAACTGGCGCTGCGCCTGCATCTGCGGCTGCAACGGCTGGCGGCGATGCGCGATGCGGCGGCGCGGCTGATGGGGCGGGACCGGCTGGGCCGTGACGTGTTCCCGCGCGGCGCGCCCGAAGGGCTGCGGGTAGAGCGCAAGCACAAGTGGCAGTGTGATATGTTCGCGCTGATCCAGGCCTATGGCCAGGTCAAGGCGCGCACTGCGCCGGTGGTTCACATGGTCCGTGACCGGATGGTAATGACGCTGGATTCGGCGCTGTCGCGCGTGTCTTCACTGCTGGGCGTCAATCTGGACTGGATGGAACTGCGCGATTTCCTGCCGCCACATGCCGACCCGCGCCTGAAACGCTCGGCGCTGGCGTCCAGCTTTGTGGCGGCGCTTGAACTGGCGCGGCTGGGCAAGGCAGAACTGCGGCAGGAGGAAACCTTTGGCCCGCTGCTGCTGAAAGGCATCCGGCCATGACCGCGCCGCCGCCCGACGATCTGGTCCGGGCGGTGGAAGCGGCGCTGTTCGCCGCGGTTGAGCCGATGAGCGCCGAGGCGATTGGCGCGCATCTGGGCGGAGCGGATGTCCGGGGGGCGCTGGCGCAATTGGTCCGGCATTATGACGGGCGTGGCATCCACGTGGTGGAGCGGGGCGGGCGCTGGCATTTTCAGACCGCGCCAGACCTGGCGCACCTGCTGCGGCGTGAGAAAGAGGACGTGCGCCGCCTGTCGCGTGCAGCGACCGAAGTGCTGGCGATCGTCGCCTATCACGAGCCGGTCAGCCGTGCCGAGATCGAGAGTATTCGCGGCGTCCAGACCGCGAAGGGCACACTTGACGTGTTGCTGGAAGCGGGCTGGATCCGCATCGCGGGACGGCGCGAAGTGCCGGGCCGGCCGGTGATCTATGCCACCACGGCAGAGTTTCTGACCCACTTCGGGCTCGAATCGCGCCGCGACCTGCCGGGGATCGATGAGTTGCGCGCCGCCGGGTTGCTCGACCCGGTCGAGGATGCACTGGCCTCTGCCCTGGAAACCGAAGGGGAAGCCGCAGCTGGGCCTGACGAAGAATCCGCAGACTGACTCGCAATACCGCCCAACATCGCCTAAATGCACTCGCGCAGGGGTAAACCGGCAGGCGCCTTGTCGCCGTGCCCCGTGATTTGCAGGAGTTGTTTCGATGGGTCTGTCGCTTCCCCACCTGATCGTTCTGGCGCTGGTGGTGCTGGTGCTGTTCGGCCGTGGCCGCATCTCCGAAATGATGGGTGACTTTGGCAAGGGCATCAAGAGCTTCAAGCAGGGCATGGCCGACGAAGCCAATGCTCAGCCGCCCGCACCGCCCGCCCAGCAGATTCCGCCGCCGCCTGCCGCCAATCCGGCGCCGACGGCCAGTGAAACCGTGATCGACGCGTCGAAGCCGTCGAACCCGCAGTAATTCCGCCGGCTCCGGCGGAGACACGCCATGTTCGATATTGGCTGGGATGAAATGCTGCTGACGGTGATCATCGCGATCATCGTCATCGGTCCCAAGGAACTGCCCCGCGCGCTGCGGACGGCGGGTCGCTGGATCGCGAAAGTCCGGCGCGTGTCCGGGCATTTCCGCACCGGCATCGAAACCATGATCCGCGAGGCGGAACTGGAAGACATGGAAAAGCAGTGGCGCGAACAGAACGCCCGGATCATGGCGCAGCATCCACCTGGATCGGCCGAAACTGCGCTGGTCGGGACGGACCCCGGCACCGGGACGGCAACCCCGCCGGCCGATCCTGCCGCCAGCGCGCCGCCAGCGCCGCCCGCCGAACAGCGCTGAAAGAGCGATCATGGTTTTCAACGTGCGCGACATCGATGAAACGCAGGCGCCGCTGCTCGATCACCTGATCGAGCTGCGCACCCGTCTGGTCCGTTCATTCGTGGCGCTGGGTCTGGCGTTCTGCATCTGCTTCTATTTCGCGGACGACATTTTCAGCTTTCTGGTCAAGCCGCTCACCGCCGCTTTCCCGGCCGGGCAGGGCAAGCTGATCTACACCAAGCTCTACGAAGCGTTCTTCGTGGAGATCAAGGTGGCGCTGTTCGCGGCGTTCTTCGTCAGCTTTCCGATCATCGCCAACCAGCTCTGGGCCTTCGTTGCGCCGGGGCTGTATGCGCGGGAAAAGAAGGCGTTCCTGCCGTTCCTGGTCGCGACTCCGATCCTGTTCACGGCCGGGGCGGCGCTGGCCTATTATCTGGTCATGCCCACCGCGTTCCGGTTCTTCCTGACGTTTGAAGGCGACAAGGGCGGGCTGAGTCTGGAAGCCTTGCCGGGGACGGGCGACTACCTGTCGCTGGTGATGCAGTTCATTCTGGCTTTCGGGATCAGTTTCCTGTTGCCGGTCCTGCTGCTGCTGCTGAATCGCGCCGGGATTGTCAGCCGCGCACAGTTGTCTGCGGCGCGGCGTTACGTGATCGTGGCAATCACCGCGCTGGCGGCGGTCATCACCCCGCCGGACGTTGTTTCGCAGTTGATGCTGCTCGTGCCGATGTGGCTCTTGTTCGAAGGCTCGTTGCTGATCATGCGGCTGGGCGAGCGCAAGGATGCGGCAGATGCGGTGGCGGCTGAGGAAACCGCCGCCTCCTGAAGCTGGTCAGGGCTTGCGCGTGGCCGCGTCCCACGCCAGCCGTCCGTTCACCCAGACTTGCCGCACTTGCGTGGCCCGCAAATCAGACGGCGTGGCGAGCAGCGGATCGCGGTCGACCAGCAGAAAGTCCGCGCGCTCCCCCCGCACCAGTCGACCGAACCGGCCTTCGGCGAACCCGGCATAGGCGCCGTTCATGGTATAGGCTGCCAGCGCTTCTTCGCGGGTCAGGCGTTCCTGCGCCTGCCAGCCGCCGAACGGCTGCCCGTCCGGCCCCTGCCGGGTGATCGCGGCGGCGAGGCCCGCGAGGGGATCGGGCAGTTCCACCGGTGCGTCCGACCCGAACGCCAGCTTCGCGCCCGTCGCGGCCAGCGATTTCCAGGCATAACCGCCCGCCAGCCGCTGTGGTCCCAGCCGCGCTTCGGCCATCAGCCGGTCGGACGTCTGGTGGACCGGCTGCATCGACGCGATGATGCCATGCTGGCCGAACCGCGCGAAATCCGCCGGATCGACGACCTGCGCATGCTCGATCCGCCAGCGCCGGTCGCCGGTGTAAGTGGCGCTCATGTCCTCGATCGCCGCCAGCACGCCTGCATTGGCCTCATCCCCGATCGCATGGATCGCCAGCTGGAACCGGTCGAGTGCGGCGCGGCTCATCAGGTTCTTGAGCTGGGTATCGCTGGTGATACGCAGACCCCGCGTGTGCGGCGCGTCGGCATAGGGTGCCTTCAGCGCGGCCCCGCGCGATCCCAGCGCACCATCGACATAGAGCTTGACGCCGTTCAGCCGCAGCTTGTCGTCATAGAGCCAGGGGGAGGGGCCGGGACCGCCGATCAGCTCCATCGCCTCGGTCCCGCCGGCATAGGCCATGATCCGCAGGCGCAGCGCGCCATTGTCGCCCGCGCGGCGATAGGCCTGCCAATCCTCGATACTGGTGCCCATGTCGGCCATCGCGGTAACGCCGCGCGCCAGCAGCAGGTCCTGTGCTTTGGCCAGCGCCAGGTCGCGGTCTTCGGGGCGCGGGGCTGGGACGAATTTGTCCACCAGGTCCATCGCCGTATCAACCAGCACGCCGGCCGGCTTGCCCCCCGCAGCCACGCGCTCGATCTTGCCGCCGACCGGGTCTTTCGTCAGCGCGGTGATGCCCGCCGCTGCCAGTGCCCTGGTGTTGGCCCAGCCAGCGTGGCCATCGACGCGGGTCAGCCAGACCGGTTTGTCGCCCACCACGGCGTCCAGCTCGGCGGCGGTCGGGAACCGGCCCAGCCCCCACAGTTCCTGGTTCCAGCCGCGCCCCAGAATCCACGGGCGGTCGGGATGAGCGGCGGCATAGGCGGCGATTTTCGCTTGCGCCTGCGCCAGCGAGGTCGTTTCCGACAAGTCCAGCGTCAGCGCGCCAAAGCCGACGCCCATGACATGGCCGTGGCTGTCGATCAGGCCCGGCATCAGCACCTGGCCCTGCCCATCGACGAAGTAGTCAACCTTGCCCGGTCGCTTGTCTCCCCGGCGCAACACTTGCACGATCCGGCCATCGTCACCCACCAGCAGCCCGGTGAAGCGATCCACGCCGCCCGTCGCGTCGAGCGTCAGTCCATCGACATTGTCGATCAGCGTGTCGGCATGGGCGGGCGCGGCGATGGCGAGGGCCAGTGCGCCTGCAATGCCGGTGCGGATCATGCCTTGCTCCGGCGCGGCAGGCGGCGGACGAGTGCGGACGTATCCTGCCGCCCGCCGCCGATGGCCTGCACTTCGGCGTAGAACTGGTCGATCAGCGCGGTGACCGGCAGCGACACGCCCAGCGAGCGCCCCTCCTCCAGTGTGAGGCCCAGGTCCTTGCGCATCCAGTCGATCGCGAAGCCAAAGTCGAACTCGTCCTTCGCCATCGTGTGCCAGCGGTTGTCCATCTGCCAGCTTTGCGATGCACCGCCCGAAATCGCCTCGTACACCTTGTCCAGATCAAGGTGCGCGGCCTCGGCAAAGCGCAGGGCCTCGGACAGGGTCGCCAGGATGCCGGAAAAGGCGATCTGGTTGACCATCTTGGTGCTCTGGCCGGACCCGGCCTTGCCGACGTGGACGATCCGCTTGGTATAGGCTTCCATGATCGGGCGGGCCGCCTCGATGGCATCGGCGCGGCCGCCGCACATCACGGTCAGCTGGCCGTTCTCCGCGCCAGCCTGTCCGCCGGTGACGGGCGCATCGACACAGTGCACCTCAAGATCGCGCGCCTCGACCGCGATCTGGCGCGCGATCCGGGCGGAAACGGTGGTGTGGTCGATAAACGTCGCGCCGGGTTTCAGCGTGGTGAACACGCCGGTTGGCCCCAGCACGACGTCGGCCAGGTCATCGTCGTTGCCGACGCAGGTCAGCACCACGTCCGCGCCCTCGGCCGCTTCGGCGGGGCTGGTGGCAACGCGCACGGCCAGGCCGGGGTTCGCTTCCTGCCACTTTGCCGCGCGCGCGGGCGTGCGGTTGTAGATGGTCAGCCGGTGCCCCGCGTTGCCGATGTGGCGCGCAATCGCGCCGCCCATCACGCCCAGGCCCAGGAACGATACGTTTTTCGGTTCGATCATGCCCTGCGTGTTAATGGGGCCGGGCCGACAAATCCACCTTGGCGTCAGTGGTATTCCAGATCGATGGAGAAATCGCCGCTATAGACACCCGGTGCCTGCAGCGGATTGATATGCAGCCGCGCGCCGAACCTGACCGTGCGTGCCCCACCGGTGAGTTTGATGACGGAGCCGGGACCGCCGGGAAACTGCGGTTCGACCAGCATCGGATCGCTGGAGCCGGTCAGCGCGAAGGACGGCGCGAAGTTGACCTGGACGTTGGCGTCCGAACCGGTCAGGTGCAACTGCGACACCGCGAAACTGCCCGTACAGACCAGGGCGGCATCGCACAGCCGGTTGGCGCTGGTGGGGTCGAGTTCCACCACGCCGCCCGCGCCATTGACCGCGATCCGCCCGAAATTCATGTCGAGCAGGACGGCGAACTGAATTTCTTCCAGCACTTCGGCGGTAACCGGCGCGGTAACGGTTGCGCCAGCCAATGCGGTGGCGGGATTGCACAGCACGCCTATCGCAAGGCCGATGGCAGGCAAAGAGCGGTTACGCGCGGTATACATGCCAGGCGATCCTCAGGGTTGTGCGATCCACGGGGATGGGGGAAGGCCTAATGTCGGTCCGTCGCGACAATCCGAACAAACAGGGTTAATTTACAAAGCCAGATCGCTTAACCTGGTGCGTGAGAGAACGCGGCCGGCCAAGCCGTTTGCATGCCACCCCCGTTTCCGTTAGGGCCGCGGGAATATGACCAAGCCCGCTCCCCTTGCCGCAGGCACTGCGGCGTCGCTGCTGACGATCGACGATGTGCGCGCGGCGGCGGGGCGAATTGCGGGCGCGGTGGTGCGCACGCCCACGCTCTATTCGCGCACGCTCAGCCAGATTACCGGGGCGGACATCTGGCTGAAGTTCGAGAACCTGCAATTCACCGCCGCCTACAAGGAGCGCGGCGCGCTCAACGCGATGCTGCAACTCGATCCGGAGCGAATCAAGCGCGGGGTGATCGCGGCTTCGGCTGGCAATCACGCGCAAGGGTTGTCCTATCACGGCACCCGGCTGGGCCTGCCCGTGACGATCGTGATGCCGCGCCCGACGCCGACCGTGAAAGTCATGCAGACAGAGGCGGTGGGCGGCAAGGTGGTGCTGCACGGCGAGACGTTTGACGAAGCCTATGCTCATGCCCGCCAGCTGGAAACCGAACTGGGCCTGACCTTCGTTCACCCGTTTGACGATCCTCACGTGGCTGCGGGACAGGGGACGGTCGCGCTGGAAATGCTGGAGGATGCGCCGGAGATCGACACGCTGGCGATCCCGATCGGCGGCGGAGGGCTGTCCACCGGGATGGGCGTCGCGGCGCGCGGGCTGCGCCCGGACATTCAGCTGGTCGGCGTTCAGGCCAAGCTGTTCCCGTCGATGTACAACAAGCTGAAGCACCAGCACTTGCGCTGCGGCGGTGATACCCTGGCTGAAGGGATCGCGGTGAAAGTGCCGGGCGAGTTTACCTCGCGCATGCTGGGCAACCTGCTGGATGATGTGGTGCTGGTCACCGAAAGTCAGCTGGAAAGCGCACTGGCGCTGCTGCTGCAGATCGAAAAGACCGTGGTCGAAGGCGCGGGCGCGGCTGGGCTGGCAGCGGTCATGGCCAACCGCGAGATGTTCGCGGGTCGCAAGGTCGGCGTGGTCCTTACCGGCGGCAATATCGATACCCGCCTGCTCGCCAACGTGCTGCTGCGCGACCTGGCCCGGTCGGGCCGGCTGGCGCGGCTGCGGCTGACCCTGCAGGATCGCCCCGGCGCGCTGTTCAAGGTGATGGGGCTGTTCGACGCGCACAACGTCAACATCATCGAGATCTATCACCAGCGCATCTTCACCACGCTGCCGGCCAAGGGCCTGATCACCGATATCGAGTGTGAGGCCCGCGACAAGGAACAGCTGGACGAACTGGTCGTCAACCTGAAGGCGGCGGGTTACGCGGTCACCCAGGTGGAACTTAACTAACCGGTCCTCAGCCGTCCCGTTTTGCACGCCCCTGCCGCTACGATTGTGTCCGGCTGTGCAAAATAAGACTCGGTTAACCGTGATTTGTGGTTAAGACTCTTTCAACGTCGAGTCCGACTGTCCATATCGGTCGCATCGCGTCGTTCAGAAGGATTGCCCTGCCCCGTGACGGCTCCCGTTCGTTTCCCCCGGTTCTTCGTCACCAGCCCTGCGCCGTGCCCCTATTTGCCGGGCCGCAGTGAACGCAAGGTGTTCACCGAACTCAAGGGCCCGCATGCCGGGGAACTTAACGATGCGTTGGGCCGGATCGGGTTCCGCCGCAGCCAGACGGTGGCCTATCGCCCCTCCTGTGCGGATTGCACCGCCTGCGTGTCCGTTCGTGTCGTGGCCGGGGAATTCCGTCCGTCGTCGACCCAGCGCCGCAACCTGAAGCGCAATTCGGATCTGGTCGCCACGCTGTGCCGCCCGTGGTCCACGGCGGAACAGTTCGAGTTGCTCCAGCGTTATCTGGGCGCGCGCCATCCAGGCGGCGGCATGGCGGCGATGGACGAGGTCGATTTCGCCGACATGGTGGAACACACCCCGGTCGACAGCTATGTGATCGAATACCGCGAACCGTCGATTGACGGCACGCCGGGCCGGTTGGTTGGCGCCTGCCTGACCGACAAGCAGGGCGACGGGCTGTCGATGATCTACAGTTTTTACGAACCGGACCAGACCAACCGGACCGGCCTTGGCACCTACATCATCCTCGACCATATCCGCCGCGCGGCGGAATTGGACCTGCCCTATGTTTACCTGGGTTACTGGGTCGATGGTTCGGCGCGGATGCAATACAAGGTGCGGTATCGCCCGCTTGAAAAGCTCGGCCGCGATGGGTGGGAACGTTTTGGCGAGGACGAACAGGACCGCCTGATTGCCGCGGCCGCCGCCAAGCGGTTTGACGGGCAGCCGCTGATCGATGGCGCGACCAAGGACGGCGCCCACGGCGGGCAGGGGCAGTACAAGCTCGACTTCTAGGCTTGCAGTGGCGGCCGCTGTTGTGGCTCCGCTGGCGAGGAATGCCAACCGCCGCCGCCCCTTTGCGAGCTGTCAGGACCGGTTGCCGCCGCGACAGCTGGCGCCCGACGCTTCCAGGGTCCCCAGCGGCTTCTTGCGCTGCCCCAGGTACGTCGCGCGGACGGTGCCGCCCTGGTACAGGATCGCGGCAAACGGTCGGGCCGCGCAAATCTCTGCAAATGCGGCCTGCTGCCAGTCAGTGGAACCATTGTAGACCGACGGGGCGGCATTGGCGGTGACGATCAGTTCCGTCCCCGCGGCCTGGTAACTCACCAGTGCCGTGCCGCTGTCCAGTTCGAACGGGCGCGGCATGACATCCACCGTACGGCGCACGATCCCTTCCATGTCCACATGCCGGGGAATGGCAGTGCGTGTGCCGGGGGCCGGGCCGGGGACAGCACTGGGGCGGGCCGCAGTCACCGCGCGTTGCGGATCGGCCACTGGCGTTGCGGCGGGCGCAACCGGCGTTCGCAGGACGATCGCGGGAGCAGGCGTACCCGGCTTGGCCAGCTGGAACGCAAACGGATATTGCTCGCCATTCCAGTTGACCGTGATCGACAACTGTTGCGGCAGTTTGCTGGTCCGGAATTTCTCAAGGATGATCTTGCCGGCATAGATTTCGCCCGGATCGACAGTCGTCAATTGCAAGACCTGATCGCTGAGCGCTTCGCGCGTTGCATCGAGCTGGGCCTGCATGGCCGACATGGTCATCACGGTCTGGTCTTCGATCCGGGCAGCCCTGATTTGCCCGGCAATGCTGGGCGCGCTGTAGTGGCTTTGATACGTGGTGTAGGGGGTGGAGAACGAGCCATAGTAATTGTCGCGCTGGCTCGATGCCGCAGCCGATCCCAGTCCGCCGAGCATCGCCACGCCAAGCTGCGACCACCAGGTGCGATTCTTCGCCTTCTTGATCAGGCGATCAACATGCATGATCCCGACCTGGTCAGCGCCGACCTGCACGGTAATATTGCCAATGTCGATGTTGGCCGGCAGGTTCGCATAATTGAACACCGTCACCGCGAAGACCAGGCTGCCATGTTCCATCGGCAAGGGGCGCAACTGCACCGCGCCATTGCGCTGCCCGATGTCGACTGTCGGGACGCCCTTGTCGTAACGGACGCTCTCATCGCCAACTTGTAGCGCCTGTACGACTGGCTCTGCGGCAAGGGCGGTTGCCGGAACAGCAATCAGGGACGCGGCGATCAATACTGTTGCCACTGGGCTTTTCATGGTTTCCCCCATTTCAGGATGGGGGTTATTCGCCCGGAAAGTATAATCCGAGATCAGAGATCGTGGTTAACGCCGAATATAGCCGGATTTTTCAGTCTGGGCGCTCAGGTAAATCTTGCCGGTCAGCGTGACATGCCAGTAATTCTGACCTGACTGGACCTGTCGTGATCAAGGAAAACCCCCTCCCCGCAGGGGCGGGAAGGGGGCAATTTACTGCTTCGTCTGGCTGGATCAGGCGGGCAGGCCGCTGATTGCCTTCATTTCCATGAAGTCCTTCAGGCCAGCCAGACCACCTTCGCGGCCGTTGCCCGACTGCTTGTAGCCGCCGAACGGTGCGCCGGGGGTGGGGCCCCAGTTGTTGATCGCGACCATGCCGGCGCGCAGCTTCGGAGCGACTTCCGCCGCCTTGGCCGGATCGCCCGAAATCGCCGCCGACAGGCCGTATTCGGTGTCGTTGGCCAGTTCGATCGCCTGGTCGAGGTTGTCATAGGCCATCAGCGTGATCACCGGGCCGAAGATTTCCTCCTTGGCGATGCGCATGTCCGGGGTCACGTCAGTGAACACGGTCGGCTGGATATAGAAGCCGCGGTTGACGTTGGCCGGCAGGTCGGGGCCGCCAGTGACCAGCTTGGCGCCTTCATCGATCGCCGACTGGATCAGGCCGCGGACCTTTTCGAACTGGGCCTTGTTGACCACCGGGCCGAGGTGGTTGCCTTCGGCCATCGGATCACCCACCGGGGTGGCCGAATACATTGCCTTGGCGAATTCGGCGGCTTCGCCCATGCGTTCACGCGGGACCAGCACCTTGGTCGGCGAAATGCACGACTGGCCGGTGTTGACCAGCGGGCCCATCAGTGTGGGCGGCAGGTGCTTGGCGAAATCGGCATCGGGCAGGACGACGTTGGGCGACTTACCGCCCAGTTCCTGGTGCACGCGCTTGACCGTCGGCGCGGCGGCAATCGCCACAGCGATGCCCGCACGGGTGGAGCCGGTGAAGCTGACCATGTCGACGTCGGGGTGGCTGGAAATGGCGTTGCCGGTGGTCGGCCCGTCACCCTGCACCAGGTTGAACACGCCCGGCGGCACGCCGGCGGCGTCCAGGATCTCGGCAAAGATCTTCGCATTGGTCGGGCATTCTTCCGACGGCTTCAGCACCATGGTGTTGCCACCGGCCAGGGCCGGGGCGACCTTCAGCGCGATCTGGTTAAGCGGCCAGTTCCACGGCGTGATCATGCCGACGACGCCAATCGGTTCATAGGCGATCTTGTAGCCGGGGCCATCTTCCAGGAAATTGAAGTCCTGGAGCGCCGCAATGGTGCCCAGGAAGCCGCCGATCCCGGCGCCGACTTGTGCGGTCCCGGCGAAGGACACGGGCGCGCCCATTTCCTCAGCCATGGCGACCGAGAGGTCAGCGCCGCGCTTCTTGTATTCCTCGACAATGCGGTTCAGCACGGCCAGGCGTTCTTCGCGCGTGGTCTGGCTCCAGGTCTTGAACGCCCGCTTGGCGGCGGCGACGGCCTTGTCGACATCGGCCTTGGTGCCGACCGAGATGACCGCGCAGGGTTCTTCCGTGGCGGGGTTGATCACTTCGCGGCGCTGGCCGCCTTCGCTGTCCACCCACTTGCCGTCGATGTAATGTTGCAGCAGTTCGCGCATCCTCGAATCTCCCTTAATGGATCGATTAATTGCGTGATATGTCGGGTCGCGCGCGCCGGATTGCAAGTCGGTTTTTGTATGCCTTACTGACAATCAAGCTAATTGCCTGCATAAAGCGCTGCTTCGGCAGCGCGGCGGCGGACCAGCCCCGTCAGCTTGCGCCCCCCGGCATGGACCCATTTGCCGAATTCCGCCACCGCCCCGGCATGGTCGCCTGCCCGATGCAGCCGGGTCAGGGTGGCATGGGCAATTGCCCCGGTGTTGTAGTGAAAGCTGACGAGGGCATCGAATTGCGCCTGCGTGGTCGGGGCGTCGCCCAGCGCGCGAGCGACGTCTGCGGCAAAGCGCGTCAGGTCGGCCGCCAGCCGCGCATCGCACTGCGCCTGCGTCCAGACCGTGCCGGGACCGATGTCCGCGCCGGTGGCGCCCCAGCCGATGGTCCATGGATCGCCGCCAGTGCCGGGATCGGGATAGGCGGCGAACGTCCCGTCGCCCTGGGCGCGGGCGCAGCCTTCGAACTGCTTGATCAGCGCAAGGCCAGCGGGGCCGACCGCGCGCAAGGGCTGGCGCTGTGGCGGGGGCGCTGCGGACCGGTCCAGCGCCTCGTCAAGTGCTTGCACTTCACGGGCGGTGAAGCTGCGGCGCAGCATGCGGCGCACGGCATCGAACACGGGTTTGCGATCAATCTGGGGAATCATGGCTGGCCTCCGCACTCTGGGGAAAGGAGGCGATTCAACTAAGCCAGACAGGCCCCTGTAGGAAAATGATATGGCGTGCCCGGCGCAGCAAAAAGGGCGCCCGGATCGCTCCGGACGCCCTTCCTGATACCCTCTGACCGGGTCGCAGAGATCAGAGGCTGTAATACATGTCGAATTCGACCGCCGACGGCGTGGTTTCCCAGCGCATCACTTCGGGCCACTTCAGTTCGATGTAGGCATCGATCTGGTCCTTGGTGAACACGCCGCCCTGCAGCAGGAAGTCGTGATCGGCTTCCAGCGCTTCCAGGGCTTCGCGCAGCGAACCGCAGACGGTCGGCACTTCGGCCAGTTCGGCCGGCGGCAGATCGTACAGGTTCTTGTCCATGGCTTCGCCCGGGTGGATCTTGTTCTTGATCCCGTCGAGACCGGCCATCAGCAGCGCGGCATAGCACAGGTAGGGGTTGGCCATCGCGTCGGGGAAGCGGAATTCCACGCGCTTGGCCTTGTCACCGGCACCATACGGAATGCGGCACGACGCCGAACGGTTGCGGGCCGAATAGGCCAGCAGCACGGGGGCTTCGTAACCCGGCACCAGCCGCTTGTAGCTGTTGGTGGTCGGGTTGGTGATCGCGTTCAGCGCCTTGGCATGCTTGATCACGCCGCCGATGAAGTACAGGCACATGTCCGACAGACCGGCATAGCCGTTGCCCGCGAACAGCGGCTTGCCACCGTCCCAGATCGAGATGTGGGTGTGCATGCCCGAACCGTTGTCGCCCTTGATCGGCTTCGGCATGAAGGTTGCGGTCTTGCCATAGGCATGGGCAACCTGCTGCACCACGTACTTGTACACCTGCATGCGGTCAGCGGTCTGCACCAGCGTGCCGAAGGTCATGCCCAGTTCGTGCTGCGCGCTGGCCACTTCGTGGTGGTGCTTGTCGCAGGGCAGGCCCATTTCGAGCATGGTCGAGACCATTTCGCCGCGCACATCGACCAGGCTGTCCACCGGCGCGACGGGGAAGTAGCCGCCCTTGACGCGCGGGCGGTGGGCCATGTTGCCGCCGTCATACTTGGTGTTCGAATTGGTCGGCAGTTCGATGTCATCGATGCTGAAGCCGTTGCCGTTGTAGCCGTCATAGAAGCGGACGTCGTCGAACACGAAGAATTCGGCTTCGGGGCCGACATAGACGGTGTCGCCAAAGCCGGCCGACTTCACGAACGCTTCGGCGCGCTTCGCGGTCGAGCGCGGATCGCGGGCATAGAGATCGCCGGTCGAGGGTTCGACGATGTCGCAGCAGATGATCATCATCGGCGTGGCGCTGAACGGATCGATGTACACGGCATCAAGGTCCGGCTTCAGGATCATGTCGGATTCGTTGATGGCCTTCCAGCCTTCGATCGACGAACCGTCGAACATCAGGCCGTCTTCCAGCTCATCCTCGCCGATCACCCCGGCGACCATCGTCAGGTGCTGCCACTTGCCCTTGGGATCGGTGAAGCGCAGGTCGACCCATTCGATTTCCTCGTCCTTGATGCGCTTGAGGATGTCCTTCGCGTTAGCCATTTTTCGTCCTTCTGGATGCCCCGCCCGGCAATGGTCGGGGCGGATGATTGAACTGGAGTGGTGGGTAATCAGATCGCGTCGTCGTCACGCTCGCCCGTGCGGATGCGGACCGCGCTTTCGATGGCGCTGACGAAGATCTTGCCGTCGCCGATCCGGCCCGTCTGGGCGGCGGCGGCGATGGCTTCGACGGTGCGTTCGGCCATGGCGTCGGGAACGACGACCTCTAGCTTCACCTTGGGCAGGAAATCGACGACGTATTCCGCGCCGCGATACAGTTCGGTATGACCCTTCTGGCGGCCAAAGCCCTTCGCTTCGGTGACGGTGATGCCGGAAACGCCCACTTCGTGCAGGGCTTCCTTCACTTCGTCCAGCTTGAACGGCTTGATGATCGCTTCGATCTTTTTCACGTTCCACTTTCCCCTGCGCAGCTACGCCGGTTCCGCCGTTTGCGGTCCGGCTGTCCGAATGCCACTCCAACCCCTGAATCAAGAATCGTGCCAGCGGCGATAGGAAGGCCGTAAGCTATCTCGCCAGCGCGGAAAAGAGCGGAAATTGCAACATCTGGTGCTTTGCTGGGGCAAGGGCGCTACGATTAGTGCGTGTGGAACGCCCATGCCTTGCCTGATTTTTCAGCAAGGCCTGCTTAAATTTTAGGCAGAGCCTGAAGGGACTCACCCACAGCCACCCCCAATTCCGTCTGTGCTGAGCTTGTCGACGCACTGCTCTTCTCTGGCAGGCACGCGCGTGTTCGCCAGAAGGACGGTGCTTCGACAAGCTCAGCACGAGCGGTGTAAAGGGTGGAGGTCGGTATAGCCGGCTGGCGTTCTGCCCGCCCGCGCCCAGCCTATAGCGAAAGCCCGGCAGTTTCCGGCAGGCCCGCCATCAGGTTCAGGCTTTGCACCGCCGCGCCGCTGGCGCCCTTGCCCAGGTTGTCCAGTTTGGCCACCAGCCGCGCCTGCGATCCGTCTGCCGCGCCGAACACCCACAGGTCGAGCCGGTCGCTCGGCTGCATCGAGCAACGCAGGAGCAACTCGTCGCGCGGCTCGTCGTGGACGGTGACAAGCGCGCTGCCGGTGTAGAAATCGACCAGGGCCAGGCGCAGCACGTCCGGCGATCCGGCCATCGGCATCGCGGCCAGCGGCACCGGCACTTCGACCACCATGCCGCGGTGCGCGGCGATCACGGCGGGGGCGAACAGCGGGGCGTGGGTCAGGCCCGCATAGCGCTGCATTTCGCCGATGTGCTTGTGCCCCAGACCCAGCCCATAGGCGCGAAACGCAATGTCGCCGTCATCCTCGAACCGCTGGATCAGCGCCTTGCCGCCGCCCGAATAGCCCGACACGGCGTTGACGGTATAGGGCCAGTCGGCGGGCAGCAGTCCGGCGCGCACCAGCGGTGCGACCAGCGCGAGGAAACCGGTGGGATAGCAGCCCGGATTGGATACTCGCGTGGCGGCGGCAATCGCCTCGCGCCCCACCAGTTCGGGAAAGCCGTATGTCCAGCCATCCGCGACGCGGTGGGCGGTGGATGCATCGACGATCCGCACCTTGCTGCCTTCGGCCATGGCAACCGCTTCGCGCGCGGCGCCGTCGGGCAGGCACAGCACCGCGAAATCGGCGGCGTGATAGGCATCGCGGCGCGCATCCGCGCACTTGCGCTGTTGCTCGTCCAGAATGATCAGTTCGAATTCGCTGCGCGGGCTGAGCCGTTCGACGATTTCAAGGCCCGTGGTGCCGGCCGCGCCGTCGATGAACACCGAATGGGTCATGCCGCTTCCAGCACATCCAGCGGCAGGTAGCCGACGAAGCCATCATCACCGACCTGACCCCAGGCCCAGCCGCCCGCCATGTCGAGCACGTTGAACACGGTCCCGCCCGGCAATTGGTCGCGCACGTCGGCGTCGGCGCGGTTGGCCGCGCGCAGGGCCGCCCCGGCCGCGCTCACCCGGTGTTCCATCGGCACGGCATAGTGCGGGACGAAAACCTTGCCCGCCAGGCGGATGTGCGCCAGATCCCCGCGCACCGGCCAGTGCGCTGCGTCAAGCGGCACGCTCGGCCCGGCAAGGTGAAGCTGCCCATCGGGAATTGCGCTGGTCGTCAACTCGGTCTGTCCCCAGTTCCGGAAAAGCGGGCGCTTAGCCCCGCTTGGCCCGGCTATCAAGTCGTCCATTGCGTGCGGTCAGGCGGCTGCCCGGCGGAACAGCTGGCCCGCGCCCAGCCACAGCAGGACGTAAAACACCGTGAACACCGGGGTGAAGCCCACGCCCGTCACTGCCAGGCCAAGGCCCAGCAATGCCTGCGCCGCTGCCAGCAGCAGCATCACGCGCGCCATGCCAGCAGCCTCGAACCGCACCGCCAGCGCCCCGAACGCACCCAGCGCCAGCAGCGCGAAGAACAGCAGGTTCACCGGGTTGCCTTCATTGCCGATGATCCCGACGGCCAGGTTGGCCATGACCATCAGGAATGCCCCGCCGATCGCCAGACACGCGGCGATGCGATAGGCGGTATTGGCCGCGCCCAGCCGCAGCACCACCTCGAACCCCGCGCACCCGGCCAGCAGCATGGCGGCGAACACCCCGAAGTCGAATGCGTCCCAGTTCATGTCCGCCACGGTCAGCTGGGCAACAATGGGAACCAGCATGACCAGCGCGGCCAGGCTCCAGATCGTCAGCCGCCATTTCGCAGCGGTCGAGGGCAGGGGGGACGTCAAGGGCATCGGCGGTCCTTCATGCGAAAAGCGCAAGCTGCGATTGTGCCGCAGATCGGATCAGTTGGAAACCGTCTCGGCCAGCATTTTGGCCGTTTCGGCATTGGCCCAGTCATGCCCGCCGACAAACCGCCACACCTCGCGCCCCTGGGCATCGTAATAGATCGTGGTCGGCAGGGTCTGCACTTCGTAGTGCATCGCCAGCGCGTTGTCGGGGTCGAGCCAGGGTTCAAGGTTCTTCACGCCCCGCTGCGCCAGGAATTCCCCAACGCGCTGCGGCTGGCCCAGGTCCTGACTGATGGTCAGCACTTTCAGATCGCCCGCGCGGTCTGCGGCCAGTTTGTCCAGCGTCGGCAGTTCGGCCACGCAGGGCGCGCACCAGGTGGCCCACAGGTTGATCAGCACCGGCTTGCCCTTCAGGCTGGCCAGGGTCACCGATTTGCCCGCCGGGTCCTTGAAGGTAAAGTCCGGCAACTGGCTGCCGCGCTTTGACCGGTCGATGGTGCCGTGCAGTTCCTTTGACGCCGCGTCAGCCGCGGTTGATGCTTGCGGTTGCGCCTTGTCCGCGCTTTCCCTATCGCACCCGGCGATCAGGACAGTACAGCCGAGGACAAGGGCTTTGAACGAGCGGGACGACAGCAAGAGCGGCTCCAATCAGATGTGGGGCGGGCGGTTCGCCGAAGGGCCTTCCGCCATCATGCGGGAGATAAATGCCTCCATCCCGTTCGACAAGGCGCTGTGGCGACAGGATATCGCCGCGTCGAAAGCCCATGTCGCCATGCTGGGCGCCCAGGGAATCGTCTCGGCCGTGGACGCGGCGCTGATCGCGGACGGGCTGGACCGGGTCGCGGCAGAGTACGAGGTGAGCGGGGTTCCGGAAAACTGGGACCTTGAAGACATTCACATGACCACGGAAAGCCGGCTGGCCGAACTGATCGGGCCGGCGGCGGGGCGCCTCCACACCGCGCGCAGCCGCAACGATCAGGTGGCAACCGATTTTCGCCTGTGGGTGCGTGAGGCGATGGAGCAGGCCGATGCTGGCCTCCACGCGCTGCAAGTCGCGCTGGTCACCCGCGCGGGCGAACACGCCGACAGCATCATGCCCGGCTTCACCCATCTGCAAACCGCCCAGCCGGTGACGCTGGGGCATCACCTGATGGCCTATTACGAAATGGCCGCGCGGGACCGGTCGCGCTTTGCCGACGCGCGGGCGCGGATGAACCAGTCACCGCTGGGGGCGGCGGCGCTGGCGGGCACCGGCTTTCCGATCGATCGCCACGCCACGGCCGCCGCGCTGGGGTTTGACGCGCCGACGCGCAACAGCCTTGATTCGGTGTCGGACCGCGACTTTGCGCTCGATTACCTGATGGCCGCGGCGCAGACCGCATTGCACTTGTCGCGGCTGGCCGAGGAGTTCATCATCTGGGCCAGCCAGCCGTTCGGCTTCGTGCGGCTGCCGGACGGCCTGTCCACCGGCAGCTCGATCATGCCGCAGAAGAAGAACCCCGATGCCGCCGAACTGGTGCGCGGCCATGCCGGGCGGATCGTGGGTTGCCTGACCAGCCTGATGATCACCATGAAGGGCCTGCCGCTGGCCTATTCGAAGGACATGCAGGACGATAAGCCGCCGGTGTTCGAAGCCGCCGGGCTGCTGACGTTGTGCATCGCGGCCATGACCGGGATGGTCGAGGCAACGACGTTCCGCACCGACCGGATGCGCGGCGCGGCGGAGCTGGGCTATGCCACGGCCACGGACCTTGCCGACTGGCTGGTGCGGCAGGCGAACATCCCCTTCCGCGAGGCGCACCACATCACCGGCAGCGCAGTGAAGCTCGCCGAAAGCCGTGGCATCGCGCTGGATCAGCTGCCGCTGGCCGACTTGCAGGCCATCGACGCGCGGGTGGACGAACGGGTCTATGCCGCGCTCTCGGTCGAGGCGTCGGTCGCCGCGCGCGCAAGTTATGGCGGAACCGCGCCGGAACAGGTAAAGGCCCGCGTGGCCGAAGCGCGCGTGGCGCTGGGCCTGGAGTAACTGTGATGCGCCGCCTGCTGTTCTCTGTTGCGGTTCTGGCCCCAGCCCTGGTGCTGGCTGCTTGCGGCCAGCGGGCCGACCTGAAACCGCAGGCTGGCGAATCGCTTCCGCCCGCCCCCTATGGCCGCGACGTGCAGCCCAAGGCCGAAGCCTTGCTGAAAACCACGCCCCAGTCAGCGCCGGAACGCAGCGTGGAACTGCGAAAAAGTTCGCAGCCGCGCACCGACGATCCGTTTGACCTGCCCCCTTCCGAAGACTGAGAATTACCCATGGACCATTTCGAACTTCGTGGCGGCGTGCTCCACGCCGAGGACGTGCCCTTGACCGCCATTGCCGAGGCGGTTGGCACCCCCGTCTATGTCTATTCGCGCGCCACGCTGGCCCGCCATGCGCGCGTGTTCCGCGAGGCGCTGTCCATCCTGCCCCGGTTCGAGGTGGCCTATGCGATCAAGGCCAATCCCAACCTGTCGGTGATCAAGGTCGTTGCCGCCGAAGGGTTCGGCGCGGATGTCGTCTCGCAGGGCGAGATGGAGCGCGCGCTGGCTGCGGGCGTTCCGGCATCGGGCGTGGTCTTTTCGGGCGTGGGCAAGAGCGCGGTCGAGATGATCGCCGCGCTGGAGGCCGGGATTGGCCAGTTCAACCTGGAAAGCGAGGAAGAAGGCGTCGAGCTTGCCGCACTGGCCGCCGCGCGCGGCAAGGTTGCGACGTGCGCGCTGCGGGTGAACCCGGATGTCGATGCCGGCACGCACGGCAAGATCTCGACCGGCAAGGCCGAAAACAAGTTCGGGGTACCTTATGACCGCGCAGGCGGGATCTATGAGCGGTTGTCGGCGTTGCCGGGGATGAACCTGCGCGGGCTGGCGGTGCATATCGGCAGCCAGTTGCAGAGCCTCGAACCGCTGGAAGCGGCCTTCGCCAAGATGGGCGACCTGATGCGCGCGATCCGCGCCGACGGCCACAGCGTGACCCACATGGACCTGGGTGGCGGCGTGGGCGTGACCTACAAGGCGGGGGACATTTATCCCTATCCGCAGGACTATGCCGCGATGGTCGCCCGCGTCACGGCGGACTGGGACGTGACGCTGATGTTCGAGCCGGGCCGGGTCATCACCGGCAACACCGGGGTGCTGCTGACCGAGGTGATCCGCGTCAAGCAGGGCGTGGTTGCGCCGTTCGTGGTCGTCGATGCGGCGATGAACGATCTGGCCCGTCCGGCGATGTATGACGCCTGGCACGATTTCATGGCGGTCAGGCCCAATGGCCGCACGATGACGGCCAATATCGTCGGTCCGATCTGCGAGAGTTCCGACACCTTTGCCATGGGCCGGGTGATCGACGAAGTGGTGCAGGGCGATCTTGCCGTGTTCCGCACCGCCGGGGCCTATGGCGCGACGATGGCCAGCACGTACAACAGCCGCGCGCTGGTGCCCGAAGTCATGGTCGATGGCGACAAGTGGGCCGTGGTGGCCGACCGTATCCAGCCTGCCACGATCCTGGCGGCAGAGCGGGTGCCCGACTTCCTGAAGGACTGACACGCGATGCACAGCCTGCCGCTGCTTCATCGCCTGAACGGCCAGCCGGTGATCGTGCTGGGCGAAGGCGAGGCGGCAACGGCCAAGGCGCGGCTGCTGGAACGGGCTGGCGCGCGGATCGTGGGTGAGGATGACCCGCACGCGCGGCTGGCCTTCGTGGCACTGGACGATCCCGATGCCGCCGTGGCGCGGCTCAAGGCGCGCGGATTGCTGGTCAATGCGGTCGACCGTCCGGATTTGTGCGATTTTACCGTGCCCAGCCTGCTGGAACGCGGGCCGGTGCTGGTTGCGGTGGGCACGGGCGGGGCCTCTGCGGGGCTAGCCAAGGCGCTGCGGTTGCGGCTGGAAACGCTGTTGCCCGCGACGCTGGGCGAACTTGCCAACGGCCTGGCCGCGGCGCGGGCGCGACTGCGGGCGCGTTGGCCGGATGCGGGGCAGCGCCGCCGCGCGCTGGATGCCGCGCTGGCAGAGGGCGGGGCGCTCGATCCGCTGGCTGCGGGCAGTGCAGGGGCGCTGGATGCGTGGCTGGACGGTGCTCAGCCAGGTGAGGGCGGAGTGCGGGAATTCACTGTCCGCTCGGCCGATCCCGATGACCTGACGCTGCGCCAAGCCCGCTGGCTGGGCAGCGCGGACATGGTCGCGCATGAACCTGGAATTGCGGAGGCGATCCTGATCCGTGCGCGCGCTGATGCGGTGCGGGTGCAGCTTGCCCCCGGCGCGACGGTGGCGGAAGCGGCCGGTCTGACCGTGGTTATTCGCCGTCAACCGGGCTGAGCAGGATTTTCATCTGCGCCAGCGCGATCGGTTTCTTGCGGTCGTCCTGCCAGGCTTCGGCATTGACGAGCGCCACGCGCCGCCCGGCGCGGGTGACGTTGCCCAGTGCGTAAGTGACTTGCTGAGTCCCGCCGCGCATGAATTCGACCTGCACGTTGACCGGCTTCAGCCGCATGGTCTCGCCCCGCCGCTCCATTTCGGCACGCAGGGCCGCAACGGCGGCCATTTCCATCAGCCCGCTCATCGCGCCGCCATGGAGAAAGCCGGGGCGGCCCATCATCCGGTCGCTGAAGTCCACCGCCAGTACGGGCATGCCGTCTTCTTCGCGGTCGATGTGGATGCCCAGCGCGGTGGCATAGGGCGGCAAGGTCGATCCGATGGTGCTCACAGGTAGGTTCCGTGCGTGGCCATGAACGTGCCGGTAACGTGCGCCACCGGGTCTTCCGGATCGCCATCATGGGCGATCCCGCGAATGAACGAGATCGTGCGGGTCAGCTTGTAGCATTCTCCGCGTCCGATCACGGTGCGTCCCGGCACGGCCGCGCGCATGTAATCGACCCGCAGGTCGAGCGTGGCGTGGGGCACGAACTTGCCGCACAGCGCCCAGACCGACATCGACGTTGCATTGTCCATCAGGCTGATGATCGGCCCGGATGCCAGAACGCCGGTTTCCGGCACGCCAACCAGCTCCTCGCGCCAGGGCAGGGCCAGTTCCATCCAGCCGGTGCCGTGATCGTGGTACTTCAGCCCCAGCCAGCCACCATGCCCATGGCGGGTCATCAGCTTGGCCGCGCGGGCAGGATCGAACACGCTGCCGGGCGGCAGATCATGCAGGGACTTCGGCTTGGCTGCATCGCTCATGCCGCTTCTCTGCGCAGGCAGGGGGCGGATTACAATCTTTTAATTTAAGCTGGCGGGCTGGCCGGGCGAAGGCTGCGCGGACGAGGCACGGTGCCTCGTGCTTGCAGGGGAAAGACCATGAACCTTCCGAAAATCGACGTTTCCGCGCTGCCTGATCTGGACAACCTGATCGGCGTGTTCGGCAGCATTGCCAGCCCGTTGGCACCCGCCCAGGCAGACGATTCCATCATTATCGCAATGGTGTTCGTCTATGAAGTCCTGATGCCCTGAGCCGGGCGTATTCCGGATGCATATTCGACCGGAACTGGCGGCGCTGCGGAGTGATGACGCCCCGCAGCGCCAGGCCCAGGCCCGCCTGATCGCGGCGGTGGACGGCTGGCGGGTGACCCCGCCGGTCGCTGCCGCCACGACGGAACTGAATCGCTTTGGGCGCGGCGCGCAACTCGAAGAATTGCCGCTGCTGACCGCCCTGTTCACGGCGGACGATCCCTCCGCTCAGCAGTTCGCCGGTACGCTGGTGAGTCTGCTGGTCGCAGAGTTGGGGGGTGATCCGCTGGGGCAGGTGCCGCTGCGCCATTTCAGCGATGGTTTGCTCGCCTCGCTGGTGCTGGCCCGCGCTGGCGGTGCGGCGCTGGTGCTCCAGGCCATCGACGGCGAGGCGCTGGCGCGGCGAGCGGAGCCGACGTCGGCCAGTTTCGCCGCCACTGAAACGTGGGAGCATGTGTTGGCAGGGGCGGCCTGGGTTGAGCGGGTGCGGATCGGGCAGTCATTGCCGGACCGGGCCGTTCTGCACCGCGAGCCGTCCGAACTGCGTGCCGGCATGGTTGCCCACCGGTTCTGTGCGGAAGAAGCGCAACTGTTGCGCCGGATTCCGGGAACAATGGTCACGCTCAAATTGCAGCGCACGCTGGACCCCAGTGCGCCGACGCGGGAATACCGGCTGGCCGACGGTGCGTTGCTCCATCAGGCAGCGGGTAGCCCGCGCGAAAGCCGGCTGGAACTTACCGCCGCGCTGCTGGGGCGGATGGGGCGCAGCGATGCCGCTCCGCTGCTCGCCGCTATGGCGGAGGAAGAGGGCGGAAGCGGCCTGCGCTGGCAGGCGCTGCGCGAATGTCTGGGGCTGGATAGCGCGGTTGGGTTCGCGGCGCTGCGGACCATTGCCCAGCGTTCGGACGATCCCCTGGCCGCTCCGGCGGGCGCGCTGACGGGGCAATTGCTGGAACAATACCCTGAACTGGCCGGAGTAGCCCGATGCCCCGCGTAATCGACCTGAACGACGAACAGACCGCCTCGCTGGAAGAGACGGTCGATGCGATCGCCGCAAACGGCTTTGACCCCGACGATGACGCCAGCCTGCACCATGCCGCGCTGTGGCTGCGGCGGCTGGGCAATGACCGGGATTTTCTGGGCGATATCCTGATTGGCGAACTGGCGCAGCGCCACCGCGATGACGTGCTGGACAATGCCTATGGCCCGCAAGTGGTGATGCTAGCCCCGCCGTGCGGGCAGTTTTTCATCCGGGCGAACCTGTGGCCATCACCCGATGAACACATGGTCCGGGCCAGCGGCGGGCCGTCGTTCGCCTATGGTTTGCCGCACGATCACAACTTTTCGTTTCTGACGCTGGGCTATTTCGGGCCGGGATACTGGAGTGATTATTACGAGTTTGATTACGCCGACGTCGCGGGTTTCCGGGGTGAGGCAGTGCCGTCCCTGCGCTTCATCGAGCGGGCGCGGCTGGAGCCGGGGAAGCTGATGCTGTACCGCGCGCACGTGGATGTGCACGCGCAATTGCCCGCCGATGCGCTGTCCGTTTCCCTCAACGTGATGCATACCAGCGGGGCACAGGGCTGGCTTGACCAGTACCGCTTCGACCTTGAGCGGGGCGAGATCGGCGCCATCATTTCACCGGGGCCGAGCGAGGTGTTCCTGAAGCTGGCGGTCGGGCTGGGCAGCGCCGAGGCGCTGGACCTGGCGCACAGATTTGCCCGCCGCCACCCCAGCGACCGGCTGCGGCTGGCCGCATGGGATGCGCTGGCCGGGCGTGAAGAATCACCGGACGCGCGTGATGCGCTATGGCGCGAGGCGGAAGGAGCGGGCAGCCTGCTCGTCGCCAAGGAAGCGCAGGCGCGGCGGGCGCAGTTGGTCAGCGCTTAGGCGAACCCGCCCGCCAGCGCGTCGATCGCGGCCTGAAGGATGACCGCCGCTGCTGCCGAATCGATTCGTTCGGCCCGTTTGGCGCGGCTGAAGTCTTGCGCGATCAGGGCGCTGGCGGCGCTGGCGGTGGACCAGCGTTCATCCCACAGCAGGATCGGCAGGCCCAGCACTGCCAGGTTGCGGGCATAGGCGCGGCTGGACTGGCTGCGGGGGCCTTCGCTGCCGTCCATGTTGAGCGGCAGGCCGATGACCACGCCCTTGATGTCGCGCTCGGCAATCAGCGCGGCGAGCAGGGCCTTGTCCGCGCCGAACTTGCCGCGCTTCAGCGTCTTGCCGGGTGAGGCAAAGCGCCAGCCTGCGTCGCAGAACGCGGTGCCGATGGTCTGCGTCCCCAGGTCCAGCCCCAGCAGCGCGCCGGCCGCGGGCAGGGCATCGCGGAATTCCAGCGCGCTGGCGGTGATCAGCGGGCCGCTTGCCTCGCTGTTCACCGGCCCGCCTGCCACGCCGCGACCCGGCGGGTGAAGTCCGCCCGCACGTTCATCCAGAACAGCGGGATGTCATAGACGTGATAGTTGTTCCCCGGCAGCACGTAATCGCCCATGTCCGGCGCGGATTGGAGCGAGAGCATCCCGTCGGCCCGGCAGGTGGCGGGGACGAAGGCGGGCGTGATTTCACCGTTTTCAATCTTGTCGTCGGGCACCAGCGTGCCAAGGTTGGCGCTGGCCGGGGCGGTGCCGCCCGCGCTGCCGGTCAGCGGGTTGGAACACAGGAACGCGCTGCCGTTCAGCGATTGCCCGTCCAGCCCCTTGTCCGCTTCATAGGCGGCGATGGTCATCGCCGGGTCGGCCGGCTCGCCATAGGTCAGCCAGCTCATCACGCAGCCGGGCTGTTCGGCGATGTTGCAGGGTTGCAGGCCCATTTGCGGCAGATCATGCTTCAGCGACAGCGGCCAGCCGACCAGATAGGCGGCGGCGATGCGCTGGGCGAGCGGCTGGTCCTTCACCCGTTCCGCCATCAGGCGGCGGAGGTGCAGCGCGCCCTGGCTGTGCCCGGCCAGCACGATCGGCATGTCCGCCGGGATCTGGCTGACGAAATGGTCGAATGCTTGCAGAACGTCGCCATAGGCCAGGTTCAGCGCCTTGGCGCGGTCCTCACCCTGGGTCAGGAACGCGCCGAACGCGGCCTGGCGATAGCGCGGCGCCCAGATCTGTTCCGCCCCGGCAAATGGACTGGCCATGGCGCGAATGAAGGTGACGGCGCGGGTGCGCGCCTCTTCATCACCCAGCGGCGCGTTCCAGTGCGCCTTGGCGAGGTAGCTGGTGGGGTGGACGAAGAACACGGCCGCACGGACCGGGGCAGGGGCGGGCGCACCCTTGGGCGTCCAGCGCGCCGGATCGCCCGGCTGACCGGGGCGCACCAGCCACATCGCCGGATCGCCATACTGGCTGGCGGTCAGTGCGTTCTGCGCTTCGAACTGGCCACTCGGCTTGAACGCCAGCCGGCTGAGCGTATCGGGATAGAATGTCAGCGCAAGGCGCCCCGCGATGAAAATCGCGATGCAAAACGCAATGAAATACAAAAACTTGCGGGCCATTCTTCAACCTTCGTTGGGAGCGTTGCGGAGCGATTGACGCTCCAGCGCGACCTTGATCATGGCGACCAGCGGATCGGCCAGCATCAGCCCGATAATGCCGAACAGCGCGCCCATGATCAGCTGCGCGCCCAGCACCAGAGCCGGGGCCAGATCGGCGGTGCGCTTGGCCACCATCGGTACGATGATGTTGCCGTCCACCGTCTGCACCACGATGTACACGATGATGCAGTAGATTCCCATGTCGACGCCGCCGGAAAAGCCGACGATGACCATCAGCAGCCCGGAAATCGGCGCGCCGATATTGGGCAGGAACGCCAGCAGTCCGGTCAGCAGGCCCAGCAGCCCCGCCATCGGTACGCCATAGACCGCCAGCATCGCCCAGGTGGCGATCCCTTCGACGAACATGCCCAGCAGTCGTCCGAACATCAGCATGCGCAGGGTCTTGCCCATTTCGGCGGTGGTTCCGGCGAAGTGCTCGCGCTCACGCACCGGCAGAATCCACGCCACGCCGCGCCGGTAGAGTTGCGGTTCCGCTGCGAAGTAGATGCCCATCACCAGCACCAGGAACGCCGTGGTCAGGCCGCCCAGCACGCCGCCAACGGCGCTGGTCAGTTCCCCGACCCCGCCCAGCGCCTTTTCGGCGATGCCCTGGATGTTCGCGGCATTGATCGCGAAGCCGTGGCTTTGCAGCCAGTCGATCGCGCGCAGGGCCTGCGTCTCGATGATGGCGGGCAGGGCGGCGGCTTCGGCCGCGATCTGCTGTCCGGCAAACATCGCGGTCCAGATCAGGAAGGCGATGCCTGCCAGCAGCACCACGGTGACGCGGATGCCGCGCGGCAGCGGCAGCACCCGGCCAAGCAGCCGCGCTCCACCATCGATCATCGCGGCAAAGACCATGCCGCCAAAGATCACCAGCAGCGGTTGGGCCAGGAACGCGACCAGCGCGACCAGCACCGCCATGCCGATCCACACGGCGGCGCGCTTGGCCTCTTGCCGCATCAGCGGATCGCTGATGTCGGTCGGTCCCGCCTTTTGCAGATCGGCCATCATTTCCCTCCTTCAGGCACGTGCACCGGCCGTAGGCTGCGCCCGGCGCGGCCTGCGCGCAAGGCACCCCACCAGCTCAGCGGATTCCAGCTCTCGCTGCCGTTCAGGCTGAACGTCGTGAATTCGGCCCGCCCGCCCACGTCGGACAGCGGCACCGGCCCGCCCAGGCCGCTTTCTTCCAGCGAAACGCGGCTGTCGGCGGAATGATCGCGGTTGTCGCCCATCAGGAACACATGACCTGCGGGCACGGTCACTTCGGCCATGTTGTCCAGCGTCTGGCGGACATGGTCGACCACGATATAGCTGGCCCCGTTGGGCAGCGTTTCGCGGTAGGCGGGCAACTCGTAAACCTCGCGCCCGCTGGGCAGCCGGGTACGATAGGCTCCGAACGCGTCATAGCAATGCGACTGGTACACCGCATCGCCGCACATCAGTTGATCGTCGGCGGACAACTGCACGCTCGGCACGATTTCGCGCCGGACCGGCTGGCCGTTCAGGATGATCAGCCCCTCTTTCAGCGCGATCCGGTCCCCCGGCCGGGCGACGACGCGCTTGATCAGGTCCTCGTTGCGGTTGCGCGGGACGGCGATGACAATATCGCCATACTCCGGCACGGCGCCCGCCACGCGCACGTCCGAACGCGGCAGCAGGTGAAAGCTGACCGAGGCCCAGTTCCAGCCATAGGGAAACTTCGACACCACCAGCCGGTCGCCCACCAGCAGGTTGGGCATCATCGAGATCGACGGGATATAGAACGGCTTGGCAATGAAGCTGTGGAATGCCAGCACGGCCAGCAGCATCACCGCCAGACTGCGAATTTCGGCCAGCCAGTCAACCTTGTCGTCGGCCTTGGCCGGTGAGGCAGGGGTATCCGGCGCGGCAGGTTCGGAAACGGTATGGTCGGTCATGCGTCAGTCGGTTCCGGCAATTTTCGGGCCTCGATCACCACGAAGGCCTGCGCCCAGGGGTGATCGTCCGTCAGGGTCAGGTGGATGACGGCTTCGTGGCCGGGCGGCGTGATAACCGCCAGGCGATCGGCCGCGCCGCCGGTCAGGGCCAGGGTCGGCGCGCCAGAACGGGCATTGACCACGCCGATGTCCCGCATGAACACGCCGGCCTTGAACCCGGTCCCGACCGCCTTGGAAAAGGCTTCCTTGGCGGCAAACCGCTTGGCCAGGGTGCCCGCCTTGGTGAAGGGGCGGCTGTCGCCCTTGGCCCGTTCGGCATCGGTGAACACCCGGATCTCGAACCGTTCGCCAAAGCGGTTCAGCGAATTCTGGATTCGCTCGATATTGCAAAGATCGGAACCGATGGCGATGATCATGGGGTTTCACCGCGTTGACCGGGGCAAGCATTTGCTTGCCCCTCGCGCGGCACCAGCCCGCTCCCGCGCCCGGCCACCCACAGGGTACCTTCACTGGGG
>JAYRDH010000005.1:44258-96756 GCA_041909515.1 Novosphingobium sp. | reverse complement strand
CCCCCGCCCGGCCACCCAACGGAATTGAACGCTCTGGGTGGCCGGGCGGGGGAGCGGGCCGGTGCCGCCTCAACGACAACCCGATGGAGGAACGCCGATGGCCACCCAGTTGAACGCGCACGCGCGCAACATCGAATGCAGCGAAGAAGAATGGCAGGCCCGGCAGGAACTGGCCGCGTGCTATCGCATCTTCGATTACATGGGCTGGGCGGAATCGATCTATAACCATATCTCGGTGCGGGTGCCGGGTGAGGACAACGCGTTCCTGATCAATCCGTTCGGACTGCTCTATTCCGAAGTCTGCGCCTCGAACCTGGTCAAGATCGACATCGACGGCAATACGCTGGATGGCAGCCCCTATCCGGTGAACAAGGCCGGGTTTGTGCAGCACAGCTATTTCCACCGCCACGTGCCGTGGGCCCATGCCATCGTCCACACCCACACCACCGCGACGATGGCGGTGTGCAGCCTGGAAGGCGGGCTGCAACCGGTGAACTTCTATGCCTGCAACTTCATCGGCAAGCTGGCCTATCACGACTTCGAAGGCATCACCGTGCGCGCCGAGGAAGGGGAGCGCCTGCTGGCCAACCTGGGCGACAAGCGCATCCTGATGCTGAAGAACCACGGCCCGGTCATTCTGGGACGCTCGATCCCGGAAATCTTCATCCAGCACTGGTCGCTGCAGCGCGCCTGCGAGATCCAGATGGCGACGCTGGCGATGGGCCAGCCGCTGCGGGTATCGGACGAGGTTGTCGCCGTGCACCAGCGCGATCTGGCGCAAGGTCAGGTGCCGGGCAAGCTGCCGGGGCAGGGCGATTTCGAAGCCTGGACCCGCCGGATCGACAAGATCGACCGCAGCTGGCGCGACTGATCTTGCCAGATCGTAACCGTCAATGACCCGCCTGACCGTCAACGACCGTCCGGTTGAATTCCGGATGGACCCGCAGACCCCGCTGCTGTGGGGCCTGCGCAGCGCTGCGAACCTGACCGGGACCAAGTATGGCTGCGGATCGGGCGATTGCGGCGCGTGCATGGTGCTGGTCGACGGCGCCGCGCTGCGCAGCTGCCTGATCACGCTGGGTGAGGCCGAAGGCCGGGTCGTCACCACGATCGAAGGGCTGTCGCCCGACCGCTCGCATCCGGTGCAGCAGGCGCTGGTGGCCGAACAGGCGATCCAGTGTGGGTTCTGCACCCCCGGCATCGCCATCTCGGCCGCCGCGCTGCTGGCGCGCAATGCGGATCCCACGCCGGAAGACATTGCCGCTGCCGTGCCGAACTTGTGCCGCTGCGGGGTCTATCCCCGGCTGGTCCGCGCGATCCAGCGCGCAGGCCGGGTGATGCGGCGGCTGGAAACCATCAGCGCGGCCCCCGCACCGGGCCTGACGCCCGAAGACGCCGCCCGTGCGGTTCCGGCGATGCGGGGGGAATAGGGCCTCTCAGTTTCCCCTAACATATACCCATCGCCCAACACTCCGCTCATGCTGAGCTTGTCGAAGCATTGTCCTTGTCCTGCGGGCCTGCCCGCCGCTGCGGAAGAAGGACAGTCCTTCGCCAAGCTCAGGACGATCGGGGTGGGGGGATGGGCTTACGAGGGGACCGCGCCCCTCAGTACTTCACCCGCAGCGTCAACTTCGCGTTCAGCGGCTCGCCCACCGAGATGTTGTTGTCGGTATGCGCGCTGGGGAAATAGTTCGCGTCGGTCAGGTTCTCGACGTTCAGCTGCACCGCGATCCGGTCCGACACGTCATAAAACAGCCCCGCGTCGATCCGCGTGAAGGCGGGCATCCGCACCGCGCTGCTGATCGTGGCGAACTGGCTGGACTGGTGCAGCAGGCCAAGGCCCAGCCCCAGCTTGTCGGTCAACTGATAGCGGCCCCAGGCCGACAGCTGGTGGCGCGGCAACTGGGCCAGACGGCGACCAGCAGGCGCGGCGGTGGTGGTGGCGCGGATTTCGCCGTCTTGCAGGGCATAGCCTAGCGAGACTTGCAGCCCGTCGGTCAATTGCCCGACCAGTGATGCTTCGATGCCCTTGGTCCGGCTCTGGCCGGTCAGCACCGCGTTGCCGGTGACGGGATCGGTCGCGCGGGTGTTGGTGCGGTCCAGCTGATAGGCGGCAAGGGTGAAGGCCAGCGCGCTGGACAAGTCCCACTTCACCCCGGCTTCCAGGTTGCGGAACGATTCCGGGGCCAGCGCCTGCGTCGTCGCGTCCAGCACGGTGAACTGTTCGCCCGATTGTGGCAGGAAGCTGCGCGCGAAGCTGGCGTAGAGCGAGAGGTTTTCCTGCGGCTTGACGATCAGGCCCAGCCGGGGGGACCACTTGCCATCGCTGCGCGCGCCGGTGAAGCCGTTGATCCGGTTGGTGGAGGTGATGCGAAAGTCGTCATAGCGCAGGCCCGCGACCAGCTTCAGATGCTCGCCAATGTCGATCTGGTCCTGAATATAGGCCGACAGCGCGCGCACGTCGGACACGGACGAGCGGCTGACCGCGCCGAACACCACCGTGGGCAGCACGATCTGCTCTGCCAGCGTCACCGTGGTGCGCGCGGTGCGGGCGGCGCCGAATTCGGCCAGGCGGCGGGCATCGGTGGTGTCCTGCTGGGCGGCTTCGAACCCCAGCAGCAGGGTGTGGCCGATCCCACCGGTGTCACCGGTCCAGACCAGGTTGCCCTGCGCGATCCAGTTCTCGCGAAGCGTGGCGTTGTTGTAGCCTTCCAGTTCGACCGTGTCAGCAGCACTGACCGCAGCGCGCGGGTACACGTTGCCATAGTACTTGTCGTAATGGCCGTACTGCGCGTTGAAATTGGCGCTCAGGCTGTCGGAAAAGGCGTGGTCCAGCCGCAAGTGCGCGAGGTGCGCGGTCACTTCGCTGCGGTTGAGGTCCGCACTGCCGAAGAAGGTCTGGTCATAGCCGGTCAGCGGCTGGCCGCCGCGCGAGGGGACGCCGCGATCGGTCAGGCGGTCATCCTCGGCATATTCGTAGGTCACGGTCAGCGTGGTGGCTTCACCCAGCTGCGCGCCGATGGTGGGCGTGACGCCGATGAAGTGGCCGCCATAGTTTTGGCGGTGGTTGTCGAATTCCTCATACGCGGCGTTGATGCGGGTGCCGATGGTGTCGGACAGCGGCGCGCCCAGATCGGCCGACAGCGTCCACCCGCCGAAGGTATCGACGCTGGCATTGGCGCCAATGCGGGTGCGGTCAAATTCCGGTGCTTTCGACACGCGGTTCACTACCCCGCCGCCGCCGCCCCGGCCAAAGATCAGCGCATTGGCACCCTTCAGCACTTCGACGCGTTCGGCGTTGTAGAGCGGGCGGTAATATTGCGCGTCGTCGCGCAGGCCGTCGACGAAGAAATCGGCGGTGGAGCTTTGTCCGCGCAGGGTGATCTGGTCGCGGTGGCCTTCGCCCTGACCCAGCACGACGCCGGGGACGAAGCGCAGCGCGTCGGCCAGCGAATCGATGCCCTGATCGTTCAGTTGTTCACGGCTCAGCACGCTGACTGACTGCGGCACGTCGACCAGCGGAGTGTTGGTTTTGGTCGCGGTCGGGGTCTTTTCGGTGTCGTAGCCGTCGGGGCGGCCATAGACGATGATCGCGGGCGAATCCGCCGCGTCGGCGGCCATTTCGGCCATCGCGGGGGCGGCCCAGCCCAGGGTTCCCAGCGCGCTGGTGCAGAGGAGGGCGATCTGGCGCAGGCGCGGGGTGTGGGTCATGGCATCCTTAATGCGAATGATTTGCATCTACAGAAGGTGCCGCTAATGCGAGTCGCTCTCATTGACAAGGATCAAATTTCCCGCTGGCCGATTTTGTGCCAAAGGCGCGGCAAATAGCGGACTGGAAAGGAATGGCGATCATGCAGGCAACCATCTGGCACAACCCGGCGTGCGGCACCTCGCGCAAGACGCTGGCGATCCTGCAGGAAACGCCGGGGCTGGACGTGACGGTGGTTGAATACCTGAAAGAGCCGCCCAGCGCGGACAAGCTGGCGCAGCTGTATCGCGATGCCGGGATCACCCCGCAGCAGGGCCTGCGGCTGCGCGGCACCGATGCGGAAGAGCGCGGATTGCCCCAGGCCGACGATGCCACCGTGCTGGCGGCAATGGCGGCGGAGCCGAAGCTGATCGAGCGGCCGCTGGTCGAAACGGACAAGGGCGTGCGGCTGTGCCGTCCGCAGGACAAGGTCCACGAAATCCTGTGAGCGCGGGCCGCTCAGCTTCAGTCGCTCAGCGCGCGCCGGTCAGCCCGTCATCCACGCTGAGAGAGCGCCAGCCCAGCACGATCACCGCCAGGCACAGCGCCTCGATCACGGCAAAGCCGATCCACTGCGAGTGGCCATAGAGCCACACGCCGATGGCCGGCGCGAAGATATAGGCCGCGCCGTTGACCGAGGCGACGATCCCGGCGGACTGCCCCTGTTCGGCTCGGCTGACCGCCAGCGATGATCCGGCGGTGAAACCCGGCCGGAACAGCCCGAACCCCAGCGAGGCGAGCGCGAAGCAGACCATGATGGTGTGTTCCGCATGGGCAAAGGCCAGCAGGCCCGCGCCGATCGCCGCCAGCGAAATGCCCCACAGGCACGATGCGCGCGGCCCCAGCTTCAGCAGCGGGATCAGGCCCCATTGCGCCAGCAGTGTCGCCAGCGCGCCCATCATCAGGATGCGCCCGGTCGGCCCCGCGCCCAGTTCCGGCGCGGCGCGCAGGCCCAGCCGGTCCAGCACCAGAAAGCCGATGATCCCCATCACCGCCGCCTGGGCATGCCCGCCCAGCAACCCCGCGACCAGCCAGGGCCGCATCCGGCTGTCCTTCCACGACAGCTTTTCTGCCGACGGGGCCGGCGGCGCGGCGGCATCCGTTGCGGTGTCGTCGTCATCAGACTGACGGTTTGCGTTGGAATTGGCGCTGAACGGCGCGGCCATGACATCGCCGCGCCCCGCAAAGGCGGGCGTATCATCAGGCAGGCGCAGCCGCAGCGCGATCAGCACGATCACCGCGATCAGGGTAAAGGCCAGGAACGGGCTGACCAGCCCCAGCACCGGCAGGATCAGCAAGGGGGCCAGCGCGGGGCCGAGCACCGTGCCCAGGCCAAAGCTGGACGAGATCAGCGAGAGCGCCTGCGTCCGTTCCGCCCGGCTGGTGCGGCTGGCCACATAGGCCTGCACCGCCGGCGGCGCGGCCGATCCGAACAGGCCATAGAGCGAGCGGCACAGTGCGAACAGCAGCAGCGTGCCCAACGCGCCGAGGTAGCCGTTAAGGCCGAGGTACAGCGCCAGCCCGCACAGCCCGAAGCTGGAAATGAAGCCCATCAGCCCGATGGCCATCATCGCCTTGCGTCCGCGCTGATCGGATTTGCGGGCCCACCACGGGGCGCAGATCATCCACAGCAGCGCCGACCAGGTGTAGGCCAGGCTGATCCAGAAATCCTCCACCTTCAGCGCGGTGCCGATTGCGGGCATGACTGATTGCATCGCCGTGTTGCCCGCCGCCGTCACCAGCATGACCATGAACAACAGCACCAGCCGCCCGCGCGGCAAGGTCGCGGTGGTGGGTTGAACGGGCGGTGCGTCCGGTTGCAGGTTGCCACTGGTCATCGTTCCTGTGGCTAGTCTGGTCCGATGCGCCTTGCAATGGCTGGTCAAATTTGCAAACGACCGGTTTGACAGTTTCCAGGACGGGACCAGCGATCCAGCATGACCACGACCGAGCTTGCCCATCAGGCCTGGCCACAGCGGTTTGCGCGCCGAATCAAGCGGATGGCCGGTCCGTGGGGGGTCTTTCTGGAAGGCTTCCTGAAAGAACCAGTGATGGTCGGATCGATCATCCCGTCATCGCGCTTCACCATCACCAAGATGCTGGCCCCGGTGAAGTGGGACGAGTGCAAGCTGTTCGTCGAATATGGTCCCGGCGTTGGCACGTTCTGCCGCCCGGTGCTGGAACGCCTGCCGCGCGACGGCCAGCTGATCGTGATCGACACGAACCCGCTGTTCATTGACTACCTCAAGGCGACGATCACCGACAGCCGCTTCATCCCGGTGCTGGGATCGGCCGCCGACGTGGAAGAGATCATCCGCGCCCACGGCCATGATCATGCCGATTACGTGCTGTCGGGCCTGCCGTTCTCCACCCTGCCGGACGGGGTGGGCGAAGCCATCGCGGCCGCCACGCACAAGGTGCTGCGGCCGGGCGGGGCATTTCTGGTCTATCAGTTCACGGCCGCCGCGCGCGATTTCATGGCGCGGCACTTTACCCACATCGATGCCGGGTTCGAACCGCTCAACGTGCTGCCGTGCAAGCTCTATTGGGGCTGGAAGGACTGATCCGGGGCGGCCACCGGCCACCCCGCACCAGCGCCCGGTCAAGCGAACGTATCTTCCACCGCGCTGACCGAGGTGTCCGCCAGCTGACGGTGGATCGCCGCGACCAGCGCCAGGAAATAGAGCCCCACGGTCAGCCCATAGACCAGCATCAGCAGACCGAAGCCGACCATGTTGCCGATCGACGGCGGCGTGCCGGGGTTGAACGAGCCGAGCGTCAGCGCGCTCAGCACCATGAACAGCACGCCCATCACCACGGCCACCAAGGCGAACAGCAGCACCAGCCGCAGCACGTTGCCCCCGGTCATCCGCCAGGCAGTGCCAATGGCGGTGATGGGGTTGCGGACATCGTCGATGGCCACCACCGGCAGGATCATCGACAACCGCGCGAAGATATAAACGAAGCCGGCCAGCATCAGCAGGGCAAGGACAACGGTCAGCCCCGGCGATTCGGTTCCGGCCACGATCCCGGCCATGCCCAGGCTGGCCACCAGCATGAGGGCGAACACCGCGATCAGCAGCAGGATCGCCACGCCGAACAGCGTCGGCACGCACCTGATCCCGGCACTGATCGCGCCGCCGATCGAGGCGTCGTGGCGGTCCGAACAGAGTCGGCACGAGGCAGCCTGCTGGGCAAAGCTGATGGCGTAGATCACGATATAGAGCAGGACCACGCCCAGCCCGGCATCGGCCAGCATGGCATCCGGCGAACCGGGCTCGATCCCCCCCGCCAGGCCCAGCACTTGTGGCAGCACGCTAAGCATGACCGCCCCGCTCGCGGCGATCAGCGCGACATAGCCGATGATCGCCACTGCCAGCAGCGGTCCGATTCGCGCCAGCATGATCTGGAGGGCCTCTGACAAGGCCCGGCTGCCACTGAAGCGCATCTTGATTCTCCCCCCGTTTGGCCCGCTGTGCTATTCGAAGCGGGCCGCCGTGACATCCGCTGACGGCCCCGCCAGCTGGCGATGCGTTGCCGCCACTACCGCGACGAAATAGACCGCCATCACCGCTTCGCCCGCGCTGGAAACCAGCGCGGTCAGCGCCGTGGCGGCATCCCCGCCAACGACCATTTCAAACACCATCCCCAGCAAGGCCGAAACCACCCCCACCACAACGACGAAAGCCACCACCAGCAGCAGGAAGAACAGCGCGATCCGCCCCGCGTTGCCCTTGGTCAGGGCAAAGCTGCGCCGCAGCGCGGCCACGGGGTTGCGGATGCCGTCGACCATCACCGCCGGGCTGACCAGTGCGGAGCGGATATAGGCCCACAGCATCACCGCCCCGGCCAGCACGATCACCAGCGCCACTGCGGCGGGAATGCCGGTTGCCCCGGCGGCGGCCAGCGGGATCAGCGCGACCAGGCCCAGCCCCATGCCCAGCAGCAGTTGCGCCGCGATGACCGGAACCAGCCCGCTGACCCCCTGCGCCAGCGCCTGCCCCACGGTCGGGCGGCTGCGGTCGGTGAACAGGGTCAGCATGGCCAGCGTCCCCACCATCTGCACCGCCGCGATGGCCAGCAACACCGGCCAGGCCTGACGATAGAACGCGCCCATCAGTTCGAACAGCTGTTCGGGCGCTGCCCCGGCGGGCGGTTCGGGCTGAGGATAGAGCAGGGCGAAGGCAAAGCTGGGCAGCACGAAGAATACCCCCGCCAGCGCCAGCAGGACATCGCGATTGGCCGAAACGGCGCTGGCCGCGTCCTTCCATGCCAGGTTGCTGTCAAACCGCATTGCTTACCCCTTCCCGTTGAAGTCACTTGATAACCACAGCAATTGTCGCCACGCAACGCGCGTGATGGACAAGTTGCCGGATAGCCTTCCCGAATCGATCGAATGGCGGCGCGATGATGCGCCCGTACCCTATCGCGCCGCGCTGGACGAAATGACCGCGCGCAACGCCGCGATTGCCGCGGGCGAGGCGCGCGAACTGGTCTGGTTGCTGGAACATCCGCCCGTTTACACCGCCGGAACCAGCGCCGCGCTGGATGAACTGCTCGACCCCCGGTTCGAAGTGGTGGAGGCCGGACGCGGCGGGCGCTATACCTATCACGGACCGGGGCAGCGGGTGGGCTATGTCCTGCTGGACCTGAAGCGTCGCGCGCGGGACGTGCGCGGGTTCGTCCATGCGCTGGAAGGCTGGGTGATGGCGACGCTGGGCGATTTCGGCGTGGAAAGCTGGCGCAGCGAAGGCCGGATCGGGATCTGGTGCCGCGACATCGACGGGCGCGAGGCAAAGATCGGCGCCATCGGCGTGCGCATTCGCCGCTGGGTGACGATGCACGGTTTTTCAGTCAATCTGTCGCCCGATCTGTCGCACTTCACCGGGATCGTCCCGTGCGGGATCGAGGAATTCGGCGTCACCAGCCTGCAAAAGCTGGGTGTGGCGGTTGATTTCGAGGCCTGGGATCGGGCATTGCTGGCGCGCGCGCCGGAATTCCTGGGCGCGCTGGACAAGCCCTGCGGGCAGGAGTGAGCGGACCCATGCGCATTGCCACGATTTCCGCGCTGATCGCGCTGACGGCGCTGTCCGCCTGCAACCAGTCCAAGAAGGCTGAAGGGGCTGGCACGGCCGCCGGGGAAATCCTGCCCGGATCGACCAGCGATGCGATGATCCCGCTCGATTCCGTCCGCTCGCAAGCGCCGCTCGCCCCCAAGGTCGAGAATGGCGAGAAGGCGAAGGCCAAGGCGAGTGAGGCGCCAGCGTCCGAGGCGGCAGCACGGGCCGAGGCAGCGCCCGCCGCCGAAGCTCCGGCAGCGGAAAGCGCGCCTACTCCGTAATTCCCAGTAACCGCTGCGCCAGTTTGAGGTGCGGGCGGTCGATCATCCGGCCATTGATCTGGAGCGCCCCGACCGAAGGATTGGCCGCAAAGGCATCGACGATGGCGCGGGCTTCGGCCAGTTCTTCATCCGATGGTGTGAAGGCGGCATTGATGATCTCGCACTGCGCGGGGTGGATCGCCAGCATCCCGGTAAAGCCATCGGCACGCGATTCCTCGGCCGCGCGCTTTAGTCCCTTGGCATCGGCGAAATCGGCATGGAGCGTGTCGATCGCCATGGCCCCGCGCGCATGGGCGGTCAGCAGCGTTTGGGTGCGGGCAAAGCGGAAGGTATCGGTCCAGTTACCGGCTTTGTCGCGCTTGCGGGTGGAACCGATCGCGGCAGACAGGTCCTCCGCCCCCCAGGTCAGCCCGGCCAGCCGCGGCAGCGATGCTGTGGCATAGGCGGGAATGGAAATCGCCGCCGCCGCCGTTTCGCTGACCAGCGCCAGCACTTTGGTGCTGCCGGTCGGCACGCCATTGCGCTGTTCCAGTTCATAGAGTTCGGCGGCGAGTTGCTGGACGGTTTCCGGCCCGGCTGATTTGGGCAGCATGATCCCGTCCGGCGCGCCGGGCATGACCGCGACCAGATCGTCGCGCCATTCCCGGCTGTCGAGCGGGTTGATTCGCACCCAGCGGCCCAGCCGCCGCTCGGTCACCTGGCGGCGGTGGGCGTTCAGCCATTCGGCAGCCTGACTGCGCGCCAGCGGCTTGTTATCGGGTGTGACCGAATCTTCCAGGTCGACAATGATGGCATCCGCAGCCGTGCCTGCCGCTTTGTCCAGCTTCTTTGCGCTGTCGCCGGGGACGAACAGCCATGACCGGTATGCCATCATGCCTCAGCTCCTGTTCAACCCGCCGCAGCCATCGTCGGGTAGTCGATATAACCCGCCTCTCCCGGCAGATACCAGCTTTGCGGGACGTTGACGTTGGGCGCCCATTCCGCGCCGACGCGGATGCGCTCCACCAGATCGGGGTTGGAGATATAGGGGCGGCCAAAGCTGACTGCGTCGCACCGGCCCGATGCCACATCGGCGGCGGCCTCAGCGGCGGTGTAATCGCTGTTGAGCACCAGCGGCCCGGTGTAGATCGAGCGGATCAGCGCGTCCTGCTTGGGCACGTCGGTGCTGCCGAAGGTGCCGTCCGGCCCCGGCTGGCGCAGTTCGACGAAGCCCAGTTTCAGCGCCTGACAGACGCGCGCTGCCTCGCTGAAGATGGCCACGGGATCGGGATCATCGCAGCCTTGCGAATCGCCGTTGGGCGACAGGCGCACCGACACCCGGTCCGCGCCCCAGACGCTGATCAGCCGTTCCAGCACCTGCCGCAGCAGGCGGGTGCGGTTTTCCGGGCTGCCGCCGTAATCATCGTCGCGGTGGTTGGTCGACAGGCGCAGGAACTGGTCGATGAAGTACCCGTTGGCGCCGTGCAGCTGCACCCCGTCAAATCCGGCGGCCTTGGCATTGCGGGCGGCGGTGGTGTAATCGTCGATGGTCCGGGCGATGTCGTCCAGCGTCGCGGCGCGCGCCTCTACGTGCGGCTTGCGGCCGGTCGGCGTGTGGGCATGATCGGGCGCCGTGGTGGCCGATGCCGACAGTGGCGCTTGGCCGTCCAGATAGTCCGAATGGACGATCCGGCCCATGTGCCACAGCTGCATCACGATCCGCCCACCAGCCTGATGGACCGCCTCGGTCACCGGCTTCCACGCTTCGGTCTGGGCTTCGTTCCAGATGCCCGGCGCGGCGTGCCAGCCATAGCCTTCGCGGCTGATCCCGGTCGCTTCGGAAATGATCAGCCCGGCACTGGCGCGCTGGCGGTAATATTCGCTCATCCGCGCGCTGGGTACGGCCCCGGCATCGGCGCGGCCGCGGGTCAGCGGGGCCATCAGGATGCGGTTGGGCGCGGTAATGGCACCCAGCTGGATCGGCTGGAACAGAGCGTCGTGCATGAATCCTCCACCAAATATGTTTTGCGAATTTAACCGTGCGGCTAAGGCAACCGCATGACGAATGCAACCGCAGGCGCGGATCGGGGCTGGAACGCGTGGCACTTTGCCGCGCTGCTGGGCGGAAACGTCGCGCTGGCGCTGGGTCCGCTGTGGGTGCGGCTGGCCGATACCGGGCCGGTATCCGCCGGGTTCTGGCGGCTGGCACTGGCGATCCCGTTCTTCGCGCTGCTGGCGCGCACCAACGGCCAGCGGCTGGGCGGCGTCCCGCGCGGGGTGTTGCTGGCGGTGATGGCGGGCGGGATCTTCTTCGCGCTCGACTTGTCGAGCTGGCACCTTGGGATCGAGCTGACCCGGCTGGGCAACGCCACCCTGTTCGGCAATTCCGGCTCGATCCTGATCGTCGCCTGGGGCCTGTTCGTGCTGCGCCGCGCGCCGCGCGCGAACGAATGGCTGGCCTTTGCCGCCGCGATCGTGGGCAGCGCGATCCTGCTGGGGCGCAGCTTGCAGATCGACCACACCACGCTGGTCGGCGATCTGCTCTGCCTGCTCGCGGGGTTCCTCTATACCTTCTACATCCTGCTGGCCCAAAAGGGGCGCGAGACGCTGGGCAGCTGGAGCCTGCTGTTCTGGTCCAGCCTGGCGGGTCTGCCGGTGATGGTCGGCGTTGCGCTGGCCTTGGGCGAGCCGTTCTGGCCAACGAACTGGACCCCGGTGGTCGCGCTGGCGATCACCAGCCAGCTGATCGGGCAGGGGCTGCTGGTGTTCGCGCTGCGCCATTTCTCGCCGCTGGTGGTGGGTCTGGCGCTGCTGACCCAGCCGGTGGTTTCAGTGGTGGTCGGCTGGGTCTGGTTTGGTGAGGTGTTGAGCGCTTTGGACGCGGTCGGCATGGTCTTGGTCGCCGCTGGTCTGGTGCTGGTGCGCGGATCGGGGAAGCCATCGACGGCGGACTGATCCCCCGCTAGCCTGCGCGGCATGACCACACTTCGCACCGCCCTGATGCTCGCCGCCGCCGCACTGGTGGCCAGCCCCGCCGCCGTTCTTGCCGCCCCTGCGGCGCAGGTCGCCAAGCCCCAGACCGCCGATGCCCAGTTTGCGGGGATCGCCGACCTGTTTATCGCCCTGTCCACCCGCCTGTCCCCGGTCGATGCGACGGTGCTGGGTGAACATCGCCACGATCACCTGCTGCCCGATGTCACCGCCAGCGGCCGCGCCGCCCGCGCGGCATCGTGGAACCTGCTGCTCACCGCGCTGGGCCGGATCGACCGAACGCAACTGTCGCGCGCCAATCAGGTCGATGCGGCGATGTTGGAAAACGAGCTGAAATACCGGCTGTGGATGCAGGACACGGTGCAGGACTGGGCCTGGAACGCGCAGATCTACAACGATATCGCCGCCGGGGCGCTCTATGGCCTTGCCGCGCGGGACTTTGCGCCGTGGGACGTCCGTCTGAAATCCGCGACCGCCCGGATGGAGGCGCTGCCCCGCTTCCTGCGCGAAAGCCGCCGCCAGCTGGTCCCGGCGCGCGTGCCCAAGGTGTTTGCCGAAGTCGTCGCCAGCCAGAACGGCGGGATCGTGGAGATTGCCGAAGGGATGCTCGCCCCGCAAGCCGGGGTGCTGACGCCCGCCGACCGCGCGCGCTTCGACAAGGCGCTGAAAGGTCTGAAGAAGGCGGTGGCCGAGCAACAGGTCTGGCTCGACACCGTGCTGGTCCCGCAGGCCAAGGGCGATTTCCGGCTCGGTGCGCAGCTCTACGATCAGAAGATGCAATTCGCGCTGCTGTCCGACATCACCCGGCCCCAGCTGAAGCAGCGGGCCGAGGCCGCCTTTGCCGCAACTCGCGCCGAAATGTACGCCCTGTCGCGAAAGGCGCTGGCCGGTAAGAACAGCACGGTCGAAATGCCCGATGCGCCCAGCGCCGCGCAGCAGCAGGCCGTGATCGAGGCGGCGCTGGCGCTGTCCTATGCCAAGCGTCCGCCGCGCGACCAGCTGGAACAGCGCGCCCGCGAAACCCTGGCCGAAGCAACCGAATTCGTCCGCGCGAACGACCTGATCCGGATGCCCGATGGCCCGGTGCGGGTCATCACCATGCCCAAGTTCCAGCAGGGCAATTCGGTGGCCTACAACGACCCGCCGGGGCCGCTGGAGCGCGGGCAGCAGAATTTCTACGCCGTCTCGCCCGTGCCCACGGAGTGGAGCGAGGAACAGGCGACCAGCTACCTGTCCGAATACAACGACTACATGATCCACGATCTGGGCATTCACGAAGCGATGCCGGGGCATTACACCCAGCTGGACCATTCCAACCGCAGCCCCAGCACGCTGCGCGCGTTCCTGTGGTCCGGGCCGTTCGTGGAAGGCTGGGCGGTCTATGCCGAAGGGGTGATGAAGGACGCCGGATACCTGAACGGCGATCCGCTGTTCGCGCTGACGGTGCTGAAAATGCGGCTGCGCTCGATCACCAACACGCTGCTCGATATCGGCATCCACACCGAGGGGATGAGCCGCGAGGCGGCGATGGACCTGATGATGCGCGGCGCGTTCCAACAGGAGCGCGAAGCGGCAGGCAAATGGGTGCGCGCCAGCCTGACCTCGGTCCAGCTGCTCAGCTATTTCACCGGGTATGAGGAGCACAAGGACCTGCGCGCCGAAGCGGAGCGCCGCTGGGGCAAGGATTTCAGCTTGCGCCGCTATCACGATACGGTGCTGTCGTTCGGCTCTCCGCCCACCAAATACGCCCGCGCGCTGATGTTCGAGGAACCGGTCACGGCGCGTTGAGGCGGAACATGGTCCAAAAGGCGGCTCGCGGCCCACGGGCGCGCGGCCTAGAGGATGTTCATGACCGAGGTTGAACCCCTGACCGTCTGGCATGATGGCACCTGCCCGCTGTGCCAGCGCGAAATCGCGCTGATGCGGCGGCTGGACCGCGCGGGGCGCATCCGGTTCATCGACGCGGCCGCCGGCGATGCTTCCTGCCCGCTTGACCGGGCGGTGCTGCTCTCGCGGTTCCATGCGCTGGAAAATGGCGTGATGCTTAGCGGGGCGGCGGCCTTTGCGGCGATGTGGCGGGCCATTCCGTTGCTGCGTCCGCTGGGTCTGCTGGCGCGGCTGCCCCTATTCGCCGGACTGTTCGAGCGGGCCTATCTGGCGTTCCTGAAAGTCCGCCCCAAACTGCAAAGACTGATGAAATGAGCGATTCCAGATACCGCAAGGTTCCCTCGGCCCGGTTGTCGCGCCTTGCCTCGTTCGGGCAGATGGCGGGCGGGATCGCGGGCGGGGTGCTGGCCGAAGGCGCGCGGCGGCTGGCGGCGGGCGAGCGGCCGCAGCTGTCGCAGTTGCTGCTGACCCCGGCCAATGCGGCGCGGGTGACCGAGCAGCTGTCCCGCCTGCGCGGCGCGGCGATGAAGCTGGGGCAGATGATTTCCATGGACGCGGGCGATCTGCTGCCCGCGGAACTGACCGCGATCCTGGCCAAGCTGCGCGATTCCGCCCATTTCATGCCGCCCGCGCAACTGAACCGGGTGCTGGTGGCGGAACTGGGGCCAGACTGGCGGCGGCGCTTTGCCCGGTTTGAGGCGACCCCGCTGGCGGCCGCGTCCATCGGGCAAGTCCACCGCGCACAACTGGCTGACGGGCGGGTGCTGGCGGTGAAAGTCCAGTATCCGGGCGTGGCGGACAGCATCGACGCGGACGTCGATAACGTCGCCACCCTGCTGCGCCTGTCCAGCCTTCTGCCGTCCTCGCTCGACATTGCGCCGCTGCTGGCCGAGGCGAAGCGGCAGTTGCACGAGGAAGCCGACTACATCCGCGAGGCGGAGCAGATGCGCCGCTATCACACGCTGCTGGCGGGCGATCCCGCGTTCGTCCTGCCCGCGCCGGTCGCGGACCTGTCGACCGGGCGGGTGCTGGCGATGGATTTCGTGCCGGGTCAGAACATCGAGACGTTGCAGGATGCCCCGGCGGAAACCCGCGACGCCGCGATGGGCGCGCTGCTGGCGCTGGTGCTGCGCGAATTGTTCGAATTCGGCTTCATGCAGACCGATCCGAACTTTGCGAACTATCGCTGGCAGCCCGAAACCGGGCGGATCGTGCTGCTGGATTTCGGCGCGGCGCGTGCCGTTCCGGCGGCAACCACGGCGGCTTATCGCCGGCTGATGCAGGCCGGGCTGGCCGAGGATCAGGCTGCCCTGCGCGCCGCGCTGGTGGAGGTCGGCTTCGTCACCCCCGTCACGCTGGAGCGCCACGGCGCTGCGCTGGACGCGATGATTGCGGTGCTGATGACGCATCTGGGCAAGCCGGGCCTGTTCGACTTTGCCGACCGCTCGTTTGTCGAGCAGGTGCGCCGCCATGCCGAGGGCGTCGCAGCGGACCGCGCGGCCTGGCACATTCCGCCTGCCGATACGCTGTTCGTGCAGCGCAAGGTCAGCGGTACCGCGCTGTTGGCGGTGCGGATGCAGGCGCGGCTGCCGCTGCGCGAGATGGTGGCGGACAGCATGGCGGCGACGGAGGTATCCGGCTGAGCGCTGGCCCTTTGGTCATGTTGCGGCGCGGGATCGGGTGGGCCAAGGCGGGGTTGCCCGTTTGAAGGACTACCGCCCATGCCTAACCACGAACCTGCGCAAATCCGCGCCTTTCCCAGCGTCCTGATCATCGGCGCGGGCATGGCCGGGCTATCCTGTGCGGCGGCGCTGGGCAGTGTCGGGCACGCGGTCACACTGATCGACAAGGCGCGCGGGCCGGGCGGGCGGATGTCGACCCGGCGGATGGACACGCCGCTGGGGCAGGTGTCGTTCGATCACGGCGCGCAATACTTCACCGCGCGCGATCCGGGCTTTCGTCAACAGGTGGCCGAGTGGGCAGTGGCGGGCGTGGCCGCGCCGTGGCCGGTGGCGGGCGCGGATGCGTGGGTCGGCACGCCGGGGATGAATGCGGTGATCAAGGCGCTGGCCGCCGCGCAGGACGTGCGCTGGAACACGCGGGCGGAACAGATTGTGCGGCAGGACGGGGGCTGGCTGGTCCATACCGACGCCGGGCCACTGGGGCCGTTCGATGCGCTGGTGCTGGCGATCCCGGCGGAACAGGCGCTGCCGTTCCTGTCGCTGCACGATTTCGACATGGCGGGCGCGGCGCTGGTCGCACGTTCGCAGCCATGCTGGACCGCGATGTTTACCTTTGCCGCGCCGCTGCCCGGCGGGCGCGAGATCCTGCGCGATTGCGGCGCGATCGGCTGGGCCGCGCGCAACAGTGCCAAGCCGGGGCGCACCGGGCCAGAGGCGTGGGTGGTGCAGGGCAGCCCGGACTGGTCAGAGGCCAATCTGGACTGCGATGCGCCCGATATTGCCGCGCGGCTGCTGGCGGAACTGGCCGGGGCGCTGGGGGCGGAGTTGCCCGCCCCCGTCACCGCCAGCGCCCACCGCTGGCGCTATGCGCAAAGCGCGGCGCTGGGCCGGGGTGCATTGTGGAATGCGGCGCTGGGTCTGGGCGCTTGCGGTGACTGGCTGCTCGCCCCGCGCGTCGAATGCGCGTGGCTGTCGGGTCAGCAACTGGCGCGCGCAATGGCAGAGGCGGCGGCCTCATGCCCGGCCTGACTGACGACGGCCTGACTGACTGGACTCCGACCCGTGCGGCGGCGCTGGAGCGGCTGGCAGAGTTCCTGCCCCACGCAGGCGCGGATTACGCGCGGCTGCGCAACATCGATCAGGGGCCGGACGACCGCAGCAATGTCTCCGCGCTGTCGCCGTGGATTCGCCGCCGCATCCTGACCGAGGAGGAAGTGATCGCCGCCGTGCTGCGCCGCCACGGCTTCGCGCGGGCGGAAAAGTTCATTCAGGAGGTCTGCTGGCGGAGCTATTGGAAAGGCTGGTTGGAACTGCGCCCCGGCGTCCTGGCGGATTACCACGCGGCGGCGGCGCGGCTGGCGCTGGAGTGGGGCGATGATCGCGGATTGGCGGCGGCACAGTCCGGGCAGACCGGGATCGCCTGTTTCGATGCCTGGGCGGCGGAACTGGTCCGGACCGGTTGGCTGCACAACCATGCGCGGATGTGGTTCGCCTCGATCTGGATCTTCACCCTGCGCCTGCCATGGGAACTGGGCGCGGCATTCATGGCGGAGCATCTGCTCGATGCGGACCCGGCGTCCAACACGCTGTCGTGGCGCTGGGTCGCGGGTTTGCAGACGCCGGGCAAGCACTACCTCGCGCGGGCGGAGAATATTCGGCTGAACACGCTGGGGCGGTTCGATCCGGCGGGGCAACTGGATGAACAGGCCGCGCCCATTCCGATGATCGCGCCCAATCCACCGCCGGGGATGATCCCGGCTGCGCAAGCGCCGACGACGGACCGGGTTGCCCTGCTGCTGACCGAGGAAGACCTCTCGCCCGAAACTCTGCCGGTCGGGGCAGCGGTGGTCACACTGGCCGCACTGGCGATGCCGCAGAGTGACCGTCCAGCCGGACGCTTCGCCGCCGGTGCGCTGGCCGATGGGCTGGCCCGCGCGGGCACGTATTTTGGCGTTACGGGCGAATTGCTGGCTCCGGATGCGGTCGCGGCATGGGCGCTTGGCGCGGGGGTGAGCGAGGTGGTCACCGCCTGTGCCCCGCTCGGCCCCTCGGCCCAGGCGCTGGACGACCTTGAGCGCGCGCTGGCCCTCGTCTCGATCCGTTTGGTCCGTGTCCGGCGCGACTGGGACACGCGATGCTGGCCGCTCGCCACCAAGGGCTTTTTCGCCTTCCGCCAGCACATCCCCAAATTGGTAGCCGGTCTGGTGTGATCAGCGTCGTCTGGTTCAAGCGCGACCTGCGCGTCCACGATCACGCCGCGTTGACCGCTGCGGCAGCGAGTGGCCACCCGGTGCTGGCGCTCTATATCGCCGAGCCGGAGCTGTGGCGCCAACCCGCGCTGTCCGGGCGGCAGTTCGCGTTTCTGGGCGAATGCCTCGACGATCTGGATCGACAGCTGCGCGGCTGCGGGGGCGCGCTTGTGCGGCGCACGGGCGATGCGGTGCACGTGCTGGCCGATCTCCACGCCCGCCACGGCATCGCGCAGATCCACGCGCACGAGGAAACCGGGCTGGAGTGGACCTTCACCCGCGACAAGGCCGTGCGCCGCTGGGCGCGGCAGGCCGGGGTTCCGCTGGTGGAGCATCGCCAGCACGGCGTGTGGCGGGCGCTGAACCAGCGCAACGGCTGGGCGGCGCGATGGGACCGGATGATGGCCGCGCCCGTCCTGCCCCGGCCCGTGCTGACGCGCGCGGCGGCGCTGCCATCCGAACCCTGGCCCGATGCCACCGCGCTGGGGTTGGCTGATGATCCCTGCCCCGGCCGCCAGCGCGGTGGGCGGCGCGAGGGGATCGCGTTGCTCGGATCGTTCCTGACCGAGCGCGGACAGTTCTATCGCAGCGCCATGTCCAGCCCGCTGGAGGGCGCAGAGGCCTGCTCGCGCATTTCCGCCCACCTCGCCTTCGGGTGCCTCTCCATGCGCGAGGCTTATCAGGCCGCAACCCGCGCGCTGCTGCGCTGGAGCGAGCGCGAGGACAAGCAGTGGACCGGCTCGATCCGCTCGTTCATCGCGCGGCTGCACTGGCACTGCCACTTCATCCAGAAGCTGGAGGACCAGACCTCGATCGAGCACACCAACCTGCACCCCGCCTATGCCGACCTGCGCCTGGTTGGGCCGGATCACGAAGCGCTGGTCGCCGCGTGGCGGCAGGGGCAGACCGGGTTTCCCTTCGTCGATGCCTGCATGCGCTCGCTCGGCGCGACGGGCTGGCTCAACTTCCGGATGCGCTCGATGGTGATGGCCTTTTCCAGTTACCACTTGTGGCAGGACTGGCGCCGCCCGGCGCAGGAGCTGGCGCGGCTGTTCACCGATTTCGAACCGGGCATCCACTTCCCGCAGGCGCAGATGCAATCCGGCACGACGGGCGTGAATACCGCGCGAATCTATAACCCGGTCAAGCAGTCGCTCGATCAGGACCCGGACGGCGTGTTCATCCGCCGCTGGCTGCCGGAACTGGCCGCCGTGCCGACCGAGTTCCTGCACCAGCCGTGGACCGTGCCGGATGACCTGCTGCGCGGCTGGGGCGTGGAGCCGGGGGTGACTTATCCCCGCCCGCTGGTCGATCACGTCGCGGCGGCGCGGTTCGCGCGGGAGCGGATCTATACGGTGCGCAAAGGTGCTGGCTTTCGCCAGACCGCGAACGGCATCCAGCAGCGCCACGGCAGCCGCAAGGCGGGGCTGCCGCCCACCGGCAAACGTCGCACGCCAAAGCCCGCGCCAACGGTGGGGCAGGGCGAATTCAGCTTCTGACGCTTACAAATCTGTGCCGTTGCGATCCAGCCGGTCCAGGAACCGCGCGGCGGACTGGCGCAGCGCCGCTTGCTGGGTTTCGGCCATCCTGTCCCACGTGCGCACCATTTGCGCCATGCGCGGGTTGCCCGCGAACCGATCGCGGTGGCGGGCGATGAAATCCCAGTAGAGCGCGTTGAGCGGACAGGCCTTGTCGCCCACTTTCAGCTTCACGCTGTAACGGCACGAGCCGCAATAATCCGACATCCGGTCGATATAGGCGCCGCTGGCAGCATAGGGCTTGGAGGCCAGCAGGCCGCCGTCGGCGAACTGGCTCATCCCGATGGTGTTGGGCGCCTCGACCCATTCGAACGCATCGAAATAGACCGCCAGATACCATTCGTGCAGCGCGTGGGGATCAATCCCGGTCAGCAGCGCGAAATTGCCGGTCACCATCAGCCGCTGGATGTGGTGGGCATAGGCTTCCTCGATCGTCTGGCCGATCGCGGCGGCCATGCAGGCCATCCCGGTCCGTCCGGTCCAATACAGCGCGGGCAGCGGGCGTGTGGCATCCAGCGCGTTGCGGCGGACGTAATCCGGCCCTTCGCGCCAATAGATCCCGCGCACGTATTCGCGCCAGCCGATGATCTGGCGGATGAACCCTTCGACCGCGTTGAGCGGCGCGGCCCCATCGCGCCATGCCGCTTCCGTCATGCGGCACAATGCCAGCGGATCGAGCAGGCCGACGTTGATTAGCGGAGAGAGCAGGCTGTGGTACAAGAACTTCTGCCCGGTCAGCATTGCGTCCTGATAGTCGCCAAAGCGGGGCAGGGCGGCGGTGATGAAGGTCTGCGCCGCGCGCTCCGCATCGGCGCGGGTGACGGGTAGCCAGAACGGCTCCAGCGTGCCGAAGTTGCTGCCGAAGCGCGCGGCGACCAGATCCAGCACTTCGCGAGTGATCGCATCGGGGGCATGGCGTGGGGGCTGGGGCATGAACAGGTCGGGCGCGGCGCGCTTGCGGTTGTCGTGGTCGAAATTCCACTGTCCGCCAGCGGGTTCGTCCCCGTCCATCAGCAGCCCGGTCTTGCGGCGCATCAGGCGATAGAAATACTCCATCCGCAGTGCCTTGCGCCCCTCCGCCCAGTCCTGAAACTCGGCGTGGCTGCACAGGAAGCGGTCGTCGGGCAGGATTTCGGGGGCGGGGTCCATCGCCTGCAAATCGGCCAGCACGCGCCACTCGCCGGGTTCGGTGACGCGCACGGCGTCCGCGCCGTGGCGCCGGGTCGCGCGGGTGACTTCGCCCGCCAGCGTGCCGGTGTTGGCCGGATCGTCGAGCGTGACGTAATCGACCGTCCAGCCCGCATCGCGCAACTCCTGCGCGAAGTGGCGCATCGCGGCAAAGATGAAGGCGATCTTCTTCTGATGGTGGCCGACATAGCTGGCCTCACCCATGACCTCGCACAGCAGCACGGTTGTCCGCGCCGGGTCCAGCCCGCGCAGGGACGACAGCGCGGGCGACAACTGGTCACCCAGGATCAGGACAAGCGTGCGAGACATGGGCGCACCTGCGCGCCATGCGCCCGCTTCCGCAATAGCGGCTTTAGGTCAGTCCGCCGCGTTGGCCGGGCAGGGCACGGGCAGGCCGGCGGAATCGAGCCGGATGTTGCGGATGGTCACGACCAGCCCCTTGTCCGCGCGCATCCGCAGCGGGGTGCCAACTGCCGCCAGATCGCCGCCCGCATCCTTGAAGCAGCGCAGCGGAATGCGGGTCAGCATCGGCTCACCCGGCTTGGCCGCGCGCAGTGCCGGGCCAAGGTCGAGCGCGCCGCCGCCCAGCGACAGGCTGACCGGACCGGTCGGTGCGGTATCGACCCGCCAGTCCAGTTGCAGCACGAACCCGCCGTCCAGCTGGCGCATCAGGTTGACCGGCGGGCCATCGATGGCGAACGCGCCGGGGTCGGTCCAGCGGAACTGGCGTGCGTCTTCCTGTGCGGAGAGGTCCATCGCGCGAGCCAGCACGGCGCTGTCCAGCCCCAGCCGCCAGGGCGACGGCACTGCGCCGCGCGTCAGATACGTATCCTCGCTGGTGGAGGCGGCCAGATCGACGCGGGGATCTTCGTTGACCGGGCCGAGGTTGCTGGCGCGGGTATAGTCCAGCCCGTAACCTGCCGGGAACAGCGGATTGACGATGGGCGAGGCAGCATCGGCGGGCCAGGCGAACGGCAGGCGGCCGGTGAAGTCACGCGGCGATTTGCCATCGCGCGCAGCGACCAGCACGTCGGCCACGCCCGCGCCTTGCGTGCCGGGCAGCCACGCCGCGACGAACGCGTCAGAGGCGTTGATCAGCGGCCCGGTGAACATCGGGCGGCCCGACAGGAACACCGACACCACTTTCATCCCGCGCGCGCGCAGCTTTGCGATCAGTTCCAGTTCCCCGGCGTGCGAACGATAGGCGAGGTTGGGCAGGTCGCCCTGATATTCGGCATAGGGCTTTTCGCCGAACACGACCACGGCCACATCCGCTTGCGCAGTGGCAGCGTCGTCTGCGGCCAGCACGGCCTTGCCCCCAGCCGCGCCGACCGCATCGGCAATCGCGCGGCCGATGGTCTGGCCGTTCGGGAAATCGGCGGGGCTGGTATCGGTGCCCTGCCAGGTCACGGTCCAGCCGCCCGACTGCATCGCCATGCTGTCCGCACCGGGGCCAGTCACCAGCACCCGCGCACCGGGGCGCAGCGGCAGGACGTTGGCGTTGTTCTTCAGCAGGACCAGCGATTTGGCGACGGCTTCCCGCGCTACGGCCAGATGCTCCGGCGCGCCGACTTGCGCGGGGGCGCCGCGCTGGACCGGGGCATCACCCAGCAGGCCCAGCTTGGCCTTGACCCGGAGGATGCGCATGACGGCATCGTCGATCCGGCTCATCGGGATGGCGCCGCTGCGCGCATCGCGCAGGGTTGCCTCGAACAGGCCCTTCCAGCTGTCGGGGGCCATGGCGAGGTCCAGCCCGGCGTTGAAGCTGGCGGCGCAGTCGGTAACGGTGCAGCCCGTAACTTGGCCGTGGCCGTTCCAGTCGCCCACGACCAGACCGGCAAAGCCCATCCGGCCCTTCAGCACGTCGGTCAGCAGGGTGGGGTTGCCGTGGTGCTTGACCCCGTTCCAGCTGGAAAAGCTGGCCATCACGGTCAGCGCGCCCGCGTCGATCGCGGCGGGATAGCCCCGCGCGTGGACTGATACGAGTTCGCTTTCGCTGATCGCGGCATCGCCCTGATCCTTGCCGTCCTTGGTCCCGCCATCGGCCAGGAAGTGCTTGGCCGTGGCGGCCACGCGGTTGGCGGGCAGGGGCCGTCCGGCCAGCAGCGTCCCCTGCAGGCCGATGGTCATCGCCGTGGCATAGCGCTCCACCAGCGCGGGATCAGCGGCATAACCTTCGTACGTGCGGCCCCAGCGCATATCCTGCGGCACGGCCAGCGTGGGGGCGAAAGTCCACTCGATCCCGCTGGCGGCGACTTCGGCGGCGGTGACGCGCCCGATGCGCTCGATCAGGTCGGCGTCGTTGGCGGCGCCCAGACCGATGTTGTGGGGAAAGATCGTGGCGCTGGGCAGGTTGGAATGGCCGTGAACGGCATCGACCCCGAACAGGATCGGCACGCCCGCACCGCTGGTGCGCGAGGCCGCGCGGAATTCATCGACCAGCTTGCCCCACTTGGCTGCATCGGCGCGTTCATCGCCGTACGGGCCGGAATTGCCGCCTGCCAGGATCGATCCCAGCGGATAGCGCGCCAGATCGGCGGGAGTGATCGCGCTGATATCGGCCTGGATCATCTGGCCGACTTTTTGCTCCAGCGTCAGCTTGCGCAGGATCGCGGCGATCTGCGCCTCGGTCGCGGGATCGGTGATTGCAGACGGGCTGCGCGCGGCGGGCCAGGCGGCGGGATTGGCGCGGGCTTCGGCGCGGATCGCGGGGGCATTGGTCGTCGGCGGCGTCTGCGCGGTCAGCCCGCTTTCCAGCGCGGGTGCGGCGCAACCTGCCAGCACAAGGGTTGCCGCGAAAAACGAGCGCCTGATCACCATGAGAATCCTCTTTCACGTTTCTGTGTGAACGTTCTCAAATCTCTCTGACATGCGCAACCGCGAAAATCAAGCGCCGCCAGTATGCGGATGGATCAGGCGCGCCGGGCCAGCGGGAGCAGGAGCAAGCCCGCCCCCAGCGCCAGCGCGGCGAATACCACGAACAGGCCCGCGAACCCGAACCACGGGACCAGCGCCAGCGTCAGCCAGGGCATGATCAGCGAGGGCAGGGTGTTGGTCAGGTTGAACAGCCGCAGATCGCGCCCGCGCCGGTCGGACCGGGGCAGCACGCGCAAGGTTTGGGCGGAATGCAGCGCCAGAAAGACCGAACTGGCGATACCGAACAGGGCATAGGCCGCGATGGCTGTTTGCAGAGTGCCGGACAGCGCCATCCCCGCCAGCCCGCAGGCGGAAATCCCGGCGCAGATCACCAGCGGCAAGAGCGGGCGCTCCTGCCGGTCGGCCCAGCGCCCGCCCAGCAGCGCCAGCGGCGCGGACAGGATCAGCACGGCGCTGAACACCCGCGCGGTCTGGTTGTCGCTCAGCGCCGGGTCGATGGAGCGCAGCCACACGAACAGATAGGCGAACAGCGCGGCCTCGGCGATCTGCACCGCCAGCCGCGCCAGCCACATGCGCGGCATCGCCCCTTGCCACAAGCGGCGCGGACCGGCCTCAGCCTCAGCGGGCGGATCGGGCACGCGCGGGGGCAGGCGCACCAGCAGCACGGGCACGACGCAGCAGGCGACGATCCCCGCCACCAGCGCCAGCCGCGCGTCGGGCAGGGCAAGGCCGGGAATGGTCACCGCTGCGCCCGACAGTGCGCCGAGGCCGGGGCAAAGGCCATCAGCCCGCCCAGCAGGCCCTTGTGCGCATCGGGCACGCAGTCCCCCGCCAGCGCGGCCAGCGGGGCCAGCATCATGTTGAGCGCCAGCTGCCAGCCCACAATCAGCACTATCAGCGTAGGCAGGTCATGCGCGCGCGTTAGCGCAAACAGCAGCGTGCAGGACATGATCAGCCCCGCCCAGATCCAGCCCCGCCGGTTGCCGGTCACGTCGCTAAGATAGCCGAACGCGATATGCCCGGCGCTGGCCGCAACGGCCCCGGCAAAGGCGATATAGGCCAGCCAGCTGACATCGGCAGGGCCAGCCAGTCCCGCCACGCGCACGGGCAGCAGGATCGACAGGAACGGGACATAGGCAATTGCCGCGCCTGCCCAGGCCAGCGCGTAGAGCAGCAGGAAGCGCTGCATCGCGACCCTAGCTGGCGCTGGCAGGCGGCGGGGCGACCGAGCCGCGCTCGACCAGATCGGCGGAAATCACGGTCAGTTCGGCGGGCCGTTCCTCGCCCTTTTGCGCGGCGATGATCAGTTCGACCGCGCGCGATGCGGTGGCGGCGATCGGTTGGTCGATCGCGGTCAGCGGTGGCTGGGTAAAGTGGACCAGCGGGGTGTTATCGAAACTGATGACGGACAGGTCATCCGGCACCGTCAGCCCCAGATCACGCGCGACTTCCAGCGTGGCGAGGGCCATCTGGTCGTTGCTGGCGATGATCGCGGTGGGGCGGGTCGGCAGTTGCAGCAGGCGTCGGGCGGCGTGCTCGCCAGAGGCATAGCTGAAATCGCCGGCGTCCAGCAGACCGTCGGTTGGCAGGTTTGCCTCGGCCATGGCCGCCCGCCAGCCGTCGACCCGCCAGCCGCTGAGGTTATATTCGCCCGCCCCGGCGATGAACCCGATCCGGCTGTGGCCGCGCCCGATCAGATAACGGGTGGCGGTGCGGGCGGAGCCTTCATCATCCATCGACAGCGGAATCCCCGCGCCGTCCTCGTGCGATCCGATCCGCACGAACGGGATGTTCTGCCCCGCCAGAAACGCCACGATCTGCGGATTGTCGGAATGCGGCGGGGTCAGGATGATGCCATCCGGCTGCAAGGCGGCAATCGCGCCGAGGAGTTCGCGCTCGACATGGTCGTTGTGGGTATCGACCAGCTCGAAGATCATCCGATAGCCATGCTCGGCGCACATCAGCATCCCGCCCAGCAGCATCTGGTCGACCCAGTCGGTCCCCTGCCGGGCCCGCCAGTCGGCGATGGTGCGTTCACGGTCGTTGATCGCGAGGATCAGGTACGAGCGCGATCCGCTCATCCGCTGAGCGGCGATCGAGGGGACATAGCCCAGCTTGTCGATCGAGGCCTGAACCCGCTGCTTCATTTCGGCGCGGACGTTCGGCTCGTTGTTGATGACGCGGCTCACCGTCTGCAAGGACACGCCAGCGTCCGCAGCAACGTGCTTGATGGTGACAGCCTGCCGCCGCCTCGCCATGCGTTACTTAACCCCCCGGCTCGATTGCCCGACTTCAGCGGTAGCGGGGTCGGCGGGCTTTTGCCAGACACGAACCCAATCGATTGTCAGCTGCTTGGGAAAATCGCGGTCCGATACCCCACCCAAGCCCCGCGTTTCGGCCAGTTTGCCGCCGATGGCCAGGTTCAGGATCAGGTGGAACGGCTGATCGAACGGCGCTCCGGGCGTGGCTGTACCGGCGGACCACCACTCGCTAGCCTCACGCACCGCAAACGTGCGGCCGTCGATTTGCCAGATGATCCGGTCTGGCTGCCACTCGATGGCGTAAGTGTGAAAGCCCTCCAGCACTTGCGGCGCGTGGACTTCGGTGCTGGCCTGGGCGTTGGCGGGCCAGACGCCGCCAAAGTGCAGCGTGCCGAGGATCGTGTTTTCCCGCCCGCCGGGGTAGGCCGCGCAGGGCACGCCCAGATTGACTGCTTCCAGAATGTCGATCTCGCCCGATGCGGCCCAGCGGCCATAGCGGTCCGCCTCTGGCAGCATCCAGATCGCAGGCCAGGTGCCTTGGCCCTGCGGCAGGCTGGCGCGCACTTCGATCCGGCCATAGCGCCAGGCAGCCTTGCCCCTGGTCGTCAGGCGGGCAGAGGTGAAATCGCGGCTGATCACCGCGTTCGGGTCGGTCCCGGCAGTGCGCAGCGCCTTGGGCAGGGCGGGGCCGGTAGAGCGCTGGCGGCGCGCGGTGATGAACAGCTTGCCGTCCACCACTGCCGCGTTGCGGGCGCTGGCGGTGTAGCATTGCCGCTCGTTGTTGCCGCCGCCCCAGCAATCGACCTCAAAGCTCCACTTGCTGCGGTCAATTTTGGTGCTGTCGAACTCGTCGGCCCAGACCAGTTGCCAGTCATCGGCCAGCACGGGCTGGCTGACGGCCAGTGCCAGCACGGCCAGCCCAGAGCGGATCATGCGGCTTCGGAATCCGCCACGCCGCAATAGCGGGCGACATAGGCGTGGTGCTCCGGCAGGCTGGCCACGGTCTTGGCCACGCTGTCGCGCAGGTCGGCCAGCAGTTGCTCCAGTTCGGCGTCGCTCAGCTTGGTCGCGACCGGATGGTAAGCCTTGGGCATGATCCCCTGGCCCATCATCACCTGCACCCAGCTGTTTTCGGCGAACAGTTCCTCGTTGCGGCGGAACACGCGGCCGGTTTCGCGGAACAGTTCGATCTTCTGGGTCAGGCTGTCGGGGATTTCCATCGCCGCGCATTGCCGCCAGAACGGGCTGTCGCGGCGTTCGGTGGCCTTGTAGTGCAGGATCAGGAAATCGCGGACCTGATACATGTCGGTCAGCTGCTGGTCGTTGAATTCGGCAACGTCGCGCTCGCTCACCTCGCCCATCGGCAGCATCCGGATCAGGCGCAGGATCGCGCGCTGGATCAGGTGGATGCTGGTCGATTCCAGCGGCTCCAGGAACCCGCCCGAAAGGCCCACGGCGATGCAGTTGCGGTGCCACTGCCTGCGCCGCGCACCGGTGGTGAAGCGGATGAAGTTCGGCTCGGTCAGCCGCTGGCCCTCGGCGGTGGACAGCAGCCGGTCGAGCGCGGCGTCGCGGTCCAGATAGCGGCTGCAATAGACGATGCCGTTGCCCTGGCGGTGTTGCAGTGGAATGCGCCACTGCCAGCCCGCATCATGCGCGATGGCGCGGGTATAGGGGATCGGCGGGCGGACGCTGGCGGTCTGCACCGCGATGGCCCCGTCGCACGGCAGGTAATGCGTCCAGTCGTCATAGCCGACGTGCAGCGCCCCTTCGATCAGCAGCGCGCGAAAACCGGTACAGTCGATGAACAGGTCGCCCTCGATCCGCTGCCCGCCATCCAGCACCAGCGCGGCGATGTTGCCGATTTCGGGGGCGAGCTCGACTTGCGCGATCCGCCCTTCGATCCGCTTTGCTCCGTCGGCCTCGGCTAGCTTGCGCAAATAGCGGCCGTACAGCGTGGAATCGAGCTGGTAGGCATAGTTCATCCGGTTGTTTGGCAGATGCGCGAACCGGTTCGCATAAGCGGCCTTCAGTTCCAGACAGTAGTCATCGAAACTGGCGGTGTGGCCCTTGGCCTGCCCGTGCATCCAGAAATGCTGGAACCCCGCCGACCAGTGATCGCGCCCGGTCAGGCCGAAGGAGTGGAAATACTTCTCGCCCTGCTGTTTCCAGTTCTCGAACTCGATCCCCAGCTTGAAGGTGGCCTGCGTCTCGCGCATGAACTCGGCCTCGCTCAGCCCCAGCAGGCGGTTGTAGGTGACCAGCGGCGGGATCGTGCTTTCGCCAACGCCGACGGTGCCGATGGCATCGGATTCGACCAGCGTCAGTTCGATCGCATCGCCCATCGTCCGCGCCAGCGCGGCGGCGGCCATCCACCCGGCCGTGCCGCCCCCGGCAATCACGATCCGGCGCCTGGTGTATTCGCTCATCATCGGCTTAGTGTCCTCAGCAGAAAGGCCCGCAGTCGCCCGGCGGATTCGGCGGTCAGCGGGTCCAGCACGCCGCGCGCACCGGCCGGGATATGGTCGGTCACCAGCGGCCCGTTGTCGAAAACGTAATGGTCGAACAGCTCCCGCCAGATCGCCTTGTCGGCGGCGGGTAGATCGCGGATCGCCAGCATCGCGTGATTGAGCGCGTCCTGCGGCTGACCCAGCCAGCGCGGCGTATCGCGCCACCAATAATTGAGCAGGATGTTGAACGGGGCCAGCCCTTCGACATGGTGCCACCACATCGACGGCACGAACAGCGCATCGCCCGGTTCCAACTCTGCCACTTGCGCCTGTTCCAGCGCAGCGGCGAAGCGCGGGTGGGCGGCAAAGTCCGGCGCGCGGAAATCGACCATGCTGACCGCGCGGCCAGCGGGGGTGTTGTCGACCGGGCCGAGGTAGAGGTTGGGGAACTGATCGGGCGGGAACAGCGTAAAGCGGCGGCGGCCCGCAACGCAGCAGGCCAGGTTGTCCGGAAAATCGTTGTGCGCGGCGATGGTGGTGGGGGTGCCGATCCACAAGCTGGCAATCGGCGCGCGGTCCCCCAGATCGACGAAGTTTTCGGTGTCGACGCCGCTGAAATGCCCCGGCACGTCGATTGACGCGAGATAGACCGTGGGCGGATCGGCGCGTCCTTCGTTGGCGTCGATCCCGCCGAAGATGTCGGCCAGCCGCCCGCGCGCCATGCGGAAATTCATCGCCATTGCGGCGTCATAGAACATCCGCCCGTCATGCCCCGGCTCACCAATGGAGACGGCGAACGGCACTTCGCGGGCGCGGTCCAGCAGATAGGCGCGGGCCGCACGGGGGGATTCCAGCCCTGCCCGAACCAGCGGCCAGTCCGCCACCAGCCCGCGCACCACGAATGGCTCACGCGCGCCGCGCAGCAGGGCGTCGAGCGCGGCGGGATCAGCCGCGCGGCGCTCTGCCACGGCGGGCAGGCGGCTCAGGGGCGAGGCGGCGGCTTCAGCCAAGGGCGACCCGGGCGTTCTTGCGCGCCACCAGATCGGCAAAGCGGCCCAGCGAGGCGACCGCCATGAAGATTGGCAGCAGGTGTCCTTCCAGCTGCAGTTCGCCCAGCGCCCCGCCATCGAGCGCGGCCAGACGGTCCTCGGCAATCACGTGATAGCCGACCAGCGAATGGCGCGCGCCGTTGTCCAGCGGCACGTCCAGCGTGAAGGGTTCCAGCAAATCGTGCCGTTCCAGCGCGGCGAAGAACGCGGGGTACTGGCGGTACCCGTGGTCCAGATCGCCCAGCCGCCCGGCCATCGTTTCCAGATGCGGCGTGGGGCGGGCGTCTTCATCGAACAGGCGGGTGCCTTCGCCGTCATGGGAAACGCGGGGATGGGCCATGTCGATGTGGACTTGCGCCGTGTCGCTGCCTGCGGCTGGTCGGCCGATCAGGAACGGCTGGATCGCCATCGCCAGCGGGCGATAGCGCGCATCCCAGCGGTCCCCGTCGAGGAACAGGTTCTCGCCATTGTCGAACCCGAACATGGCCAGCGCGGAAAACTGCCCGCTGGCGGCATCGCGGCGGAACACGATGGGATAGTGACCCTGCACCGCGCGGAATTCCAGCGGCACGGTCAGGCAGGCCATCACCGCATCGCCAAACTGCGCGCCGGCCCCGGTGTGGACGCGCAAATCGCCATGATCGGCGGGGTTCAGGATCTGGTGGTTGCTCATGTCCGGACAAGTCTTTCGGCGGGTGCGGCCTTGGCGGCGGCAGTGAAATAGGTGCGGTTGGCGGGCAGCGCGGCAGCCAGCGCGCGGGCGCGTTCGCGCACTTCGGCGAGCCGGGCGCTAGCGGTGGGGGAGGGCGCTGCGTTGGTGCGGGCGGGCCAGCCCATGCCATAAAGCACGTATTGCTGGCTGGCGGCGGAAAAGATCTCGTCCACGCGGGGGAAGTCCCACGTCGATGGCGGCTGGTCGCGCCACAGTTCCAGTTGCTGCGCCAGCCGCGCCGGGATCGTTTCGGGCGCGCGCTGGGCCAGCCAGTAAGGCTCGCTCCGGTGGCTCAGCGCGTAATGCAGTTTCAGGAACTCGACGATCCGGTCCCAGCGATAGCGGAACAGCTCATTGAAGCGGTCGGCATGGATGGTCATCGCCGCGCGGCTGGCGGGGAAGTTCTCGATCAGCGCGTTCAGCGACAGTTCGATCAGGACGATGGCGGATGCTTCCAGCGGTTCGATGAACCCGGCGGACAGGCCGATCGACAGGCAGTTGCGATTCCAGAACCGTTCGCGGTGGCCGGTGCGGAACGTCAGCTGGCGGGGCTGCAACCGCTCCACATCGGCTCCGGGAACGTGGGTCCGGATATAATCGGCCAGCACAGCCCGCGCCGCATCATCGCCCATGTAGCGCGAGGCATAGACGCAGCCAATCCCGCGCCGGGTGGGCAGCGCAATGTCCCACAGCCAGCCCGCTGCATGGGCGGTGCCGACGGTCTGCGCGGCAATGGGCGCATCGGGCGCGGTCGGCACCTGCACCGCCAGCGCGCGGTCGTTGAAGGACACGTCGCTGCGGTCGATCCAGCCGCCGTCGCAGTGCCCGCCGATCAGAATCGCGGCCTGGCCAGAGCAATCGAGGAACAGGTCGCCCGCCAGAGCCGGGTGGCCGCCCAACTCCAGCGCGGCAATGTCGCCGTTTTTCGCCGCGATCACCCCGGTTACTTCGGCGGCGATCCGCGTCACGCCCAGCCGCCCGGTGGCATGGCGGGCGAGCAGCGCGGCGAACTTGCCCGCATCGAGGTGATAGCCGTAATTCAGCGCGCCCGCGTAATCCGGCATTGCCCGCTGGCGCGGAGCCAGATCGCGCGCGCAAGCTGCGGCTTGCGGGGTCATCGCCGCGGCGAAGGGCGCATTCGGAGCCGCCGTCTGCCACGCGGCCAGCAGATCGCGCATGTCGCCTGGCGGCGGGGCAGAGAAGGGGTGGATGTAGCTGTCACCGGCTGAGCCATCGACCCAGCCGTCAAACCGCGACCCCTGCTTGAAGCTGGCGTCGCATTCGCGCAGGAATTCGCTTTCGGGGATGCCGATGCTGGCCAGCGTTTCGCGCATCGTCGGCCAGGTGCCTTCGCCGACGCCAATGGTTGGAATGTCGGGTGCTTCGACCAGCGTAACCAAAAGGTCCGGGCGGCGCGCGGCCAGCAGCGCGGCCGCCAGCCATCCGGCAGTGCCCCCGCCGACAATCACCACGCGCTGAATAGAACCCGTCATCACGCCCTGACCATACCGGACATTTGCCTGTCGCCAGAGAAAAAGAGCCGCACTGCATGGGGCAGCGCGGCTCTTGATCTCAACTCACCTTGGGGATCGGCCCAAACCGATCAGAAGGTGAACCGCACGCCTGCCGCATAGCGCGCATAACCCGGTGCCGCGAAGAACACGGTCTGGTCATTGCGCATGTGGCCGCGCCGGTCGGCATTGGTGATGTTGATGCCTTCGACAAAGGCGGTCATGCCCTTGCGGAACTCATAGCTCGCGCTGACATCGAACTGACCATAGGCTTCAACGTAGTAGGGGTCGAACCCGTAGCCCGACAGGAACCCGTCGCGCCAGTTATAGGCCACACGCGCCTGGATGCCGTTCTTGTCGTAATAGAGCACGGCATTGGCACTGTCGCTGACCCCGTTCACCGCGAACTGCGGCACCGTGTAGCGCTGGGTGTTGTCGAACTTCGTGTCGCTCTTGACCACGGTGTAGTTCAGGATCGTGCCGAAGCCGGTTTCACCAAGGCGGTGCTGGATCGCGAATTCCCAGCCCCACAGCTTGGCCTTCTGGGCACTGTTGACCGGCTGGGTCACCACGAAGTTGACCAGCGGATCGCCCGACTGGCCACGAATGCCACCGGTGGCCGTATCGACCAGCGCCGGATAGTTCGCCGCAATCCACGAGCGGATCTGCGAAGTCGTGGCGCCTGCCCCCAGCGCAGCCTGCGCTTCGGCCACGCGCGGACCAGCCGCCGGGTTGGTCAGCCCGAATGCGGGCATGTTGACGGTGGTGTTGCTGATGAAGTTGCCGACCCGCTTGTGGAAGAAGCCAACCGAGACATAGCTTTCACGGTCGTAATACCACTCTGCCGACACGTCGATGTTCTTCGACTTGTAGGGCAGCAGGCCCGGATTGCCGCTGCGGCCGGTGCTGCCACCAACCCGGATCGGGGCGTCCAGCGTGGTGCCGCCCTGCAGGCTGGCATAGTCCGGACGGGTGACCGTGTGGCTGTAGGCCGCGCGCAGCTTGACGTTTTCGATCGGCTCCATGTCGAAATCGATCGCCGGCAGCCAGTTTTCGTATTCGCCCTTCTGCGACACGAAGTCCTGGGCGTTGCCATAGACGATGGCGATTTCGTTATCGCCCACCCACGAGGTCCCGGTCGGGATCGGCACCAGCGCCGAGGAATTGACCTTGGTCTTTTCGTACCGCACGCCCAGGCGCAGGTTGGCCGGGTTGGCGAACAGGTCGAACTGGTGGGTCGATTGCAGGTACGGCGCAATCGTCTGTTCGTGCACGCGGCGATCGGCCTGGAACTGCGCCAGGCAGGTGCCCGGCGCGGCCTTGCCGGTCCACGGGGCCGAGCAGATGCCGATCTCGCGTTCCAGCAGGGTGATCAGCGCGGCGGTATCCACTTGGAAATAGTTCTGGAGGATGCCGCTGGCGTTCGATCCGTCCATCCCGGCCAGCCGGCCGGGCAGGCCGACCGGGGTGTAGAGGCTGTCGGGCGTGTCGGCGGCGGACAGGGTGCCGCCCCAGCTGTCGCTCTGAATGAAGCCATAGGCCGAACGGACCTTGTTGTCGGTAAAGGTCGCGCCGAAATCGAGGCTCTTGATGAACGAGGCGTCGAAGTCATAGCCGTCCTTTAGCGAGACTTCGTTGATTTTATCGCGCATGTAGGCGTTGCGGAATGCGTTGCCAGCCGGGCGGATGTTGGCCGGATCGCTGGCGGCGCTGCCCGGATACATGCTGACCGAAATGACCGGCATCGGCGTGGTGAAGTCCACCGTCTGCGACTGCACGCCAAAGATCGCGCTGCCGACGGCGATGTTGCTGCCATAAGGCGAGGTCGGCTTGCTTTCGGTGGTCGAGTGGTGCCCGTCGAGAACCAGGCGCAGCCCGCCGGGGCCATCCCATTCCAGGTTGCCACCGATCGAGCGGTTGATCGAACGGTTCGCCGCCAGCGCGCCGGTGATCGCCAGATCCTTGCCGGGGCCGAAGCTTTCCGAATAGAAGTTCGGGCCAGCGGCCGGGCCATCGGTCCAGCTGCTGCTGGTCTGGTCGTGGTTGAACCACACGCCAATGCTGCTGGTGCGGGCGTTGATGGTGTTCTGCGAATAGGTGTAGTCGATCAGTGCCGAGAGGGTGTCGGTCGGCTTGACCTGCAGCACCAGCTGGCCGTTGATGCGTTCGCGGTCCAGATCGGTGAAGTCATACCCGGCGTTCTGGGTGACCTGATAAATATCGGTCGGGTCCGGGCGGTTTTCGGTGCGGGCAAAGTTGCCGCGCCAGTCGTTGGCGTCCAGCGGCAGCGAACCCCAGTTGTTTTCCGAACCGAGGTACCCTTCGCGCCAGCCCGCGTTGAACTGGGCCTGGCTGGCCTTGCGGCGCTGATACGAAGCGGTTGCCAGGATGCCGATAGCGCCATCAGCAAAGGTGTTCGACAGGATGCCCGACACTTCCGGGGTGATCGGCGTGCCTTCGAAGCGCGAAGTGTCATAGACGCCCTTGACGCCGATGCTGCCCTTGAAGCCGGGGCGATCCAGCGGACGCGGGGTCTTGATGTTGATGACCGAACCAATGCCGCCGGTGGGCAGGCTGGCACGGCCAGACTTGTACACTTCCACCCCGGCGACGCCTTCGGCGGCGAGGTTGCCGAAATCAAAGCTGCGCGAGGCCGGCGCTTCGCAGCAGCTGCCCAGGCCCGATGCGGGCATCTGGCGGCCGTTCAGCAGTACCAGGTTGAAGTCCGGGCCGAACCCGCGAACGGTGACGGTCGAGCCTTCACCGCTGTTGCGGTCAATCGACACGCCGGTGATGCGCTGGAGCGATTCGGCCAGGTTGGTATCGGGGAACTTGCCGATGTCTTCAGCGGAGATCGCATCGACGACGCCCTGCGATTCGCGCTTCACATCCAGCGATGCGCGCAAGCTGGCGCGGATGCCGGTGACGACGATGGCATCGCCTTCGTCGGCGGAAGCGGCGCTGTCGTCCTGGGCCAGCGCCGGCTGCGCGGCCATGGCGATCGCGGCGGCGGAAACACCCAGCATCAGGCGGCCCAAGGCGTGTTCGCGCAAACCTCTTATATCCGATTCTCCTCCCGTTTCTCGTGCGTTCCGCGTGCAGGGCCGCCGATTGTGAACGTTCACCTAACTGATAACGTTCACTTGGTCAAGGCGCTTCCACACGGCCCTTGTACTGGGTGCACCGGGGGTGCCCTCGCGCGCGGCAGCGCGGGCAAACTTGACATTCCGCTGCGGTAAAGTGATTGACGCCGCACCGGGGTTGGTGGCAAGCGCCGCCGACCGTCGGGCAGCGCTGATGCGCGGGTATAGCTTAGTGGTAAAGCACCAGCCTTCCAAGCTGGCTATGCGGGTTCGATTCCCGCTACCCGCTCCAGCCCTCCCCCATGTTGACGGGCCCGATCCCCAAGCTGGAAGGCTCCCCAGAATGTCCGAACATCCGCACGACAAGCTTCAGCCCGATGTTCCGGCGCTGCGCCCCGGACTGGTGCAGCTGACCGAAGGGCAGTGGGCGGGCTGGTATCGCTGGGAACCGGTCGATCATTTCGAGGAGCATGCCGGACCGTTCTTCTGCCGTCCGGATGGCGATGGGATCGAGTGCGCGTTCCTGCCCGAAGCGAAAAACCGCAACGGCGGCGGGAACATTCACGGCGGATCGCTGATGACCTTTGCCGACTATGCCCTGTTCATGATCGCGGGCGGGATGGACACCGCCGTCCACGGGGTGACCGTGACGATGAACTGCGAATTCGTCGGCGCGGCAGAACCCGGCAAGCTGCTGACCGCGCGCGGCGAAGTCGTCCGCGCCGGGGGTAGCCTGGTGTTCGTGCGCGGGATGATCACCGAAGGTGAGCGGAACGTGCTGGCTTTTTCCGCTACGATCAAGCGCTTCAGGACAAAAGCTTAACCCCGCCACTCCCGCCGTTCTTCGGCCTGGCGCAGCACTTCATAGGCCAGTTGCAGCGCGGTAAAGGCGTCGGCGGCATCCTTGTCGCCGGGGCGCACGTCCGGGTGGACTTCCTTGGCCTTGGTCCGCCACGCTTTGCGCACTTCATCGAATTCCGCATCGGGCGACAGGCCCAGCAGTTCCAGCGCGCGCAATTCGTCGCGGCTGCGGGTGCCGTCGCCGCTCGCGGCCCAGCCATAGTGCGCGGATTCGGAATAGCCGGAATGGGTCTGGCGTTCGCTGCTCTCACGCTGGGCGGCTTCTTCGGCGTCCAGTCCCGCGAAATAGTCCCAGCCCTGATTATATTCGGCGGCGTGCTTTTGGCAAAACATCCAGCGATCCGGGCTGTTGGGCGATTTCGGGGCCGGGCAATCACCGCGTTCGGTGCAGCCGTGCCGGTCGCACAGGCGGATCGTCGCCGCCTCGCGCGCGCCTTCGTACCCGCGCCAGCGGGGAAAGCCCCAGTCAGATGTTCTTCCGGACCGCCTCATGCCTGTCCGATAGGCCCAAGGGTGGGGGCCGCGCAAGCCAGCATGGCCTTCATCCCGTATTAAGTTTCATATCGCAATGGTGCATTGCAATATTTATCAGCGAACCCATATCGGGTTCAATCGCTTCAAGGAGTTCACCGTCATGAGCAAGCAGCTGACCATGTCCGCCGCCGTTTCGGTGCTGGCGATGGCCGTTTTTGCCCTGCTGGGCACCGATCTGATTTCCGTGAACGGCAGCTTCGCCGTGCTGCCGCAGGTGGGTTACTCTGCCGAAGCGGCCAGCCTGCCCGACATTGGCAGCCTGCTGCCCGCGTTGCAGTAAACTCCGTCAGGTATATCAAATCAAACAGGCCGGGGCGGCGATCCGTCCCGGCCTGTTTCGTATTAGTCGATCGTGACAGTCACCGCGCGGCGGTTCTTCGCCCAGCTGGCCTCGTCCGAACCCAGCGCGACCGGGCGTTCCTTGCCATAGCTGACGGTGGACAGGCGGGCAGCGTCGATGCCGACACTGACCAGATAGTTCTTGGCCGCGTTGGCGCGGCGTTCGCCCAGCGCCAGGTTGTATTCGCGCGTCCCGCGCTCATCCGCATGGCCCTCGATCGTGGCGCGCTTGCCCGGATACTGGGCCAGCCACTGTGCCTGCGCCTGCAACGCGATCATGTCGGCGTTGTCCACGTTATAGCGGTCGGTATCGAAATAGATCGTGTCCTGACCCATCATCTGCGCCACGAAATCGGCCTGGCTGCCGGGCGTGATGGTGTTGCCCTGCACCGGTTCCTGCGCGGTGTTGGTGGAAACGTTCGCGCCCGGATCGGGTGGCAACTGCTTGGGCGCCTTGCTGGCGCAGGCGGCCAGCGCGGCCGAGCCGGCCAGCAGCAGGATCGCGGTCCGGATCGTGCGGGTCTTGGTCATCGGGCTTCTCCTTAAGTCGCAGGTTCGATGTTATCGCCCCCGGAGTCAATTGTGTGGTCAGGGCCGCAGTGGCCCCCATGCGGGGTCGGACCCATCGACCGGCGTGCTCAGCTTGCGCTCGTTCCGCCCGGTCAGGTCAACCTGCCAGATCCCCGCCTTGCCGCTGCCGCGCGTGGTGCGAAAGAACTGGATGATGCGGCCATTGGGTGCCCAGGTCGGGGCTTCGTCCTGCCAGCTATCGGTCAGATAGCGCATTTCGCGCCCCTCCGGCGTCATCACCGCGATGCGGAAATTGCCGGCGATGTGGGTAAAGGCGATCTGGTCGCCGCGCGGACTCCATTCCGGGGTGGCGCTGCGCCCGCCAAAGAAGGTGATGCGGCGCTGGTCGCTGCCGTCGGCGTTCATGACATAGACCTGCTGGCTGCCGCCCCGGTCACTTTCGAACACGATCCGGGTGCCGTCCGGGCTGAAGCTGCCGCCGATGTCGATGCCGGGGCTGTCGGTCAGCCGCACCGCATTGCCGCCGCCGGACGGCATCTTGTAGATGTCGGTATTGCCCGCCGTGGCCATCGAATAGAGCACCCACTTGCCATCAGGCGACCAGCGCGGCGCGAACACCGCGTTGGTCGATTGGAGGAGCAAGCGCTGCGTGCCCGATTCCAGATCGTAGATGTAGATCCGGGGGCTGCCGTTAAAATAGCTGAGGTACAGGATCGAGCGGTAGTCCGGCGAATAGCGCGGGGTCAGCACCGTGGTCTGCCCGGTGGTCAGGTAACGATGGTTCGCCCCGTCCGAATCCATGATCGCCAGCCGCTTCATCCGGCGGTCCTTCGGCCCGGTTTCGGCGATGTAGGCGATGCGGCTGTCGAAGAACGGGCTTTCGCCCGACAGGCGTGCATAGACCATGTCGGCGCACTTGTGCGCGGCGCGGCGCCAGTCACCCGGCGCCACCGTCCACCCGGCCTTGGCCAGTTGCTGCTTCAGCGCGACGTCGTAGAGGTAGCATCCGACCGTCACCTGTCCGCCTGCGGCGGCGCGGACATAGCCCTGCACCAGCATTTCGGCGCTGCGATTGCTCCACGTTTCATAGGTGGGGGCCTGCACCTCGCCAAAGGCCGGGCGGGGCAGGGCATCGGGGCCGACCGGCTTGAACAGGCCGTTGTTCTTCAGGTCATCGTTGATGACGCGGGCCAGACTCATCCCCAGTGCGGAAGTCGATCCCGCGCTGGTCTGGGTCGGCACGTCGGCATCGGTGGCAAAGGCGGGAATGGCAATGCCCAGGTCCTGCCAGTCGCTATCGTCCGACACCGCGCCCGACAGGCCCTGTTCCGGCACCTGCTCGATCGGCTGCGGGGTCGGCAAGGACTGCTGCGCGGCGGCAGGAGCGGCCAGCACGATGGCCAGCACGGGCGCCAACGCGGAAATCAGGCGAAGGTTCATTGCGATAGCTTTCGGTCGAAGCGGAAGTCACTGATGCGCTTCCAGGCAGGGTAATATTCGGGCGGCAGATTGAACGGCGCGGCCAGCCGGACCGCGCGGATTGCCTGTTCGGCGTGGCGCTGGGCCTGCGCACGGTTGGCGGCGGTGATCCCGTCCTGCCGCACCACGCGCGGTGATCCGGCCAGCGTGCCATCGGGGTTGAGATCCCACGACAGCACCGTCACCAGCAGTTCGGCATCGACGCCCTGCGGCGCGGACCATTTCGGCTTGAGCTGGCGCGAGATCGCCCCGGCCAGTGCGGAGCGCACCGCCGGGCCAACGGTCGCGGCGGGCGGCGCGGTGGTGGCCTGCCTGCCGGTCGCGCCGCTCACTCCTTTCAGGAAATCGCTGCCGATCCGGCTGCCCCCGGCCTTGGCGGGCTGGGTGGCGGCGGCGTTGGGTGCGCGAGCGGTGCCGGTGGCGGACTTTGGTGCCGCTTTGGGCGCGCTGGTCGCCTTTGGTGCGCTGGTGGTCTTGGGGGCAGTCTTGGGCGGAGTGGCCGCCTTGGTCGGCTGCGGCAGGGGCCGGGCGGCGACGGTGGGTGCCGGCCTGGGCTTGGTCACCAGCGGCTTTGGCTGAACTTTCGGTTCGGGCTGTGGCGGTACGGGCGAAGGTGCCGGGCGTGGCGGCACAGGTTGCGGGGCAGGTTCCGGCGCAGCCTCGCCCAGTTCGAGCGCTTCATCCGGAGCGGGATCGGCCACGCTGGGGGCGGTCGAGGTCAGCCCCACGTCCTCGCTCAGCGTCACGGTCATCCGTTCGGGCGGCGGGATCGTCGGCGCGGACGGCGGACGCGCAATCAGCAGCACGCCCAGCGCGACGTGTGCGGCCAGCGCGATGACCAGCCCGAAACTTTCTTCGCGGTTGAGCGCAGCACCTGCCATTCTGATGGCCTAGGGCGCTTCAACTGAACCGTTGGTGACCAGCGAGATTGAATTGAACCCGGCGTGGTTCAATTCCCCCATCACGCCCATCACCCGGCCGTAATCCAGGCTCTTGTCGGCGCGCAGGGTGACGAGCGGCGGCTTGCCGTCCCCGCCCTTGGGCAGCGCGGCCAGCCGGTCTGCCAGCGTGCCGGGATCGACTTCGGACTGGTCGATATAGACCCGTCCATCGCGGCTCATCGACAGGTTCACTTGCGCGGGTTCCTGCGCCAGCGGCTTGGCATTGCTGTCGGGCAGATCGATCGGTACCCCGGCGTTGAGCAGCGGCGCGGTGACCATGAAGATGATCAGCAGCACCAGCATCACGTCGACCAGCGGCGTGACGTTGATGTCCGCCATCGGCGCGCGGCCCCGGCGGCCCCGGCGCCTGGTGGGTGAAGAGAACGCCATTCAGACCGCCTCCAGCTCGCGGCTCAGGCTGGCGTGAAAGCGGTCGGCAAAGCGTTGCAAGCGCGCTTCGAACTGGTCGACGCGGTGCGAAAAGCGGTTGTAGGCGATGACCGCCGGGATCGCCGCGAACAGGCCGATCGCGGTGGCGAACAGTGCCTCCGAAATGCCGGGAGCCACGACTGCGAGTGAGGAGTTCTGCTGCGCGCCGATCTGGAAGAAGCTGTTCATGATCCCCCAGACCGTGCCAAACAGCCCGACGAATGGCGCGACCGAACCGACCGTGGCCAGGAAGTTGAGCCGCTCGGCCAGTTTGTCTGCCTCCTGGGTGACGGCGCTGTCCATGACGCCGGCCAGCCGCTGACGGGTGCCGTCACGGTCAATCGCCTTGCCTGCGGTGGAGCGGCGCCATTCAGCGAGTCCAGCGGACACCACGCGGGCCGAGGGGACATCGCCTTTCCCGCGCTCGGCCTGAAATTCGTCGATGTTACCGGCCTTCCAGAAATCGCGTTCATAGGCGTCGCAGCGCTTGCGGATGCCCGCCATGCGCAGGCTGAACCCGACCACGATCATCCACACCCACACGCTGGCCAGCACCAGCCCGGCCATCACCACCTGCACGACAATATCGGCATCGAGGAACAGCTTTACCGGATCAAGGCGCGTCGGCGCACCGGCGGCGGCCAGAATATCGAGAGCAGTCATTGCGGTCCTTCAATTAAAATCGTGGCAAATGCCGCGCGCCAGGGGGCGGGCATCCGGCGCGGGCGGCCATCAGGGGCGACGAAGCCGACGCGCAGCTGGGCCTCGGCCAGCAGCGTGCCATCCTCGCGCCAGGCTTTCTGGTGCATCCGGCAACTGGCCGCGCCCAGTTCCTCGCAGGTGGTTTCGATCCGAACGCCGTCATCCAGCCGCGCCGGGGCGACATAACGGATGGTCAGGTCAGCGACGGCAAACGCGCCTTCGCCCGCCTCGTTCACCGCGCGCTGGTCGATCCCCAGCAGCCGCACGAAATCGGATCGGGCGCGCTCGAACCAGCGCAGGTAGTTGGCGTGATAGACTACGCCCGACAGGTCGGTGTCCTCGAAATAGGCGCGCACCGCGAAATGGTGCACCGGGCCATCGATCAGGCCGGAGGGCAGGGCGGGCAGTGACGTCATCGCGGCGGGTTTAGCCGCTGCGCGACTCCAAGGGCAAGGGCTGAGGGCGGCTGGCGCGGTGAAACAATCCTTCAGCGCGGCAGCATGGCCCCGAATTGCCGTCCGCCGAACACATGGACGTGCAAGTGCGGCACTTCCTGATGGCCGTGCTGGCCAATGTTGGCGAGCAGCCGGTAACCCGGCTCGACCAGCCCGGCCTCGCGCGCGACATGGCCGACAGCGCGGATGAACCCGGCGATTTCGGCGTCGCTGGCGCGCGCAGAAAAATCGTCCCAGCTGACGTACGGTCCCTTGGGGATCACCAGCACGTGCAGCGGCGCCTGCGGGTTGATGTCGTGAAAGGCCAGCGCCCATTCGTCTTCATAGACGGTCTTGTTCGGGATTTCCCCGCGCAGGATCTTCGCGAAAATGTTCTGGTCGTCGTAAGGCAGGCGAGGGTCGATCGGCATCATTCGCTCCGGCTGGCTTTTTCGGCAATCCCGCTCACCCCGTCGCGGCGGTCGAGTTCGGTGAGCACTTCGGTGAAATCGACGCCTTTGGCATCGAGCAGGACCATCAGGTGGAAAATCGTGTCGGCCGCTTCGCCGACCAGTTCCTCGCGGCTGCCGCTGAGCGCGGCGACCACGGTTTCAACCGCTTCCTCACCCAGTTTGCGGGCGATCACGGGCACCCCGCGCGCATGGAGTTTCGCGACCCAGCTGGTGGCGGGATCGGCATTGCGGCGCGCGGCGATGGTCGCGGTCAGGCGGGCAAGGGTGTCCGGGCGGTCCATGCCCACGGCCATGCGGCGCGTCGCCGCGAAGGTCAAGCCAGAGCCGGTGTCAATCCGATGGCGGGTGGCGCGAGCCTTGCCGACCGATGATCAGCCCCAGCACGCCAATGGCAAACAACGCCAGGTTGCTCGGATCGGGGATGCTGGCACCGCTACTCGCAAATGCGGGCTGGGCCACGCAAAGCGCGCCCGTTACGAATGCCAGGACGGGAATTGGGCTGCGACCCGTAAATTTGTCCTTCATGGATCGTGGTTTACGCAAACTGCGTGCCAGCGTGATTAGGTCACGCAGTGCGGCGGCTTGCGATGGTTAACGCCGGGTTTCCGGCTGACACGGGTGTAAACAGCGCCGACGCTTCAGCCGCGCGCGGGCAGCCCGGCGGCGCGCAGGGCGGCGTGGGCTTCGTGAATGGTGTGCTGGCCGAAATGGAAGATCGAGGCAGCCAGAACGGCGCTGGCATGGCCCTGCGTCACGCCCTCAACCAGATGGTCCAGCGTGCCGACGCCGCCGCTGGCGATCACGGGCACCGATACCGCATCGGCGATGGTGCGGGTCAGTGCCAGATCGTATCCGGCCTTGGTCCCGTCGCCGTCCATCGATGTGACCAGCAGTTCACCCGCGCCCAGCTTCGCCAGCTGGACCGCGTGTTCCAGCGCGTCGATCCCGGTCGCCTTGCGCCCGCCGTGGGTGAAGATTTCCCAGTTGCCGCGCGGCGTCCGCCGCGCATCGACTGAGGCAACCACGCACTGGCTGCCGAACTTTTCCGCGATGTCGGCCACCACTTCGGGCCGCGAGACAGCGGCGGAATTGACCGCGACCTTGTCTGCCCCGGCCAGCAGCAGCGCGCGCGCGTCCTCGGCGCTGCGCACCCCGCCGCCCACGGTCAGCGGCATGAAGCACACTTCCGCCGTGCGCCGCACAACGTCCAGCAAGGTCCCGCGCCCTTCGTGGCTGGCGGAGATGTCGAGGAAGCACAGTTCATCCGCGCCCGCCGCGTCATAGGCGCGCGCCTGTTCAACCGGATCGCCCGCATCGCGCAGGTCGACGAAGTTCACGCCCTTCACCACGCGTCCGTCGCGGACATCAAGGCAGGGGATGACGCGGACGCGGACGGTCATGGCATCAGGCCCGGTTGGCCATGGCAATCGCGGCGGCCAGATCGAGCCGGCCTTCATAGAGCGCCCGGCCCGTGATGACGCCTTCGATCCCGTCCACCGCGTGCAGCGAGAGGATATGGATGTCGTCCAGCCCCTTCACCCCGCCGCTGGCGATCACCGGCAGATCGACCTGCCGGGCGAGTTCGACCGTGGCGTCGATGTTGACGCCTTTCAGCAGGCCGTCGCGGCCAATGTCGGTGAACAGCAAGCTGGCGACCCCGGCATCCTCGAACCGGCGGGCGAGGTCGACGACGGCAACGTCGGACACTTCGGCCCAGCCCTCGGTCGCGACCATGCCGTCGCGGGCATCGACCGCGACGACGATCCCGCCGGGAAATTCGGCCGCCATGTCCTTCACGAACTGCGGGTCTTTCAGCGCGGCGGAGCCCATCACCACGCGGCTGACGCCCAGATCGAACCAGCCCTCGACCGCCTCGCGCGTGCGGATGCCGCCGCCCAGCTGGACGTGGCCGGGGAAGGCTTCAAGGATGGCTTCCACCGCAGCGCGGTTTTCCGCCCGGCCCGCGAACGAGCCGTCGAGGTCAACCACGTGCAGGAACTGCGACCCGGCTTCGGCAAACAGCAGCGCCTGCGCGGCGGGGTTGTCGCCATAGACGGTGGCGCGGTCCATATCGCCTTCGGACAGGCGGACAACCTGGCCGCCCTTGAGGTCGATGGCCGGGAAAACGATCATGCCAGAGCTTTCATCAAGGCCGCCACTCCAGGAAGTTGGCGAGGAGTGCCAGCCCATAGGCCTGGCTCTTTTCCGGGTGGAACTGCACCCCCACCACGTTATCGCGCGCCACTGCCGCGACCAGCCCGCCGCCATGATCGGTCATCGCGGCGACGTGATGCCCATCGGCGGGGACGAAGTGATAGGAGTGCAGGAAATAGGCCTCGCCCGGCTCGACCAGCGGGGCGTGGGGCGCGGGCAGGACATCGTTCCAGCCCATGTGCGGGATCTTGATTGCCGGGTCGGTCCGCTCGATCAGGCGCACTTCGCCGTCGATCCAGCCAAGGCCGGGGGTCACGCCATGCTCAACCCCGCTCGTGGCGAGCAATTGCATCCCCACGCAGATGCCCAGGAACGGCGCGCCGCCCACCAGCACGCGTTCAGCCATCGCATCGACCAAGTGCGGGATCGCGCGCAGCCCTTCGGCGCAGGCGCGAAAGCTGCCGACGCCGGGCAGGACGATCCGGTCTGCCGCGCGGACGACTTCGGGGTCGGACGTAACCGATACGCGCTCTGCCCCGGCGGCCTTCAGCGCGTTCGCGACAGAATGAAGATTGCCCGCGCCGTAATCAATCAGCGCCAGCACCTCAGCCACCGAGTTGCCCCTTGGTGCTGGGAATCGCTCCGCCCTTGCGCGGGTCCAGTTCCACCGCCTGGCGCATCGCGCGGGCAAAGCCCTTGTAGATGCCTTCGCAGATGTGGTGGTTGTTGGTGCCATAGAGCAGTTCGATGTGCAGGGTGATACCCACCGCCTGCGCGATCGACTGGAACCAGTGCTCGAACAGCTCGGTATCCATTTCGCCCAGCCGTTCCTGTGTGAACGCGGCCTTCCACACCAGCCAGGGGCGGCCGGAAATGTCCAGCGCGACCCGGCACAGCGCCTCGTCCATGGCGGAGTGCGCTTCGCCATAGCGGCCGATCCCGGCCTTGTCGCCAAGAGCTTCGGCGATCGCCTGACCAATGGCGATGGCGCTGTCTTCGGTTGTGTGGTGCTGGTCGACGTGGAGGTCGCCCTTCACGTGGCATGTGATGTCGATCAGCGAATGGCGGCTGAACTGCTCCACCATGTGATCGAGGAACCCGATCCCGGTGGAGACATCATACGCCCCCGTCCCGTCGAGGTTCACTTCGACGAGAATGTCGGTTTCGTGGGTTTTCCGAGCGATCCGGCCAGTACGCATGAGGTCGGCCTATAGGCTGGGCAGCGCAGGAATCAATGTTTGTTCGCGCAATCCCGGCATCCCTTTCCCCTTGACCATGCGGCGGTGTGACGCCACTTGTCCCGGTGATGAGTGATGATATGCCCGATAGCCTGATCCCTTACGATGAAATCGTGCAGGAAGCCCTGCGCGCCGTGGTTGGCCGCGTGCTGGGTGAAGTGGTGGCCGCTGGCGGCAACCTGCCGGGAACGCACCATTTCTATATCACGTTCAAGACCCACGCGCCGGGGGTTTCGATCCCCAAGCACCTGCTGGAACGCTTCCCGGACGAGATGACCATCGTCCTCCAGAACAAGTTCTGGGAACTGGCGGTGGACGATACCGGCTTTTCGGTCGGGCTGTCGTTCAACCAGATTCCCAGCAAGCTGGAAATCCCGTTCAGCGCGATCACCGCGTTCGTCGATCCGGCGGTCGATTTCGGGCTGCAATTCCAGGCGATGGTGCCCGACGATGTGCCCCCGCCGCACGATGATGCGGAAAACGATTCGCCGGTGGCCAGCGTGGACGATGGGTCCAACGTCGTCACCGTGGACTTCGGCAAGAAGAAGTAGGCGGACGATGGCGACGAACCGCATTCTCGCCTCAATCATTCGCCAGGGCGGCGGGCGGCTGCTCAACACCGCGCTGGCCAGGGCGCTGCCCGATGAACCCGCGACGGCGGGCAAGCGCAAGAACCTGCTGGGCGGAATTGCCGGGGCGGTGGCGCTGCGCGTGGCGACCAAATCGGTGCCGGGGGCGATTGTCGTCGGCTCCGGGCTGATCGCCAAGAAGCTCTATGACCGGCGCAAGGCAGCGAAGACGGCGAAGTCGGGTACGGCGGCCAGGACCGTGAAAGACACGCCCGCCACTTGATCTGCCCGTGCCATTGCGCGATTGGGGCGCATGGCTTCACCCGATACCCTTCAGCGCCGCGGCCTGATGTTCATCCTGTCCTCGCCGTCCGGCGCGGGGAAGACCACGATTGCGCGCAAGTTGCTGGCCCACGACGGCGAAATCCGCATGTCGGTATCCGTCACCACCCGCCCGCCGCGTCCCGGTGAAGTGGACGGGCAGGATTACATCTTCGCCAGCCAGGCCGAATTTGACCGGATGGTGGAGGACGGGCAGTTCCTCGAGTGGGCAACCGTGTTCGGCAACAGCTACGGCACCCCCAAGGCGCAAGTGAAAGCCGGTATCCGCGAAGGGCAGGATTTCCTGTTCGATATCGACTGGCAGGGCACGCAGCAGCTTTATCAAAAGATGGAAACCGACGTCGTCCGCGTGTTCCTGCTGCCGCCCAGCATCGATGAGCTGCGCCGCCGCCTGACTGGGCGCGGAACCGACCCCGCCGAAGTGATCCAGTCCCGCATGGACCGCGCCCGCGCGGAAATCAGCCACTGGGACGGCTATGACTATGTCATCGTCAACGACGATATCGAGGCGTGCTTTGCCAAAGTCTGCGAAATCCTCGCCGCCGAACGCATGAAGCGCGCCCGCCAGACCGGACTGATCGGGTTCGTGCGGGGGTTGATGACGGACTGAGGGTGGTGGGGCGGCTAGTTCGTGGATAGGCGGGCGGCGTTAGGAATGACCGGAATTGGGTGGGAAGCTGACTGGTGGCTTTTGATGTCAGGCACATCACTGCAGACATTTCAGGCTACGTGTGTTGTGCTAGTAGGAAAGTATGAAAAGCACCGGAAGATTCACACCCGCGCTGAAAGCTCTTAAAGCTCAGAGCTATGACAAGTGTCAATCATGCGGATCCCAACTTCAAAAGGAAGTCGCGGCATATGCTGGATACTCCGAGGATGGCGCACCTTGTTACGTGGGACCATGCTGCCTTAGCCAAGTGAAGGAGCTAGCAAGTCACATATATTGGTGGTGGGAAGTTGATAAGCGGGTCGAGCCGGGAACCAAGCTGTGGCGATATATGGACTTGGCCAAATTTCTTGATTTGCTTGAAAATAAAGCTCTGTTTTTTGCGCGCGCAGATCATTTAGGCGATCCTTTTGAGGGAGCTTCGGGCGTTGCTGATCGCGAAAGCGAGTGGGACAAATTTTACCTCGAGTTCTTTTCTCAAGTCGTTCGCAATCCCCCAAGTGGGGAGCCGTTGTCCGATTCAGATGTCGAAGCCCAAGCGGCAAGATTGTTAAGGCAGATGCGGGAAAATGCCGCGGCAGATCGTAGGAATACGTTCGTTAGCTGTTGGCATGCAAACGACTGTGAGTCAGAGGCGCTGTGGAGACTGTATTGCCCGCCAAATTCAACTGGAGTTGCGCTCGAAACAACGGCTGAAAGGCTAATTTCAGCTTTGGGTGATAGTGACATCGAGCTTGGCCAAGTTCAGTACGTTGATTTTCGAAGATCTTTTGCAGGACTTCATGACCGTATTTTCTGGAAGCGCAGTTCGCTAAGACACGAAGCCGAAGTCCGCGCCGTTTTCAAGCAAAGGTTCGGCAAAGAAAGCGTAGGTACCTCCAGACTAATCGACATCGAGAAACTTTGTGTCTCAGTTGTACCTTCACCATTCGCTGCGGATTGGCTTTTCCCACTGATCAAGTCGGTGACGGAGCGATACGGGCTAGACCTGCACATTACAAAGTCGGAGCTATTGGCGCAGCCCTTCTTTTGAAGGGCTCGACGGGCGTCCGCTTTCGGACTTTGCGGATGCCTCGCCCCTCAGGGCAATCCCGCCCGGCTGACCACAACCTCCGTCACCAGCACTTTGCCCAGCGGGGCCTTTGCCGCCTCGCCCGCGTCCGAACTCGGCGCGACGAGCATGAACAGGTGTTTGCCTTCCGGCCCGCCCAGCATGCAGGCGAAGCACGGCAGGCCGCCGGTTTCGACCACGTCCAGCACTTCACCGCCCGGTGCGATCAGGGCGCATTCGGGGGCGAGCGGGTTGGCGATCCAGATTGCGCCGCTGGCGTCGAGGCAGATGCCATCGGGCACGCGCGGCCAGGTGGGGGCCCATTCGCGGCGGTTGGACAGGCTGCCATCCGCGCCGATATCGAGCGCAGTCAGCCGTCCGCCCAGCGTTTCGCCGACGATCAGCGTGTTGCCATCGGGAGTGATGACCATGCCATTGGGAAAGCTGAACCGCTCACCCGGCGCGGCGTCGCTGACGCTGCCGTCTGGCTGCACCAGCGCAAGGCAGGTCTGGGGATGGTCGGCGATCACGCTTTCCGCCCCGCGCGCGTGGATGGCCGCGTCCAGATCAAACCCGAAGTTGCCGACATAGGCCCGGCCCTGCGCATCGACGACCATGTCGTTGCAGAGGTGCGCGGAATGGCCGGTCAGATCGGCGTGGCAGGTAAACCGCCCGTCCGGCCAGCGCCGCCACAATTGGCGCAGTTCCATCCGCACCACCAGCAGCGAGCCATCGGGCATCCAGCCAAGCCCCGATGGCCGTCCTTCAAGCTCCAGTTCGGTCCGCAGATCGCCCGCCAGATCGACCGAGCAGACGCGGTGCGCGTAGAAGTCAGAGAACCACAGGCGGCCATTCCGCCAGCGCGGCCCCTCGCCGAAATAGACCTGATGGGCGAGGGTGCGCAGGCGGTGTTTCATAGCCTCAATGCTCGCCCGATGCGTCCTGGAAGGTTTCCGGGATCCACGCGTTGACGATCCCGCCGTCGATCGGGATCGTGGTGCCGACCACGTAATCGCCCGCGCGGCTGGCCAGGTAGATCGCGCCGCCCGCGATATCCTCGGCCACGCCGACCCGCTTGTAGGGGATGCCCTTGGCGCTGCCTTCGGGGTTCTTCGCCGCGGCCTTGTTCATTTCGCTGGGGTAGGCCCCCGGCGCGATGCAGGTGACGACGATGTTGTCCTTGATCAGCCGCGCGGCCATCCGCTTGGTCAGGTGGATCACCGCCGCTTTCGATGCCTGATAGGAATAGGTTTCCCACGGATTGGGGCGCAGCCCATCGATCGAAGCAATGTTGATGACCTTGGCCGGACGGTCAAAGCGGGCTGCCGCGTTCAGCAGCGGGTGCAGCTTTTGCGTCAGGAAGAACAGCGACTTGACGTTGAGGTCCATGACCTTGTCCCAGCCCACTTCGGGAAACTCGTCAAAATCACCGCCCCACGCGGCCCCGGCGTTGTTGACCAGCACATCGAGCCGGGTTTCGCGGGCCGACAGTTCCTCGGCCAGCTGCTTCACCCCGTCCATCTGGCTGATGTCGCCCGCGAGGCCGATGACCTTGCCGGGATACTGCGCTTCGAATTCGGCGACGGTTTCATCCAGCTGCGCCTTCTTGCGCGCGGTGATGTAAACCCGCTCACACCCGGCGGCGAGGTAGCCTTCGAGCAGCATCTTGCCGATCCCGCGCGACCCGCCGGTGATCAGCGCGATCTTCCCTTCCAGGCTGAACAGTTTGGTGAAGTCCATTGTCGTGTCCTTTCCATGCCCCCTCCTCTTCAGAGGAGGGGCAGTGAGACTTGGGGCTGCGCAGCAGGCCCTAGTCGCAGCGGGGTGGTGCTCTGGTTGGCGCGACGGTTCTGCCGCGCGCCACCACCCCCAACCCCCTCCTCTGAAGAGGAGGGGGCTTCGGCATCCTCAATACCCCGTCAGCTGCGCGACGCGTTCGGCGTGGTAGTAAACGTCGCCCATGAACTCGGCCAGCGCACGGTCGCGCTTCATGTAGAGGCCGATGTCGTATTCGTCGGTCATGCCGATGCCGCCGTGCATCTGCACGCCTTCCTTGACCGCGAGGCCCGCCGCCTTGCCCGCCTTGGCCTTGGCGACCGAGACCATCAGCTCCGCCTTGTCCGATCCGCCATCGAGCAGCTGCTGCGCCTTGATCGTCGCGGCGCGGGCAATCTCGATTTCAGAGTACAGGTGCGCGGCGCGATGCTGGAGCGCCTGGAACTCGCCGATCAGCTTGCCGAACTGCTTGCGCTGCTTGAGGTACGTGGTGGTCATGTCGAATGCGCCGCCCGCCACGCCGACGCTTTCCGCCGCCGCGCCGATCCGGCCTGCGGCCAGCACCTTGTTCAGCAGATCGCGTCCGCCATCGACTTCGCCGATCACCGCATCGGCATCGACCAGCACGCCGTCGAGCTTCACGTGGGTGGCCATCGAGCTGTCGACCAGCCGCACGGCATCCTGGCTGAGGCCCGCCGCATCCTTGGGCACGGCGAACAGCGTGATCCCTTCGGCGTCGTCATCGTTGCCGGACGTGCGGGCGGCGACCACCAGCATGTCGGCGCTGCCGCCTTGCAGGACAAAGCTTTTCGCGCCGTCCAGCTTGAACCCGTTGCCAGCGCGGGCGGCGCGGGTCTTGATCCGTTCGGGGCGGTGCTTTGGCCCTTCGTCGATGGCGACCGCGAACACGCTCTCACCGGCCAGCAGCCCCGGCAGGTAGCGCCCGCGCAGTTCCGCATTGCCCGCGCCCAGCGCCGTCGCGGCTGCCACCGCGCTCGTCAGGAAGGGGGAGGGGGTGAGGTTGCGGCCGATTTCTTCGAGCACGATCCCGGCTTCGACATGGCCCATGCCCAGACCGCCATCGGCTTCGGCCACCAGCACGCCAGTCAATCCCAGTTCGGCGAACTGCTTCCACAGACCGTGGCCGAACCCGTCCTTGCAGCCCTGATCGCGCCAGTGGCGCAGCTGTTTGGCGATCGCGCCTTCCTCGGCCATGAACGACCGGGCGGTGTCGGCCAGCATGGCCTGATCTTCCGTATGATAAAGCGGCATTGCAGTATTCCTTGAATTTCTGGCGCCCGGCAGGCCGGGGTCGCGGGGCGGAGGCTCAGGCTCCCGGCAGGTCGAGGATGCGTTTGGCGACGACGTTGAGCATCACCTCGCTGGTCCCGCCTTCGATCGAATTGGCCTTGGTCCGCAGCCAGCTGCGAGCCTTGCTGCCGCCGTCGGAGGCCTCGCTCTCCCATTCCAGCGCGGCGCTGCCGCCGCCGGCCATCAGCAGCTCGTACCGGCGCTTGTTCAGCTCGGTCCCGGCATACTTCATCATGTTGGGCTGGGCGGGGTGGGCCTTGCCGACTTTGGCTTCGTCGAGGAACTTTTCGCCCATCGCGCTGAATGCCAGCGCATCGACATCGAACATGGCGATTTCGGCGCGCAGCAGCGGGTCTTCGAGGCCCGCGCGGCTGAGCACCGGGCCGAGCGTGTTGAGCCGGTCGTTCCCGCCCGCGCCCGAAATCATCTCGCGCTCATGCCCCAGCAGGTACTTGGCGACGTCCCAGCCGCGATTGAGTTCGCCCACGATCTGCGCCTTGGGCACGACGACGTTGTCGAAGAACGTTTCGCAGAACGGCGAATTGCCCGAAATCAGCAGGATCGGCTTGGTCGAGACGCCCGGCGTGGTCATGTCGAACAGCAGGAACGAAATGCCCTGATACTTGTTCGTCTTGTCGGTGCGGACCAGGCAGAAGATCCAGTCGGCCTTGTTGGCATAGCTGGTCCAGATCTTGGAGCCGTTGACGACCCAGTGATCGCCCTTGTCCTCGCCAAAGGTCTGCAAGCTGACGAGGTCGGAGCCGGAACCCGGTTCGGAATAGCCCTGGCACCAGCGGATTTCACCGCGCGCGATCTGGCCGAGGTAGTGGACCTTCTGTTCCTCGGTCCCGAACTTCAGCAGCGCGGGGCCAAGCATCCAGATGCCAAAGCTGGACAGCGGCGGGCGCGCGTTGATGCGGTGCATTTCCTCGCGCCAGATCTTGGCTTCCGCCGGGGACATGCCCGCTCCGCCATAGGCCTTGGGCCAGTCGGGCACGGTATAGCCCTTGGCCACGCAGCGTTCGAGCCACTGCTTTTGCGCCTCGTTCTTGAACTGGAAATTGCGGCCGCCCCAACAGACGTCGTCTTCGTCGCGGGCGGGCTGGCGCATTTCGGCCGGGCAGTTTTCTTCAAGCCACGCGCGGATTTCGGCGCGGAACGCATCAAGGTCTGACATGGATCGGACTCCTCTCTTAATCGCAAGGTTAAAGCGAGTCGGCACGGGCGTGCAAGCCCGGATTTCCGCGATTTGGCGCAAAGCGCGCTTGCCGTAGCGTCAAGCGTAATGGCGTTGACCGCGCCGGTTTCGTGCCTAAGCTGCCCCCAAAATCAGAACAGACAGGAGTGGATATGCGTTTCAGCGGCAAGTGCGTCGTCATCACGGGGGCGGCATCGGGAATCGGGCGGGCGGCCACGCTGCTGTTCGCCCGCGAAGGGGCGCAGGTGTTCGCGGCCGATCTCAACCTTGATGGGGCCAAGGCGGTTGCCGCCGAAGCAGCGGGAATCACGCCGGTTGCCTGCGATGTCTGCGATGTCGCGCAGATCAAGGCGCTGATGGATCAGGCGGCTGGGGCCTGCGGCGGGATCGATGTGGTGTTCAACAACGCTGGGGCTGGCGGCGCGCGCGAGGGCATTGACGAGATCGACGCCGATGGCTGGGATTTCACCTTCCACCTGCTGCTGCGCTCGGTCGCGATGGGCATCCGCTATGCCGTGCCGCACATGAAGGGCCGTCCCGGCGCGGCGATCGTCAACACGTCATCGGTCGCTGCCGTAGGGCCGGGTTATTCGCCGACGGCCTATGCCGTGGCCAAGGCCGGCGTGCTGCACCTGACCAAGTGCGCGGCGACCGATCTGGCCCAGTTCGGCATCCGCGTGAACGCGGTGCAGCCGGGCTTCATCAACACCAACATCTTCACCGCCAGCATGGAAATGCCGGCCGAAATGGTCGACACCGCCAAGGCGATGATTGCCCAGATGTCCAGCCAGGCCCAGCCGGTGGCGCGCGGCGGCCAGCCGGATGACATCGCCAACGCGGTGGCATTCCTGTGCAGCGACGCGGCCAGCTTCATGACCGGGGCTTCGCTGATCGTCGATGGCGGCATTACCATCGGCCCGCGC
>JAYRDH010000005.1:12859-44248 GCA_041909515.1 Novosphingobium sp. | reverse complement strand
ATGCATGGGATCCGGATTCGCCGGGGATGTTCGATACGCTGCAAGCCATGGCCGAAGGGAAGCTGGGCGCCCAGCAATGACCGGCGGCGCAGTGGGAGTTGGTGGGCCCGAACCAGGCGCGGTCAGTACCCCCGCGCCCGTGCGCCTGCCAACGCGGCTGCGGCTGTTCCACGGCCTCGGTTCGGCTGCCTATGGCATCAAGGACAATGGCTTTTCGACCTTCCTGCTGATCTTCTACAGCCAGGTGATCGGACTGGATGCCAAGCTGGTGTCGCTGGCGCTGATGCTGGCGCTGGTGGTCGATGCGTTCATCGATCCGATTATCGGGCATATGTCGGACCGGACTTATACCCGCTGGGGGCGGCGCCTGCCGTGGCTCTACCTTGCGCCGATCCCGCTGGCGCTGTCATGGCTGCTGCTGTGGACGCCGCCCGCCGATGAAACGCTGATTTTCCCGTATCTGGTGCTGGTCGCGATTCTGGTGCGGACGCTGATCTCGTGCTGCGAAGTGCCGTCGCAATCGCTCGTCGCGGAACTCTCCACCGATTACGATGAACGCACGGCGCTGATCCGGTTCCGCTACCTGTTCGCGTGGGGCGGGGGGCTGCTGCTGTTTTTCCTCGCCAACACGGTGTTCCTGCGCGCCAATGAAACGCACAAGTATGGGCAGCTCAATCCGGATGGCTACTGGCTCTATGGCCTGACCGGGGCGGTGATGATGGCGGTCGTCGTGCTGGTATCGGCGCTGGGGCAGCATCGCCATGTCGCGCGGGTGCCGGATGTTCGCCCCGAAAAGACCTCGGCGCTGGCCGCCTTGCGTGAAATCATCGAATCGCTGCGCCACCCCGCCGCGCTGATCCTGCTGGGCGGGGCGGCGATTGCAATTTCCAGTTCGCAAATGACCTTCACGATTTCCAACTTCCTGTACCTCTATGTCTGGGAGTTTTCGGAAACCGGGTTTGCGCTGCTCCCCTGGCTGCTGATGGCGGGCGTGGTGGCCTCGTTCATTCTGGTTCAGCCGCTGCACCGGCACCTGGGCAAGCGCGGGACAGCGGTGGTCTGCGCGCTGGTCAGCGTGGTGTTCTGGGTGTCGCCGTTTGCCTTGCGACTGGCGGGGTTCTGGCCCGAAGTCGGCTCGCCGCAATCGACTTATCTGCTGTTCGGCTTCGTGCTGGTGTCCAACATCAACGCGGTGATGGTGACCATTTCCGCGCAGTCGATGCTGGCCGACGTGGTGGAGGCATCGCAGGCGGAAACCGGCCGCCGGACCGAGGGCGTGTTCGCCGCCGGGTGGATGTTCGTGCAGAAGTGCGCGACGGCGGCGGGAATCGGGCTGACCGGGCTGCTGGTCAGCTATTCGGGTCTGCCGCGCAAGGCGATCCCCGGACAGGTGGAGCAGGGCGTGATCGACACGCTGACGCTGTCCTACTGCGTGATCGTGGTCATCGCGGCGGGGGCCTCGACGCTGATCTTTTCGCGCTTTCCGATCACCCGCGCCGACCACGAGGCACGGCTGGCGGCCCTGTCCGCCGCGCGGATCAACCCCGATGCGGAAGGAATGCATCCCTGACGCTTAATCGTTCGATTAAACACCTTGGCGCAAGGGCGCGCCTCTGGCACTGATGGTGCCGAGATTCGACAGCATAAGGAAGGACTAAGATCATGGATTTCGACCCCACCGAACGGCAAGTCTATTGGCGCGACCGGGTGCGCCAGTTCATCGAAAACCATGTCCGCCCGCGCCAGGCCGACTACAAGAAGCAGGATGCCGAAGGCGGGCGCTGGAAAGTGCTGCCGGTGATCGAGGAAGAGAAAGCCCGCGCCAAGGCGCAGGGCATCTGGAACCTGTTCATGCCGCCGCAGTCGGGCCGCACGCACGTGGACGACACCTTTGAATTCGAAGGTCCGGGCCTCACCAATCTGGAATACGCACTCTGCGCCGAGGAAATGGGCCGGATCGGCTGGGCTTCGGAAGTGTTCAACTGCTCCGCGCCGGACACCGGCAACATGGAAGTGCTGCACCGTTACGGCACGGCCGCGCAAAAGGAACAGTGGCTGAAGCCGCTGATGAACGGCGAAATTCGCTCCGCCTTCCTGATGACCGAACCGCAGGTCGCCTCGTCTGACGCGACCAACATCGAATGCTCGATCCGCCGCGAAGGTGATGAATACGTGCTCAACGGCACCAAGTGGTGGTCGTCGGGCGCGGGCGATCCGCGCTGCAAGATCGCCATCGTGATGGGCAAGACCGATTTTGAAGCGAAGAAGCACGCCCAGCAATCGATGGTGCTGATGGAACTGGATGCGCCGGGCGTGGAAATCGTCCGTCACCTGCCGGTGTTCGGCTATGACGATGCGCCGCACGGGCACATGGAAATCAAGCTCAACAACGTCCGCATCCCGGCCAGCAACATGCTGCTGGGCGAAGGACGCGGGTTCGAGATCGCGCAGGGGCGCCTTGGGCCGGGCCGTATCCATCACTGCATGCGCACCATTGGCGTGGCCGAGGAAGCGCTGGCCAAGATGATCAAGCGCCTGCAATCGCGCGTCGCGTTCGGCAAGGCGATTTCCTCGCACTCGGTGTGGGAACAGCGGATTGCCGAAGCGCGGATCGACATCGAATCCTCGCGTCTGCTCTGCCTCAAGGCGGCGGACATGATGGACAAGGTCGGCAACAAGGCCGCGCAGCAGGAAATCGCGATGATCAAGGTGCAGGCGCCGCGCATGGCCCTGCGGATCATCGACGATGCGATTCAGGCCCATGGCGGCGGCGGCGTGTCGGAAGATTTCGGGCTGGCCAAGGCCTATGCCTCGATCCGCACCCTGCGCATTGCCGATGGTCCGGACGAAGTCCACGCCCGCTCGATCGCGCGCATGGAATTCGGCAAGCACGCCCCGCAGGGCGACGCCGGGTTCAGTTCGGGCGATCTGGGCGTAACGCGCTAAGCCGCTGCCCGCGCTACTACTCCCCCGCCAGCGGCGGGGGAGGCACATATTGGAGAGAATGCCATGAAAGCTGCCGTCCTCGTCGCCCCGAACCAGCCGCTGGAAATCGAAGATCTGGCGATTTCGAAGCCCGGCCCGCATGAAGTGCTGATCCGCACGGCGGCCTGCGGCCTGTGCCATTCCGACCTGCATTTCATCGAAGGCACCTATCCCCATCCACTCCCCGCCGTGCCAGGGCATGAAGCCGCCGGGATCGTCGAGGCGGTGGGCAGCGAAGTGCGCACGGTGAAAGTGGGCGACGCGGTCGTCACTTGCCTGTCGGCATTCTGTGGCCATTGCGAATTCTGCGTCACGGGCCGGATGGCCTTGTGCCTGGGCGGCGATACCCGCCGCGGTCCGGGCGATGCCTCGCGCCTGAGCCGCCAGGACGGCAGCCCGGTCAACCAGATGCTCAACCTTTCGGCCTTTGCCGAAATGATGCTGATCCACGAACACGCCTGCACCCGGATCGATCCGGAAATGCCGCTGGACCGCGCATCGGTGATCGGCTGCGCAGTGACGACCGGCGCGGGCACGATCTTCAACGCGTGTAAGGTGACGCCGGGTGAAACGGTGGCCGTGGTCGGCTGCGGCGGGGTGGGCCTGGCCGCGATCAATGCCGCCAAGATCGCTGGGGCGGGCAAGATCATCGCTGCCGACCCCATGCCTGAAAAGCGCGAGCTGGCGATGAAGCTGGGCGCGACTCACACGGTCGATGCGATGGCGCCCGACGCGGCAGAGCAGATCGTGGAAATGACCAAGGGCGGGGTCGATCACGCGGTAGAGGCGGTGGGCCGTCCGGCTTCGGGCGACCTGGCGGTCAAGTCGCTGCGGCGCGGCGGTACGGCGACGATCCTGGGCATGATGCCGCTGAACCACTCGGTCGGGCTTTCCGCCATGGACCTGCTGTCGGGCAAGAAGCTGCAGGGCGCGATCATGGGGATGAACCACTTCCCGGTCGATATGCCGCGCCTGGTCGATTTCTACATGCGCGGGCTGCTCGATCTCGATTCGATCATTGCCGAGCGGATTCCGCTGTCACAGATCAACGAGGGCTTTGAGAAGATGAAGCAGGGCCACTCTGCCCGTTCGGTCATCGTGTTCGATCAGTGAGGGCATGATGACTGACGCAATTGCCGTTAACGCCGAGCTTGATTTCGTCGGCACGGTCGAGCCCGAAGGCGCCGACCGGCTGGACGAAGCCAAGCTGTCCGCCTGGCTGGAAGCGAATGTGGCGGGCTATCAAGGCCCGATGCAGCTGACCAAGTTCAAGGGCGGCCAATCCAACCCGACCTACAAGATCGCGGCGGCCAGCGGCAATTACGTGCTGCGGCGCAAGCCCTTCGGCCCGCTGCTGCCCTCGGCCCACGCGGTGGACCGCGAATACAAGGTCCAGGCTGCCTTGCAGAAGGCCGGATGGACGGTTGCCCCGCAATATGGCCTGTGCACCGACGACAGCGTGGTCGGCAGCTGGTTCTATGTCATGGGCATGGTCGATGGCCGGACGATCTGGGATGGATCGATGCCCAACGACACCCCGGAATACCGCCGCGCCACCTATAACGCGATGATCGACACGCTGGCGGGTTTGCACGCGGTCGATGTCGAGGCGGCGGGGCTGTCGGACTATGGCAAGCCGGGCAACTATTTCGGCCGCCAGGTCGAACGCTGGACCAAGCAGTACAAGCTGGCTGAAACCGAAACGATGGATTCGATGGAGCGCCTGATCGCGTTCCTGCCCGCGACACTGCCTGAACAGACCCGCACCAGCGTGGTCCATGGCGATTACCGGATCGACAACATGATCTGGGCCAAGGACGAGCCAAAAGTGCTGGCCGTGCTCGACTGGGAACTGTCGACGCTGGGCGATCCGCTGGCGGACTTCACTTATGTCGCGATGGCGTGGGTGACGGAAAACGGCGGGCGCAGCGGGGTGCTGGACTTGGACCGCAAGGCGCTGGGCATCCCCGAACTGGAAGAAGTGGTCGAACGCTATTGCGCGGCCACCAATCGCACCAGCGTGCCGGACATGAACTGGTACTTCGCCTACAACTTCTTCCGCCTCGCAGGCATCATGCAGGGCATCAAGAAGCGCGTGATCGACGGTACCGCCAGTTCGGCCCACGCCAAGGCGATGTCCGAACGCGTCCAACCGCTGGCCGACCGCGCGTGGGAATTCGCGGTGAAGGCCGGGGCGTAGTTTGTTTGGTGCGGACAGGCCATCCGGCCTGTCCTTGCTGTGCCGTCCCGCTCCCCCGCCCGACCACCCATGAACATACCCTGTTTGGGTGGTCGGGCGCCTCAGCGAAAATGTCCCCCGGACATTTTCGTGACCTTCGACGCGCGAGCGGGACGGCACATCAAGCCAATCGCGGAGGCGATTGGCGCACCCATGCGAAGACTCAAACTTCTAAAACTTGCGCACCCAGCTGACCGCAGCGCCCTTGTCGTCGGGCAGGGCGCTGTAGTGGCCGGGGTCCTTGCGCCAGAACAGGCTGGCCATCGTCGCGCCGTTCCACAATTGTCCGCGCCAGACCAGTTCGCCGTCGAGTTCGCGCCCGCGCGGGGCGAGTGACAGGGTCTGCACCCCCAGCGTCGGGGTCAGCGTGGCATAGCTATAGTCCACCGGCAGCAGGAAATTCAGCCCGCCGCGCTCCACCCGCAAGGGTTGTGACAGGCGCAGCGAGACGCTGTCGCCCGGCTGGATCACGCCATAGCGGCTGGCATCGACCGCCCAGGCGGAGGTCGTCAGCCGCGATCCGGCGGCCAGCGCGCCGCTGCGCCGGGCCCAGGTCCAGCCGCTGCGCCAGGCCGCGCCCAGCCGCCAGCTTTCGCCCGCGCGCCAGCCCAGGCTTGCATCCACGAAGGCACTGTCCGCGCCGCCCGCGCCGAATGCGTTGTGCAGCCGCGCGCCGAGCAGGCTGTCCCGCTCAGCCAGCCACTGCGCCCCCAGCGCCGCGTCGAACGCGCCCAGTTGGCGGTCGAGCGACAGGCCCAGTCGCAGCGCGGGCGCGCCGGGCAGGCGGGTGCGGGTGCTGGCGGCCAGTTGCACCGGTGCGGCGGCCTGCGCACTGCCGTGTTCGGCCAGCGCGGTCAGCCCCCACGCGCCCAGTTGCTGACGCAGCGCAAAGCTGGCCTGCCCCGTCGCACCAAAGCCCAGGTCATCCAGCGGCGAACGCGCGATCAGGAACGCGGGCTGATCCCGGCCCTGCAACTGCGCGACCAGCCCGTCCGCGCCCTGTTCAAACGCGAATCCCAGCCGCTGCCCCGGCGCGATTTCCGCCACGATCCGCGCGGCCAGCACGCGGGCTTGCTCCGCATCATGCCGGTTGAGCCGCAGCGCACCCTGCCACGGCAGCCGCGCCACCGCGCCCTGTGCATCGACCGAGAACGCGAGAGATACCTTGCCCCCGCCGAGCGAGAGGTTGCGCGCGTCGCTGCGCAGCGCGGCGGCCAGCTTTGGCTGGACTTGCGCGCCGCGCAGCCCGGCCGACAGGTTCATCTGATAGGCCCGCTGATAGCCATCGAGCACGATCGTGGTCAGCGCCCCCGCCAGCGGCCCGGCATCGCCCATCGGGGTGGACATGACGCCGGTGGTGTCCCCGGCGGGCATCGGCGCGGTGCGGCCCGCAATCGCGGTGGTGCCTTGCGGAGAGAAGGCTGCGGCGATGTCCAGAATGCCGCGCCCGAAGATGGTGTCGGTCCCCGCCGCCCCGGCATCCTGCGCGGTGCGCAGCAGCAGGTCGACCACTTGGCCAGCGGTCAGGTTGGGGAAGGCCTGCCGCAGCAAGGCCGCCGCGCCCGCCACTTGTGGCGCGGAAAAGCTGGTGCCGGAAATGACATAGACCGAACGGGTACCGTCCGGGTTGTCGATGATCTTCATCGTCCCGTTTTCATAGACGCAGCACACCCGCTCGCCCCGCGCCGACAGGAACCAGTTGGCCCCGGTCCCGGCCTTGTTGCTGAACGCGGAAAAGGCCCCGTCCTTGTTTACGGACCCGACGATGATGACGTTGCCGCCGCCCGCCGCCTGCAACCCGGCGGCAAACGGATCGGGATTGGCAGGGTCAACATCCGGATCGGTCGAATCCCCGTCGTTCCCGGCGGAAACGATAATCACCACTCCTGCGGCCGTGGCCCGCCCGACTGCCGCGCGCAAGGTGGCGCTGGGGGCAGAGCCGCCGAGCGAGAGGTTGATGACCTTGGCCCCCGCTGTCACCGCGCGGTCCACCCCGGCGGCGATGTTGGCATCGTTGAACGTGCAGCCGCTGTCTTTCACTTCGGCATCCGTGGTGGCGCAAGTGCCGGGGGTGTCGGCGCGGAACATCGCGATCGTGGCATTGAAGGCGATGCCAAGGATGCCGGTGTTATCCCGTGCGGCGGCGGCCACCATGGCGACGTTGGTGCCGTGGTCGCTTTCCGGATCGATCCCCCGGTCCCCCGCGACGTCGGCACTGGACGGGTGAATCCGCCCGGCAAATTCGGGGCTGTCGCTGTCGATCCCGGTATCGACGATGCCGATGGTCACGCCCGCGCCGTTGTACCCCTGCGCCCAGGCCGTCACCGCGCCATGTTGCGGGGCGCCGGATGAGCGGGTGTATTCGCTGGTCAGGAACGTGTCGGTCGGCGTGGCGGTTGGGGTGGGCGTCGGTGTTGGTGTTGGTGTCGGCGTGGGGCTGGGCGTGGGGGTGGGGGAAGGTGTCGGCACGGGCGTGCTGCCCACCGAACCGCCGCCGCCGCCACAACCTGCCACCAGCGCAAATGACAGGATCGCTACACCCAGATGCCACTGGCTGCGCACCGCCTTTGGAAATTTCATGCAGCACCCCTTATGCAATCCATCACGGCCCTGGCCGCAGCCTCTTTCGACCGGAAATTTCCGGCGCCTTCCCGCGTCCATGCTTGCCCCCGGCGCGGGCAGACGATAGGCGCTGCCGCAATTGCCCGCGAACGAGCGAAGGAACCGAACATGACTGCCGATCTTGCTACCGCGATCGAAGCCGCCTGGGAAGCACGGGACGGGGTAACCCCCGCCAGCACCGATGTCCGCAGCCTGGTCGAAGCCGCGCTGGAGCTGCTTGACAACGGTCAGGCCCGCGTGGCCGAACCTGATGGGCAGGGCGGCTGGCAGGTCAACCAGTGGCTGAAGAAGGCCGTGTTGCTCTCGTTCCGCCTGAACGACAACGTGGTGGTGCCGAACGGTGCGGCCGGTGCGCCCGCGTTCGACAAGGTGCCGTCGAAGTTCGAAGGCTGGGGCGAAAACCGCTTCCGCGAAGGCGGCTTCCGCGTGGTGCCGGGCGCGGTCGTGCGGCGCGGATCGTACATCGCCAAGGGCGTGATCCTGATGCCCAGCTTCGTCAACATCGGCGCCCATGTGGGCGAAGGCACGATGGTTGATACCTGGGCGACGGTGGGTTCGTGTGCGCAGATCGGCAAGGGCGTGCACCTGTCGGGCGGCGTCGGCATCGGCGGCGTGCTCGAACCGCTGCAGGCCGGGCCGGTGGTGATCGAGGATAACTGCTTCATCGGCGCGCGCAGCGAAGTGGTTGAAGGCGTGCGGGTGTGCGAAGGCGCGGTGCTATCGATGGGCGTCTATCTGGGCGCGTCGACCAAGATCGTCGACCGCGCGACCGGCGAAGTCCACATCGGCGTCGTCCCGCCTTATTCGGTGGTCGTGCCGGGATCGATGCCGGGCAAGCCGCTGCCCGATGGCACGCCGGGGCCGTCGCTGTACTGCGCGGTGATCGTCAAGACGGTGGATGCGCAAACCCGCGCCAAGACCGCGATCAACGATTTGCTGCGCGATTGATCGAACAGTTCGTCACGTCGGATAACCTGCTGGCGCAGTTCGCCGTTTCCACGGTGATGGTGGTGCTCTGCGTGTTCGTGCACGGTCTGGGCCTGTTCGGCCTGAACCGTGCCGTGCGGACCGAAACCGCTGTGGAGCGGCTGGAGCACACCAACCCGCTGTCGCCGCGCGGCGTGCTGTTCACGCTGGCGGCGGTGATTGCGATGCTGGCGCTGCACGGCGTGCAAATCTGGATTTTCGCGTTCACCTATCTGGCGCTGGGGGCGATCCCGGATCTGGAATCGGCCCTCTATTTCTCGACCATCAGCTATTCGACGGTGGGGTACAACGATACCCACGTGCTGCCGGAATGGCGGCTGCTGGGCGCGTTCGAAAGCGTGCTGGGCATCTTCATGCTCGGCTGGTCGACCGCGTTCTTCTTCCGCCTGACGGGCCGCATCGACCCGCACTGATCCCGGTCAGAAACTGACCGGGTTTTCGTATGGCGGCGCGCCCTTTTGCGTGGCTGCATAGGCTTCGGCCGCCTTCAGCACGCGCAGCATGTTACGGCTGGACAGCTTTTCCAGATCGGCCTGGCTCCACCCCCGGCGGGCGAGTTCGACGAACAGCGCCGGATACTTCGCCGCGTCTTCCAGCCCGACCACGGTGTTCTCGATCCCGTCCAGATCGCCGCCCAGCCCGACGTGGTCGGTGCCGATCCGCTTGGCGATGTGGTCCAGATGATCCGCCACGCTGGCGGTGGTGCCCAGCGGCAGCGGGCGGGCCTGTTCCCACGCAGCCAGCGCGGCGGCGGCAGCAGCGGGATTGCCCTGATGCAGTGCCTCAAGCCGGGCCTTTTCCCCGGCGCGGGCGATGTTCCACTGGCGGGTTTCTTCCACCACATAGGCCGGATAGAAATTGACCATCACGATCCCGCCGTTGGCCTTCAGCCGGTCCAGCACGGCATCGGGCACATTGCGCGGGTGGCTGTTCACCGCCAGCGCGTTGGAATGGCTGAAGATCACCGGAGCCTTGGCCACGTCCAGCGTGTCCAGCATCGTCGCCGCGCTGACGTGGCTCAGGTCCACCAGCATGCCGAGGCGCTGCATTTCGCGCACCACGTTGCGGCCCAGATCGGTCAGCCCGTCATGCTGGGGCTTGTCGGTTCCGGCATCGGCCCAGCCGTTGTTCTTGAAATGCGTCAGCGTCATGTAGCGCGCGCCCAGCGCATGCATCTGGCGCAGCACGGCCAGCGACCCGCCGATTGAATGGCCGCCTTCCATGCCCAGCAGCGACGCGATTTTGCCCTGCTTCATCGCGCGTTCGGCGCAGGCGGAATCCTCGCAATATTGCAGGTCCGCCGGGTTCTGCGCGATCAGCCGCTTGGTCACATCGATCTGTTCCAGCGTGGCCTGCACGGCCTGCGCTTCGGGCAGGTTGGCCGAGACATAGACCGACCAGAACTGCGCGCCGACCCTGCCCGCGCGCAGCCGCTTCAGGTCGGTCTGCATCGCGGCGACGCCATTGGCGGGATCGGCGGTGGCGGTGGTGTCCTGAAAATCGAACCCGGCCAGCACGTTCTTGCGCCGGTCGCGCAGCTGTTCGGGCACATCGTTGTGGCCATCCCACACCGGCGCGGCCGCCAGCGCCGCCGCTGCGACCTGTTCGGGCGTTTTGGCCGCGACCGGAGCGGCCAGGCCGAGCAGCAGGGCGGAGGAAGCAAGCAGGATGGCGCGCATCGGGTAAGTCCTTGGCAGTTGGCGGGTTTGCCGCACTTAAGCGGCAGCAGCGGCCCGTTGGCAAGAGCGCAGGTACTTGCGCTGCGCGGCAGGGCGTGCTTCGCGTTGGGGCGATGGAACTGCTGGCCGATCCCTGGACCCTGACGCTGGCCGTGATCGCGGTGATCGTGGTTGGCATGGCCAAAGGCGGTTTTTCCGGCCTCGGCGTGCTGGCGACTCCGCTGCTCGCGCTCAGCCTGCCCGCCCCGGTCGCGGCGGCGGTGTTGATGCCGGTGCTGCTGGCGCAGGACGCGGTCAGCGTGTGGTCGTTCCGCAAAAGCTGGGACCGCTGGATCGTCGCCTGGATGCTGCCCGGCGCCATCGCGGGTGTCGCGCTGGGCACCGTGCTTGCCGCCGTGGTGCCGGAAGAACGTCTGCTGCTGGTGCTGGGGGCGATTACCGCCGGCTTCGGCCTCTACCGGCTGTGGCTGGAACGCGGGGGGCGGGTGGTGGCGCCGTCGGATTCGCCCGGCTGGGTCGGTACGCTGTTTGGCGCGGCGTCGGGTTTCACCAGCCAGATCGCCCACGCGGGCGGGCCACCGTTCCAGATGTGGGTCACCCCGCGCCGCCTGCCGCATGAGCGCTTTGTTGGCACCAGTTCGGTGTTCTTTGCGCTGATCAACTGGATCAAGGTGCCCAGCTACCTCGCCTTGGGGTCGCTCAATTCGCAGACTCTGGCCGCCGGGGCAGCGCTGCTGCCGCTGGCGATTGTCAGCACGCTGATCGCGGTGCGGCTGATCCGGCGGCTGGACAGCGCGCGGTTCTATACGATCATCTACCTGCTGATGGTGGCGCTGGGGGCCAAGCTGGTGTGGGACGGGGTGTTCGCCTGAATCACGCGGGCGCCGGGTGCTCCATCGTCCAGAAATGCGGCCCGCCGCGCCCCGGCACATCCCATTCCTCGCGCACTTCGAAGCCCAGCCGCTGGTACAGGCCGACGTTGCTCTCCGTCGCGGTTTCCAGCACGGCGGGAACCTCAGCTTGCGCCGCTTTTTCAAGGCCTGCGCGGATCGTCAGGCCGCCCAGTCCCTTGCCCTGACAGTCTGGCCGCACCCCGGCATAGCGCAAGTAAAAGCGGCCTTCCCCGCGCAGCAAGTGCGCATCGATGCAGTCCCCCACTTTGGCCGCGCGCAGGATACAGGGGCCGAAGATCTTTAGCAGATGCAGCACATGGCCGGGGCGCAGCGGGGTGCGGGTATGGACCTTGCCCGGCGCGCGCCACAGCGTCACCGCCTCGGCCCCCGGCGTGCCCAGGATGAAGCCGTGGGTCAGGTGATCGCTGAACAGCCAGTCGTACATCTTCAGTAACCGCCGCGCGCGGGCGGCGGGATCGGGGATGATCCAGCTGACCGCCGGGTCATCCTGAAACGCAGCGGCGAGCGAGGCGACGGCGGCGGCGCGGTGGCTTTCGTCCAACGGGATGATTGTGCGGTCCATGGGCCGTTGTCCCCCTGAAGCGCAACCGAGGCAAGCCCTGCCAAGGTTTTACTCGCCAAGTCCGCCCCTGCCTGTCATGGCCGGTGCCAGCCAACGGAGGGAAACAATGGCCGATACTGACGAAGACTATGTCTATGACGAGGACAGCGGCGAATGGCTGCCCGCGTCGGAACTCGCGGCCAAGCGCGCCGCCGCCGATGTGGTGGAAGTGCGCGATGCGGTGGGCAACTTGCTGGCGGATGGGGACTCCGTGACTCTGATCAAGGACCTGACGGTCAAGGGCGCGGGCCAGACGCTGAAGCAGGGCACGGTGATCAAGTCGATCCGCCTGACCGGCGACGCGCAGGAAATCGACTGTCGGTTCGACGGGATCAAGGGACTGGTGCTACGCGCGGAGTTCGTCCGCAAGCGTTGAGTGGATTCAGACCGGGAACACCGCGTCGAACGCGGTTTCCAGCCGCTTCAGGCTGGCCGGCACGTCCAGCAGCTTGTCCAGCCCGAACAGGCCGAGGCGGAAGCTGCGGTAATCCGCGCCTTCGTCCACCATCAGCGGCACGCCCGCCGCGATCTGATAGCCCTGGGCGAGGAACTTCTTGCCGTTCTGGATATCGGGATCGGCGGTATAGGACACCACCACGCCCGGCGCGCCGAATCCTTCGGCGGCGACGGACGGCACGCCCCGTGCTGCCAGCATCGCGCGCACGGCGTTGCCCTGTTCCCATTGCGCGGTGCGCAAGGTTTCATAACCGGCTGCTTTGGTTTCCAGCATCGCATCGCGAAAACCGCGCAGGGCGTCGGTGGGCATCGTCGCGTGATAGGCATGGCCGCCGTTCAGGTACGCTTCCATGATCGCCAGCCAGCGGCCCAGATCGACCGCAAAGCTGGTCGATTGCGCGGCGCGGCAGCGTTCCAGTGCGGCGGCGCTCAGCATGACGAGGCCTGCGCAGGGCGAGGCGGACCAGCCCTTTTGCGGGGCCGAAATCAGCACATCGACGCCGGTTTCGGCCATGTTCACCCAGACGCAGCCCGATGCGACGCAATCGAGCACGAACAGTGCGCCAACCTCATGCGCGGCAGCGGCAACGGCGCGGACGTAAGCGTCGGGCAGGATGATCCCCGATGCGGTTTCGACGTGCGGCGCGAGCACGACGTCGGGGCGCTCGGCGCGGATCGCGGCGACCACTTCGTCGATAGGCGCGGGGGCGAACGGCGCGGCCGGCCCTTCGCCCATGCGGCGCGCTTTCAGCACGGTTTCGTGGGCGGGGATGCGGCCAGCCTCGAAAATCTGGCTCCAGCGATAGGAGAAGAACCCGTTGCGGATCACCAGTACGCGCTTGTCGGTCGCGAACTGCCGCGCGACGGCTTCCATCGCATAGCTGCCGCCGCCGGGCACCACGACCGCGCGCTCTGCCCCGTACACTTCGGTCAGGCCGGCATGGATATCATGCATCACGCCCTGGAACGCCGCGCTCATGTGGTTGAGCGAGCGGTCGGTGAACACGACCGAGAATTCGAGCAGGCCGTCAGGATCGATATCGGGGCGCAGACCGGGCATCTTTATAACTTTCGTTAGAGACTGGCCCAGCGCTTAGACCGACTGGAACGTCACGCGCAAGCCGTCGCTGGGCTTGGGGATCGGCCAGGGCTGCCATTTCGGTTCGTAACCCGGTTCGATCACGATCTGATAGCGGGTCAGGATCTGCGCCATCAGGATCTTGATCTGCATATAGGCAAAGTGCAGCCCCAGGCACATATGCGCCCCGCCGCCGAACGGCACCCACGCATATTTGTGCCGTTTGGCCACCTGATCGGGGGTAAAGCGCAGCGGATCGAACTTTTCCGGTTCGGGCCAGTATTCTTCCATCATGTGGACCGCCGCCGGGCTGATCCCCACCGGCGTTCCGGCCGGGATGGTATAGCCGCCGAAGGTGAATTCCTTGAGCGCGCGGCGGGGCAGCGAGGGAACGGGCGGGATCATCCGCAGCGATTCCTTGAACGCCATCTCGGTCAGGTCCAGCTTGCCCATGTCGTCATAGGCCAGCGGACGGCCTTCGCCGCCGGTCACCGCGCGCAGTTCGGCGCGCAGCTTGTCCTGCCATTCGGGGTGCTTGGCCAGCAGCCAGACCAGCGAGGTGGCGGACGAGGTGATCGTATCGTGCGCGGCCATCATCAGGAAGATCATGTGGTCGACCACTTCGTCGACCGGCATCAGCGATCCGTCCTCGTGCGTCGCGCGGGCGAACTGGCTGAACATGTCCTGCCCACCGCCCTGTTCGCGGCGGCGCAGCGTTTCGGCGGTGAAGTATTCGATCAGGAACTTGCGCCCCGCCACGCCCCGGCCCATCGCGGTAAACGGCAGCGGTTTGCGGATCACGCCGATCGACGCCTGGACCATGTCGACAAAGGCCTGGTTGATCTTGTCCGCCTCTGGCCCCCACGGCAGGCCCAGAAAGCTGTCCGCCGCCAGATCGAGCGTCAACTGCTTGATTGCCGGATAGAACAGCAGATCGCGGCCCGACCATTCCTGCACCCGGTCCGCAATCCCGCGGTTAAGCGCGTCGGAATAGTGGCGCATCGGTTCAGGCTTGAACGCGATCGACAGCGCGCGGCGGTCGGTCCGGTGGTGGTCGAAGTCCAGCAGCATCAACCCGCGCGGGAACAGCTGGTCCAGCACTGAACCCCAGCCCTGTGCGCTAGAGAACAGCTTGCCCCGGTCGAACAGCACCAGCTCGTTCGCCTCGGCCCCGATCAGGATCACCCCGCGCCGGCCAAAGCTGTTGTTGCGATAGACATTGCCGTATTTCGCCCGCATCCGGTTGCCGAAACCAACCGGATCGGCCAGCAGCTGCAGCGTGGTGCCCAGCACCGGCCAGCCATCTTCACCGGGAATATGGTCCAGCGCGGATTTGGGTTGGGGTTGGGACCAGTGGGTGTATTGCGGGGTATCGGGTGCGAGCGTAGCCATCAGTTATCCTCGTTACTGACACCCATGTAACTTGCTTTGCGGTTAAATCCACCCCGCCAGTTCACGCCGGACCAGCGTATCCAGCATTACCATCCCGGCATCCGACGTATTCAGGCAATCGAGCGCGGCAAAGTGCGTGCCCCCGGCGGCCTTGAAATCCTCGGCCCCCCGGATTGCCAGTTCCTCGCGCGTTTCCAGGCAGTCGGCGGAAAAGCCCGGCGCGGCAATCGCGACGCGGCGGGTGCCAGCCTTGGCCAGCTGGTCCAGCACCACATCGGTGGCCGGTTCCAGCCACTTCGCGCGGCCGAACCGGGATTGAAAGCTGACCTCAATCTTCAGGTCCGGGTGCGTGGGGGCCAGCGCCTGCGCCAGCAGCCGTGCGGTCTTGCGGCACTGGCAGTGATAGGGATCACCCAGATGCAGCGTGCGCTCCGGCATCCCGTGGAACGACAGCAGCAGCACTTCGGGGGTGAAATCCAGCGCGGCCAGCTGGCGCACGGTATCGGCGCGCAGGGCCTCGATATGGACCGCGTCGTCGTAATAGGGCGGCAGGGTGCGGATCGCGGGCTGCCAGCGCATTTTCGCCAGTTGCGCGCCCAGCGCATCGACCACGGTCGCGGTCGTCGCGCCGGAATACTGGGGGTAGAGCGGGGCGATCAGGATCCGTTCGCACCCGGCGTCCTTCATCGCCTGCACTTCCGAACCCAACGCCGGATTGCCATAACGCATCGCCCAGCGGACCATGACGGCGCCGCCCAGCTGCTCATGCAGCGCGGCGGCCTGCGCCTTGGTGATCGCGGCCAGCGGCGAGCCATCCGGACCCCAGACCTGTTCATAGGCATGGGCCGACTTTTTCGGCCGGACGTTGAGGATGATCCCGTTCAGGATCGGCCACCACACCAGCCGGGGGATTTCCACCACGCGGCGGTCGGACAGGAATTCCTTCAGGTACCGCCGCACCGCCTTGGGGGTCGGCGCATCGGGCGTGCCGAGGTTGACCAGCAGCACGCCGACCTTGGGCTTGGCAACGGGCGGGTGATTGGCGGGCAAGTGGTCAGTCATGGCAAAGGCTCTGGCGGATGGGGGCAGGCAGGAAAAGCTGGGCTTTCGGCGGCATCAGCCGCGCTCGGCCAGCAGGGGCAGGGTATGCAGGCGGGTCGATCCGGCGGCAAACAGCGCGTTGGCGATGGCCGGTGCGGCCACGGCGACGGCCAGTTCGCCGGGATCGAAGGGATCGTCTTCACCGGCGATGAAGTCCACCTCGATCTCCGGGCAGTCGGCCAGCAGCGGCAGGTTCAGCAGGCCCAGCCGCCCGGTCAGCGGCAGGCCATCGGCATAGGCCGTGCTCGATCCGCGCGCGAGGCCGAGGGCGAACAGCAAGCCGCCCTCGATCTGCTGGCGGGCGATATCGACATTCACCACCCGGCCGATGTCGACCACGGCGGTCAGCTTGTCGACCCGGATGCCGCGTTCGTCCTGCCGCGCGGCGGCGACCAGCGCGATGCGGCCCGTCCGGCCCGCGACGGTCATCTGGTGGCAGGCCAGCCCCTGACCGCTGCCCGCCGCGCCGCCGTTCCATTCGGCCAGCGTCGCGGCGCGCTGCAGGCAGTTTGCCAGCCTGACGTCATGCCCCAGCATCGCGATGCGATAGGACAGCGGCTCGCGCCGGGCGCGGGCGGCGAGTTCGTCGATGAATGTCTCGACCATGAAGCAGGTATAGCCATGCGCGTTGCCATGCATCCGCGCGGTTGGCAGCGGGATCGCGGCGGGTACGTGTTCGACCACCAGATGCGGGATCGCATAGGGCGGAACCGCCCCTTCGACCGTCATCGCATCGCCCTGCAGTTGCGCATGGCGGGCGGCGTGGGGCGTCTTGCCTTCCAGCAGGCGTTCGCCGAATTCGTGGAAGCTGGCTGGCGCCGCGATGCGCACTTTGAGTGCCACCAGCGTCCCGTCTGGCGCGGTTCGGGCGGCCAGAACCGCCCGCGCCGGGGTGCGCGGCAGGCCCGCAACGTGTTCCTGCCAGCGCGACCACATCAGCTGCACCGGCTTGCCCACCTCCCGCGCGATCAGCACGACTTCGGCCACATGGTCATGCTCCAGCCGCCGGTCGAAGCTGCCCCCGGCGGGCATGGGGTAAAGCACAACATCATCGACAGCGATGTCCAGCGCAGCGGCGGCCGCGCGGCGGGCGGCCTGCGGGGCCTGCGTGGCGACCCACAGTTCCAGCTTGCCATCCGTCAGCCGCGCGGTGGCCGTCGCGGTTTCCAGCGTGGCGTGGAGCGCGGGGGCGACCCAGTAATGCGCGACGTGTTCGAACTTTTCGGACAGCCATTTGTCCGGATCGCCGTTCTCCGCAATCCGGCTGGCGCGCCCGCGCCGCAGTGCTTCGTCCAGTGCCTGCGCGGTCGGCGCGGTTCCAGCGCGGTCCGGTGCGGCAAAGCGCGGGGCAATCAGGGTGAGCGCGCGTTCGGCAGCCCACCAGTCGGTCGCGACAGCGGCCAGCCAGCTGGGACCGTTGACCAGCTTCAGCAGGCCTTGCACGCCTTTGGTCTGGCCGGTGTCATAACCGCCCAGCCGGGCATCGCCGATCGGGCCGTGGCGGATCGCGGCATAGACCATGTCGGGCAGGCGCACATCGCCCGCGAAATTGAAGCTGCCGTCGACTTTGGCCGGCAAGTCCAGCCGGGGGAAGCGCAGCGGCGCGCCGGGCAGCGCTTCGGCGGGGTTTTCGCCGGGTGGGCGGGGGCGCAGCACCGGGGGATCGGGCGCGTCAAAACCGGCGGCGGCATCGACCAGCTGGCCGAACGGCAACCGGCGCTTGCCGTTGACGATGTGGCCGTCCACCGCATCGCATTCCTCCCACGCCACGCCCCAGCGATCGGCGGCGGCCTGTGCCAGCATCGCGCGGGCGCTGGCCGCGGCAGCGCGGGCGGCGGCTTCGTGTGCGATCAGCGATGTGCCATCGGCAGTGGCGGTAAACGGCTCCCCCTCGGCATAGCGGCGGGCGAGCAGGTCGTCCGGCTCGTCCGCCAGCCCGCTCACCATGGGCAGCCACAGCGCCGACCAGCGCGCGGCCAAGGGCGCGTTGGCATAGGCGCCGCTGACCGGGGCCGGTTCCACCGCCACCTGCCGCCAGTCCGCACCCAGTTCCTGCGCGACGATTTGCGGGATCAGGGTGGTGATGCCCTGACCCATTTCGAGTTCCGGCACGGCCACCGTGACCACCCCGTCGCGCCCGATCTTCAGCCAGGCATCGAACGCCACTTCACCCTCTGCGGGTGTCAGCGGCGGCCGGAACGAGCGCGGGGTGAGCGCCCAGGCCATGATCAGCCCGCCGGTCGCCCCGGCCCCCAGCAGGATGCCGCGCCGGGTTACGCGCATGGGGCAGCGGCCCGTTTCACTGATTGTCGAGCCAGGTCGCCACGCGGCGGGCAATCGCGGCAAAGGCTTCGGCCTGCGGGCCATCCCCGGCCGCTGGCGGCGTGCCAGCATCGCTTTGTTCGCGGATTGACAGGTCCAGCGGGATGCGGCCCAGGAACGGGTGGTTCAGCGCCTTGGCGGTTGCTTCCGTTCCGCCCTTGCCGAACGGATCGCTGATTTCGCCGCAGTGCGGGCAGGCATATCCGGCCATGTTCTCGACCAGCCCGATCACCGGCACCTGGCCAACCTCGAACAGCTGCATCGCGCGGGCCGCGTCGATCAACGCCAGATCCTGCGGGGTGGACACGATCACCGCGCCCAAGGGCTTGTGGCGTTGCAGCATGGTCAGCTGCACATCGCCAGTGCCGGGCGGCAGATCGACGATCAAGGTATCGACCTCACCCCAGTCGGCATCAACCAGCTGGCCCAGCGCATTGCCCGCCATCGGTCCGCGCCAGGCAATCGCCTTGCCCGCCTCGATCAGATGGCCCATCGATAGCACCGGCACGCCCCACTGGCTGGGAACGGGGATCAGTTTCTTCTCGGTCGCCTTCGGCTTTACGCCTTCATTGCCCAGCAGGCGTGGCTGGCTGGGGCCGTAAATATCGGCATCGACCAGCCCGACCTTGCGGCCCATCCGTGCCAGCGCGACGGCGATATTGGCGGATACGGTGGACTTGCCCACGCCGCCCTTACCCGATCCGACCGCGATGATCCGGATCTTCGGCTTGTCGGCCATCATCGCCACGCGCACTTCGGAAACGGACCCACGCAGCGAGTCCTTGATCGCCACTTCCAGCCGGTCGCGCTCGATCCCGTCCAGCCCGGATGCGTCAAGCACCAGCACGGCGACCCCGGCGTCGGTCACTTTCAGCGATTGCAGCCGCGCCTGCGCCAGCGGCGGCAACAGCGGCTTCAGGGTGTCGGGATTACCGGCGTTCACGCTCACACTTTACTCCTGATTTGCATTTGCGTCCCCCTAGCAAGGAAAAAGCGGGGGGAGGCACTGTTTTTGTGCACAACCCGTACCTATAAGACAGGGCATGAGAGGTATTCGCAGTTCTGCACAGCAGATCGTGCTGGCTATGGCCGGCCGCAAGAGCCCCTGGGGCAACGATTCCGGCAACGCGGAGGGCGGCGATCCCGCGCCGACGCAGCCGCCCGAACGGCCCGCCGATCCGGCCCCCGGCAACGGTCCCCGCAACCCCTGGCAACCCGCCGCCGGCGGCGAGGAGCCGCGCCGGTCCGCCTCGATCGAGGACATTTTCCAGGCCCGTGGCGGCAAGGGTGGCGGCCGGGGCGGCGGCAGTGGCGGCGGTGGCCGGGGCGGCTTTCCGGGCCTGCCCCCGCGCGCCGACGGCAAGAGCTGGGCACCACTGATCGTCGGCGGCCTGGCGGCGGTCTGGCTGCTCAGCAGCGCGTTCCACCAGCTCAGCCCCAAGGAACAGGGCATCGTCACCACCTTCGGCCAGTACAGCCACACGATTGAATCCGGTGTGTCGGTCACCGCGCCCTGGCCGATCCAGCAGGTCGAAACCCGCGACGTCACCTCGGTGATCAACGATGTGATCCCGGAAAGCGAAGGCAGCGAAAACCTGGTGTTGACCAGCGACCAGAACCTGATCGACCTGTCGTATCAGGTGCGCTGGCGGATCAAGGACCTGAAGCTGTTCACCTTCGCCGCCGCCGATCCGCAGCGCACGGTCAAGGAAGTGGCCGAAGCCGCGATGCGAGCGTCGGTGGCCGAAGTGTCGCTCGACGCGATCTGGGACGGCACCGGGCGCGGCCCGCTGGAACTGAACACGCGCGAACGGATGCAGGGCATTCTCGATGCCTATCGCACCGGGGTGCAGGTCGTCGGCGTGGACATCAAGAAGGCCGACCCGCCCGAAAAGGTCGCGGACGCCTTCCAGAAGGTCAACGTCGCCCAGCAGAACGCCCAGCGCGACAAGAACGTGGCCCAGGCCTGGGCACAGCAGACGCTGGCCCGCGCCGAGGGTGAGGCGGCCGCCTTCGACAAGGTGTACCAGCAGTACAAGCTGGCCCCGGAAGTGACCCGGCGGCGCATGTATTACGATACGATGGAGCGCGTGTTGTCCAACAACGAGAAGGTGGTGGTCGAAGCCAATGGCGTGACTTCCTACCTCCCGCTGCCCGAAGTGAAGCGGCGCGCGCCCGATGCGCCTGCCGCCGCGCAGGGAGGGCAGTAAGATGCGGAACGTGGTACGTCAGAGCAAAGTGGCCCTGGGTGGCCTGATCGCGGCGGCGCTGGTGCTGATGTCCAGCGTGGTGATCGTCCCCGAAACGCAGCAGGTCGTCGTCGTCCGGCTGGGTGAGCCGGTGCGCAAGATCAACGCCTTCCGCCCGAACGTCGATTTCGGCCAGACCGGCGCCGGGATCAGCTGGCGCCTGCCGTTCATCGAACAGCTGGTCTGGGTGGACAAGCAATTGCTGTCGTTCCCGATGGAACGCCAGCTGGTGCTGTCCAGCGACCAGCTGCGGTTGCAGGTGGATGCCTATGCGCGGTTCCGCATCATCGATCCGGTGAAGATGGTGAAAACCGCCGGTTCGGTGGACCGCGTCATCAGCCAGCTGCAACCGATCATGACCTCGGTCCTGCGGCAGGAACTGGGCAAGCGCACGTTCCAGTCGTTGCTGACCGCCGAACGCGGCGTGGCGATGACCCAGATCCGCAAGAACCTGGACCAGCAGGCCCGCGCTTATGGCGCGCAAGTCATCGACGTGCGGATCAAGCGCGCCGACCTGCCCGAAGGGGCGCTGGAAAGCGCCTTCGCCCGGATGCAGGCCGCGCGTGAACAGGAAGCGACCACGATCCAGGCGCGCGGGCAGATGCAGGCACAGCTGATCACGTCCGATGCCGAGGCGCAGGCGGCGGAAATCTATGCCAAGTCCTATGGACAGGATCCGGCGTTCTATGATTTCTACCGCGCGATGCGCAGCTATGAGGCAACGTTCGCCAACCCCGGCAACAAGGGTGGCAGCACGATCATCCTGTCGCCAGAGAATGATTACCTGCGCCAGTTCAAGGGGCGCTAGGGCCATTCAATCCCCGTTCAGGCGGTTCAGGCTGAATCAGCGGCGGGAACATGACTTTCGCAGCAATGCGACCAGACAAGAGGATCGAGGACACGTGCGATACGCCTATGGAGTGACTACCGCGCTGCTGCTGGGCGGCGCCGCCCTGTCGCTGGCGACCGGCCTTCCGGCGGTGGGACAGGTGGCCCAGAACGATGCGCAGCACATGGCCAACGTGGTGCCGCGTGGCGGTGCCCCGGCCAGCTTTGCCGACCTGACGCAGCAATTGCAGCCGGCCGTGGTCAACATCTCGACCCGCCAGAAGGTGCAGGTCCGCAATGCCAACCCGTTTGCGGGCACGCCTTTTGCCGACCTGTTCGGCGGGCAAGGCAGCGGCCCGCAAACGCGTGAGGCGCAGTCGCTGGGTTCGGGCTTCGTCATTTCGGCCGACGGCTATGTCGTCACCAACAACCACGTGATCGTGGCCGATGGCCAGGGCCAGGTCGAATCAATCACCGTGACGATGCCCGATGGCACCGAATATCCGGCCAAGCTGATTGGCCGCGATGCGCCATCGGACCTGGCGGTGCTGAAGATCGACGCGGGCAAGCCGCTGCCGTTCGTGAAGTTCGGTGACAGCCGTACGGCGCGCGTGGGCGACTGGGTGATTGCCATTGGCAACCCGTTTGGCCTGGGCGGCACGGTAACGTCGGGGATCATCTCGGCGGTCTATCGCAACACCGGCGCGGGCGGGGCCTATGACCGCTATCTGCAGACCGACGCTTCGATCAACCGGGGCAATTCCGGCGGGCCGATGTTCGACATGAACGGCGCGGTGATCGGGATCAACAACGCGATCTTCTCGCCCACCGGCGGCAGCGTGGGGATCGGCTTTGCGATTCCCGCCGAAATCGCCGCGCCGATTGTCGACAAGCTGATCAAGGGCCAGTCGATTGATCGTGGCTATCTGGGCGTGCAGATCGCCCCGGTGACCGAAGACGTCGCGGATTCGCTGGGCCTGCCCAACAGGCGCGGCGAACTGGTGCAGACGGTGCAGCCGGGCCAGCCCGCAGCGGCCGCCGGCATCCTGCCGGGCGACGTCGTGCTGAAGATTGACGGCAAGGACGTGACGCCGGAACAGTCGCTCAGCTTCATCGTCGCCAACACCGCGCCGGGCAAGCGCATCCCCGTGGAAGTGATCCGGGGCGGCAAGCGGATGACGCTGAATGCCGTGGTCGGCAAGCGTCCCAGCGACGAGGAACTGGCGCAGAGCACGTTCAACCCGAACACCCCGCAGGAAGAAGACGCCTATAACCGCAGCCCGCAGAAGCAGGGCGAAGGGCTGGTCGAAAAGTCGATGGGCCTGTCGGTGCTGGCGCTCAACCCGCAGATCGCCCGCCAGATCGGGATGCCGGATGGCACCAAGGGGCTGGTGATCGCGATGGTCGATGGTTCGTCCGACGCCGGGACCAAGGGGCTGCAACGCGGCGACGTGATCCTGTCGGCCAATGGCAACGACGTAACCAGCGTGGCCGAACTGGAAAGCGCGGTCCGCGCGGCCAAGGCGGCCGGTCGCCAGGCGATCATGCTGCGCGTCCAGCGCCGCGGCCAGCCCGCCACGTTCCTGCCGGTGCGCCTGCGCTGACCGGAATACCCACGCTGTAACGTGTGAAGGCCCTCTGCCCCTGTCGGGGTGGGGGCCTTCGTCGTTGGCGGTCTGCCGATCAGGGGCTTGCCGATCAGCCGCTTTGACCGCTAAGGGCCGGGGCATTCGCAAGGACCCGGTGAAATTCCGGGTGGCTATTCCGGCCGCCGATCCGCCGGACCACGCATTATCATGGCCTGTCGATGTGCTGCTGGCTGGCGGCGCACCCGGCCTGTTGCGGAATTTTCATGACTGAAACCTTTGCTGCTTACCGCCGCCAGTGGTTCACCAGTGCCGATGGGCTGCGCGCCGATGTTCTGGCCGGAATTGTGGTCGCGCTGGCGCTGATCCCCGAAGCGATCGGCTTTTCCATCATTGCCGGAGTCGATCCGCGGGTTGGCCTTTATGCATCGGTCGCCATCGCGATCGTCATCGCCTTTACGGGCGGGCGTCCGGGGATGATCTCGGCCGCAACGGCCGCAGTGGCGGTGCTGGTCGTGCCGCTGGTGCGGGATCACGGCGTCGAATATCTTTTCGCTGCGACGATCCTGATGGGCATGATCCAGATCGTGGCCGGGTTGCTGCGGTTGGACCTGCTGATGCAGTTCGTATCCCGATCGGTCATCACAGGTTTCGTCAACGCGCTGGCGATCCTGATTTTCATGGCGCAGTTGCCGCAGCTGACGAATGTCGGCTGGCAGACTTATGCGATGGTCGCGGGCGGGCTGGCGATTATCTATGGGTTCCCCCGGCTGACGCGGGCCGTGCCGTCACCGTTGGTGGCGATCCTTGTGCTCAGCGCGATCAGCGTCGGGCTGGGGCTGCCGGTGCATACAGTCGGCGATATGGGCAAACTGCCCGAAGGTCTGCCCAGCCTGGCATTTCCGGACGTGCCACTTGACCTGGAAACGTTGCGGATCATCCTGCCCTACTCATTGACGATGGCGGCGGTCGGATTGCTGGAATCGCTGCTCACGGCGCAGATCGTGGATGACATGACCGATACTGACAGCGACAAGCGCCGGGAATGCGCCGGTCAGGGCAGCGCCAACATCGTCGCCGCCCTGTTTGGCGGCATGGGTGGCTGTGCGATGATCGGGCAGTCGGTCATCAACGTGACGTCCGGGGGGCGGAGCCGCCTCTCGACCTTTACTGCCGGCGCATTCCTGTTGTTCCTGCTGGCCGTGCTGGGGCCATATGTGGGTCAGATCCCGATGCCGGCGCTGGTGGCGGTGATGATCATGGTGTCGATCGGCACGTTCAGCTGGAATTCGATTCCCAATATGCGGCGCCATCCGTGGACCTCGTCCGTGGTGATGCTCGCGACCGTGGTGGTCGTCGTCGCAACCCACGATCTGGCCAAGGGCGTTCTGGCAGGCGTCCTGCTGTCGGGCATTTTCTTTGCGGGCAAGGTGCGCAGCATGTTCACCGTTGAGCGCTCGGAAAGCGCCGATGGCGGTGCGGCGACGTACCGGGTGAGCGGGCAGATCTTCTTCGCCTCGGTCGATCGGTTCACGCGTGCCTTTGCGATGGAGGACAGCGCCCGCGCTGTGACGATCGACGTTCATGCCGCCCATTTCTGGGACATTTCCGGGGTTGGCGCGCTGGACAAGGTGGTTGCTCGCCTGCGCCGGGATGGACGCGAAGTGGCAGTGATCGGCTATAACGAGGCCAGCGCCGACATCATCGATCGCTTTGCCTTGCACGACAAGACCGGGGTAGAACTGGGCGTCATTCCGCACTGACGGCATGGCGGGCGCGTGGGATCAGGGGCCGGGCTGGCTCAGCGTGGGCCGCGCCCGGTGGCCTGATCGAGGAAGTCCTCGTTCGCGGCAGGGGGCGGGTTGACCTGCTCCAGCCCGCCGCCCGGAGCGCGCTCGGCTGGCGCGCGTTCTTCGGGGGCTGGGTTGTTGCCGGGTTCGACCAGATTGCCCTTTTCGTCGACGAAGTAGTAGTCTTCCGGGTTGCCGGTCAGCATTGCCTCGTCATCCGGCTCCAGCTGCCAGGCCGGGGCGACGGCTTCGGTGTCGAACTTCTCGACCGGGCGGCCGGCCACCGCGACGCGCATATAGTCGGCAAAGGCGCGGGCCGGGGCAGTGCCGCCTTGCAGGCCGGGAACGGGCTTGTCATCGTCGCGGCCCATCCAGATGCCGGTGGTGATCCCGCTGGAAAAGCCCAGGAACCAGCCGTCCTTGTTCGATGTGGTCGTGCCGGTCTTGCCCGCCACCGGGCGGCCGATCTGTGCGGCGCGGCCCGTGCCGATGCTGACCGCGCTTTGCAGCATGTCGGTGATCCCGGCGGCGACATAGGCGGGGACCAGCATCTGCCCGCTCTTGCGGTCACGCTCATACAGCACGCGCCCATCCACCGTGGCGATCTTGGTGATGCCATAAGGTTCGATCGCCTGGCCCTTGGCCGAAACGGAGGCAAAGGCGCGGGTCATATCGATTACGCGGACCACATTGCTGCCCAGCACCATCGATGGGACGGTGGAAATCGGCGTGGTGATGCCGAACCGCTTGGCCATCCCCGCGACCGAGCTGAAGCCCACTTCGTTGCCCAGCTGCGCCGCGACGGTGTTCTTGGAATAGGCAAAGGCGCTGCGCACGTCGATCTCGCCCGCGAACGTGCCGTTGGCGTTGCGCGGGCTCCACCCGTCGATGGTGACGGGTTCGTCCACGACCTTGTCATTGGGGGTATAGCCCGCTTCCAGCGCGGCGAGATAGACAAACAGCTTCCAGGCCGAACCCGGCTGGCGCACGGCGTTGACCGCGCGGTTGTAGTTGGAGGTGACGTAATCCGTGCCGCCAACCATCGCCAGCACCGCGCCGTCGCGGTCCAGGCTGACCAGCGCCCCTTGCGCGCCCTTGGGCACCTGGGTCTGGATCGCCTCGGTCGCGGCGCGCTGCATGGCGATGTCCAGCGTGGTCCAGACCTCGATCGGCTCGGCGTTTTCGGGCAGCAGCAGGTCCAGCTGGGGCAGCGCCCAGTCGGTGAAATACCGGACCGAGTTCTGGCCCTTTTCGGCTGCGAACTTGATCTTTTTCAGGTCGGTCGCCGCAAATTCCGCCGGGCTGATGACCTCGTTCTCGCGCATCAGGCCCAGCACCACCTGGCCGCGTCCGACGGCGGCGTCGGCATCGGCGGTGGGCGAATAGTGCGACGGCGCCTTGACCAGCCCGGCGATGATCGCGGCTTCGGGCAGGCTGAGTTCGGTGCCGGGGTGGCCGAAAAACTTGCGGCTGGCGGAATCGATGCCATAGGCCCCGCCGCCGAAATAGACCTTGTTGAGATAGAGTTCGAGGATCTGGTCCTTCGAGAACTGCCATTCCAGCGCCATCGCCAGGATGATTTCGCGCAGCTTGCGGCCCCAGGTGCGGCTGTTGTTCAGGAACACCGTGCGCGCCAGCTGCTGGGTAATGGTCGATCCGCCCTGCTTGAAGCGGCCTTCCTGCACCCGGACATAGAACGAGCGGGCAATGCCGATGGGATCGACGCCGATATGGCTGCGATAGCGGCGATCCTCGGTCGAGAGGATCGCGTCCTTCATCACCTGCGGGATCTGGTCATAGGGCAGCCACTTGCCATAGCTTGGCCCCAGGGAAACGATTTCCGTGCCGTCACGCGCGCGCACCACGATCATCTGCCCAGCCTGGCTGCTTTTCAGTTCGCTGTAGGTGGGCAGCGATTGCGCGGCGAGGCCGACTGCGACCGCCACGATCATCACGCCCAGCAGTGCAAAACCCAGCCCCCACACGAACACGCGGCGCACGAACCTGCGAAAGCCGGAGGGCTGCGGCGGCTCAGGCTGGCGGCTACCACTGCTGGATCGCCGGATGTCATTACGTGCCATGTGGCTCGATCAACCCTCTCGCAGGCGAGGTGTCCGGAACTGGCACCCCCGCGCTCGCGCGCCATGCATAGGAGATTTGTAACGCAGGGTTAATGGCAATTTGCGCAGCCGCGTTCAATCTTCCGGTTCGAACCCCAAGGCGGCGCTGTTGATGCAATAGCGCAGGCCCGTGGGGGCTGGGCCATCGGGGAATACGTGGCCAAGGTGGCCTTCGCAGGTCGCGCAGCGCACTTCGGTGCGGATCATGCCGTGCGAGGTGTCGACCAGCTCTTCCACCCCGTCCTGATGCAGCGGCGCGGTATAGCTGGGCCAGCCGCAGCCGGAATCGAACTTCGCGTCCGATGCGAACAGTTCCGTGCCGCAGCCCGCGCAGTAATACGTGCCGGGGGCGGTGTTGTATTCGTACTTGCCGGTAAACGCCCGCTCGGTCCCCGCCTGGCGCAGGATGGCGTATTGCTCCGGGGTCAGGCGTTCACGCCATTCGGCGTCGGTAAGATGCAGTTTCTCTGGCATGAGCCATGTCTAGACCGCGTCAAAGCCTGGCGCAACGGCCCTTCGGCGCGCGCCGCCCGGATAACGGTCAATCCGGCCGGGATTTACCCGAAGGTAAGTATGTTCCGCCTATCAGACGCGGGCCAGAACATATCGCACGGCTTTGCAAGGGTAGCGCATGATACAGGAAGATCCCGCCAACTGGGCCCAGGGCTTCGCCGGTTCGGAACATCCAGAAACCGCCGCGATCCGGGTGCAGAAGGACTATGTCGACAAGATGATCGCGCTGAAGCGCGAGAACATGGACCGGGTCTATGCCTATCTGTGCGGTTTGATTGAGCGCGGCCGGGAGGAACTGCAGCATGCGCGCGGGGCCAACAACGAACACCGCCGCGCCGCGCTGAAGCAGCAGATCGACGAAATCGTCGCTTATCTGAAGGGGCAGGCCATCGATATTGCCGCGCCGCCGATCTATGGCGATGAAGGCGGAGCGCAGTTTCGCGGGTCGTACGTGCTGGATGAGATTCCGAGCTTTTTCGGCCGGGTTCGCTGCGTGCTTGACCAATGGTACGACAGCCACCTGATCGCCGTGTACGATGAAATGGTCATCCTGGTGAATCCCAAGAAATAGGCCTGTCGCATCAGGGTTTTCCCCTGGTTGCCGAGCAGCGTGATGCAAACCGTAGTCGACGCATGGTTCGCCAGACGGCAGAACCAGGCGAGGCAACATGACGAATCCGGTAGGACGGCGCCGCGATGCACGATTGCGGTTGCGGCTGGCGGCCAGGGTGATCACGCGGGCGGGCCGGCACCACGTGGTATTGTGCGACCTGTCGCGCCAGGGGGCAAGCGTGCTGGCCGCCCTGCCGTTCGACTGCCGTGGCCCTGCCGTGCTGCAATGGCGCAACCATGAACTGTTTGGCGAAATCCAGTGGTCTGAGGGCCGGCGGATCGGAATCCGCTTTGACGAGCCGGTGCCGCAGGCGGTGCTGCTCGAAGCCCGCCGGATGGACACGATCGACCGGTTGCCGGACGATGGCACGATGGTGCGCGAGCAGGCGCGTTCCTGGGTGCAGGGTGTTCACCGGCTCTGATGTGCTGCCACGTTTGACAGGCTGGCCAAGCGCCGCGCCATGCGACAGATTGCCGGCAAACAGCAATGGCAAGAGGACTGGCGAACATGGCATTCAACCCCTTTGACCTGACCGGCAAGGTCGCGCTGGTGACGGGCGGTAACGGCGGGATCGGGCTGGGCATGGCCGAAGGGCTGGCGGCCGCCGGGGCGAAAGTGGCGATCTGGGGCCAGAATCCGGCAAAGAATGCGGCGGCAGAAGCCACCTTGCGCGCGCTGGGCGGTGACGTGCTGGTTCAGCAGGTCGATGTGACCAGCGAGGACGCGATCATCGCCGGCATTGCGGACGTGCTGGAACGGTTCGGGCGGATCGACTTCTGCGCGGCCAATGCCGGGATCGGCGGCGGCGCGCCGTTCCACGAGCAGACCACCGAGGGCTGGCGGCGGGTGATGACAGTCAACCTGGACGCGGTGTTCTGGACTTTCCGCGAAGTGGCCCGGCACATGCTGGCGCGGGCCGCAGCGGGGGATGCGGGCGGTTCGCTGCTCGTCACGTCCTCCACTTCCGCCATCGATGGCGCTCCCGCGAACGAGGCCTATTCGGCCAGCAAGACCGCGGTGTTGGGGCTGATCCGGGGGCTGGCGGTGGAATATGCCCGCCATGGCATCCGCGCGAATGCGATCCTGCCGGGCTGGATCCGGTCGGACATGACCGCAACGTTGCAGGCGTGGGACAAGTTCAACGACAAGGTGATCGGCCGCGTGCCCATGCGCCGCTGGGGCGAGCGCGAGGACTTCGCGGGCATCGCGGTCTATCTCGCCTCCGATGCCTCGCGGTTCCACACCGGGGACAGCATCGTGATCGATGGTGGCTACACGATTTACTGAGGCTGTCAGTCAGCCCAGTACAGCGCTTCCGGATTGTCGATCAGCAGCAGCCGCTGCAATTCCTCGGTCGGGGCGATGCGGGGGATCATGTCGACCAGGTGGCCGTCATCGGGGATCGCGTCCTGCATGTTGGGGTGCGGCCAGTCCGTGCCCCACAGGCAGCGGGTGGGATAGTCCGCCACCAGCGGTGCGACGCTTTCCGCGAACATGTCCCACGGATCGCCGTTGCCATCCAGCCGGTCGGGGCAGGTCGCCTTGAACCAGATGTCGTCGCGGCTGTTGAGGAAGTTCCTGAACGCCTTCATGTCGGCTCCGTCCGGTCCTTGGGTCACGTCCGGGCGGCCCATGTGGTCGATCACCAGCGGCACGGGGATCGCGTCCATGAACGGGCGCAGTTCTTCCAGAATGTCGGCTTCGAAATAGATCACCACGTGCCAGCCTTGTGGCAAGCGCTGGGCGACTTCGAGGAACTTGTCCTTGGGTGCATCATCGACCAGCCGCTTCAGGAAATTGAAGCGGATGCCGCGAATGCCGCCCTCGTGCAGCGCCTGCAATTCGGCGTCGTGGATCGCCGGATCGACCACGGCGACGCCGCGCGCCTTGCCGTTGGAGCGAGCGATGGCATCCAGCGTCGCGGCGTTGTTGGTGCCGTGGCAGCTGGCCTGCACGATGACGTTGCGGTCGAACCCCAGATGATCGCGCAGCGCGAACAGCATGTCCGGTCCGGCGTCTTCGGGCAGGTACTTGGCCTTGGCGCTGAACGGAAACTGCGCCATCGGCCCGAACACATGGCAATGCGCATCAATCGCGCCCGCCGGGGGCACGTAGAGTGGCTTTGACGGGTTGGCGTGCCAGCTGATGATGCGATCTTCACTCATCCGAATACAACTCCATCCATCAACTTGCGGGCTGTGCGCAGCAGCGCGGCGCTGGCCACGTTACCAGCATCGTCTACTTCCAGCACACAGCTCATTTCGCCGGTCGGGTGCTCGACCGACAGGGTCTTGCGATTGCCAGCCGGGATCACGGCCACCTCGGCTGCGGGAGAACCGGGGATCAGGCAGGCGGTCGCCACGCTGACCGCGCCGAGTACGCCGATGGTGGCATGGGCGCGGTGCGGGATAAAGCTGCGCACGCAAACCGCGCCGCCGTCCTTGGGCGGGGCAACCAGCATCATCTTGGGGACGCTCTTGTCCTTCACATCGCCCAGATTCATCCGCTCGCCCACGGCCAGCCGGATCGCCTCGATCCGGGCCTTGAGTTCGGTGTTGGCGTCCAGCCAGTCGCGGTCTTCATACCCGGTGATGCCGACGTCAGCTGCTTTCATCACGACGCAGGGCATCCCGTTGTCGATCAGGGTTACCGCCACGCCGTTCACCACATCGACCGCGTTGCCGCTGGGCAGCAGCGCGCCGCAGGACGAACCGGCGGTGTCGCGGAATTCCAGCGGCACCGGGGCGTGCGATCCGGGGACGCCGTCGATCCGCGCTTCGCCCGCATAAGTCACCGTGCCGCCGGGAGTCTGTACGGTGGCAACCGCGACCTGCCCGGTGTTTTCCATGTAGATCGCAACGCTGGTTTCATCGCCCGTGGCGGCAACCAGTCCGCGTTCGATGGCAAACGGACCGACGCCCGCCAGAATGTTGCCGCAGTTCTGCGCATCGGTAACGATGGCCTGATCGACGAACACCTGCAGGAACAGGTAATCGACGTCGATCCCGTCGCGCGCCGATTTGCTCACCACCGCGACCTTGCTGGTCAGCGGATCGGCGCCGCCCATCCCGTCGATCTGGACCGGATCGGGACTGCCCATCATCGCCAGCAGGAACGCATCGCGCAGCGCCGTGTCGGCGGGCAGGTCATCCTTCAGGAAGTAACCGCCCTTGGACGTGCCGCCGCGCATCCACATGCAGTGGATGGCGGTCATGCCTTCCTCCCCCACCGGGGGAGGGGGACCATGCGCAGCATGGTGGAGGGGCACGGGCGGCTGGGAGCGACGGTGACGAGGGCGGGCTGCTGGCCTGGGG
>JAYRDH010000005.1:1121-12849 GCA_041909515.1 Novosphingobium sp. | reverse complement strand
CCCCGTGGGGTGGGGGGGGGCCCCCGCCCGCCCCCCCCCGGGGGGGGGGGGGCCGGGGGGGGGGGGGGGGGGGGGGCCCCGGGCGGCTGGGAGCGACGGTGACGAGGGCGGGCTGCTGGCCTGTGCCCCTCCACCACTTCGTGGTCCCCCTCCCCGTGCCGGGGAGGAATTGCGCCTCAGACATACTTCAGCCCCATTTCAGCCAGCTTCTCGCGCATCTTGTACATGTCGAGGCCGAGTTCACCGGCGGCGAGGCGCGCGCGCTTGTCGCCTTCGTTGGCTTCGCGGGCCTGCGCGGCGGCCAGCACTTCGGCGGCCTTCTCGCGCTTGACCACGCAGACGCCGTCATCGTCGGCCACGATCACGTCGCCCGCCTCGATCGGCGCACCGGCGCAGACCACCGGCACGTTGACGCTGCCGAGCGAGGCCTTGATCGTGCCCTGTGCGAACACGGCCTTGGACCAGACGGGGAACTGCATTTCGGTCAGGTCGCGCACGTCGCGGATGCCTGCGTTGATGATCAGCCCCCGGCACCCGCGCGCCTGTGCGCTGGTGCCCAGGAGATCGCCGAAGTAGCCGTCTTCGCACGGGGACGTCGGCGCGATCACCAGAATGTCGCCTTCTTGCAGCTGCTCGATCGCGACATGGACCATCCAGTTGTCACCCGGAGGCGCGCTGATCGTCACCGCGCTGCCGGCGATCCGCGCGCCAGAATAGATCGGACGCATATAGCTGGCGAGCAGGCCGGTGCGGCCCTGCGCTTCGTGCACGGTGGCGACGCCGCATTTGGCCAGCCCGTCGATCACTTCGATGGGCGCGCGCTGGATGTTCTGGACGACGATACCGCTCATGATCTGCTCCTGGAATTGTCTGGGATCGGCCATGCGCTGCGCCCCCGGCGCCTGCTAATGCGAAGTTGGCGCGGGGCATAACTATTTGCTAATCGAATGGGCGTGACTGATCGCCCGCCCAACATTCGCCACTTCGCCGCGCTGGCCGCCACCGTGCGGCACGGCAGCCTGAGCCGCGCGGCGCGCGCCGTGAACCTGTCGCAGCCCGCGCTGACCCAGGCGATCACCGGGCTGGAGGCCAGCCTGGGCGTAACCCTGTTCGAACGCGGTCCGCAGGGGATGAGCCCGACCGAGCCTGCGCGCCTGCTGGCTCCCCGCGCCGAAGCCGCGATCACCCATGTCGGCTCCCCCCGCGTCACCGGCACACAGGTCCGCGCGTTTCTGGCGGTCGTGCGCGCGGGCAGTTACGGCGCGGCGGCCGAGGCGACGGGGATTTCGGCGGCGTCGCTGCACCGCGCGGTGGCGGATTTGTCCGTCGCGCTGGGGCAGCGACTGCTGGATCGGCGTGGGCGCTCGCTGGCGCTGACCCCGGCGGGGGAGCGGCGCGCGCGCGGGTTTGGCCTGGCGATGGCGGAGCTGCGCGCGGGGCTGTCCGAAGTGGCGGCGTGGCAGGGGAAAGCAGGCGGGCGGATCGTGGTCGGCGCGATGCCGCTGTCGCGCGCGCGCTGGCTGCCCGAAGTGATCGCGCGGTTCACGCTTGCCCATCCGCAGATCGACATCGCGGTGCATGAGGGCAGCCATACCGAATTGGTCGGGCCGTTGCGGGACGGCGATATCGACCTGATGCTGGGCGCGCTGCGGGGCGGGGCCAAGGCCGAGGATCTCGATCAGGTGGCGGTGTTTGAGGATCGCCCCGCGCTGGTGATGCGGGCCGGGCATCCGCTGCTCACGCCGGGAACGGATGTGGCGCAGGCGATGTTCGCTTATCCGTGGCTCATGCCGGGCCGCGATACGCCGCTGCGGCATTACTGGGAAGACATGGTCCGCGCGCTTGGCCGGGAAGTGCCGCGTGTCGGGATCGAATGCGGATCGGTGATGATGATCCGCCAACTCTTGCTGTCCGGCGATGCGCTGACGCTGCTGTCGCCCGATCAGGTTTCGGTCGAACTCGATGCCGGGGTGCTGGCAGCATTGCCGACACCGGTCCCGGTGACGCGGACCATCGGCATTGCCACCCGCGCGGGCTGGCGGCCCACGGCAGCGCAGGCGGCGTTCCTGAAATTGCTGGACGAAGTGGGCCGTGAACTCGCCAGTTGATTCGCAAAATCTGATAGCTGCTTGGCTCAATCGATTTGTCGCTGCCACGGCGGCGCGCGCATGGCACACTCCGATGACCTGCGATGTTGCCCTGATCGGGTTCGGTGAAGCCGGATCCACTTTCGCCCGCGCTGCCGGGTGGGAAGACCGCGCGCGCGGCTGGGACTTGCTCGCCGCCCGCCGCGACGCGATGGCTGACGCAGGCGTGGTCGCTGCCAGCAGCGCGGCCGAGGCGTTGCACGGCGCGCCGCTGGTGCTGTCGCTGGTGACGGCTGATCAGGCGCTGGCGTGTGCGCAGGATTATGCGCCGTTGCTGGATGGCGGGGCGCTGTGGTGCGATTGCAATTCCGTGGCACCGGACACCAAGCGCGCTGCCGCGCAGGCAATTGAGGCGGCGGGCGGGCGCTATGTCGATGTGGCGGTGCTGGCCCCGGTGCACCCGGCGCGGCTGAACGTGCCGCTGCTGCTGGCAGGTCCAGCGGCGGACGCGGCAGAGGGTGCCCTGCGCGAACTGGGTTTCACCAATATCCGCGCAGTCGGCAGCGAAGTCGGCCGGGCCAGTGCGATCAAGATGATCCGCTCGGTCATGGTCAAGGGGCTGGAGGCGCTGACCGACGAGATGATGGCCGCCGCGACTGCCGCCGGGGTGGCGGACGAAGTGCTGGCCTCGCTCGACGCCAGCGAAAAGGCGCTGCCGTGGGCCCAGCGCGCCGAATACAATCTGGAGCGCATGACCACGCACGGGCTGCGGCGCGCTGCCGAAATGGAAGAATCTGCCAAGACGCTGCTGTCGCTGGGGGTTCCCCCGGTGATGACGCGCGGCACTGTCTATCGCCAGCGGGAAGCTGCGGGGAAAGGAAAGCCATCGTGACCATGATCATCGACTGCCACGGCCATTACACCGTGCTGCCCAAGGCGCACGACGAATGGCGCGAGGCGCAGAAGGCCGCGTTCAAGGCCGGGACCGAATGCCCGGCCTATCCGGACATTTCGGATGACGAAATCCGCGAGACGATTGAATCCAACCAGCTGCGCCTGTTGAAGGAACGCGGCGCGGACATGACGATCTTTTCCCCCCGCGCCAGCGCCATGGCCCCGCACGTGGGCGATCAGTCGGTCGCGGTGAAGTGGGCGCAGGTCTGCAATGATCTGATCGCGCGCGTGGTCGGCCTCTATCCCGAAACGTTCGCGGGCGTGTGCATGCTGCCGCAGTCGCCCGAAGCGGACATGACCAGTTCGATTGCGGAGCTGAAGCGCTGTGTGGAACAGTTGGGCTTCATCGGCTGCAACCTCAACCCCGATCCGGGCGGCGGGCATTTCAAGCATCCGCCGCTGACGGATGAATTCTGGTTCCCGTTCTATGAAGCGATGTGCGAGCTGGACGTTCCGGCGATGATTCACGTTTCGGGTTCGTGCAACCCGGCAATGCACGCCACGGGCGGCTATTACATCGCGGCGGATACCATTGCGTTCATGCAGCTGCTGGAAGGCGATCTGTTCAGCCGCTTCCCGAACTTGCGCTTCATCATTCCGCACGGCGGCGGCGCGGTGCCCTATCATTGGGGTCGGTATCGCGGGCTGGCGGACATGCTGAAGAAGCCGGATCTGGGGTCGCACCTGATGAACAACGTGTTCTTCGACACCTGCGTCTATCACCAGCCGGGGATCGACCTGCTGGCTGACGTGATCGAGAACAAGAATATCCTGTTCGGCAGCGAAATGGTTGGCGCGGTGCGCGGGATCGATCCCACCACCGGCTTCTATTTCGATGACACCAAGCGCTACGTCGATGCGCTCGACATTTCGGATGCCGAACGCCACGCGATTTTCGAAGGCAACGCCCGCCGGGTATTCCCCCGGCTCGATGCCCAGCTGAAGGAGAGGGGCCTGTGACCCAGCCCGCCAAGCCGACGCAGAACATCCACGAATACCTTGCCGAGCTGGAAGATATTCCCGGCACCCGCGTCTATACCGCCGCGCGCGCCCGCAAGGGCTATCACATCAACCAGTTCGCGATGAGCCTGATGCAGGACGAGAACCGCCAGCGGTTCAAGGCCGATGAAAAGGCCTATCTCGATGAATGGCCGATCAGCGACGAGGCCAAGGCCGCACTGCTGAAGCGCGATTACAACACGCTGCTGGACTTGGGCGGCAACGTCTATTTCCTGTCCAAGCTGTTCAGCACCGATGGCCTCAGCTTCGCCGAAGCGGTCAGCACGATGACCGACATGACCTTCCCGGAATACCGCGACATGATGCTGGCAGGCGGCCGTTCGCCTGAAGGCAATCGCTCGATTAAAGGAGGCTATTGAAATGGCCCGTATTACCGCCGGTGTCGGCTCCAGCCACGTGCCCCTGCTGGGCGTGGCCGTGGACCAGGGCAAGGACCGCGACGATTACTTCGGCCCGATCTTTGCCGGATATGACTGGACCCGCGAATGGGAGAAGGAAACGAAGCCCGATGTGATCGTGCTGGTCTATAACGACCACGCCTCCGCCTTCGATATGAAGATCGTCCCGACGTTCGCGATTGGCTGCGGCGAACGCTACAAGAGCGCCGACGAAGGCTGGGGTCCGCGCCCCGTGCCGGACGTCGAAGGGCATCCCGATCTGGCCTGGCACATTGCGCAGAGTCTGATCCTCGACGAATTCGACATGACCATCATCAACGAGATGGACGTCGACCACGGGCTGACCGTGCCGCTGTCGATGATGTTCGGCAAGACCGACAAGTGGCCGGTCAAGGTCGTGCCGCTGGCGGTCAACGTCGTGACGTACCCGGTCCCGTCGGGCAACCGCTGCTGGGCGCTGGGCGAGGCGATCAAGCGTGCGGTGGAAAGCTTCCCCGAAGACCTCAACGTCCAGATCTGGGGCACGGGCGGCATGAGCCACCAGCTGCAGGGTCCGCGCGCGGGGCTGCTCAACCGCGAATGGGACAACAAGTTCCTCGACATGCTGGAAGCCGACAATGACGAGGTGCGGTGGATCCCGCACATCGAATACCTGCGCGAAACCGGCAGCGAAGGCATCGAAATGGTGATGTGGCTGATCATGCGCGGCGCGCTGGGCCAGAAGGTCAGGCGCCTGCACCGCCACTATCACATCCCTTGCAGCAACACGGCCATCGGCCATATCGTTCTGGAGCCTGAAGAATGACCAATCCCATCCGCATCGCCCTGGCCGGTGCCGGCGCCTTTGGCGAAAAGCACCTCGACGGGCTGAAGAACATTGCCGGCGTCGAAATCACCTCGATCATCAGCCGCACCGCCGAACAGGCCGCCGCAGTGGCCGCCAAGTACGGCGCGAAGCACAGCTCCACCGAGCTGGACGACGCGCTGGCGCGTGATGACGTGGACGCGGTGATCCTGTGCACGCCCACCCAGATGCACGCGGCGCAGGCCATCGCCTGCATGAACGCGGGCAAGCACGTGCAGGTCGAAATCCCGCTGGCCGACAGCTGGGCCGACAGCGAGGCCGTGCTGGCCAAGCAACAGGAAACGGGCCTCGTCTGCATGGTGGGCCACACCCGCCGCTTCAACCCGTCGCACCAGTACGTGCACAACAAGATCAAGGCGGGCGAATTCAACATCCAGCAGATGGATGTGCAGACCTATTTCTTCCGCCGCACGAACATGAACGCCAAGGGTGAGCCGCGTTCGTGGACCGACCACCTGCTGTGGCACCACGCCGCGCACACGGTGGACCTGTTTGCCTATCAGGCGGGCCGGATCGTGCAGGCCAACGCGATCGAAGGGCCGCATCATCCGCAGCTGGGCATCGCGATGGACATGTCGATCCAGTTGAAAAGCGAAACCGGCGCGATCTGCACGCTGTCGCTGTCATTCAACAACGACGGGCCGCTGGGTACCTTCTTCCGCTACATCGGCGATACCGGCACCTATATTGCGCGTTACGACGATCTGGTGAATGGCCGGGAAGAACCGATCGACGTGTCCAAGGTCGATGTCAGCATGAACGGCATCGAGTTGCAGGACCGCGAATTCATCGCCGCGATCCGCGAAGGGCGTGAGCCGAATTCGTCGGTCGGCAAGGTGCTCGATTGCTATCGGGTGCTGGGCGAACTGGAACAGCAGCTGGAAGCGGCGCGTTAACGCCTTCCACATTGGCTTCGTCATTGCGAGCGGCGAAGCCGCGCGGCAATCCAGGGGTTGCGCAAGCCGCCCTGGATTGCTTCGCTATGGCTCGCAATGACGAAGGAATCGATGATGGTTGGACGGCGGCAGTTGGGCGGACGAAGCGTCAATCCCGTGGGGCTGGGATGCATGTCCCTGTCCTGGGCCTATGGCACGCCGCCGTCCGAGGACTACGCCGTCCAGCTGCTGAACCGGGCGCTCGACCTCGGCTATGACCATCTCGACACCGCCAACATCTATGGCCTGGGGCATAACGAGACGCTGCTGGGCAAGGCGCTCAAGGGGCGGCGGCAGGAATTCTTTCTGGCGACCAAGATGGGCATCGTCGTCGATGGGCCGCGCCGGGGCGTGGATTGCAAGCCGGAAACGATCCGCCGCTGCGTGGATGAAACACTCGCCCGGCTCCAGACCGATCACATCGATCTGTACTACATGCACCGCCGGGACTTCACCGTGCCGATCGAGGAATCGATGGGGGCGATGGCGGACCTGGTGCAGGCGGGGAAGATCGGCTCGGTCGGCCTGTCGGAAATGAGCGCGGACACGCTGCGCCGCGCCCATGCGGTGCATCCGGTGGCCGCGGTGCAGACCGAATATTCGCTGTGGACCCGCAACCCGGAAATCGCCGTGCTGGAAACCTGCCGCGACCTGGGGGTGACGTTCGTCGCGTTCTCTCCGGTGGGCCGGGGCGTGCTGGCGGGCGGGGTGCGCGATGTGGCCGCGCTGCCGGACAAGGACCTGCGCCACACCATGCCGCGCTTCAACGCGGACAACTGGCCGAAAAACCTGGCGCTGATCGACGCGTTCAACGCCATTGCCGCGCGCGAGGGCGTGACGCCCGCCCAGCTCAGCCTGGCGTGGGTCCATTCGCGCGGGGACCACGTGGTCACGATCCCCGGTACGGCGTCGATCCCGCACCTGGAAGAAAACATCGCGCGGTGGGACTGGGATTTGCCCGCGAATGTGGCGAAAGAGCTTGATTCGCTGATCAACCAGCACACGGTAGCCGGTCCGCGCTATGGCGCGGTGATCCAGCAGACCATCGATACCGAGGAATTTGCCTGAGATTTCAGGTCGAATTTGTTATTGCGGCATTTCGGTCACAGCTGCCGGAATCTTTCGCTCCGATGAATTTCACCCTTTTGAAGATTTCACATGGGTGATAATCAGTAGGCAAGGCTTACAATCAAGCCGCCTTTGGATTGAGGGAGGATGAAGGCAATGAGCAAGCTTCGGCACTCGTTCGCGCTGGGCGCGAGCGTTCTGGTCATGGCGACGGCCGCAACCCCTGCTTTTGCGCAGAAAGCGGAAGAAACCACCGCTGGCGGCAACCCGGAAATCGTCGTGACGGCGCAGTTCCGCGAGCAGCGCCTGCAGGATACCCCGCTCGCCATTTCGGCGGTCAATTCGGAAATGCTCGAAGCCCGCAGCCAGACCAGCGTTGAGCAGGTCGCGGCGCAGGCTCCTAACGTGACCCTGACCCCGCAGGGCCAGCAGAACGGCTCCGGCCTGATCGCGTTCATCCGCGGCGTCGGCCAGACCGACTTCAACTTCGCGCTGGAACCGGGCGTCGGCATCTATGTCGATGACGTGTACATCCCGACCCTGACCGGCTCGCTGCTGGATCTGATGGACCTTGATCGCGTCGAAGTGCTGCGCGGGCCGCAGGGCACCCTTTCGGGCCGCAACGCCATCGGCGGCGCCATCAAGCTGTTTTCCACCAAGCCGCAGGGCAACGGCAAGGGTTCGATCCAGGCCACTTATGGTTCGTTCAACCGCGTCGAAGTGCGCGGCTTTGCCGACCTGGCGCTGGCCGACAACCTGTTTGCGCGCGTTGCGGGCGTGTCCAAGAACCGCGACGGGTACGTCAAGCGGCTGGACTATGGCCTGACTCATCCGGGTTCGGGTGTGCCGTCGAACAACATCGGCGATCCGGTGCTGGGTACGCTGGGCGGGCAGTCCTATGCCGCAGGCAAGCTCTCGCTGCGCTGGCTGCCGACCGAAACGGTCGAAATCAACGTGTCGGGCGATTATACCCGTGACCGGTCCGAAGCCGGTGCGGGCGTGCTGCGCTATTACAACAACGCGTCCACCACGGGCGACGGCGTGGCCTGGCTGCCCAACACGATTACCGGTGCGCCGATCCCCGGTAACTGCGCGTTCGTCCCCTATGGCGAGAACAGCTGCGACACCCTGACCGGGTATGACCGCCGCTATGTGACCTATTCGACCTTTGCCGATACCCGCCCGGTGACGGCGCAGGCACCGTTCAAGCCGGTGATCTTCCAGCCACAGCAGTGGCTGGACAACTATGGCGTGATGGGCACGATCGACATCGACCTGTCGGACAGCCTGCAGCTGAAGTCGATCACGTCCTGGCGGCACTACAAGTCGGTCTGGTCGCAGGACGTCGACAACTCGCCGATCGCCAACCAGCAGCTGCGCCAGACGCTGATCAACGATCAGTGGAGCCAGGAACTGCGCCTGAATGGCAAGATCGGCGATGACGCGGCGCTCGAATACACGCTGGGCGGGTTCTACTTCAAGCGCGACGGCACGCTGACCGCGCGCGTGGTGCTGAACTATGCCGGGCTGGACTTCCTGCACGGGCCTGACCCGACGCCCGCCAACAACAAGGCGCTGTTCGCCACCGGCATCTGGCACGTCACCGACAGCCTCAACGTGACCGGCGGCGTGCGCCAGAGCTGGGATTCCAAGGACTATGTGTTCCAGCGGCACAACCCGGATGGCACTTTGCCCGGCGCTTGCGCCGCGCCGCCGCCCGCCGCCACGTATAGCACCGGCGTGCCGAACTGCCTGATCAGCGGCCTCAACGGTTCGCCGGCCAGCTTTGACAGCAAGCGCTTCGACTGGCGCATCGCGCTGGACTACCGCTTCTCGCCCGAAGCGATGGTCTATGCCCAGGTGGCCACCGGCTATCGCGCGGGCGGGGTCAACCCGCGCCCGTTCTTCGGTCCGGCCAATGGCGCGCTGAACCAGATCAAGTCGTTCAACCCGGAAACGCTGACGTCCTATGAGGCCGGGTTCAAGACCGACCTGTTCGATCGCAAGCTGCGGCTGAACGTGTCGGCCTTCTACAACGACTACAAGGACATCATCCTGACGCTGTCGGCTTGCCCGATCGCGCCGTGCCTTCAGCCCAACAACGTCGGTGCCGCCGACGTGAAGGGCTTCGAAGTCGAAACCCTGATCAAGCCGACTGCCAACTTCACGCTGGACGGCGCGCTCAGCTACATCGACTTCAAGTACACCAAGCTCACCGGTGCGACTGCCGTGACCCTGAACATGGTTACGCCGTATACGCCGGAGTGGAAGGCCAGCTTTGGCGCGCAGTACGACTTTGAGAACGTGCTGGGCGGCACGCTGTCGGCCCGCTTTGACGGGGCGTATCAGAGCCATGTCTATACCGAGGCGGTGAACTATGACCGGGTCGTGGTGTCCACCACCGCGCCGATCACCACCAACCCGGCGGTTCCCGGCGTGACCGCGCGTCCTGGCGGCGGCCCGCTGGCCACGCTGATCGCGTCGAACCGGATCGACGGCTACTTCGTTGGCAACGCCCGTCTGACCTGGAAGCAGGAAGCGGAATCGCCGTTCTCGGTCAGCCTTGAAGTGCAGAACGTGTTCAACAAGTACTACTTCACCTCGCTGTATGAACAGTTCGCCAGCCCCGGCACCATTTCGGGTGCGCCGTCGCTGCCGCGTACCTGGGCGGTGACGCTGAAGAAGGAATTCTGATCTAACGATCTACCCTGACTGGGGCCGTCATCCACCCGGATGGCGGCCCTTTTTTCATGCGCTTTTTCAGCTTGCGCCGCGCCGCCATCGCGCTACACAAACCCTAACAATAGTTAGGATGAGGATCGATGGCAGCTTTTCCGCAGACGCCCTATTTCATCGGGCTGAACGAACCCGTGGGTCAGGAAGTCGCGTTCACCGGGCTTGAGGTTACGGGCACGATCCCTGCCGAGATCCGCGGCAGCTTCTACCGCGCGGTGCCCGATCCGGCCTTCCCGCCCAAGTTTGCCGACGATCATACCCTGTCCGCCGACGGGATGGTCAGCCGCCTGTCGATCAACCCGGATGGCAGCGCCGACTTCGCGATGAAGTTCGTCGAAACCGCACGGCACAAGGCGGAAAAGGAACTGGGCCGCGCCCGGTTCGGCAAGTATCGCAATCCCTATACCGACGATGCCGACATGCAGGGCGTGGACCGCACGGTCGCCAACACCACCCCGGTCTGGCACGCGGGCAAGCTGCTGATGGCCAAGGAAGATGGCCGCCCCTACCGCGTCGATCCACGCACGCTGGATACCATCGGCAGCTATGACTTCGGCGGCGCGCTGAAATCTGAAACGATGACCGCGCACGTCCGGGTCGATCCCGAAACGGGCGAGATGTTCTTTTATGGCTATGAAGCGGACGGGCTGGCCAGCACCAAGGTCGCCTATTGCGTGGTCGGCGCGGACGGCGTGCTGAAGTCCGAGCAGTGGTTTGACGCGCCCTATTGCGCGATGATGCACGATTTCACGGTCAGCCAGAATTATGCGCTTTTCCCGATCTATCCGACCACCGCCGACCTCGACCGGCTGAAGGCGGGCGGCGAACACTGGCACCACCAGCCGGAACTGGACAGCTGGCTGGGCGTGATGCCGCGCTATGGCGACGTGTCGGAAATCAAGTGGTTCAAGGGCCCCAAGGGGGTGTTCTGCTATCACATGATGAACGCGTGGGAGGATGCCGACGGCTTGCTGCATTTCGACCAGTGCCTGTCGAACACCAACGCCTTTGCCTTCATCCGCGAACCGTCGGGCATCCAGTTGCAGCCGTGGGAAATTCAGGGCGGGCTGACCCGTTGGACGGTCGACCCCAAAGGGCCGGCGGGCGACGTTGCGGAATGCGTGATCGGCCCGCCGGGCGACTTCCCGGTGATCCCGGCGGCGAAGCAGGGGCGGCCTTATTCGACCGGCTTCATGCTGACCATGAACCCCGACCGCCAAGGCCCGCCGGTGTTCGGCGGCCCGGTGCTGGCGATGTTCGATATGCTGGTGCGGCTGGACGGGCTGGACACCGCGCAGCCGCAGATCACCCAGGCGCTGCCGATGCAGCCGGGCTGGTGCTATAACGAGCCGCTGCACGTGCCTTCGGTGAGCCATGAAGGCTGGCTGATCACCTTCGTCGATCACCAGACGGGCGAGAACACGTTCGAACACTTCGCGTGGGTGCTGGAAGCGGGCGCGATTGCCAAAGGCCCGGTTGCCAGCATCCGCATCCCCACCCGGCTGCGCCCGCAAGTGCATGGCTGGTGGGTCAGCCAGGCGCAGCTCGACGTAGCCGGTTAGCCTCCATACGTTCCCCGTTCGTGGGGGGGGGGGGGGGGGGGGCGGGGGGGGGGGGGGGGGGGGGGGGCGGGGCGGGCGGGCCGGGGCGGGGGGGGGGGGGGGG
>JAYRDH010000005.1:0-1111 GCA_041909515.1 Novosphingobium sp. | reverse complement strand
GAAGTCGAGACACGGGGCGCAGGTGTCTCGACTTCGCTCGACACGAACGGCAGGGAAGTGGTTGTGGGTAAAATTGTCATCACCGGGGCATCGGGCCACTATGGCCGCCTCGCCACGCAGGGGCTGATCGCGCTGGGCCGCGCGGGTGATCTGATCCTGATGACGCGCACCCCGGCCAAGCTGGCCGACATGGCCGCGCTGGGCTGCGATGTGCGCTATGGGGACTATGACCAGCCCGCCAGCATGATCGCGGCGATGGCCGGGGCGGACAAGCTGCTGCTGATTTCCGGCACCCGCGTCGGCGCGCGGGTGGCGCAGCATCAGGCGGCAGTCGATGCGGCGGTCATCGCGGGGTTGGGCCACGTGGTCTATACCAGCTTCATCGGCATCGATGATCCGGCCAACCCCGCCGAAGTGCGCCACGACCATATCGAGACGGAACGGCTGATCCGCGCGTCGGGGCTGGCTTTCACGTTCCTGCGCGATGCCCACTATGCCGATGCGATGATCCTGATGGCCGGACCCGGCGTGATGGCCAGCGGGCAGTGGATCAGCAACGCGGGACAGGGCAAGGAAGCGATGGTCTGGCGCGACGATTGCGCGGCCTGCGCCGTGGCCGTGCTGGCGGGCGAGGGGCATGAGAACCGGACCTATGACATCACCGGGCCGGACTTGCTGGACTTTGCCGAAGTCACCGCGCTGATGGCGGAATTGACCGGGGCGGCGCTGGAATACGTCGCGGTCGATGATGACGCGCAATATGCGATCTTCGATGCGATGGGCATCCCGCGCCGCCCCGTTGACGATCAGTACGTCGGCGCGATTCCGTGGAACAGCGATGATATGGTCACCTTCGGCGCGGCGATCCGGGGCGGGTTCCTGGCGATCTGCTCTAACGATGTGGAGCGGCTGCTGGGCCGTCCGGCGCGCTCAGTCCGGCAGATGATTGCCGACAACGCCGAAATGCTGCGCGGTGCGGCGGGCTAATCCCGCCACAGCGCGTCGAGCGCGGGCTTGAGGTGGTCGCGGTGCGGTGCCGGAACGCGGTTCACCAGCCAGTCTTCGAAGGTGGCGATGGTGGCGCGGGCCTCGGCCAGCTTGGCCTCGCCCA
>JAYRDH010000004.1:52350-110677 GCA_041909515.1 Novosphingobium sp. | reverse complement strand
ATAGCCCTGGCGGTACGTCTGGCCTTCCGCAGATGCCTTGAGCGAACAGCCCTTGTCCTCTGGCTCGAACCGACCGGGAAGATCGCGCGCATGGGCGCTTGCCGCGTAGATCAGAGTCTCTGCCTGGGCAGCAGACAGCAGCCCCTTGGCAACCAGCCCGTCGGGCAGCTGGGGCACAGCTTCGGGCATCGGTGCGGCAATCGACCCCATGGCGACGGACTCAACGAGCGGCGTTGGATGCTCGGCCGCGCCATCGATAACGATCCTGCTCGGGCGATAGGGCAGATAGTGGCCGACCTGAGGGGCAAGCGGCGCAGGAGTTTCGAGCGACTGGTAGGTGAGCGACCCGATAGCGGTGGCTGTAGGAGTGAGCCTGGCTGATGTCGGCAGCGGCCTGCGCGGCGCCGCCACCAGGCGAAACGGCGCACGCGCCGGAAGGCTTGATTGCTCCGAAGCAGCCGCCAAGCCGGCGCGATCCGGCAAGGCATCGACGAGATCGACCAGCTGGCGAAAGTCGCTTGTGCGGATGGCCACAGGCTCATGGGAGTCGTCCACCTTGTCGAGAACCAGCAGCCGCGTGGTGATGCCGGTGCCATGCTTGACGAACGCGCGTTCGACGGCGGCATTAAGCCGCAGCGATACTGGACCCTTCAGCCCCGCGAGGAACTTCGAGCAGTCGAACCATTCAGGCATGATCGCAACAAGGCGACCTCCGGACGCGAGGCGGTTCCAGGCCGACCGCAGATGGCGCGAGCCGGTGCGACTATCGTGCCCTCGCTCGATGCCGTGAGAATAGGGAGGGTTCATCAACACGACGCTTGGGGTGATGGCTGGATCAAGCAGTTCGTCGATCAGCTCGGCGTCGTGTCCCGAAACTCGCGCCGCGGGGAACAGGGTATTCAGGCAATCACGGCGGAGCGGCGAGATTTCGTTGAGGGCAAGGCGCGAGCCGGCCTTGGCGCCCCAGACCGCGAGCATGCCCGTTCCGGCCGAGGGTTCGAGCACAAGCTCGCCAGTGGCCAGCGCGCAAGCCTGGGCAGCAAGCCAGGCAAGGCGCGGCGGCGTCGCGAACTGTTGCCATTCGATCTGCTCGTCGCTGCGATTGGTCTCGGTCGGCAGTCGGGCATCGAGGGAGCAGAAGAACTGTTCCGCCTCGTCGATCGACGCCGAGAGCAGGATCTGATCTGCTGCTCGCAGGTATTGAACCTGTGCCAGCTCGGTAGCTGCATGTGCGTCACGAACTGACCAACGCCCGAGAGCATCGCTCCCCCGGAAGTGCTCTGTCATGATGCGCGTGACGTCGCTGCGTGAAAGCGCGCGGCCTGCCTCCAACTCGGATGCCATGGTCTGGGCCGCCATCACAACGACGGGTGGTGATGGTTCATCGAATGCGAAGGCGAGGGACGAATTGGACATGGGAACCTCCTGACGAGGTCCTGCGGCGGGCAGGCCTCAATCAGCCAAAGGCCCCTCCCCTCTGCCCGATAGATCTGGTTTTTGGGCAAGCCGCGACTGCAGCTCATCGTTCCAGTCAAAACCAGGCGATGCCGGTGCTCGCGAGTGGATGACACGATTAGACGCAGCATAGGCCTTCAGCGCTCGTTCCTCGGCGAGAGCGCCTCCGGCATCATTGTCGATGAACAGGTAGAGTTCGCGCACGCTCTCCGGGATCGAGACGAGGCCGAACCGCTCGTTTCCAAGCGTCGCCCAGCACGGGATCCCGAAGAGCTGCATTGCTGACAGAGCGCTCTCGATACCTTCGGCAAGACCCAGACGCCCCTGCACTGCCGGCGCAAGCCTGACGGCACCAAAGCCGAGGCTGCCCAGCGCACGCTTGGGCCGCTCGAAGCGAGCTAACTTGCCGCTCGCGAGGTCGAGAAACGTCCTATGCACTGCGATGATGCCCATGTCAGTCGTGACTGCCGCCAACATGGCGGGGAGAAATTGGACAGCCCCGCGCGGCCCAAGAGGCGTACGTTCCATGTAACGAAGTTGTTGAAATGCGTGCTGGAGTCCACGCTGTGCGAGATATCGTTCGACGGGGCTGCCGGAGATCGCCGAAGCCGATTGCCACAAGCGTCGCGCATTGGGACTGAAGTCAGCCTGATTTTGCCGATCAGCGGTCACAGCGCCAGAACTATCAAAGAGCTCGCGGCTGCGGATGCCCTGGCGATCCAATGCTGCAATGACGTCCTCATTCGAACATCCGGCAAAGCAATGGAACAGGATGGCCTTCCGCCCCAGTGTTACGCTAAGCGACGGTGTGTGGTCGTCGTGGGCGGGACAGCAGCACATGCCCTTGCCCTGGCGCCATGTTCCCTTGAGACTTTCGACGATCGTACGGGCGCGGCGTTCGAGTTGATGAGTGTTCTTTAGCAGGGGCATCGACCTACTCCGGTTGAGGTGCCCTCCCCCTGCAGCCTCCGCTCTGCACCAGCGCCAAAGCATTTTCCTACATCATTTGTTCTTTATATGTTCTCTCTCGATTCGGCTATAGAAGGATCGAGAAATGACAATGAAAGTCCTCCTGATCGGTGGCATTGCCATCGCATCAGCCATTCCTGCCAATGCCCAGGATCTGCCAAGACCAGAAGTCCCCGAGCAACATGCCGGTCCAACCGGCGGCATTAGGATTGAAGAAGCATCGAACGGGTTTCAGCTGGTCGAGCATGGCTTCTGGCAATCCGCGCAGGCCGCCGCAGCACAAAGTTCGAGCGCTGCGGAAAACAAACGGGTGAACCTGCCGTACAGGTACGAGCCCACAGCCAAAACTGGCCCATCCGGGTTTCGGCGGGCGAGCTACCTGCCCCACGTCTATGCGGCGGAAGCGAAGTATTCATTGCCCACCGGCCTGCTCGACGCGCTCGTCTGGACAGAATCCCGCTATAACCCACTTGCTGTCAGCCCGGCAGGTGCTGCGGGCCTTGGCCAGCTGATGCCAGCAACGGCAAAGGAACTCGGCGTCTTCAATCGCTTTGACCCCATGGCCAATATCTTTGGCGCGGCGCGGTATCTAAGGCAGATGCTCGACAGGTTCGGCGTGGTTCACCTCGCCGTGGCGGCCTACAATGCCGGTCCAGGCGCAGTCGAACGCGCAGGCGGTATCCCGCGGAATGGCGAGACCCCCGGATATGTCCGCGACGTCCTTCGACACTGGCAGTTTTGATACGAACTGAATCGAGTGAGAATAGATTGGATTGAACGCATAAAATGATCGGCGTCACGCGGCACGCTTCCGCCCTTTCCTGATGTCGACCACCTTGCGCCCATCGAGAAAATCAGCCCAATCCTGCATCATTCGCCGGCGGGGGGCGAGATACTCAGCAGCGTTGTAGGCACCCCGGACATCGTTCTTCTCTGAATGGGCAAGTTGCATCTCGACCCAATCCTCATGGTATTTCCGGATCCACATCGCTGGCTTGCCAAACTCCACCAGCTGCTCGTTCGCCCATGTGCTGGCAAGCCCTCGAAATCCGTGGACGGTCTGCCGACTATGATAACCAAGGCGGTACAGCGCATAGATCATGGTGTTTTCAGACAGCGGCTTGTCTGGGTGGGTCCCAGGAAACAGGTAATCGCCGGCCGCCGATGATACCATTTTTCTAGCAATGAGTGCGGCCTGAGCGGAAAGCGGAACAAGGTGTTCACGCCCCATCTTCATGCGAGCAGCCGGAATCCGCCAAACAGGTTCCGTACCATCGAGATTTTCGAATTCAGATTTGACTGCTAGCCGAAGCTCTTTTGTCCTGACCCATGTCAGCAAGGCGAATAGTACCGCATCGCGGGTGATAGCCGAGCGCCGGTCACCCTCATCTTGATAAGCTCGCAGCTTTTCGAGGAACGCAGGTATTTCGACCAGAGGAAGGCGGCTCATGTGCTGCACCCTGGGCCTGGGCTTGAGCGCTCCGCGAAGATGAGCAGTGGGATCGCTGGATGCCAGCCCACAAGCAATCGCGAACTGAAAGACCTGCCCTACCCCTTGCTTGGCTCGCCGACTGATATCGAGCGCACCTCGTGTCTCAATTTTGCGGATCATCTGCAAGACATCTGGGGCAGTGATCTCGTGGATCAGCCTTTGTCCCAGGGAGGGGAACACGTCCCGCTCCATTCGTGACCAGACACGTTCGGCATGTGCCGGATTCAACGCCGACTGGCGGTTCTCGTGCCAGCGTTTCGCAACCATGTAGAAGGTGTCACCGTTCTCCGATGTCACCTCGCCCTTGGCCTTCATCGGATCCTTGCCCTCGGCAAGCAGCGCCTTAGCGGCTTTGCGCTTATCCCGGGCAGCTGCGATCCCCAGCGCCGGATAAGCCCCGAACGACAGCAGCTTTTCCTTTCCTGCAAAGCGGTACTTCATCCGCCAAAGCCTCGTGCCATTTGGCTGGACGAGCAGGAACAAGCCCTCGCTATCGGCAAGCTTATATGCCCGCTCGCGGGGCTTGGCATTTTTGGCTTGAGTCTCCGTCAGAGGCATGGGGGTATCGCTCCTTTCCGATACTCCGCAAAACTACCCCCAAAATACCCCCACACCAAATCTGGCTGCATGTGGAAGGGCACGGGCGCATGCGGACGCGAATCACCCGCAACCCTCTGCTTTTTCTTCGATTTTTGGAAAAATGCGGAAGTTGATGGAAGCTTCCGGATAGGGTGATGGTAGCGGAGGAGGGACTCGAACCCCCGACACGCGGATTATGATTCCGCTGCTCTAACCAGCTGAGCTACTCCGCCACACGGCCTGTGCCGGCCATTTCGCCGGGACAGGCGGCGCACATAGGGCCGGTTGCGCGGTTGGTCAACCACCCTCTTTACCGCGAAAGCGCCAGGTTCCCTGCAACTGCCAGTGCGGGTTGCAATAGAGCTGCAGGCCCAGCCCGGTGAACTTGAACCGGCGCGATTCGAGCAGGCCGGCCAACTCGGCCTGCAGGGCGCGGGCGGCTTCGCGCGGGACCTTGTTCTGGATGGTGATGTGCAGGCGCGGGGCGTGCTGGTCCTGCGCGGTCAGCGCGCCGTGGAAATGGTCGGCAATGACCTCCCGGATCGCCAGCATCGCCGGGCTGACGATGGCGAGCGCAGTCCCCTGCCCCAGATCCATCAACCCGTCGATTCGCGCTGACGGCGGGGCATATTCCGCCGCGATCCGCGCCAGCAGCGCGGGCAGCTCCCGCCGCAGCGACGGCGCGAAGGAATGGAACAGCGTGACGTGGGCCTGCAACCAGTTGCGTTCCGGCGGGAAATGGGTGCGCCGCAGAGCATCCGCCCACTTGAACAGATCGGGCGGAAGCTCTGCGGTGACAATGAACGGTTGAGAGGCCATGGCCCCCTGATAGTCGTGCGGGCGGCGAACCGGGAGGGGGGAGGGCGTTTTGGCCCGCCGCCCGCAACCAAAGCTGCCCTCAGGCCGCTTCGGTGAACTCGCCGGTCAGGGCGGCCAGCAGCTTTTCCGGCATGGTTTCGCCGTAAGGATCGCTATCCGCGCCGGTGTCGTTGATGCCCGGCTCTTCGAACCAGTGGGTGATCGTGTTGTCATCGACGATCATCGCATAACGCCAGCTGCGCATGCCGAAACCCACGTGGTCCTTGTTGATCAACATGCCCATGCGGCGGGTGAAATCGCCCGAACCGTCCGGCAGCAGCTTGACCTTTTCCAGGCCCAGGCTCTTGCCCCACTGGTACATCACGAACGCGTCGTTGACCGAGATGCAGTACACTTCATCGACCCCGGCGGCCTTGAACACATCGTACAGGCGCTCAAAGTTCGGGCACTGTTCGTTGCTGCACGTCGGCGTGAACGCACCGGGGAGCGAGAAGACGACGACCTTCTTGCCGGCAAAGGCCTGGCGGACGGCGAAGTCTTCCCAGCGGAACGGGTTCGGCCCGCCAACGGCTTCGTCGCGCACGCGGGTCTTCAAGGTGACGTCGGGGATGGTACGGTTGATCACGGTTTAGCTCCTTCAAAAGCGTTGAACGGCATCTAGGCGCAGGCCGAAAATCGATCCAATTGGACAATGTGGATAGTTTGATCGGATTTACCTATCAATTGGCGGACAGCTTGCCAAGTGTGCTCCCGCCTCGCACAGTGCCGCAAAACGGGAGGAGAGGACCGTCCATGCGCTTGAAGAATCGCCGCACAGCCCTGCTGGGGCTGGTCGCAGCCGCACCGCTGCTGCTGGCCAACGCCCCCGGCCCGCTCGATCCCAAGCCCGCCTCGCCCGCCACGGTCGCGGCGCAGCAGGCCATGGCCCGCGCCCTGCCCGCCGATGACGGGCGCGATGCGGAGTTCGCCAATCGCGGATTTGTCGCCACGCTGGCCGATCCGGTGATCAAGGACGCCAAGGGCCGCACAGTGTGGAACCTGGCCGCTTATGAGTGGGTCGATGGCCCCGCCCCGGCTTCGGTCAACCCGTCGCTGTGGCGGCTGATGCAGCACCTGAAGCGGCACGGGCTGTTCAAGGTTGCGGACGGCGTATGGCAGGTGCGCGGGCTCGATCTGGCCAACATGACCGTCGTTCAGGGGCAAACCGGCTGGATCCTGATCGACCCGCTGACCGCGCGCGAAACGGCAGCGGCAGCGCTGGCGCTGGTCAACCGCGAGTTGGGCGCGCGGCCCGTCAGCGCGGTGATCTACAGCCACAGCCATGCCGACCATTACGGCGGGGTGCGCGGCGTCGTGAACCAGGCCGATGTCGCGGCGGGCAAAGTCGCCGTGATCGCGCCCGAACACTTCGTGGCCGAAGCGGCGTCGGAAAACGTCATGGCCGGTTCGGCGATGAGCCGCCGGGCGCAGTACCAGTTCGGCGCGGGCCTCTCCCCCGGCGTTCAGGGGCAGATGGGCAGCGGCATCGGCATGGCCGTAGCCCCCGGTGAAATCACCCTGATCCAGCCGACCGACACCATCACCCGCAGCGGCGAAACCCGCGTGGTCGACGGGGTTTCGCTGGAATTCCAGATCGTGTCCGGCAGTGAAGCGCCGTCCGAACTCAACGTGCTGATCCGGCCTGCCAGCGTGTTCCTCTCGGCCGAAATCTCCACGTGCACGATGCACAACATCCTGACCCCGCGCGGCGCGAAAGTGCGTGATGCCCATGCCTGGGCCGGGTTCCTCGATGAAGCCGCCACCCGTTTTGCCCCGCGCGCCGATGCCGTGGTGTCCAGCCATTGCTGGCCGACATTCGGGCGCGATGCGGGCGTGGCGATGCTGGCGGGACAGCGCGACAATTATCGCTATCTCCACGATCAGACCGTGCGGCTGATGAACCGGGGTGAAACGATGGTGGAAATCGCCGAACAGGTTCCCCAGCCGCCCGCACTGGCGCAGCAGTGGGACAACCACGGCTATTACGGCACCTACAGCCACAACGCGAAGGCGATCTATCAGCACTATCTGGGCTGGTATGATGCGGTGCCCGCCAACCTGAACCCGCATCCGCCGGTGGAGCGCGCGCGGCGCATGATCGCGCTGGCTGGCGGTCCCAAGAAGGCGCTTGCAGCCGCGCGCAAGGCGATGGCGGCGGGCGATTATCGCTGGTCGTCCGATCTGCTGAACCAGGTCGTGTTTGCCGATTCCGCCAACACGGCCGCCCGCGCGCTGCTGGCCGACAGCTACGAACAGCAAGGCTATCAGGCCGAAAGCGCGATCTGGCGTAACCAGTTCCTCGCCGCCGCGCGGGAACTGCGCGCTGGCAAGATGGTGAGCTTCAGCAACCAGAGCGCCGACATGATCGCCGCGATCCCGACGCGGCTGCTGCTCGATTCTGCCGCAACGCGGTTCGATCCGGCGAAGCTGGGCGGGCGCAAGCTGAAGCTCAACCTGGTCATGTCGGAGCGCAAGGAAACGGCGGGGATCGAACTCACCGGCCTGACGATGCTGGCCCGGATGGAAGCCAACGCCGCGCCCGATGCCACGATCACCGGCCCGCGCCAGTTGCTGCTGGCGCTGTTGTTCCTGAAAGTGCCATTGGCGCAGCTGGAACAGGCCGGACTGAAAGTCAGCGGCGACCGCGCAGCGGTTGAACACTGGCTGAATTCGATTGATCCCGTCAGCGGGTCGTTCAATATTGCGGAACCATAAGCGGCGCGCGATCATTCGAACCGGGAATGCATGCAATGGAGAAGTTTTTCGGTCGCGCCCTGATCGGCGCGGGGCTGTTGCTGGCGCTGGCCGGTCGGGGGCAAGCGCAGTCCTTCGCCAGCCAGTTCACCACGGACCAGGTGCGGCGCGTCGCCCTGGCCGGGCCGGTCGCACCTTTCAAGTCGGCTGAAGTTGTCACGCTCGCCAACGGCAACAAGGCAGTCGTGCTGATCACGCCCGGTGGAACCGTCGTGTCGGTGTTTGGCTCAACCTGCGCGCCCACCGGCTGCAAGGAAGCGCGCTTCCTCGCAACGGTCAATCCTCCCGCAGGGAAGGACCGCCAACAACTGGTCGATCGCTTCAACGAACAACCGCGCTGGGCCGCCGCCTATGTCGATGGCGGCAAAGTAACGCTGGTTGGCAGCCTGCTGTATGAAGGCGGGATCAGCGACGCCAATCTCGCCCAGTATCTGGCCTCGATGGCCCACCATGCGGCGCGGCTCGCGGCGGGAGAGGCCTGATGCGGCGCACCGCTCTGATCGCCGTCGCGATCGCGCTGGGCTGCACCGCCAGTGCGCAGGCTGGACGCAAACCGGCCCCCGCCGCTGCACCGGCCGTCGTCGCTCCCCCGCCACTGCCCGCCAGCATCGACCGGCTCGACCCTGAGCAAATGAAGGTGATCCTCAAAAGCTTTGGCTGGAACGCCGAATTCACGGGCGGCGGCAAGGCCCCTTACATGGGCGTGTGGAGCAAATTGGGCATGCCCTACTCCATCACCGGCATACAGTGCCCCGACGATTCAGGCCGCAATTGCGAGGCGATGCGGCTATTTTATCGCAATCCCATCCAGCACCCCGATGCCGCTGGCATTTCGCGCCAGCTCAACCAGAGCCAGTTCTTCCTGCGCAGCCGGTTTGAGGCATCACACGATGGCACTCCGCCCTATCTGTACCCCGAACGGACCATCATCCTGAAAGGCGGGGTCACGCCCGCCCAGATCGCCGCGAACCTGAACGAGTTCGACCGTTGGATCATCGATCTCGTACCAGCGGTCGGCATCGCGCTGCCCGCGTCCTACACCGGTCCGCGCACTGCCCCGGTGCCCCGCGCGGCTCCAGCTGAACCTGCGGGTTCCGGGCTGATGCCGGGACGCTATCGCACCACGATCACCAACAGCGTCGGCACGTTCAGCGAAGACATCTGCATGACCGCGTCGGACATGCGTCAGTCGATCCCGGATGTCGCCGCCGATCTGACCAATGGCGGCAGCGGCTGCTCGACTTCCGGTGGCGGCAGCGGATTTGTCACGATGCGGTGCACCGGACGGATTGTGGAAGGCAACATCTCGGCCAGCGGGATGAGCACCAGCCTGCGCTGGATCGGCAATGCGCTGATCGACACCGACGGCATGGGCGGCCGCGACCGCATCCAGTTTTCGGGCAGCGCCAGCCGGATCGGGGATTGCTAGCGCAAAGCGCTCAGAAATCCCCGCGTGCCTTGCGGATGGCGTACCAGCGCTCGACGTTGGCGTTATGCTCCGGCAGGGTTTCTGCGAACAAGTGCCCGCCGGTGCCGTCCGCCACCATGTAGAGCGCCCGCGTTTGCGCCGGGTTCAGCACGGCGGCGATGGATTCCTTGCCCGGATTGGTAATCGGTCCGCGCGGCAGTCCAACCATGCTGTAGGTGTTGTAATCGTTCACCGCCTGAATTTCGCTCTGGCGGATACGGCGACCCAGCGGCTTGCCCTTGGTGATCGGATAGATGATCGTCGGGTCGGCCTGGAGCATGATCCCCTGCCGCAGCCGGTTGGAATAGAGCCCGGCCACGACCCGGCGTTCGGACGGCTTGCCGGTTTCCTTTTCGACGATGGACGCCAGCGTCAGCGCTTCTTCCGGGGTCTTGACCGCGATGTTGGCCCCGCGCCCGGCCCACAGTTCGGCCAGAGTGCGGCGCATCGCCGCCTGCATCCGCAGCAACACGTCCTGACGGGTTTCGCCGCGCTTGATTTCATACGTATCGGGCAGGACCGACCCTTCCTCCGGCACCGCGATCTCGCCGGTCAGCAGCGGCTGCGCCATCAGCCGTTCATGCACCATGATCGACGGCATCCCTTCCGGGATGGTCACGAACCGCCGCAGGACAGCATCGCCTTGCAGGATCGACAGGATTTTCGACGGGCTGGCACCCTTTGGCAGCAGGAATTCCCCCGCCTTGATCGGAGCGCCGCCCCCGAAAATGCGGGCGCGCAGCCGGAACGATTCGGCCGAGGCAATCGCCCCTTCGCTTTCCAGCTTGTCCGCCACCGTGCTCAGGCTGGAGCCATCGGGCACGGTGAACGGCGTATCCTTGCCCAGCGGGCCAGAGCCGTACCAACCCGAAACGAACCAGCCCACCAGCAGCAGGGCCGCCAGGACGGCGGCCAGCGCGCCGCGGCGGATCATCAGTCTTCCACCGCCTTCACGATGACGCTGGCATTGGTGCCGCCGAACCCGAAGCTGTTGTTGAGCGCGGCGCGCACGACCCGCTTGCGGGCGACGTGCGGCACCAGGTCAACGCCTTCGGTGCCTTCATCCGGATTGTCCAGGTTCAGCGTCGGCGGGACGATCTGATCACGGATTGCCAGAATGCAGAAGATCGTTTCAACCGCACCCGCGCCGCCCAGCAAGTGGCCGATGGCCGACTTGGTGCTGCTCATCGACGCGCCCGACAGGTCTGCCCCCAGCACGCGCTTCACGGCGGCCAGCTCGATCGTGTCGGCCATGGTCGAAGTGCCGTGGGCGTTGACATAGTCGATGTCGCCCGGTCCCATCCCGGCTTTCTTCAGCGCCATGCGCATCGCCAGTTCCGCGCCCTTGCCTTCGGGGTGCGGGGCGGTGACGTGATAGGCATCGCCCGAAAGACCATAGCCGACCACTTCGGCATAGATCTTGGCGCCACGCGCCTTGGCGTGTTCGTATTCTTCGAGCACCACAACGCCAGCACCTTCGCCCATGACGAACCCGTCGCGGTCCTTGTCATAGGGGCGGCTGGCCTCTTCAGGGCGGTCGTTATAGCTGCAGTTGAGCGCGCGGGCCTGCGCGAACCCGGCCACGCCCAGCGGATTGACAGTGCCTTCCGCGCCGCCGGCCAGCATGATGTCGGCATCATCGTCGCGGATCATCCGCGCGGCATCACCAATCGAGTGTGCACCGGTCGAGCAAGCCGTGACGACGGCGTGGTTCGGCCCCATCAGGCCGTACTTGATCGAAACCTGGCCCGAAATCAGGTTGATCAGGCGGCCATGCACGAAGTGGGGGGACACGCGGCCTGGCCCTTTTTCATGCAGAACAATCGATTCGCTTTCGATCCCCGGCAGCCCGCCGATGCCCGAACCGATCGAGCAGCCGGTGCGCATCCGCATGGCTTCGTCCATATCGACCAGCCCGGCGTCTTCCAGCGCCTGTCCGGCGGCATCGATGCCATAGATGATGAACGGATCGACCTGGCGCTGGACCTTGTGGTCCACCCGCTTGTTCGGATCGAAGCCATATTCATGATCGGCCGGCTTCACTTCGCAGGCGATGTGGCACTTGTGATCGGTCGTATCGAACCGGGTGATCTTTCCCGCGCCCGACTTGCTGGCGAGGAGGTTCTTCCAGACCGTTTCAACATCCGCACCCAGCGGAGTGACAAGGCCCAGACCAGTTACGACAACACGACGCATAGCAAGCTCCGAAAAATCCAGCATTCAAGCCTGTAAGTGCCACTGGCAGGCCAGAAAGCACAACAGGCCCAGACCCTTACGGGCTGAGCCTGTCGAAGCCCCGTCCTTCACTTCGCGCAAACCGGGAAGAAAGGGCAGCCCATCGACACGCTCAGGGCAAACGGGGAAAGGTTGGGCTGTGAAGCCCGTGATCAGCCCTTGTGATCGTTGATGAACTTGATCGCGTCCGAGACGGTGGCGATCTTTTCAGCCGCATCGTCAGGGATTTCCACGCCAAATTCTTCTTCGAAGGCCATGACGAGTTCGACGATGTCGAGGCTGTCGGCACCCAGGTCGTCGATGAAGCTCGCGTCCTCGGTCACTTTTTCGGCTTCGACGCCGAGGTGCTCGACGACAATCTTCTTAACCCGATCAGCGGTGTCGCTCATTATTGTGCCCCTTCTCAAACGGAGGATGGAATATCGAAAGTCGCCCTAATGCCCGCATTGCCCGCTGGCAAGAGCAATGCGGCGCGGCGCATACCACTTCATGGGGCGTTATGCGCAGCTATCTGGGCACGCGCGCTCGTATCCAGCGCAATCCGGGACATTGCGGCGCTGGCGGCCCAGGTGCGCGGGGCCAGCCGCAGGACCGCCTGATAGCCCGGCCCGGCCAAATCGCGGCGCCCCTGGTGTTCATCGCACAGGGCGACGTTGAACAGGGTCGGCACGTGCGCGGGATTGGCGGCAAGCAGTTCGCGCCAAGCGGCGCAGGCGGCCGCAGTATCCGTCTTGGTCAGCCGCACCGCCGCCTTGAACCGCGCCGCATCAGGCTTAGGCAGGCCCTTGCGGTTTTCATCCACGCGCACGGTTTCGTCGCGAAAGCGCGGGGCGAAGTCCAGCCGCATCCGATCGATCAACACGCGGATCTGGTCGCGCGCCACGTCCGAACGGGCGCGCGGTGGCTGCGCATCCCCCTCGCACGACTTGCTTTCATGGGTTTCGGTGCGGTCATCGGTATGGATCACTGTCCCGTCGATCCGCACTGCCCGCAGCACCACGGTCAAATCGACATAGCGCCGCGCGCAGGCGACCTTGACCTTCCTCGGCTCGATGCATTTGCCTGCATCGTCCTTTTCCGCGCACTCCTCGCGCTCTTCGGTGAAGCGGGCCAAGCGCACGTCCGAACTGGCTGTACCGCTGAGCACGGCGTCCGCCGGATCGGCAGCGCGCGGATCCAGCACGCGGAAATAGGGGCCGCCGTCCAGACTGACGCCGCGCAACATTTCCTCCAGCCGGATCGTCAGCGCGGTCCCTTCGTTGCCACCCAGCGGCTCTACCGCGATGGAGCGCAATTCGGCCAGCCGGTCGTTTCCGGCCGGCGCCAGCCAGAACACCTGCAAAACCTCGGCGCGCGCGGGGGCGCCCAAGCCACCCAGCGCCGCACCGGCCAGGAATATCCGTGAAATCAAGCGCATGGTTGCCCCCGGTCAGAAAGCGACCCGGAGGCAACCTTGCCCATCAAACCGCCCTGGCGTCAACCAGAGCCGCGCTTCACTGCGCCTTGGGCGGTTCCACCACCCGCAAGTGCAATTCACGCAGCTGCTTGTTTTCCGGTAGCGACGGCGCGCCCATCAGCAGGTCTTCGGCGCGCTGGTTCATCGGGAACAGCGTGATTTCGCGCAGGTTCTGCGCGCCGCACAGCAGCATCACGATCCGGTCCACGCCCGCGGCCATCCCGCCATGCGGCGGCGCGCCATACTGGAACGCGCGGTACAGGCCGCCAAAGCGGTCTTCCACGTCCTGCCGAGTCAGGCCGGTCAACTCGAATGCCTTGACCATCAGGTCCGGGTGCTGGTTGCGGATCGAGCCGGAAGCGATTTCGAAGCCGTTGCAGACCAGATCGTACTGATAGGCCTTGATCGTCAGCGGGTCCTGATTTTCCAGCGCGTCCAGCCCGCCCTGCGGCATCGAGAACGGGTTGTGCGCGAAATCGACCTTCTTGTTGTCTTCGTCCCATTCGTAGAACGGGAAGTCGACGATCCAGCACAGTTCGAACCGGTCCTTGTCGATCAGGCCCAGCTGGTCGCCGACGCGGGTGCGCGCGGCGCCAGCCAGCTTCGCGGCCTGTTCTTCCTTGCCAGCGGCAAAGAACGCGCCGTCATCGGGGCCAAGGCCCAGCGCATCGAACAGCGCGGCCATCTTGTCCTCGCCGTGGTTCTTGGCGATCGGCCCGCCGAACACGCCGCCCTTGCGGGTGACATAGCCCAGGCCCGCATGGCCTTCGCTGCGCGCCCAGTCGTTCATTTCGTCGAAGAACTTGCGGCTCTTTTCGGCGGTATTCGGGGCCGGGATCAGGCGCACGACGCCGCCGGTGCCGACGATCTTTTCAAACAGGCCAAAGCCCGACGTGGTGAATTCGCTGGTGACATCGCGGATGATCAGCGGGTTGCGCAGGTCCGGCTTGTCCGAACCGTAATCCAGCATCGCCTTGGCATGGGCGATGCGCGGGAAGCTGCCCGCCGGGGTCACATGGCGGCCTTCGGCAAAGGCTTCGAACACGCCCGCCAGCACCGGCTCCATCGTTTCCCAGACTTCTTCCTGAGTGACGAAGCTCATTTCCAGATCGAGCTGATAGAACTCGCCCGGCAGGCGGTCAGCGCGCGGATCTTCGTCGCGGAAGCACGGCGCGATCTGGAAATAGCGGTCAAAGCCCGCCACCATCAGCAGCTGCTTGTACTGCTGCGGCGCCTGCGGCAGCGCATAGAACTTGCCCGCGTGGATGCGGCTGGGGACCAGAAAGTCGCGCGCGCCTTCGGGGCTGGACGCGGTCAGGATCGGGGTCGAAAACTCGGTGAAGCCCACCCCTTCCATCCGGCGGCGCATATCCGAAATGATCTTGGTGCGCTTGACGATGTTGGCGTGCAGCGTTTCGCGGCGCAGATCCAGGAAGCGATAGCGCAGGCGGATGTCTTCCGGGTATTCCTGTTCACCGGCCACCGGCAGCGGCAGTTCCTCGGCGCGGCTGAGGACGGTGGCGCCCCGTGCGAACACTTCGATTTCGCCGGTCGGAAGGTTGGGGTTCACGGTCGCCGCATTGCGAGCCTTAACCTCGCCATCGATGGTCACGACGCTTTCGGCGCGCAGCGATTCGAGGATCGGCAGCGCCGGGCTGTCGCTGTCGGCGACGATCTGGGTGATCCCATAGTGATCGCGCAAGTCGACGAACAGGACGCCGCCGTGATCGCGCTTGCGATGGACCCAGCCGGACAGGCGGATGGTCTGGCCAACATCGGCTGCGCTGAGCGCGCCGCAGGTGTGCGAACGATAAAGGTGCATCGAAACTCTTTCCAATCGGCTGCCGATCAGGCAGGGGGAAGCGGCGGCTAACAGGCGATAGCCGCGCTTTTGTCAAGCCGCGGGCTCGCACGGGCCCACTTACAGAAAAGTCACATGAAGATACATCCACTGATTACGACGACCGAGGCGCTGGCTGAGCTGTGCGAACGCCTGTCCAAAGCGCAGTTCGTGTGCGTCGATACCGAGTTCATGCGTGAGAACACGTATTGGCCGGAACTCTGCCTGATCCAGATCGCCGACGATCAGGAAGCCGCCGCGATCGATCCGCTGGCCAAGGGCATCGACCTCGCGCCGCTGCTCGACCTGCTGGTCGACAACGAGGACGTGCTGAAAGTATTCCACGCTGGCGGGCAGGACGTGGAAATCATCTACAACCTGACCGGCAAGACCCCGCACCCGATCTTTGACACCCAGATCGCGATGATGGCGGTCAGCCAGTCGGAACAGATCGGCTATTCCAACCTGGTCGAAGCCTGGCTGGGCCTGACCATCGACAAGGGTGCGCGCTTTACCGACTGGTCGCGCCGCCCGCTGACCGAGCGGCAGATCGAATATGCCATCGGCGACGTCACCCACCTGTCGAAGATTTTCCCCAAGCTGCTCAATCGCCTGATCAAGACCGGGCGCGGCGTGTGGCTGAACATCGAGATGGAAAAGCTGGCTGACCCGGCCAATTATCGCAACGATCCCAATGCCGCCTGGCAACGGATCAAGGCGGCGGGCCGCAATCCGGCGATGCTGGGGCGCTTGAAGGCCATGGCCGCATGGCGCGAATACGAAGCGCAGGACAAGAATATCCCACGCGGCCGCATCGCCCGCGATGAAACGCTCGCCGACATGGCCAGCCATCCGCCCAAACAGCAGGCAGACCTCGCCAAAGTGCGCGGCCTGTCCGCCGGGTGGAAGGACAACGAGATTGGCAAGCGGCTGATGGCAACGCTGGAAGCGGCCAAGCCCCTGGCCGACGCCGAACTGCCCCCGCGCACCCCGCGCGGCGCGCCGCTGGGCAAGGAAGGCGCACTGGTCGCCGACCTGCTGAAACTCCTGCTGAAAATCCGCAGCCGCGAGATCGACGTTGCCTCCCGCCTGCTCGCCCGCAGCGAGGATCTGGAATTGCTGGCGGCAGGCATCCGGCAATTGCCGCTGCTGGAAGGCTGGCGGTTTGAACAGTTCGGCAAGGACGCGCTGGACCTTGTGGAGGGAAAGCTGGCCTTCGCCGTGGTCAACGGCAAGCTGAAGATGACTCACATCGACGACGCCCGGCGCGAAGCCGACGCCGCCGAAGACGCCGCTGAACCGGAAACCGGCGACGCCGATGATGCGGACTTTGCCTTGCCTGCTGAACCCGCCGAGGCCGAGGCCAGCGAATGAGCACGTACCTGCCCACGCTCAAGCAGCTGCAGTACCTCGTTACGCTGCATGAACATGGGCATTTCGGGCGCGCGGCGGATGCGTGCTTTGTCTCGCAGTCCACCCTGTCGGCGGGCCTGCGCGATCTGGAAACGCTGCTGGGCGTGGTGCTGGTGGAACGCACCAAGCGCGCGGTGCGCTTCACTCCGCTGGGCAATGCGGTCGTCGCCAAGGCGCACCGCCTGCTGCGCGAGGCGGAGGAACTGTCGGACATGGTCCAGTCCGCCGGGCAGCCGCTGTCGGGTGAAGTTCGGATGAGCGTCATCCCCACCATCGCCCCGTTCCTGCTGCCCCGGATGCTGCCGCGCCTGCGCCGCGAGCGCCCCGCGCTGAAGCTGTTCCTGCGCGAAGAACCCAGCGGTGCGGCCATCGAATCGCTGCATCATGGCCGGTCAGACTGCGTGCTGCTTGCTCTGCCCTATCCCACCGGCGACGTGGAAAAGGAAACGATCGAACTCGACGCGCTGTTCGTTGCCTTTCCCAAGGATGACCCGCGCGACCCGCCGATGGAAATCTCGCCCGACCTGATCGACGAGAATCGCCTGCTGCTGCTCGAAGATGGCCACTGTCTGAAGGAACACGCGCTGGCCGCGTGCAACCGTCCGGAACTGCGCGCCTCGGCCACGATGATCGGCACCAGCCTGCATACATTGGTGCAGATGGTCGATAATGGCCTGGGCCTGACAATGCTGCCGGAAATGGCGCTGGACGCGGGCATCCTCAACGGCACCAACGTGGTCGCCCGCCCGCTCAAATCCGACACCGCCAACCGCGAAATCGCGCTGGTCTGGCGCAAGAACAGCCCGCGGGCAGAGGAATTCCGCCTGCTGGCCGAGGAACTGCGCGCGGGTTAGTTGCTGCACACGTCGAACAAGCCGTCATGCTGAACTCGTTTCAGCATCCATCTGGCCGCAGGCACCTTGGTTAGACGGCATCCACCACGCTTGCGGAAAGTTGGACCCTGAAACAAGTTCAGGGTGACGGGTAAAGGCGAGGGTGTGGGTGCCCCGCTCAATCCATGTGCTTGAGGCCAACCCGCAGGTAATCCCAGCCGGTAATCGCGGTCAGGATCGCCGCCGCCCACAGCGTGGTCAGGCCCACAGTGTGGGGCACGTTGATAACCTCGCCCATGACATCGACCGTCCAGCGCGGCACGGCGCGGCCCAGGATCAGCGCGCCCAGCGCGATCATCTGGAACGTGGTCTTCCACTTGGCCAGCCGCGACACCGGCACCGACACCCGCAGCCCGCCCAGAAACTCGCGCAGGCCCGACACCGCGATTTCGCGAATCAGGATCACCAACCCGGCCACGACGTGCAGGTCGCCGACGTAGGGTCCGGTCAGAATGCCCTTGGCCGCCAGCGCCAGAATTACCGCCGCGATCATGATCTTGTCGGCAATCGGATCGAGAAACTGGCCCAGTTTCGAGACCGCGCCTTGTGAACGGGCCAGATAGCCGTCGAAATAATCGGTAATGCCCATCAGGCAATACAGCGCGAAGGCCCAGATATAGCCCCCTTCCCAGCGCGGCCACCACAACAGCGCGACAAGCAGCGGGACCGCGACGATGCGCGAAAGCGTGAGCAGGTTGGGCAACGTCAGCATGGGGCCCACGCATAACCGCCCTTGTGCCATGGCAAAAGGGTCTGATTGGGGGTTGCTGCGTCATAATTCACGGCTAGGGTCCGCGCCGACATCGACGGCCACAAAAGCGAACGCATGACCACCCAGACCCACCTGATCCGCAGCCGCCGGTTCCTGCCGCTGTTCGTCACCCAGCTTTTGAATGCCTTCAACGACAACCTGTTCAAGAACGCGATGGTGTTGTTCGCGATCTACAGCATCTATGAAACCGAAGAACAGGGCGCGGCGTTCAGCGCGTTGGCATCCGCCGTATTCATCCTGCCGTTCTTCCTGCTGTCGGCGCTGGCCGGGCAACTGGCCGACGCGCGCGACAAGGCGCGGATCATCCGGATCGTCAAAGCCTGCGAAATCGCGATCATGGCGGTCGGCGGGACAGGTCTGGTGCTGGCGTGGATGGGCGTGGCGGTGGACCTGCTGGCGATGCCGCTGCTGATGCTGGCGCTGTTCGCGATGGGGGTGCACTCGACCTTCTTCGGTCCGATCAAGTACGCGATCCTGCCCCAGCACTTGCACCCGCAGGAAGTGCTGGCCGGCACCGGCCTGGTTGAGGCGGGGACCTATATCGCGATCCTGACCGGCACGATTCTGGCGGGATGGATGGAAGTGGAATGGGCCGCGCTGGCCGTGTTCGTAACGGCGATTGTCGGTTACCTAGTCAGCCGCCACGTGCCCGATGCCCCGCCGCTGGCCACGCCGGAACCGCTGGATTTCAACGTCTGGCGTTCGTCCATCGCGCTGGTGCGCAATACCGTGCACGACCGGCGCGTGTTCCTGGCGATCATGGCGATCAGCTTTTTCTGGACCATCGGGTCGGTGCTGTTCATCCAGTTTGGCCCGCTGGCCAAGAACGTGCTGACCGCCAGCAAGGAAGTCGCCAGCCTGTTTCTGGTGATTTTCTCGGTCGGGGTGGCGATTGGCTCGGTATCGGTCAACGCGCTGCTGAAAGGCACGGTATCGGCGCGCTATTCGCCGGGATCGGTGATCGTGATGGGACTGTTCGTGGTCGGCTTCTTCATGGTCTGCCGCCACTGGACGCCGCACCCCGACGGCGAACTGATGAATGCCGCCCGCTTCATGGCCGAACCGCTGGCCGTGCCGCTGCTGCTGATGCTGCTGGGCATCGCCATTTCGGGTGGGATGTTCGTGGTCCCGCTTTATGCGTTCCTGACCACCTTCGTCGACAAATCGCAGACGGCGCGCACTGTGGCCGCCAACAACATCGTCAACTCAGGCGCCATGGTGGGCGGATCGCTGCTGGCGTTCGGCCTGTCGGCGGCGGGCGTGGCGATCATCACCCAGCTGTTGCTCAGCGCGGCGATGTGCCTGGTGTCAGCCTGGCTGGGCGACCTGCTGGTAAAGGCAGAGCGCGCCGCCATCGCCTGAACAGATCAGGCGATGAACGTCCCGACCGCGACGAAGCAGACGCAGTAGGCCACCAGGAAATCGCGGACCTCGTCCAGCGACAGCCAGCGGGGGCGGCGCAGCAGTTGCAGCGGTTCCGTACCGCGCCGCACGTGCGGGGGCAGGCTCGCCAGGAAGGGGTGGCGGGCAGTTTCATCGGTAAGGACCAGCGACCGTCTTTTCATGTTTTTCATGCGGCCGGGTTAAGAAGATATTTACCTTCGTTCCAGCCGGAAAGTCGTGGTTAAAGCAGCCCTTCCCGAAGTGGGACAGTAACCATTCCTGTTGGTTATGCCGGCCCGATCACGCGCCCCGCGTTGCCGAGCGCCCACGGCGCCGCTAGCATCGCGCCATGACCCAACCCCAGACCATGACCGGCGGCCGCCTGCTGGTGGATTGCCTGATCGCCCAAGGCTGCGACCGCATCTTCACAGTGCCGGGCGAGAGCTTTCTTGCCGTGCTCGACGCGCTGCACGATTCGCCTGAAATCGATACTGTCGTCTGCCGTCAGGAGGGCGGCGCCGCGTTCATGGCCTGCGCCGACGGGACGATGACCGGCAAACCCGGCGTCTGCTTCGTCACGCGCGGCCCCGGCGCCACCAATGCCAGTATCGGCGTCCACGTGGCGATGCAGGATTCGCAGCCGATGATCCTGTTCATCGGTGACGTCGACCGCGGGATGCGTGACCGCGAAGGGTTCCAGGAAGTCGATTTTCAGGCGATGTTCGCCCCGCTGTGCAAATGGGCCGCACGGATCGACGATCCGGCCCGCATCCCGGAATATATCGCCCGCGCCTGGTCCACCGCAATTTCCGGCCGTCCCGGTCCGGTCGTGCTGGCCCTGCCGGAAGACATGCTGCTGGAAGCCATCAGCGGCAAGGCCCCCCGCCCCGCCGTGATCCGCCCGGCGCAGGCCGTCTGCCCCGATGCGCTGGCCGCCGCGATGGATCTGATCGGCGATGCCGCCGCACCGATCGCGATCATCGGCGGCGCGGGCTGGAACGCCAAGGCGCGCGAGCATTTCACCCGCTTTGCCGAAAAGATCGGGATTCCCGTGGCGGGGGCATTTCGGCGGCAGGACGCGATCCCCAATTCCAGCAAGGTCTGGGCCGGGAACCTGGGGTACGGCCCCAACCCCAGGCTGCTCGAACGGATCAAGCTGGCCGATGTCGTGCTTGTGGTCGGCGCGCGGCTGGGTGAGGCGACGACCGATGGCTATACCCTGATCACGCCGGACCATCCCGGCCAGACCCTGATCCATATCCACCCCGATCCGGAAGAACTGGGCCGGGTCTATCGCCCGGATCTGGCGATCTGCGCCGACATGGCCGAATTTGCCGAAGCCGCCGCGCTGTGGTGCGACGATGTGATTCCGTTCGACGCGGGCGAACAGGCCCACACCGACTGGCTGGACTGGACCACCGCCAAGCCCGCCGATTTCCCGCTCGACATGGCCGCGTGCGTCACCGCGATGCGCGCGGCGCTGCCGGATGACAGCTTCATCTGCAACGGCGCGGGCAATTTTTCGGGCTGGTGGCACCGGTACTGGCACTACAACGGCTTTCCCTGCCAACTGGCCCCAACGTCCGGCGCGATGGGCTATGGCGTGCCCGCCGCCGTCGCCGCCGCACGGCGCTTTCCGGAGCGGACAGTCGTGGCGCTGGCCGGGGACGGCGACTTCCTGATGAACGGGCAGGAACTCGCCACTGCCGCGCAATATGGCTGCGACCTGCTGGTGGTACTGGTCGACAACGGCGCTTACGGCACGATCCGGATGCATCAGGAACGCGAGTTTCCGGAGCGGGTTTCCGCCACCACACTGGCCAACCCGGACTTTGCCGCCCTCGCCCGCGCGTATGGCGGCTGGGCAGAGCGGGTGGAAACCACTGCCCAGTTCGCCGCCGCGCTGGCCGAGGCGCAGTCGCGCAACGGACTGCGGCTGCTGCATCTGGTGATCGATGTCGAACAACTGAGCGCTGGCGGCGCGACCGTTTCGGGCCTGCGAGCAAAAGCGCGAAGTTAGCCCTCCGCCAGCTTCAGGATATAGTCCCATTCCGACGGCTTCACCGCGCTGACGGAAAGGCGGAACTTGGTCAGCAGGTCCATGTCGGCCAGCGCCGGATCGGCCTTGATTTCCTTCAGCGTCACGCTCCGCGCCAGCTTGCGCACCGGCTTCAGCTTCACAGCAGACCAGCGGCCGGTATCGTCGGTCGGATCGGGGATGTTGGATGCGGTAATCTCTGCAATTCCAACGATCTCCACCCCGATGTTGGAGTGATAGAAGAACACCTGATCGCCCGGCTGCATCGCGCGCATGTTGTTGCGCGCGGTGTAATTGCGCACCCCGTCCCACGTGCCCTCGCCCTCGGCCACCAGGTCGTCCCAGCTGTAGACGTCCGGTTCCGATTTCATCAGCCAATAGGATTTGATTTTGGTCATGCCAGCACTCGCGAAAACGACTATGGGCGGCCCATAGCCACAGATTTTCGGAAACGTCCACTTATGCCACTTACCACTTTGCCCGTGCTGTTTACCACTTTGCCCGTGCTGTCGCTGGCCGACGATGCGGCCGCGTTTTCCCAAGCGATCGGGGACAGCTTCAAGACCTTCGGCTTTGCCATGGTCAAGGATTTCGACATCGACCGCGACCTGATCGACCGGGCGTGGCAGTTGTCGGAAGCATTCTTTACCCTGCCCGAAGCGGAAAAGCGCCAATACCACGACCCCGCGATTGCCGGCGCGCGCGGCTACACGCCGTTCGGCACCGAAATCGCCAAGGGCGCCAAGGCCCACGACCTGAAGGAATTCTGGCACATCGGCCGCGATCTGCCCGAAGGCAGTCCGCTGGCCGATTCGATGCCCCCCAACGTCTGGCCCGCACAGCCTGAAGGTTTCCGCGAGGTATTTCAGGAACTCTACGCCCAGTTTGACCGCACCGGCGCGATCATTCTGTCGCGCATTGCCACCTATCTGGGGCTGGACGAACACTGGTTCGACAAAGGGATCGAGGACGGCAATTCGGTTATGCGGCTGCTGCACTATCCGCCGCTGGACCTGACCGATGGCGAAGCGATCCGCGCCGGGGCGCATGGCGACATCAACCTGATCACGCTGCTGCTGGGTGCCGAGGAAGCGGGCCTTGAATTGCTGGGCAAGGACGGGACATGGATCAGCGCGTCCCCGCCCGAAGGCGCGATGGTAATCAACGTCGGTGATATGCTGGAACGGCTGACCAATCACGTCCTGCCCAGCACGATCCACCGCGTGCGCAACCCCAACCCGGAACGCGCCCGGTTCAGCCGCTATTCGATGCCGTTCTTCCTGCACTTGCGCAGCGATTTCCCGATTGCGACCCTGCCGCAGTGCATCACGCCGGATAACCCCAACCGCTATCCCCAGCCGATCCTGGCAGACGATTTCCTGCAACAGCGCCTGCGCGAAATCGGGCTGAAAAAGTAAGCGATTGCTAGGTCCGTCCAGGCTCCAAGCGGGGCCGGACGGGCTGGATTTGCGGCATTAACGCAATCTTCAGTACGCTTTGCGATGGTATCCCCGATCACTGGCTTGGGGGGTAACGCCAGCAATGCACGCAAAGGGCCCTAGTACCGGTGAAACCAGCCGCCAGCGCAAGGCACGCCTTGGCGCGGCAGAGCGGGATATTGTCTCGCTAGGCATCGCCCTTGCCGCGACCCTGATGTTTGTTGGCACCGGCAGCGATGTTCTGCCGGAAGTCGTCCGGTCGATCAGCGGCCAGGGGCATGGCCCGGACCAGACACTGGCGACGGCGCTATTGCTCAACATCGCTCTGATCATCTTCGGCTGGCGGCGTTACAAGCAGTTGACCAGTGAAGTCACCGAACGGCGCAAGGCAGAAGAACAGGCCCGTGTACTCGCAGAAACCGATCCGCTGACTGGCTGCCTCAACCGCCGCAGCGTATCCCCCGCCACGGACCGGCTGATCCAGCAGGCGCTCCAGCGCGGGCAAGCGATCGCGTTCGTGATGCTGGATCTCGACAACTTCAAGATGGTCAATGACCTCAACGGCCACGCAACCGGGGATGTGCTGCTGCGCGCGGCGGCGGAACGAATCGTCGCGCAAGTCCCACCGGATGGACTGGTCGCGCGGATCGGAGGAGACGAGTTCGCCGTCGTTCTGCCATTTTATCCCGCGGAACCCGAAGTCGTCGACCGGCTGGCCAGCCGCCTGATCGAGGCCGTTGCCCAGGCCGTATTCGTCAACTCTCTGGAAATCGAAAGCACCGTTTCCATCGGGCTTAGCCGCAGTGATGGCGATGGTTCGCCGGTCGATGCGCAAACGCTGATGCACATGGCGGATATCGCCATGTACCACGCCAAGAAACGCGGCCGGAACCGCTATTACTGGTTCGAGCATTCGATGGAGAGCGAACTGCGGTTCCGCAGCGAACTGGAAGCGGGCATCCGCCGGGGCATTCCGGCGGGAGAATTCGTACCCTATTACGAAAAGCAGATCGACCTCGCTTCGGGCGAGATTGTCGGCTTTGAAATGCTGGCGCGGTGGAATTCGCCCTCGCTGGGGCTGGTCAACCCGGACCTGTTCATCCCCGTGGCCGAGGAAATCGGCGTGATCGCCGACTTGTCGGAAAGCGTCATTCGCCAGGCCTTGCTGGATGCGCGGCACTGGAACCCGAAGCTGACGCTGTCAGTCAACATTTCACCCATCCAGCTGCGCGATCCGTGGTTTGCGCAAAAGTTGCTGAAGCTGCTGGTCGAGGCCAATTTCCCGCCCAACCGGCTGGAGATAGAGATCACCGAAAACAGCCTGCATGATAATATCGGGCTGGTCCGCTCGATGATCACCAGCCTGAAGAATCAGGGCATCCGGGTCAGCCTCGACGATTTCGGCACCGGCTACAGCTCGCTTGCGCAGCTGCGCACGCTGCCGTTCGACCGGATCAAGATCGACCGCAGCTTCATCACCACCCTGCCCGACAGCAAGGATTCGGCCACCATCGTCCAGTCGATCGTCGCGCTGGGCGAAGGGCTGGGCCTGCCGATTACGGCGGAAGGCGTGGAGAGCGAGGAAGTGCTGAACGAATTGCGTAAGTTCAGCGGCCTGAAGGCGCAAGGCTATCTCTACGGAATGCCTGAAACCGCCCGCACGACCGAGGCGGAACTTGCGCAACTGGACCTGCTGCTGGAACGCGCCGAAGCGGTCGCCGCCAGCGACCCGGAACGCCGCCAAGCCTGACGCACAGGCTGGACCTGCCCCCGCGCAGGCCCTAAAGCGCGGCCATGCGCGTTCCGTTCATCAAGATGCATGGCCTCGGCAACGATTTCATCGTGCTGGATGCGCGCGTCCAGGCTGTTCCGCCGATGACCGGCCCGCTGGCCGCCGCGCTGGCAGACCGGCACACCGGCATCGGCTGCGACCAGTTGGTCCTGCTTGAACCGTCCACCAGCGCCGATTTCCGGATGCGGATCTTCAACGCCGATGGCAGCGAAGTCGAAGCCTGCGGCAATGCCACCCGCGCGGTCGGCGTGCTGCACGGTGCGGCGGCGCGGATTGAGACGCTGGGCGGCGAAGTTCAGGTTTCGCCAGCAGATGGCGGCATCGCGGTCGACATGGGGGTGCCCCGGTTCGAATGGGACCAGATCCCGCTGGCCTACCCGATGGACACCCACACCATGCCCGTCGCGTGGGAGGAACTGGATCAGCCAACCGCCGTCAACGTCGGCAATCCGCACGTAATCTTTTTCGTGCCCGATACCGATGCGCTGGAACTGGGCCGGTTGGGGCCGGAGATCGAACACGATCCGCTGTTCCCGCAGCGCGTGAACGTCAACGCTGCCACGGTTCTCAGCCGCACGCACATCCGCCTGCGCGTGTGGGAACGCGGCGTCGGGCTGACCCGCGCCTGCGGCACCGGGGCCTGCGCCACCGCGATCGGGGCGATGCGGCGCGGTCTGGTGGAGCGCAGCGTGACCGTCTCGCTGCCCGGCGGGGACCTGCGGATCGACTGGACCGACGAAGGCCGCATCCGCATGACCGGCCCGGCCGTCGAAAGCTTTCGCGGCACGTTCAATCCGACGACCTTTGGGGCCGCCGGGTGACGGTGGAAGTCATTTCGCTGGGGTGCCGGCTGAACTTGTCCGAAAGCGAAGACTTGCGCCGGATGCTGGGGGCAGAGCGCGATCTGGTCGTCATCAATTCCTGCGCCGTCACCAGTGAAGCCGTGCGCCAGACCCGCCAGGCGATCCGCCGTGCCCGCCGGGCCAACCCCGCCGCGCGCCTGCTCGTCACCGGCTGCGCAGCCGAAGTGGAGCGCGCCGCGCTGGGCGCGATGCCCGAAGTCGACGGCCTCATCGCCAACACCGCCAAGCTCGATCCGCGCAGCTGGAACGTGCCGCCTGCCCCGGTCCCGCCGCCCAGCCAGCACACCCGCGCGTTCATCGCGGTACAGAACGGCTGCGACCATGCCTGCACCTTCTGCGTAATCCCGCAGGGGCGCGGCCCCAGCCGCTCGGTCCCGGTTGCCGAAGTGCTGCGCGATGCAGAGCGGCATCTGGCGGGCGGCGTGCAGGAACTGGTGCTGACCGGTGTGGATCTGACCAGTTGGGGCCATGAGCTGCCCGGATCGCCGGGCCTTGGCGTGCTGGTCGCAGCTTTGCTCGATGCGTTCCCGGCCCTGCCCCGGCTACGCCTGTCCTCGCTCGACGGGGTGGAAATCGACGCGCAATTGTTCGAGTTGCTGGCGGGCGAGGCCCGCGTGATGCCGCACGTGCACTTGTCGCTGCAGCATGGCAACGACCTGATTCTCAAGCGGATGAAGCGCCGCCACAGCCGCGCCGATGCGGTGGATCTGGTCGCCCGGCTCAAGGCCCGCCGCCCGGAAGTGGCCATCGGCGCCGACCTGATTGCGGGCTTCCCGACCGAGGACGCGGCCGCCCACGCGGACAACCTGTCAATCATCGCCGCGCTGGGCGTGGTCCACGGCCATGTCTTCCCCTACTCCCCCCGCCCCGGCACGCCCGCCGCGCGAATGCCGCAGCTGGACGCCGCCACGATCCGCGCCCGCGCCGCCGATCTGCGTGCCGCAGTGGCGGATGAACGGGCGCGCTGGCTCAGCCACCTGATCGGCCAGCCGCAACAGGTGCTTGCGGAGCGCGACGGGACGGGCCATGCGGCAAACTTTGCAAGGGTGCGCCTCGCGCCCGATATTACAGCCGGAACCATCGTGACCGTAATTCCCGACCGCATTACCGAAGGCCTGCTGGCATGAGCGCCGAAAGCTGGAGCGACCGCGTCTTTGGCGGCCTGCGCAAGACGTCCGAACGCCTGTCCGAAAACCTCGCGGGCATCGTCACCAAGGCGAAGCTGGACGACGCGCAGCTGGACGACATCGAGGACGCGCTGATCCTGTCCGACCTTGGCCCGCGCGCCGCCGCCCGCATTCGTGAGCGGCTGGCCGGTGAACGGTTCGAGCGCGGGGTGGACGAAGCGGCGGTGAAAGAGGCGGTGGCCGAGGAAATCGCCGCAATCCTGCGCCCTGTCGCCAAGCCGCTGGAAGTCATCGCATTCCCCCGCCCGCAAGTGGTGCTGGTGATCGGCGTCAACGGATCGGGCAAGACCACCACCATCGCCAAGCTGGCGCACTTGTTCCAGGAACAGGACTATTCAGTGATGCTGGTCGCGGGCGATACGTTCCGCGCCGCCGCCATTGGCCAGCTGGGCGTCTGGGCGGACCGGCTGGGCGTGCCGCTGATCAAGGGCCCGGAAGGCGGCGATCCGGCCAGCGTGGTATTTGACGGGGTCAAGGCCGCGACCGACAAGGGCAGCGACGTGCTGATCGTCGACACCGCCGGACGCCTGCAAAACAAGCGCGAACTGATGGACGAACTGGCAAAAATTCGCCGCGTGCTGGGCCGCCTGAATGTCGAGGCACCGCATGACGTGGTGCTGGTGCTGGATGCCACCAACGGTCAGAACGCGCTGCAGCAGATCGAAATCTTCAAGGAAGTCGCCGGGGTGACCGGGTTGATCATGACCAAGCTGGACGGCACTGCGCGCGGCGGCGTGCTGGTCGCGGCGGCAGAGCAATACGGCCTGCCGATCCACGCGATCGGTGTGGGCGAAAAAATCGATGACTTGCGCCCGTTCGATCCCGATCTGGTCGCGCGCGTGATTGCGGGAGTGGCCTGATGAGCGAACCTGAAACCACCCCTGCGTCCGCTGGAACACCAGCCAAGCCCAAGTCCGGCTGGCTTAACCTGGTGGTCGATTACGGCCCGGTGCTGGTGTTCTTTGCGGTCTACCGCATGAGCTCGCCCGCCGATCACAACAATTCGGTGGCCGAAGTGCTCGCGGTGATCAAGGGCACCGCCAGCTTCATGGTCGCCGCCGTGATCGCGCTGCTGGTGTCGAAGTGGAAGCTGGGGCGGATATCGCCGATGCTGTGGCTGTCGACCGGCCTGATCGTGGTGTTCGGCGCCCTGACCATCCTGCTGCAGGACAAAGTCTTCATCCAGATCAAGCCGACCGCGATCTATCTGCTGTTCGGCGCGGCGCTGCTGATCGGCGCATGGCGCGGCAAGGCGCTGCTCAAAATTCTGCTGGAAGCCGCGTTTGAAGGGCTGGACAACGAAGGCTGGATGAAGCTGTCCGTCCGTTGGGGCTGGTTCTTCCTGGCGCTCGCGGGCCTCAACGAAGTGCTGCGCCACACGCTGGAATTCGGCGACTGGATCGCGGCGAAGTTGTGGCTGTTCCTGCCGCTGTCATTCCTGTTCACGTTCGCCCAGTTGCCGATGCTGATGAAGCATGGACTGGCGCAGGAGGCCGAGGACGAAGTGCTGAGCGATCCGCCGCACGAGTAGTGACAATCGCTCGCAAAAGGGCAATAACCCGGTTGTCGGCCCGTTCGGGCTGGGGACCATTACGATAAAGACGCTTCAATAAAGGGGGAAGCAATGGCCAAATTTTTCGGAAACCTGCATCTGGTGCTCGTCGCCGGGCTCGTGTTCGCTATCGCAGTGATGATGCATTTCGGCGAAGCCGTTACGGTAGATACCAACTCGGTGTTTCGCTGGCTGCACGTGTTCTTCGGCATCCTGTGGATCGGGCTGCTCTATTACCTGAACTTCGTGCAAGTGCCGACCATGCCGGCCATTCCGGCCGAACAGAAGGGTGCGATCACCGGGCACATCGCGCCGAAGGTGTTCTTCTTCTTCCGCTACGCCGCGCTGCTGACGGTCATCACCGGCCTCGTCGTCGCCTATGTTGCGGGCTACGTTCACCAGGCGCTGGCATTCCAGGGTGAAGCCCAGGTCCAGCTGATCGGTCTTGGCATGTGGCTGGCGCTGATCATGGCTTTCAACGTGTGGTTCATCATCTGGCCCGCCCAGAAGAAGATCCTCGGCATCGTCGAAGCCACGGCTGAGGAAAAGGCTGCCGCTGCACCGCGCGCGCTCTATGCCAGCCGCACCAACACGCTGCTGTCGCTGCCGATGCTCTACGCGATGGTCAGCGCGAACCTCGGCTAAGCCGCACTTCGCGAACCAGACACGCGCGGCGCCCCACCCGGGGCGCCGCGCTTTTCTTTTGGGCGCGCCGTGCTAACCCACCGCGCATGACTGCACAGATCGATCCGTTCCACGCCATCGCCGTTTCCGGCCTCGCTCACCGCCTCAAGGCCGAGGGGCGCTCGATCATTCACATGGAATTCGGCCAGCCCTCCACTGGCGCCCCCGCCGCCGCCATCGCCGCCGCGCACCGGGTGCTGGATAGCGACCCGATGGGGTATTGGGAAAGCCCGGCGCTGAAAGCGCGGATTTGCCAGCACTACGCCGAAACCTATGGCGTCGCGGTCGATCCGGCGCGCATCCTGCTGACCTGCGGCGCCTCCCCGGCGCTGGTGCTGGCCTTGAGCATGAGCTTTGCCCCCGGCGCGCGCGTCGCCATCGCCCGGCCCGGCTATGTCGCCTATCGCAACACGCTCAAGGCGATGCACATCGAACCGGTCGAACTGCCCTGCGGCGAAGCAGAGCGGTTCCAGCTGACGGCTGCGGCACTGGCCGCGCTGGACCCGGCCCCGGATGGCGTAATCATTGCCAGCCCCGCCAATCCCACCGGCACGATCATCCCGCGCGATAAATTGCAGGCCATCGCCGACGTCTGCGCCAAGCGCGGAATCACCGTCATTTCAGACGAGATTTATCACGGCATCAGCTATGGCCAGCGCACCCCGTCGATGCTGGAAGTGCTGCCGGAAGCGCTGATCGTGAACAGCTTTTCCAAGTATTTCAGCATGGCCGGCTGGCGGCTCGGCTGGCTGCTCGTCCCCCCGTCCGGCATCGATGCGGCGCGGGCGCGGATGGGCAACCTGTTCCTGACCCCGCCCAGTCTTGCCCAGCATGCCGGTCTGGTGGCGATGGATTGCCGCGAGGAGCTGGAAGGGCACCTGCAGACCTACGCCCGCAACCGTGAACTGCTGCTGGCCGCGCTGCCGGACATGGGGCTTGGCCGGATCGCCCCGCCCGATGGCGCGTTTTATATCTATGCCGACATTTCGGAATTCACCGACGACAGCCTGGAATTCTGCCAGCAACTGCTGCGCGACACCGGCGTCGCCACCGCGCCGGGGATCGATTTCGATCCGGTGCTGGGCAACCGCTTCATGCGCATCAGCTTTGCGGTGTCCACGCCAGAGGTCGAGGACGCGATCCGCCGGATCGGCCCGTGGTTCGCCAGCCGCAACCGGCGCGCGGGCGATTAAATCTCGACCTGGCTGCCCAGTTCGACCACGCGGTTGGTCGGCAGACGGAAGAATTCCATCGCGCTGGCGGCATTGCGCAGCATCCACGCGAACAGCTTTTCCCGCCATAACGCCATGCCCGGATTGCGCGCCGCGATCAGGGTCTGGCGGCTGAGGAAGAAGCTGGTCTTCATCACCTCGAACGGTTCCCCGCACATCTGCACGTTCTTCAGCGCGGTCGGAATGTCGGTCTCTTCGAGGAAGCCGAACTTCAGCGTCAGGCGATAGAACCCCTGCCCCAGATCCTTGCCGCTGCACCGGTCATTGGGATCGACATAAGGCACGTCCTGAATCGCGATCGTCAGGATCACCACGCGTTCGTGCAGCACCTTGTTGTGCTTGATGTTGTGCAGCAGCGCCGAAGGCACCCCCTTGTTGGTGGAGGCCATGAACACCGCCGTCCCCGGCACGCGCGCCGCGCTGGAATGCGCGCTCTTGGCGAAGACTTCCATCGGGATCGACCCTTCAGCCATGTTCGCGCTCATCAGCGCCCGGCCACGCGACCACGTGGTCAGCAGGGTAAAGATCGCCAGGCCAATCACCAGCGGCACCCAGCCGCCATCCGGCACCTTGATCAGGTTCGCGCCCAGATAGGCCATGTCGACCACGATGAACGCCAGCACCAGCGGCACCGCCCGCCACAGCGGCCAGCGCCACAGCGTGATCAACACCACCGCCAGCAGGATCGTGTCGATGAACATCGCCCCCGTCACCGCGATACCATAGGCCGCGGCCAGCTTGCTCGACGAACCGAAGAACAGCACCAGGAACAGCACCATGATCATCAGGCCCCAGTTGACCACCGGGATATAGATCTGCCCTGCCGCCGAAGCGCTGGTGTGCTTGATCTGCATGCGCGGCATGAAGCCCAGCTGGATCGCCTGCTGGGTCAGCGAAAACGCGCCGGAAATGACCGCCTGGCTGGCGATGATCGTGGCCAGCAGCGCCAGAACGACCACCGGGATGCGAACCGCGTCCGGGATCATCAGGAAGAACGGGTCCTTGATCAGCGCCGCCGCCGCTTCCGGGCTGGCCTGGGACAGCACCATCGCGCCCTGCCCCATGTAGTTCAGCATCAATGCGGGCAGCACGAACGCCATCCAGCTGACGCCAATCGGCTTGCGCCCGAAATGCCCCATGTCGGCATAAAGCGCCTCGGCCCCGGTGACTGCCAGCACGACGCTGCCCATCGCCACGAACGCGCGGAATCCATCGGCAATGAAAAAATTGATCGCGTTCAACGGGTTGAGCGTTTCCAGCACAATGGCTGGCATCGCCGACATGTGCATCAGCCCCAGCGTGGCCAGCGTCAGGAAATAGATAATCATGATCGGCCCGAACAACCGGCCGACCTTCTCCGTACCGCGCGCCTGGATCGAGAACAGCCCGACTAGAATGGTCACCGCAATCGGGACGATCCACTGCCGGAAGCCGGGATGGACGTATTGCAGACCTTCGGTGGCGGACAGCACCGACATCGCCGGGGTGATCATCGAATCGCCATAGAACAACGCCGTCGCAAACACGCCGAGCAGGATGAACGGCGCGGTCCAGCGGGCGTTTTCCGACTTGCGGTTGATCAGTGCCAGCAGCGCCAAGCTACCGCCTTCGCCCTTGTTGTCAGCGCGCATGATGGTGAGAACGTACTTGAACGTCACCACGATCATCATCGACCAGAACACCAGGCTCAGCACGCCGTGGATGTGCACCGGATCGACCTGAATCCCCGGCGCGCCGTGGTGTGAGGCGAAGGTTTCACGGAACGCGTAAAGCGGGCTGGTGCCGATATCGCCGAACACCACGCCGATCGCGCCAATCGCCAGAGCCGCAACGCCGGCTTTGCGATGGCCGTGATCGCCATGCCCGTGCGCCTGACCTTGCGGAAGGTCCTGCCCGGTCTCTGCGCCTTCGCTAACTGCTTGACTCATCAGACCCAGCGTCCCTCACAATGGCCATGTTCGCCGCGGCGATTAGCAGCGTTGCTATCCGCCAGCAAACGAATCAACGCGGCGGGTTCGCGCTGGGCGGTGCCGCGTCCTGCGCCGCGATGAATGCATCAAGCCGCTTCAACCGATCCGCCAGATCGGCGCGCCACGGCGCATCCTGGGGTGCGCGGGCCAGCAAATCCGCCCACATTGCGCGGCCCTCTGCCAGGCGTCCGTTCTGCGCCAGCGCCAGCCCCATGAAAAAGCCCGGCCCCGGATGCAGCGGATCAGCTTCCGCCGCACGGCGATAGGCATAGAGCGCGGCCGGGGAGAGTACGCCTTCGGTATGCCCCATCAGGTAATTGCCCAGTGCCAGCCAGGCGTCCGCATTCTTGGGGTCCTTCTCAACCGCGCCCAGCACCACCCCGGCGGCATCGCTGTACTGGCCGTTGCGGGCCAGGGCATCGCTGATCATCACCCAACTGCTGGGATTGGCCCCGCCATCGCGGGCCAGTTCCTGCCGCGCCGCCACCAGCGCCGCTGCGCCTTCGCGGCTTTGCGGAGCCGTTTCCTTGGGCGCACCGGGCTGTGCCGGGCTGCCTTGCAGGGCATAGCCCGCGATCCCCAGCATCAAGGCCGCGCCAATCGCTTCCCAGCCTTTGCGCGGGGCCTTGAACAACCATGCCAGGGCCACAAACGACAGCGCCGCCAGGACGCCAACCAGAACCCAGCCCATCAGTTACTCCTTGCCGTCAGGCGCCGCCGCAGGACCAGGCCGATCACCACCAGCAGCAGCACGGGGATCGCGAACAGCGGCCAGGTCAGCTTGTTCACCACCGGCGCGTAGCTGACATAATCACCATAACTATCAATAAGTTGCTGGCGAATCGCCTCCGGCTCCTCGCCCCCCTCGATCCGCACCCGGACCTGGTGGCGCATGTCCCCGGCAATCGGCGCATCGGAATCGGCAATCGACTGGCCCTGGCATTGCAGGCAGCGCAGCGTTTGCATCAGGGCATGGGCCTTCGCCTCCTGCGCCGGATCGGCCAGTTGGCGATAGGCATAGGGCGCTGGCGGCAGCTTGTCCTGCGCAGCAATGGGCCAGGCCAGCAACGCGGCGAACGCCAGCAGGAGCGCGCGAATCATCGCCCTGCCTCCTTCAGTTGTTCAAGGATTACAGGTACATGCTCAGGCCGGATTTCGCCGATGTGCTGATACCGGATCACGCCCTTGCCATCGATCACGAAGCTTTCCGGCACCCCGGACGAGCCGATCGCAAACTGGATCGCGCTGACGTTGTCTGCCCCGATCCGGGCGAATGGGTTGCCGTGGCGGGCGAGGAACGCTTCCACGTCCTCGCGCTTGTCGCGGATCGCGACGCCATCGATCTGCACCCCGGCCTGCTTCAGCGCCAGCAATTGCGGGGCTTCCACCGCGCAGGGGATGCACCAGCTGGCGAAGATGTTGATGAGGCGCGGCTGGCCGGTGGCCATGTCGGCACGGGCAAAGCCGGGCCGGTCGGCAACGGCCGGTTGCAACGAAAATTCAGGCAGTGGCTTGCCGATCATCTTGCTGCGCACTTCGCGTTCCGCCGGGCGCAGCAGCCCGAACAGGACCAGCACCACAAAGGCACCGAACAGCACCAACGGCAGCCACAACGCCCAGCGGGCGGCCTTCACCTGCCCAGAGGGGACCGGATCGCTCATCGCCCCTGCCTGCTCTTGCGATAGGCGATCTTGTCGCGGGCGATGAACCGGCGCAGATCGCTCAGCACGCGGCCCAGCAACGCGAGCAACCCGCCCAGCGCAATCAGGATGCCGCCGTACCAGATCATCGTCACAAACGGCTTCCACCACAGCCGCAGCTGCCAGCGGCCATCCTCGGCGCGTTCGCCCAGCACGGCGTAGAGCTGGCCGTTCCAGCGGGTTTCGAGCGCGGATTCGCTGGTCTGCTGCGGCGGGGTCCAGAAACTGCGCGCCTGCGGTTGCAGCTTGACCGCCGAGCCGCCGTCATAACGGGCCGAAAGCGTCGCCTGCAGCGCGGTCCAGTTCGGCCCGGCCACCGGCTCGATCGCGACCAGATCGATCTGCCATGGGCCGACCGCGACCGATTCCCCCTCGCGCAGGGCCACCAGCTTTTCAGTGGTATAGGCGCTGTCACAGGCCATTCCAAACAGCGATACCGCCACGCCGAAGTGCGCGACGACCATGCCCCACAGCGGCAGTTTCACCTGCCGCAGCTTGCGCCCGCGCAGTGGCAGCAGCGAGGCGACCACCAGCCCGGCGGCCAGCGCCATGCCCAGCACCGGCAGCACCGCGACGCCTTGCATCGCCAGCACGATCCCGACGATCCCCATCAGCACCAGTGGCACGATCACGCTGAGCCGGATGCGGCCAAGCGAATCGCGCCGCCACCGCAGCAGCGGGCCGACGCCCATCACCACCAGCATCGGCACGACGAACACCGCGCTCATCGGGTTGAAGTACGGCGGGCCGACCGACACTTGCGCGCCCATCGCCTCGGCCAACAGCGGATATAGCGTGCCCAGCAGAACGATCCCCAGCACGGCGGAGAGCAACACGTTGTTGATGACCAACGCGCCTTCGCGGCTGGTCAGGGCAAAGCGTTCCCCCTCCGTCACTGTCCCGGCCCGCACGGCGAACAGCGCCAGTGCGCCGCCAATGTTGATCAGCAGTAGCGCCAGGATAAAGCTGCCGCGTTCCGGATCGACGGCGAAGGCGTGCACGCTGGTCAGGATGCCGGAGCGGACCAGGAACGTCCCCACCATCGACATCGAGAATGCCACCACGCCCAGCATCACTGTCCACGCGCGCAACGCGTTGCGCGCGGCCAGCACGCTGACCGAATGGAGCAGCGCGGTCGCCGCCAGCCAAGGCATCAGCGAGGCGTTTTCGACCGGGTCCCAGAACCACCAGCCGCCCCAGCCCAGCTCGTAATAGGCCCAGTATGAGCCAGCCACGATCCCCAGCGTCAGGAAGATCCACGATCCCAGCACCCACGGCCGCATCGCGCGAGCAAAAGCCGGGCCGACTTCGCGCGTAACCAATGCGCCAATCGCGAAACTGAACGCCACCGACAGCCCGACATAGCCGATGTACAGCGTGGGCGGATGGAACGCGAGGCCGGGGTCCTGGAGCAGCGGGTTCAGCCCCTGCCCTTCCGGCGCGGCGGGATTGAGCCGCTCGAACGGGTTGGAGGAGAACAGCAGGAAGGCATAGAACCCCAGGCTGACGAAGGCCTGCCCGGCCAGGGTGGCCAGCATGGTCCGTTCCGGCAGCCGCCGCTCCACCAGCGCGACCACGCTGCCCGCCAGACCCATGACCATGACCCACAGCAGCATCGAGCCTTCGTGGTTCCCCCACGTCCCCGCCAGCTTGTAGAGCAGCGGCTTGGCCGAATGCGAATTCATCGCCACCAGCTTCACCGACAGGTCGGTCTGCCAGAACAGCACTACCAGCGCGAGGAACGACAGCAGCGTCAGCACGCCCTGCACGACCGCCAGCGGGCGCACGATCTGGCCCAGTTCGGCGCCGCGCCCGGTCAGACCCAGGGCCCCTGCCAGCAATTGCAGCGCCGCCAGCGCCGCCGCCAGCCACAGCGCGGCAAGGCCGAATTCGGCGATCACTGCGTTTCCGCCACGGCGGCGCGCGCCTGTGCCTCCGTCATGTCCTTCATTTCGCGCGGCACGTATTTCTCGTCATGCTTGGCCAGCAGATTGTCGGCCACGAACGTCCCGTCCGCGCCCAGCTTGCCTTCGGCGACCACACCGGAATTTTCCTGGAACAGGTCCGGCGCGATGCCCTTGAACGAGACTGGCACGCGGGCCTTGCCATCGCCCACCACGAACTGGATCGTCACCCCGTCTGCCGCCGTCTTGATCGACCCGGCCTCGACCATGCCGCCCAAGCGCACCGCCCGGTCCGGTTCCGGCGGGTCGGCCATCATGTCGGCGGGGACATAGAAATACGACGCCTGATTGCGCAGCGCCCACGCCGCCAGCAGGCCTGCGCCGATCAGCGCGACGACTGCCACCAGCACCAGCACGAGGCGCTGATGCTTGGGCTTTACAAATTCACTCATGGCTCACGGCTCCGGTCACGGCGGGCTTCTGCGCGGCGCATTCCCCACCACGACCACGCGACCAGCCCCAAAGTGCCGATCACGCCCATCGCATAGGCCGCGAAAACGAATGGCCAATGGTCCAGCCCCTCACGCATCGACGGCCTCCATCGCGCGGCGGCGCAGACGGGCCTCGGCCTGATTGTTGGCCAGGATCATTCGCATCCGGGCCAGAACCACGCCCCCGAAGAGCAGTGAAAAGCCGACCGTTGCGGCCAGCAGCGTCCAGAGAAACTCTGGCGCCATTTCCGATTTGCCCAGCGTGATGCTGGGCGGTTGGTGCAGGCTGTTCCACCACAGCACCGAATAATGAATGATCGGGATGTTGACCGCGCCAACCAGTCCGAAGATCGCCGGAATGCGCGATTGCCCGTCGCCGTCCTTGCTCGCCGCATCGGCCAGCGCCAGATAGGACAAGTAGAGGAAGAACAGCACCAGCATGCTGGTCAGCCGCCCGTCCCAGACCCACCAGGTGCCCCACGCGGGACGGCCCCAGATCGATCCCGTAACCAGGCACAGCAGCGCGAAGAACGCCCCCGGCACAGCGGCAGCGCGTGCGCCGATCCCGGCCAGCGGATGGCGCCAGACCAGTTCGACGAAGCTGGCCACCGCAATCGCGGTCCACCCGCCCATCCCCAGCCAGGCAGCGGGGACGTGGATGAACAGGATGCGGACGGAATCGCCCTGCAACCGTTCAGCCGGGGCGTGGACCAGCCCCCACCACAGCGACACGGCCACCAGCAACCCGCCCACGATCAACAACGGGGCGGTCAGCGGGCGGGCCAGGCGAAGAAAGCGAGCAGGATTTGCGAAGGCGTGCATGGGTGCCATCAAGCGAGTTCCCGCGCCCTTTGGCATTGCTTGCCGGTCTGGGCAAGGCAATTGCGCGGCAGCCTTCTGCAAACCGGCATCGGCAATCGGCAAACGTCCTGCGATCCGGGGCAAATCCAGCAGCGTGACGAAAATGAGCGGTTGCTCTGTTCAGGAATGGGGCGACCGATGGGGTTCGAACCCACGACCTCCGGTACCACAAACCGGCGCTCTAACCAGCTGAGCTACGGTCGCCACATTCTGAAAGGCCGGATGCGTAACGCATCGCTGGCCATGCAACGGACCGGCGGCAAGCCGCGTTCCGTGCAGGCGCGGCCCTTTGCACAGGCCGCGCGGAATGGGAAGCGAAAATTGCGCGATCCCGCTGTGGCGGCCTTCCGCGAGGCACATTTCACGACCGCCCCACGCATACCCGGCATGGTTGCGATTCTTTTGCCGTCCGTCCGGCACGCTGGCGAATCCTTAACCATCGCCCCTTACCCAACAGGGAAAGACACGGAACGAGTCGCCAAGAACATGCCTGCCAGACCCAAGGACCAACACCGGCTCGCTTCGGCCAGCCGCCCCCTGACCCGCAAGGCCGCGCGCCGGCCCGCACGCGGCGAGGTTACGGTCCGGTCATCGCACGGAGATCGGACCACGGCGGGGCTGCACGACTTTTCAGCGTTCGGCTGCAACATCGTCAGCGACGCCGCCTGGCTGCGACTCGGCTCGTTCATCACCCTCACCCTCAGCGATGCCATTTCCACACAGGCGATCGTCCGCTGGGTGCGCGATGGATCGTGCGGCGTGGAATTTCTGCGTCCGCTGCCCCATGCCGAAGCGGAATTGCTCGCCGCGCAGTTCTGACGGTCCGATCAGGGGCACGTCAGCCACTCCCCAGCGAGGAAGAGGCCATGCCGAGCGCATGGTGCGAATCCAGCCCTGACTGATCCCGCCAAACGAAAAGGGCGACCCGCAGGCCGCCCTTTTGCATTGTGGCAGGTTGCCGCCGCTCACTTCTTGAGCGTGAGGCCACCGAAGCGCTTGTTGAACTGGGCAACGCGGCCGCCCTGGTCGAGCTGGCGGGTGCCGCCGGTCCATGCCGGGTGCGACGTCGGGTCGATTTCCAGCGCCAGCGTGTCGCCTTCCTTGCCCCAGGTGGAGCGGGTTTCGAACACGGTGCCGTCGGTCATCTGCACCTTGATCATGTGGTAATCGGGATGGATATCGGCCTTCATGGTTCAACTCTTTCGCTAGGGCCGGTTCCGACCGGCCTGAAAAGGAAACGGCGCGCTTAACCGCACCGCCGGGAATTGTCCAGCCCTTCGGCTGATCAGGCGTCCGCGATCATGGCGGTGAACTGCACATCGCAGGTCACCTTGCCCTCGATCGAGGCCTTGCCCCAGAACTTGCAGACCCGCGCGCGCTTTTGCACGAAGCCCACTTCGAGGTCGAGCAGCACGCCCGGTTCAACCGGGGCGCGGAACTTCGCCTCGTCGATCGACATGAAATAGACCAGCTTGCCCGATCCGGCGAGGTCCAGCGATTCGATCGCCAGAATCGCCGCCGTCTGGGCCAGCGCCTCGATCTGCAAGACGCCCGGCATGATCGGACGGCCGGGGAAATGGCCCTGGAAGAACTGCTCGTTGAAGGTCACTGCCTTCACCGCATGGATCTTCTCGCCCACTTCCATCGACTTGACCCGGTCCACCAGCAACAGCGGATAGCGGTGCGGCAGCGCCGCCAGGATCTTGCGGATGTCATAGTCCAGCGGGGCGGCCGCAGCCGCCGCGCCTTCACCTTGCGTGGTCTCGCTCATCGCTGCCCCCAACGACTTCGCTTAGCGGCCTTCGGGCTGCGGACCGGCCGGGGTGGCCGGAGCGCCAGCGGCCGGAGCAGCCGGAGCCGCGCCGCCCTGCGCAGCGGCAGCCTGCGCGGCCTGCTGGGCGCGGGCTTCACGCACCTGACGCGGTTCCCAACCGGTCGGCGGGACCAGCTGCGCGCTGGGGATCAGCACGTTGAGTTCGGCCACGATCTCGTCGGTCAGGTCATAGCTGACCGAACGGGCGATCACGGCGTTGGGCTGAAGCAACAGCGAAACCTTCGCCTTGGTCATCGCCTGCTGCACGGCCTGGTCCAGCTTGGCTTCGATCTGTTCGGCGACATAGGCTTCCGACAGGGCGACCGGCATCAGCTGCTGCTGGATTTCCTGCTTGCCGCGCTCCTGCAGGTCCTGCAGCACCTTGGCCTGCTGTTGCAGCGCGGGAACGTTCGGCTTTGCGGCCTTGCGATCAGCCTCGAACTTGTCGACCAGCGGCTTCAGCTGGGCTTCCAGCGCCTTGCCGCGCGCATTGGCACCGTCGAAGTTGGGCTTGTACGTCACCGGGCGCTGCTGTTCGGCCACGCGGAAGGCATCCGAATTGGCAATCGCGGCGTCCAGGCTGGCCACGGCGATGCCCTGCACGGCCACCGGACCGGCGGCAGCGGCGGGGGCTTCATCGCCCTTCTTCTTGTCCTTGGCGGCAAGCGCCGGCTGCGCGGTGGCGGCGGCGATGAGTAGGCTGGCGACCAGCGCCGGCTTGCTGAACTTGGTCATCAGAATTGGGTTCCTACGTTGAAAGTAAAGCTCTTGGTGTCGTCGCCCGGCCGCTTCATCAGCACCTTGGCAAAGTCGATGCGGAACGGCCCGAACGGCGAATTCCAGTTCACGCCGACGCCGACGGAAATGCGCGGCTTGATCGAATCACCCACGAACACTTCCTGGAACGGAGCGACGCTGCTGCCCAGCGCGGTGTTCGCGTTGCCGGTCAGGCACGACGGCGGATTGGGGTTGGTCGGGCTGGTGACCTGCGAGGTCGTGGTCGCGTTGCAGCTGGCGTCGACCGAGTCGATCTGCAGATAGAGCGGGTTGCCTGCCGTATCGCGCGACGGGATGAATATGCCGTTCGGGAACGGGCTGGATTGCAGCAGCGGACGCCGCACGCCCCAGACCGAGCCGATATCCATGAACACCGACGGACGCAGGCCCATTTCACGCGCGCCCGAACCCAGCGGAATTTCCAGTTCGAAGTGCGTCAGGTAGTAATACTTGCCACCCAGCGCGTCATCGACGACCTGGTTGCGATCGGTGATCACCACCGGGTTGCCCGCGCCGTCATCGACGATCGGCTGGCGGATCACGCGCGGACCGACGCCGCGAATGTCAAACCCGCGCATTTCCGGCTCACCCAGATAGAACCGGTCGGTCAGGCGGACATCGTCAATCCCCGTCGCCGCCCCGCCCCGGTTTTCCAGCGACTTGATCGCGCCCGCTTCACCCCGGATCGAGAAGATAAAGCCCTTGCCCAGCGGCCAGTACTGCGAGGCATTGGCGCGCAGGCGGGCATATTTGACCGACCCGCCCAGCCCGGCGAATTCCGCCGTAACCGACGCGGCGCGCCCGCGCGAGGGGCGCATGCGGTTGTCGAGCGTGTCGTAGATCAGCGACATGCCCAGGATCGAGCTGGTCCGCTTGCCCAGCGCTTCGCACAGATAGCGGCCCGCCAGCAGCGGATCGCACTCGTTCACGGTCGGGTTGACGCGGTTGGTGAAGAACTGGTTCTTGTCGAGCGAGATATCGTCAATGTTGAACGTATAGCTGCCCACCGCCGAGATATATTCGGTCACCGGAATGCCCGCACGGACCTGGAAGCCGGTGGTTGCCTGCTTGTACGTCGTGTTGCGCGAATTGTTCAGGTAATTGAACGAGTTGTAATCGCGGCGATAGACGTTGACGCCCAGCGAGATGTTGCGATCGAACATATAGGGTTCGGTAAAGCTGACTTCCGCGCTCTTTGAATAGTTCGAATAGGACAGCGACAGGCCGATGGTCTGCCCGCGCCCGCGGAAGTTGCGCTGCTGGATCGAGCCCTGGAAGATCAGCTTCTCAAGGCTGGAGTAACCCGCCGACAGCTGCAATTCGCCAGTCGGCTTTTCCTCGACGTTGGCTTCCAGCACGATCCGGTCGGGAGCGCTGCCGTTCTTCTGCTCAACCTCGAACTTTTCCTGGAAATAGCCGAGCGAGTTGATGCGGTTGGTCGAACGCTTGACCTGGAGCGAGTTGAACGCGTCGCCTTCCGCCAGGCGGAATTCGCGGCGGATCACCTTGTCCTGGGTCAGCGTGTTGCCGTTGACTTCGATCTTCTCGACATAGACGCGCGGCGCTTCGGCGATCTGGAAAGTGATCCCCATCGTCAGGTCGTCCTTGCTACGGTCGTAGCTGGGACGGACGTCCGCGAAGGCATAACCGAACGTGCCGGCGGTTTCGTTCAGCTTGTCGATTGTGTCCTCGACCAGCTTGGCGTTATACCAGTCGCCCTTCTTCATCGGCAGCTGGCGCGCAAGCAAGTCGCCGTCAAAGTCGCGCAGCTGGCTTTCCACCTTCACGTCGGCAAATTTGTAGCGCTGCCCTTCCTCGACCACGTAGGTCAGGATGAAGTCCTTCTTGTCCGGCGTCAGTTCGGCCACGGCCGAAACGATGCGGAAATCGGCATAGCCCTGAGTCAGGTAATACTGGCGCAGCTTCTGCTGGTCGAAGGCCATCCGGTCCGGGTCATAGCTGGTGCCGGAGCTGAAAATGCGGGTCAGCCCGGTTTCCTTGGTGACCATTTCATCTTTCAGATCGCCGTCATCGAAATTCTCGTTCCCGATGATGTTGATCTTGCGGACCTTGGACTTGGGGCCTTCGCTGATTTCATAGACGATATCGACGCGGTTCTGTTCCAGCTGAACCATCTTCGGTTCGACCTGGGCGGCGAACCGGCCCTGGCGCTTGTACAGCTCGATAATGCGGGCGACATCGGCGCGGACCTTGGACCGGGTAAAGATCTGGCGCGGCGACAACTTGATCTCAGGGAGGATCTTGTCCTCCTTCAGGCGCTTGTTGCCTTCCAGGATGATCCGGTTGACCACCGGGTTTTCCTTGACCTGGATGGTCACCGCGCCGCTGCTGTTGCTGATCTGGACGTCAGAGAACAGCTCGGTCGCGAATAGGTCCTTCAGCGCCATGTCGGCGGCGACCTGGGTATAGGGCTGGCCTAGCCGCAGCTTGATATAGGACCGGATCGTGTCCGGCTCCAGGCGCTGGGACCCGATCACGGTGATGGATCCGATAACATCGACCGCCGGAGGCGCTTCGGCCGTCACTGGCGCGGGCGCGGCTTGCGCCAGCGCCGCCACCGGCAGTCCGGCCAGGAACGTCGTTCCCAGCAAGGCCGCGGTCATGCGGATGGTGGCAGTGCAGTGCATAGGGCGTTGGTCTTTCGGCACGGCTGTTCCCGTCAATTGTGCATTTCGCCTGCCGCCCACCCCCGTGCGGGGCGCCAAGCGCACTGCAGACACGTCGCCGCCCTCTGCCCGATGCGTCACCGCCAATCAAGCAGGGTTGGCCAAACCGTCCGCAGTTAATTTCCCATCATATCCGGCCTAGCTGCCGAAAATCGGCAACGAGGCGAGGTCGTTCAGCGTCACGAACAGCATCAGTCCCAGCACGAAGGCCAGTCCGGTGCGGAACGCCCATTCCTGACTGCGCGCACCCAGCGGTTTACGGCGGACTGCTTCCGCGGCGTAGAAAACCAGATGCCCACCGTCGAGCGTCGGGATTGGCAGGAGGTTGATGAATGCCAAGTTAATTGAAATCAGCGCCGCAAACGACACGAATTCCAGCCAGCCCAGCGACAGCCGCTCGCCCGAATACTTGGCGATCTTGATCGGCCCGCCCAGCTCCTCGACTGAGCGTTCGCCGGTGACGATCTGGCGCAACCCCTCAACCATCGTCCGCACGATGCCCAGCGACTGGTCGAACCCGGACACCACCGCGCCGACCGGCCCGACGGCCTCGAACTTCATCCCCGCAGACCGTACGCCCAGCAGCCCGCGCCGCAGCTCGTTACCGAACTGGTCATGCTGCACATCGGTCAGCAGCGTGATCGGCACCGAGGTTTCGATGCCGCCACGCTGATACGTCACCGTCACCGTCTTGCCGGGGTTCAGCGTCACCCGCTCGGCAATGTCGAAGAACGTCTCAATCCGGTCGCCGTCGATGGCGACGATCCGGTCGCCTTCCTTCAGGCCCGCCACTTTCGCGGGCGAATTTTCGGAAAAGCCACCCACTTCCGGGCTCGCGGTGGGGACGCCGTAGGCCAGGTTGAACGCGGCAAAGATCGCGACGGCGACGAACAGGTTCATCATCGGCCCGGCCAGCACGATCAGGCTGCGCTGCCACAGCTTCGCGCCCTGGAACGTGCCGCGCAGTTCCTCGCGGGTGGCATCGGCCAGTGCCGGATCGGGCACAGATGCCGCGTTCATGTCACCCGCGAACTGGACATAGCCGCCCAGCGGCAGCGCGCAGAGCTTCCAGCGGGTGCCGCGCTGGTCGGTCCACCCGGCCAGTTCCTTGCCAAACCCAACCGCAAAGGCATCCGCCCGCACCCCGAACAGACGCCCGACCAGATAGTGGCCCAGTTCATGCAGCACCACCAGCGGCCCCAGCACCAGCAGGAACGCGCCAATCATCATCAGCACCGACGGGGAATTGTCCAAGTTACAGCGACTCCAGCAATTCACGCGCCCGCACCCGCGCCTGCGCATCGACCGCGATCACCGCGTCGAGCGTCAGGGGCGGCGGCGGAGCATAACGCTCCAGCATTTGTTCGACCAATGCAGGGATCCGGGTGAACCCGATCTGACCAGCGAGGAACGCGGCGACCGCAATTTCGTTCGCGGCGTTGAGCACCGCCGGGGCCGCCCCGCCCGCTTCCGCCGCCTGCCGGGCCAGCCGGGTCGCGGGAAAGCGCACTTCATCGGGCGCACGAAACGTCAGCTCGCCAATCGCGGCCAGATCCAGCGGCGCACACGGCGTATCCATCCGCGCGGGCCAGGCCAGCGTCGAGGCGATCGGCACGCGCATATCCGACGGGCCGAGCTGCGCCAGCGTCGATCCGTCGCGGTATTCCACCATCGAATGGATCACCGATTGCGGATGGACGATGATCCGCAGCCGCTCCAGCCCGACCGGGAACAAGTGCCAGGCCTCGATCAGTTCAAGGCCCTTGTTGAACATCGTCGCGCTATCGACGCTGATCTTCGCGCCCATGTCCCAGTTGGGATGCTTGATCGCCTGCGCCGGGGTCGCGGCGTGGAGTTGCTCCAGCGTCCAGTCGCGGAACGGGCCGCCGCTCGCCGTCAGGGTGATCCAGCGGACATCGGCCAAATCGGTGCCGTTCAGGCACTGGAAGATCGCGTTGTGTTCGGAATCGACTGGCAGCAGGGTCGCGCCATGGCGCTCCACCGCCTGCATCATCACGTCCCCGGCGGACACCAGCGCTTCCTTGTTGGCGAGCGCAACGGTCTTGCCGCACTCGATCGCGGCCATCACCGGGGCCAGCCCCGCGCAGCCGACAATCGCCGCGACGGTCATGTCCGCACCGCGCGCCGCCGCCTCGACCAGCGCCGCCGCGCCGCCTGCCGCCGCGATGCCGCTTCCCGCCAGCGCCTCACGCAGCGCAGGCAGGCTGGCTTCGTCGGCCACAACCGCGATTTCCGCGCCGAATTCGCGTGCCAGCCGGGCAAGGTCCGCCGCGTTGCCATTGGCCGTCAGCGCGACGACCCGCCAGTCATCCGCCGCGCGCCGGATCAGGTCAAGCGTCGATGCGCCGATGGAGCCGGTTGCCCCCAGGACCGAGATCGTGCGCATCGGCCCTAGCCCCCCGTCCCGCCCAGCACCGAAACCAGCGCCAGCGCGAACAGCACGGCCAGCAAGCCGTCGACCCGATCAAACAGTCCTCCGTGGCCGGGGATCAGCTTGCCCGAATCCTTCACGCCCGCGCGGCGCTTCATCCAGCTTTCAAAGAAATCGCCCGCCTGCGCGATTACCGCCACGGCCGGGCCTGCCAGAGCAATCAGCCGCCAGGGGATCAGCAGTTCCGGCGCGGCCGACGTGACCGTCACGCCGTTCACCGTCGTCACCGCAATGTCTTCCGGCCCCAACACGCCCGCGAATTTCCAGCTCAGCCAATAGGCCAGCGCCATGCCCCCGCCCGCGCCCAACATCCCGCCAGCCAAGCCGGACCAGGTCTTGGACGGGCTGATCGCGGGCGCAATCTTCGGACCGCCGAACGTTCGCCCGGCGAAATAGGCGCCAATATCGGTGCCGATCACCGCCAGCACCACCACCAGCACCGTCGCCACACCATATTCGCCCAGCCGCAACCCGGCGAGCATCACCCCGGCCAGCCCGACATAGACCAGCCCGCCCAGCAGCCACGCCGCCAGCCGCGCACGGCTTGCAGCGAACGCCTTGGCCAGCGTGGCAAATTCCCAATACGTCCCCAGCGCAATCGCGGCGACGAACCCGGCCCAGACTTTCCCTCCCAGCCACAGTGCCGTTCCGGCGACCGCGATCATCACCACGGCGGATGCGGCGCGGACCGGCAGGTCGGCGTTCTTGCTGTTACCGTCCGCCATAACGCCGCTCCCGGTTACCGAACTGCGCCAGCGCTTCCTGCAAGTGCGCGGGCTTGAAATCGGGCCACAGCACGTCGGTGAACCACAATTCGGCATAGGCCGCCTGCCACAGCAGGAAGTTCGACAGCCGCACTTCGCCAGAGGTGCGGATCAGCAGGTCGAGCGGCGGCAGGCCCGCCGTATCCAGCTCGGCCTCGATGGCTTCGGGCGTAATCGGCCCCTTGGCAGCGGCTTTCGCGGCAGCGCGGGCGATTTCGTCCTGCGCCCCGTAATTCAGCGCGATGACCAGCGTGGTGCCGTCGTTGTGCGCGGTCCTGGCCAGCGCATCCTCGATCAGGGCGACCAGATCGGAGGCCAAGGCCTGATAATTGCCGATGATTCGCAGCTTGACGTTGTTGGCCACGAATTCATCAAGGTCGGCGATGATATAGCGCCGCAGCAGGCCCATCAGCGCCGAAACTTCATCCTCTGGCCGCCGCCAGTTCTCGGTGCTGAAGGCATAGAGCGTCAGCGCTTCCAGCCCCATCTGCCGCGCCGCACGGACCAGTTCGCGCACGGCTTCGACGCCGCGCTGGTGGCCGACCACGCGCGGCAGGTGGCGCTGCTTGGCCCAGCGCCCGTTGCCATCCATGATGATCGCGACATGGCGCGCGAGCGGAGTGCCCGAACTCAAAGCCCCCTCCTCTGAAGAGGAGGGGGTTGGGGGAGGTGGCAGCCAGGCGCAAGATCGCTGCGCGAGCAAGGCTGCGCCTTGCCACCACCCCTGCACCCCTCCTCTGAAGAGGAGGGGGAACCGTAGTCCACGGTGGGCCTCACTTGCCCAGGATTTCCTTTTCCTTGGCCGCGGCGGCTTCGTCGCACGCCTTGATCTGCTCGTCGGTCAGCTTCTGGACTTCGGTTTCGGCGCGCTTGCGGTCGTCTTCCGAGATTTCCTTCTTGGCCTCGTCCGCCTTCAGCGCTTCCATCCCGTCGCGGCGCACGTTGCGGATCGCGATGCGGGCGTTTTCCGCATACTTGCTGGCCAGTTTCGCCAGCTCCTTGCGGCGTTCCTCGGTCAGGTCGGGGATCGGCAGACGGATGTTGTTGCCGTCGTTGATCGGGTTCAGCCCCAGCCCGGCGGAGCGGATTGCCTTTTCCACCGGCGTCACGTTGGACTTGTCCCAGACCTGTACCGACAGCAGGCGCGGTTCCGGCGCAGACACGGTCGCCACCTGGTTCAGCGGCATGTGCGCGCCGTACACTTCGACCACGATCGGGTCGAGCAGCGCGGTGTTCGCGCGCCCGGTGCGCAGCCCGGCCAGATCGCCCTTCAGCGATTCCACCGCACCCTTCATGCGGCGTTCCAGATCGGCCTTGTCATACTTGGCCATGGCTCAGTTTCCTTTTGTCACGATGGTAAATGCCGCTTTCTCTTCGGTGACCTTCGTCAAGTTCCCGCTCTGACTTTGACCAAGAACACGCGCCAAGTTCCCTTTTTCGCGGATCGAAAAAATAACAATGGGAATGGAGTTGTCACGGCACAGCGCGACCGCACTGGCATCCATGACTTTCAGGTTCTGCGCCAGAACCGTGTCGTAATCGACTGTATCATAACGGATTGCATTGGGATTGGTCTTGGGATCGGAATCATAGACCCCGTCAACGCTGGTACCCTTGAGCAACGCGTCGCACTTCATTTCCGCCGCGCGCAGGGCCGCGCCGCTGTCGGTCGTGAAGTAGGGCGCACCCACGCCGGCGGCAAAGATCACCACGCGGCGCTTTTCCAGATGCCGTTCGGCGCGGCGGCGGATCACCGGCTCGCACACCTTGTCCATCTCGATCGCGGACTGCACGCGCGTCGGCACGCCCAGCTGTTCCAGCGCGTTCTGCATCGCCAGCGCGTTCATCACCGTGGCGAGCATGCCCATGTAGTCGGCCTGCGCGCGGTCCATCCCCTTGGCCGCACCGGCCATCCCGCGAAAGATGTTGCCGCCGCCGATCACCAGGCAGATTTCCAGCCCGCTATCCTTCGCCGCCTTCACTTCTTTCGCCAGTTCGGCGACGAATTCCGGGTCGATCCCGAACTGCTGACCGCCCATCAGGACTTCGCCGGACAGTTTAAGCAGGACGCGCTTGAAGGGAGGCAGGCTCATGGGGTGTGTGATCGCTCTCGCAAAGGTTGGTGGGGCCTTATACCGATGGCCCGACAATGCCAAGTACGGCAGGGCCAAGAACTACACCGGAAATTCATGCGAAAAGGGCGCGAAGCCTTCGCCCCGCGCCCATTCTCTCTGAACCATCCCCCCTCGATTCCGGAGAGGATCAGGCCAATCAGTTCAGACCGGCAGCCGCCGCGACTTCCGCCGCGAAATCGGTTTCGGCCTTTTCGATGCCTTCGCCCAGCTGGAAGCGGACGTAGTCCTTCAGGACGATCTTGGTGCCGGCAGCCTTGCCAGCCGCCTCGACGACCTGGGCGACCGGGGTCTTGTTGTCCATCACGAAGACCTGGCTGAGCAGGGCGTTTTCCTTGGCGTACTTGGCCACGGCGCCATCGACCATCTTGGCCTGCACTTCAGCGGGCTTGCCGCTTTCGGCAGCCTTTTCAGCCGCGATCTTGCGCTCGCGGGCGATCAGGTCGGCGTCGAGGTCTTCGGCGGTCAGCGCCAGCGGGAAGGCAGCGGCGATGTGCATCGCGATCTGCTTGCCCAGCGGCTCCAGCACGTCAGCACCAGCTTCGGATTCCAGCGCAACCAGCACGCCGATCTTGCCGAGGTTCGGCGCGGCGGCGTTGTGCATGTAAGGCACGACCAGACCGCTGCTGACCGAAACGGTCTTCATGCGGCGGACCTGCTGGTTTTCACCGATGGTCGCCACGTTGGTGGTCAGCGTGTCAGCCACGGTGCCGCCGTCCGGATAGGCCGCAGCCTTCAGCGCTTCGACATCGTCCGAAGTCGCGCCCAGCGCCACTTCGGTGGTCTTGCGCACAAAATCCTGGAACTGTTCGTTCTTGGCGACGAAGTCGGTTTCCGAGTTGACTTCAACGGCAACGCCCTTGGTCCCGGTCACGGCCACGCCAACCAGCCCTTCGGCGGCGGTGCGGCTGGACTTCTTGGCAACAGCAGCCAGACCCTTGGCACGCAGGGCGTCCACGGCGGCTTCGATGTCGCCGCCGGTTTCGTCCAGGGCCTTCTTGCAATCCATCATGCCAGCGCCGGTGCGCTCGCGCAGGTTCTTCACGTCAGTGGCGGTGTAAGCCATTGCGGTGGTCCTTCTTTGTCTAAAGGTGTGACGCGCCAGGCCCGTGGACCCGGCGCGTTACGCGTTTGTGACGGCGGGCCAGACGGCCCGACCGACAATGCTTATTCAGCGGTGGCTTCAACCACGGCGACTTCTTCAGCCACCGGTTCAGCCATCGCACCGATGTCCGCACCCGAATTCACCACGGCTTCGCGGCCGCCCTTCTGGGCAGCGGTGGCAACCGCTTCACAGTACAGGCGGATCGCGCGGCTGGCATCATCGTTCGCCGGAATCGGGAACGCGATGCCATCGGGCGAAACGTTCGAATCGAGGATCGCCACGACCGGGATACCCAGGACGTTGGCTTCCTTGATCGCCAGCTCTTCCTTGTTGGCGTCAATCACGAACATCACGTCCGGGATACCGCCCATGTCGCGGATGCCGCCGAGCGACAGTTCCAGCTTGTCACGCTCACGCGTCAGCTGGAGCACTTCCTTCTTGGTCAGGCCGGCAGTGTCGCCCGCCAGCTGCTCTTCGAGCGCCTTGAAGCGCTTGATCGAGCCGGAAATGGTCTTCCAGTTGGTGAGCATGCCGCCCAGCCAGCGATGGTTGACATAGTGCTGGCCGCAAGCGCGCGCAGCCTGAGCGATCGGCTCCTGCGCCTGGCGCTTGGTGCCGACGAACAGCACCTTGCCGCCGCGCTGCACGGTGGCCGACACGAAGTCGAGCGCGCGCGCGAACAGAGGAACGGTCTGCGACAGGTCGAGGATGTGGATGCCGTTGCGGGCGCCGAAGATGTACGGCTTCATCCGCGGGTTCCAGCGGTGGGTCTGGTGGCCGAAGTGGGCACCGGCTTCGATCAGCTGATTCATCGTGACGACAGGAGCCGCCATAAGTAATTCCTTTCCGGTTTGAACCTCTGGGAAGCAGGCACCGTGCGGCATCTCCGCTGCGGAACCGGGATGGGTGCTTCCCATGTGGATTTGCCCGGATCACGGCCCCGCACAACGCGAATCCCTTTCCAGACGGGGCGGCCCTTAACCCCTTAAAACCGGGAAATCCAGCTTTTAAGGCGAATCCCCGGCGGCAAAAAACGCGATGCCCTGAAAAAACCGCTTGACGTGAATGGAACAAAAAGAGAACATTGCCCCATCGAACGAGTGGCTGGAACAAACTAAGCACAAAGCGAAGTTATCCACAAGCCCTCCACAGCGAGTTCACAGGTGTGCAAACACCCCTGCCAAGGATGCCAGCGTGATGACCGGACTGATGCTGATCGCCCTGTTTTCTGCCACCACCCTGATCGTGGGCGGGGCCATGCGCGCCACCTGGCGCGATCATGGCCGCCAGGCACGAACCATCCGGGCGCAGCTGAACGCCTGCCCGGCCCGGCGCGAAGTGCGCTGGACGATCCGCAGCGTGGGCACGCCCAGCCGGATCAATGTGCTGAACTTCCCCGTCAGGCAGATGGCAGTGCTGGCTCCGCAGCCGCGGCCCGCCGCCGCTTGACCCGGCCATAGAGGATCATCGCCACCGGCAGCAGTGCCAGATAGACGGCGCAGATCGCGATCAGGGTCCACCACGGCTCGGTCAGCAGCGCGGCGGCGACCAGCCCGAACAGCGCGATCACTTCCAGGCGAAAACTCTTGCGCGGGCGCATCCGCCCCCAGCTGAGCGTGGCGACGCTGGAAATCATCAGAAAGCCCATCGCGAACAGCCAGCCACTGACCAGCACCGGATCGCGGAACGCGGCTTCACCAGTGACAAACCACAGGTAGAGCGGCAGGAACACCAGCCCGGCCCCGACCGGCGCAGGCACCCCGGTCAGGAAGCCGGCTTCCTTGCGCGGTTCATCCGCCATGTCGATCCGCGCGTTGAAGCGTGCCAGCCGCAGCGCACAGGCAATAGCAAAGGCCAGCGCCGCGAACCAGCCGAGGCGCGGCAAGTCCTGCAGCGACCACAGGAACAGGATCAGCGCCGGGGCCACCCCGAACGACACGTTGTCGGCCAGACTGTCCAGCTCCGCACCGAACCGGCTTTGCGCTTTCAGCAGGCGGGCGATGCGCCCGTCGATCCCGTCCAGCATCCCGGCGACGATCACGGCCTGCACGGCCTTTTCGAAATCGCCCATGATGGCAAAGCGGATGCCCGTCAGCCCCATGCACAGCGCGGCGGCGGTAATCGCGTTGGGCACCATCGCCCGCAGCGTCAGCCCGCCCGGCAGCGCTCCGGGTTCGGGCGGCGTGCCGGTCACTGGCACACGCCCTCGATCAATGGCTGCTGGCCGACTTCGGCCAGAATCGTTTCACCGGCCACGATCTTTTGCCCCATCAGCACTTTCGGCTCGGTCCCGGCGGGCAGATAGACGTCAACCCGGCTGCCGAACCGGATCAGGCCCACGCGCTGTCCGGCGGCAAGCAGGTCGCCAGGCTTCACGAACGGCACGATCCGGCGCGCAACCAGCCCGGCGATCTGGGTGAAGCCGATCTTTAGGCCATCCCCACGCTCGATCAGGAAGTGCTGGCGCTCGTTCTCCTCGCTCGCCTTGTCGAGGTCGGCGTTGAGAAAGCGGCCCGGAATATAGACCACCCGGCGCACCGTCCCGCCAATCGGCGTGCGGTTGATGTGGACATCGAACACCGACATGAAAATCGAAATACGCGTGACCGGTTCCGGGGAAAGCCCGGCGGTGCCGCTGCCATCGTCGAACACCAGTTCGCGCGGCGGCTCGACCTTCTGGATCAGCGTGACGAGGCCGTCGGCAGGCGCGACGATGAAATTGTCGCCCTGCGGCGTGACACGCTTGGGGTCGCGGAAGAACGCCAGGATGCACAGCACCAGCGCGGCCAGCGGCCACGCCAGCGTTTCCCATGCAAACGTCGCGGCCAGCCCGCTCAGGATCGCGGCGAGCGCGGCAAACTTGTGGCTTTCGGGGTGGAACGCGGGCCAGTTCCAGCTCGCCTCGCCCCGCCCCCGGTTATCGAGCACTTCGTTCGCCATTACGCCACCTTCCGCACGAAAACGGTGCCAGCGGAATAGCCCGCACCGAACGAGCAGATCACGCCCGTGTCGCCAACCCCAAGGTCGGCATTGTTGAGATGAAAGGCAATGATCGACCCGGCGGACGACGTATTGCCATAAGTATCCAGCACGGTCGGACTCTCGTCCTCGTTTGCCTCATGCCCCAGCACGCGCTGCGCGATCAGGCGGTTCATGCCCTGGTTGGCCTGATGCAGCCACAGCCGCCGCAAGCCCGCCGGGTCCAGCCCCAGATCGCCCGCATGGTCCGCGATCATCGTCGCGACCATCGGCACCACTTCCTTGAACACCTTGCGCCCTTCCTGAACGAACAGCTTGTCCGGCGCGCCCATGGTTTCTGGCGTTGCGCAGTTCAGGAAACCGAAGTTGTTGCGGATGTTGTTGGAGAACACCGTCTTCAGCCGCGTCCCGACGATTTCCCAGTGCGGATTGGGCGCGATGTCCTTCGCCTCGACCAGCACGGCGGTCGCCACGTCACCAAAGATGAAGTGGCTGTCGCGGTTGCGCATATTGTTGTGGCCGGTGCAGATTTCGGGGCTGACCACCAGCACCGAGCGGGCATTGCCCGCGCGAATGAAATCCGCTGCCGTCTGGATGCCGAACGTGGCGGACGAACACGCGACGTTCATGTCAAACGCGAACCCTTCGATTCCCAGTGCCTGCTGGATCTCGATCGCCATCGCCGGATAGGGGCGCTGCATGTTCGACGCGGCACACAGCACGGCATCGACGTCCCTCGCCTCGCGCCCGGCTGCGGCCAGCGCGGCCTGAGCGGCTTTCACGCCCATTTCGGCCATGACCGACAGCTCCTCGTTCGGCCGTTCGGCCCAGCGCGGAGCCATCACGTCCGGATCGAGCAGCGACGCCTTGCTCATCACATGGCGCGACTTGATCCCGCTGGCCTTCTCGATGAATTCGGCCGAACTGGGGGCCAGTTCCGCGACGATCCCCGCCGCGATGTCCGCCGCGTGCGCCGCGTTGAAGCGCGCAACATAGGCGTTGAAGCTGTCCACCAGTTCGTCGTTGGAGATCGAATCGGGCGGCGTATAGAGGCCGGTGGCCGAAATGACGGGAATGATTTCGCTCATCGCCGCCGTCTAATGCCCAGCGCCGTGCGCGACAAGTCTGGATGGCCGGGAAGTCTGATTGGGCGCCCCGTTGCAGGGAAAGGCTGGTGGTGGACAGGGCTGGATTCGAACCAGCGTACGCTCTCGCGGGCAGATTTACAGTCTGCTGCCATTAACCACTCGGCCACCTGTCCACACCAGTTGCCGGTGCGGGGCGAACCCCGATTGAATGGTCCCCGCAAAGGGACCGTCCGGCCGAGAGGCGGCCCCAATGGCGAAGGGAAATCACTCTGTCAACAGTTGCCTGAAATCCGCCCCGCTGGCAGGGGGGACGAATGCAACAGGAAATCATGTCATGACCCGCAAGAGCGATGGAAAACCGGCCAGGGCCCTGCGCGGACGCGCCGGGCGAATGCAGGGTGGGCGCGGTTCCGGCCGGGCCAGCACCGGAGCGGTGCGGCTGTGGGGCCGCCACGCGGTGGAAGCCGCGCTGAAGAACCCGGAACGCCGCCACCGCAAACTGTGGGCCACGCGCGAAGGCGTTGCCTCGCTCGACGGGGAACTGCCTGCGAACTTTCCCGTGGAATACGCGCAAGCTGCCGATCTGGCGCGACTCGTGGCGCGCGATGCGCCGCACCAGGGGCTGGTGCTGGAATGCGACGGGCTGGAAGATATTTTCCTGGAAGACGTGCTGGACGGCGATCCGGCGCGCCCGCTGGTCGTGCTCGATCAGGTGACCGATCCGCACAACGTCGGCGCGATCATGCGCTCCGCCGCGGCATTCAACGCCTGCGCCATCGTCACGCAGGACCGCCACGCCCCGCCCGAATCGGGCACGCTGGCGAAATCGGCCTCCGGCGCGCTGGAAGTGGTGCCGTGGGTGCGGGTGGTGAACCTCGCGCGCGCACTCGATGAAATTGCCGAAGCCGGATACTGGCGGATCGGGCTGGACGGCAATGGCCCGTCCAACTTTGGCGATGCGCTGCCCACCGGCCCGGTCGCGCTGGTGCTGGGCGCGGAAGGCGAAGGGATGCGCCACAACATCGCCCAGCATTGCGATGCGCTGGCCCGTCTGCCAATTTCCGATGCGATTGAAAGCCTTAACGTATCGAACGCCGCCGCGATTGCGCTATACGCCATCGCCACGCGCAGCTGACCGTTTAGGAGATTCGCCGATGCCCCAGCCCCGTTCCTTTCGCCGCATGGCCATGGCGGGAATCGCCGCCGGGTTCAGCCTGCTGCTCAGCGCCTGCCTGATCTCGCCCGGCAAATTCGCGTCCACCATCGACCTGCGCAAGGACGGGACGTTCGCCTACGGCTATCAGGGCGAAATCCATATGCTGGGGCTGAGCAAGCTGGCCGAGATGGGGTCCAAGGCCAAGGGCGACGCCGAATTCGTCGCCACGCCCTGCTACAAGGACGATGGTGACTTTGCCGAACGCAAGTGCACCAAGGAAGAAGTCGCCCAGCAGAAAACCGACTGGGAGGCCGAACAGAAAAGCGCGGTCGAACGCGACAAGAAAAACGCCGAGATGATGCGCGCGATGCTGGGCGGGATCGACCCCACCAACCCGCAGGCCGCCGAGGAACTGGCCGACCGCCTGCGCCGCCAGGCCGGGTGGAAGACCGTGACCTACAAGGGCAATGGCGTGTTCGTGGTTGATTTTCAGCTGGCCGGCCGGATCGACCATGACTTCATCTTCCCCACCATCGAACGCTTCCCTGCCGCCAACCCCTTCGTGATCCTCAATCGCCGCGCCGATGGTGCGGTGCGGGTGGAAGCGCCCGGTTTCGGTCCTTCGGCCAGCGGAGGCGGCATGAGCAACTTTGCCCAGCTGATGGCAATGGGCGCGGCCATGGACGAGAAGAAGGAGGGTGAAGCAACCCCCGAACTCCCCCAGCTGGAAGGCACGCTCACGCTGACCACGAACGGCGCGATCCTGGCCAACAACACCGATGAAGGCCCGGCCCCGACGACCACGGGCCAAAAGCTGGAATGGAAAATCACCCCCCGCAGCACCGCCGCCCCGACGGCGCTGATCAAGCTGGGCGGCTGATCACATCAGGGCGCGGGCGGCGCGGGATCGGCGACAACTTCGGTCGCCACCTCGATCCGCATCGTCACGCGCTTGCGCACCGGCTTGCCATCCGGCCCCTTGTAGGGGGTCATCCGGCTCGTGCTGGCGCAGGTATTGCCCAGCTTCGAAAGCTGCCGCGCCGCCGCGCCGGTTAGCGTAATCTTGCAATCGCTGATGCTGCCGTTCGGCTCGACAATGAACGTGGTGAGCGCGGTGCCCGGTTCCGGCGCGGTCACCGAAGGCAGCACCCAGCGGATCCGGTTGGCGTAAGTGCCCTCGATCGGGTTGTTCTGTTCATCGACCGCCGGGAAAAACCGCGCGCGTTGGGTGACCAGACGGCAAGTCGTTTCGTCGAGCACGGCCGATCCGCTACTGCTGGTGATCCGGCATTCCTTGACCCGCCCGGCTTTGTCCACGATCACCGAAAACGTGCTCGTCCCCTGCTCGTTCGCGCGCAGTGCCGCTGTCGGATAATCTGCCGTGTTGGTCCAATTGCCCGGATAGTCCATCGGGCGCGGCACGCCTTTCGATGCGGGCGGCGCTGGCGGGGATACCTTGAAGGGCGGCGCGGGCGGTTCAACAATCGGCGCGGTAGAATCGATGGTCGCGGCCTGCGCCAGAAGGATAATTGACAAGCTGATCATGCACTTAGGCATAACAGTGCATTCGGCCCGCGCAACCCTGCGCGTTGCCGGACCTTGCCCGCCGTGCAAAGCGGACATAAGGCGTTCGCCATGTCTGACGCCGTCTCTCCGCTCGCCCGCCCTTTCCCTGCCATGCCCGCAATTGCGGGCGTCACGCTGCGTGTCGCGCGCGCGGGGTACAAGGACTGGGGCCGCTGTGACCTGACCTATGCGGAATTCGCTGAAGGCACGGCGGTGGCAGGGGTGTTCACCCGCAACGTGTGCTGTTCGTCCGAAGTCGAACTGGGCCGCGCCAACGTCAGCCAAGGCCGCGCGCGGGCGCTGGTCGTCAATGCCGGGAACTCCAACGCCTTCACCGGCTATCGCGGGCGCGAGGCGGTGGACGCGATCATGGCGCAGGTTTCCGCGCACATCGGCTGCCCGGCGGAGCAGGTGTTCGTTTCCTCCACTGGCGTGATTGGCGTGCCGCTGCCCAAGGACAAGGCCCGCGCGGGTATCGAAGCCGCGCTGGCGGCAGAACCCTGCGGCTGGGAAGATGCCGCCAACACCATCGGCACGACCGATACCTTTGCCAAGGGCGCGATGGCCACGGCGGTGGTCGATGGCCGCACGATCACGCTGACCGCCGTCATCAAGGGCAGCGGCATGATCGCGCCCGATATGGCAACGATGCTGGGCTATATCTTCACCGATTGCGCGATCGCGCCGGACTATTTGCAGGAACTGCTCTCCGCCGCCAGCGACAAGACGTTCAACTGCATCACGGTCGATAGCGACACCTCCACCAGCGACACGGTGCTGGCCTTTGCCACCGGCAAGGCGGGCAACAGCCAGATCAACTGTTCCGGCTGCCCCGGTGCGGATGCGTTTGCCGCCGCGCTGGAGGACGTCTGCCGCCAGCTCGCCCATCTGGTCGTGCGTGACGGCGAAGGCGCGCAAAAGTTCATCGCCATCAGCGTGACCGGCGCGGTCAGCGATGCCAGCGCGCGGCGCGTCGGCCTCGCCATCGCCAATTCGCCGCTGGTGAAAACCGCCATCGCGGGCGAAGACGCCAATTGGGGCCGCGTAGTGATGGCCGTGGGCAAGGCCGGGGAACCGGCGGACCGCGACAAGCTCTCCATTGGCTTCGGCGGCACCTGGGCCGCGCGCGATGGCCAGCCGCTGGCCGATTATGACGAAGCCCCCGTCGCCGCGCACCTCAAAGGGCAGGACATCACCATCGAGGTCGATCTGGGTCTGGGCGAAGGCCGCGCCACCGTGTGGACCTGCGACCTGACCCACGGCTACATCTCGATCAACGCCGACTACCGCTCATGAGCCTGAGCCGCGCCGTCGAGGCGATCATGCGCGAAGCGGCGGAACGCGCGATCCTGCCGCATTACCAAACGCTGCGCGCCGACCAGATTGAAGCCAAGGCCGCGGACGACGCCGTGACGGTCGCCGATCACGCTGCCGAAGCGATCCTGTCGGACCTGCTGGGCAAACTGCTTCCCGAAGCGGCCATTGTCGGTGAGGAGGCCGCCCATGCCGACCCCGCCGTACTCGACCGGCTGGGCGACGCGCTGTGCTGGATCATCGATCCGCTCGACGGCACCAACAATTTTGCCAATGGCAAGCCGCCATTCGGAATTCTCGTCGCGCTGGCCGAGCGCGGAACCACCATCGGCGGCTGGATCTATGATCCGCTGCGCCAGCGGTTCTGCCATGCCGAACAAGGCAAAGGCGCATGGATCGGGGATGAGCGGATCACGGCGCGCGCCAGCGGGGCGAGCCCGCCGATTGCCGCGATTTCGCTGGTGTTTGCCGATGCCGACAAGCGCGAGGCGCTGAAAACGCACATCGCCCCGCACTACACGCTGGTCGATATTCCGCGCTGCGCGGCGGAGCAGTATCCGCGCATCGTGCTGGGGGAAAACGACATCACGATTTTCGAACGCACGCTGGCGTGGGATCACGCCGCCGGGGTGCTGTTCCTGAACGAAGCCGGCGGGAAAGTCTGCCGCCCGGATGGCTCACCCTACCGCGTTGACGAGCATTTGCGCCCCAGCCTGATCGGGGCGTCGACTCCGGCGCTGTGGGATGAACTGGCCGGGCGGATGGCGGGAATCTGAGCCTCTCCCTTGCGGAAGAGGCTCAAGATACCATGCCCGATTAGAGGACGCTTTCCAGCCAGCCCTTGAGCTGGCTCTTGGGCGCCGCGCCCAGCTTTTGCGCGACCGGTTCGCCGTTCTTGAACAGCACCATCAGCGGGATCGACTGCACGCCGAACTTGGCGGCGGTGTCGGTGCTGTCCATGATGTCGACCTTGGCGATAGTGACCTGGTCGGCCAGTTCCTCGCTGATTTCCTCCAGCGCGGGGGCGATCATCTTGCACGGGCCGCACCAGTCGGCCCAGAAGTCGACCAGCACCGGCTTGTCGGAATTGAGCACATCGGCGGCGAAGCTGGCGTCGGTAACGGCGATAGTGGCCATGGGATTCTCCTGTCTGTTGCTTGCCAATCTAGGCCGCGCGGGCCGCTTTGCAATTGCCGCTCGTCAAAAGGAGTCCT